>CAYLIE010000004.1:59509-115279 GCA_964383935.1 uncultured Anaerolineales bacterium | reverse complement strand
TAAAGCTGTGGGAGTAGGCCCAAAGCCCCGCAGCTTGCTGCGGGGTTCTTTACTTCTTCCGAGCGGAATACATCTGCCAAGTAGATTGGGACCTCTGCACGGGGTGTAAGTCTTGTATGAGTCAGTGTCAGTTCGGGGCCCAATTCTACTCCTCTGCACTTTCCAAAGTCTATATCGATCCCGCCAGGTGTTTCGGATGCGGCGTGTGTAGGGCGGTATGCCCAACCGAGGCCGTCACGCTTCTCCCGAGGCAAAAAGTCCCTGAGGCGGCGAATCTTTGGCTAAAGTGACAGGGGAATCATACCTGCCTGAAGTGCCTGAAGACCTATGCCGTTCGTTTCCTGGGCCGGGCACTTCGATTTGGAAGAATCGAGGGCTGGGGTAGACCTCAGCCCTTTTCTTGTCCCTCTAAGAGTTGTCTGATGAAGAACCGGGAGCGGTAACTGTTTGACAAAGCCAAGCCTTTGTGGCATTCTATCGAACAACGATAGTCAGCCGCCATAGCGCTAGGGAACCGTCAAATGCGGCAGGAGGTAAGCGAGAAGATGAATGAGACACAGCGCCAGCAGATACTGAAGCGGCCACTCTCCATCGAGGAGACTGGGCTGACCACGGGTCTATTGGGCGAACTGGCTCTCAAGCTGATCTACAATGCCAGCGAAATTGCGGCCGGCGAAATCAGTCGCCAACTGCACCTGCCCTTTGTCAATGTGGTCGAGCTGGTGCTGGAAATGCTCAAGCGACAACAATTGATCAACGTCATCGGGGTGGCCGGCCTCGGTGAACGAGGATATCGCTACACCATCCTCAGCAAAGGGATCGAACGGGTTCACGAAGCGCTGGGGCGCAACCAATACGTGGGGCCAGCGCCGGTCCCCTTGGAACGGTACAACGCCATGGTCCGTGCCCAGGCCGTGGATGAGGTCTTGTTCGATGAAGCTGCTATAGCGGCAGCCTTCGAGGGCTTGGTGGTCAACCAGGCCATGCTTGACAAGATTGGCACGGCGGTCAACTCCGGCAAGTCGGTCTTTCTCTACGGTCCTCCGGGCGATGGCAAGACCACTGCCGCCATCCGCATGGCCCGGCTGTTGGCCCGCGAGCCGATCTACATTCCCTATGCCGCCTCCGTGGATAGCGATATCATTAGGGTCTACGATGGGTTAAACCACTCCCCGATCGACGGAGAGCCTTGTCCTGCTGAAGGAGGCGAAGAATTCGGCCTCGGTGAAACCGCCCTGGATGAGCGCTGGGTACTGGTTGAGCGCCCTGCCATCATGGTGGGCGGAGAGCTAGCGCTGGAAAGTCTCAACCTCATCTGGGATCCAGCTGTCAAGTACTATGAGGCGCCCTTCCAAATGAAAGCCAACGGTGGAATGTTCCTAATTGACGACTTCGGCCGACAACAGATCGACCCCCAGGACCTGCTCAACCGCTGGATGGTCCCTCTGGAGACGCGCGTTGATTTCCTGACCTTGCACACGGGCAAGAAGATCGAGATCCCCTTCGAACAGCTGGTTGTCTTCGCCACCAACCTGGACCCCGTCGACTTGGTGGACGATGCTTTCCTACGCCGGATTCGCCACAAGATCAAGGTGGACAACCCCACGGCCGAGGAGTTCCACCAGGTCTTCCAGAACGCATGTGGGACGCGAGGCGTCGAGTACACACCAGAGGGTTTCATGCACCTGGTGCGCGAGTGGTACGTCAAGCCCCAACGGGACTTCAGGAACTGCCACCCCCGTGACATTGTCGATCAGTTGCTGGACATCGCTAGGTATAAGCGTCTCAGACCCCTAGCCACGCCAGAGATGATTGACCGGGCCTGCTCCGCCTATTTTGCCGATCTTTAGGAGACGAATATGTTGTATTCAATTCTGCCCCCACCCGACCAGATCAAGATTCTGGTGGTGGACGATAGCCGGGTGGAGATTCAACTGATGGGGGCGTTTCTTCGCACGTGAGAACGGCCAGTCATATCCGCCTGAAAGCGGAAGCTGGGTCTTGACTGGCCACTTTGATTTTGAAAAATCGAGGGCTGAGTGTACCTCAGCCCTCTTCTTGTGGCTCTAGGAGTTCGATTAGCCGGGGATAGCCTTCCCGCAGGAGTCCCTCTATCTGGTCGGCGCATTGTTGGTAGAGTTCCAGGGATTCTGTGCGGTAGGGGTCCTCTATGTCGTAGTTTTCGCCTGCCAATTCGCTCAGCAGGTAGATCTTGCCTCTCTCCTTGGGAAATTCCAGGGTCAAGACCTCCTTGTGGCCTTGGGTCATCACCACCACCAGGTCAGCATCTTCCAGGTCTTTTTGGGTCAGCCTGTGGGAGCGGTGGGAGGAGATATCGACGCCCCGCTCGGCCATCACTTCCACGGCTAGGGGGGCTGGGGGATGATCCTCCACCGTCCAGGTGCCCGCGGAGGTAACCTCGTACTCCTCCTCACGGCCTTGGGTCTTAAGCAACTCCTTTGTGAACCCCACGGCCATGGGTGAACGGCAGAGGTTGCCCGTACAGACAAAAAGAAGTCGTCTTTTGTCTTCACTCACGTTACTTCTGGCTCGATGAGGCCGTAGTTACCATCTCGGCGCCGATAGAGGACGTTCACCTGACCGGTGGTGGCGTTGAAGAAGATGAAGAAATCGTGACCCAGAAGTTCCATCTGCTCGATAGCCTCTTCCTCATCCATAGGCCTTACCGGAAAGCGCTTGGTTCTCACGATGCGGGGCGTCTCTTCTTCCTCAAGAGGGGGGAGCCCCTCTTCTGGCCCTCGCCCTCGGCGATGCCTCTTCTCCTTGTGCCGTATTATCTGGCGGTAGATCTTGTCCAGGGCGGCATCGACGGAGGCGAAGATATCGGAGGATCTCTCTTCACTACGTAGGATAGAGCCCTTTGTTCTGAGAGTGATCTGCGCTACCTGGCTGTGCTCGGCGTCTCTTGTGCCCTCGACGGCTAGTTCCACTCTCGCCTCGCTGACGGTGGAAAGGTAGCGATCTAGTTTTTCGACCTTCTTCTCCACATATTCTCGCAGCACATCGCCGATTTCCATATTCTTGCCGGTGATGATGATGTTCATCTTAGAGTTCCTTTCTCCTAAGTCTCACGGGCCAGGACTAGAGCCCAGACAGATCGTGCTCCCTTCTCGCGGAGGGCCTCTGCACAAGCCTCCAGGGTAGCCCCGGTGGTACAGACATCGTCGATGAGAAGAACCTGCCTATCTTTTAACTTTTCACCTTGGCTGCGAAAAGCGCCTCTCACGTTCTTGCGCCTTTCATCAGCCTTGAGAGCCACCTGGGGAGCGGTCTCTTTGATGCGCACCAGGCTCTCTTCTTCTACTGGTAGTCCGCTTCGCTCGCTCAGTGCCCGGGTCAAGAGCACGCCTTCATTATACCCTCTTTCCGGCAATCTATCCATAAGATCCTCCCGTAGGCGACAGGGGAATGCGAGGCGGCCAAAAGGCCGGCTGTTTCGGCTTGACAGGGTAGAACAAGCGTGCTATAATTTGGACCGCTATGAACTATCAAATCCATTCGGGCGGCGTGTATCACATCCGCTACCACTTCGTCTGGTGCCCGAAGTGCCGGCGCCCATCTGCGGAGGTCTCGGCGGAGATGATCGGCGCGTACATCGGGGCCCAGAAGGGGAAGTAGATGGTCCTGAGCTACAAGTTCCGCCTCTATCCCAACCAACAGCAGAGGCAAGCACTCAACCGCATTCTGGAGATCCACCGCCAGGTCTACAACGCTGCCCTCCAGGAGCGGAGAGAAGCCTGGCGGCGGTGTGGCGTGAGCATCCGCTACACCGACCAGGCCAACCAACTCAAGGCGATCCGCGCTTTCGACCCCGATCTGGCCTGGTGCAACTATACCTCCCTCCAGCAGACGCTCCGCCGCCTGGACAAGGCGTTTCAAGCCTTCTTTCGGCGTGTCAAGGCGGGGGAGAAGCCTGGCTACCCTCGTTTCAAAGGCAAGGGCTGGTTCAAGTCCGTTTGCTACGTCTACGGGGACGGCATCCGATTTAAGGATGAGCGACTCTACGTCCAGAAGGTGGGTCTGATCCGGCTGTTTCAGCACCGGCCGATTCCGGAGGAAGGCATCATCAAGATGGCGGTCCTCAAGCGGGATCGGATAGCCAATTGGCACGTTGTCCTCCAGGTCGAACTGCCGGACCCGGAAGTCCCGCCTCGCGACGGCCCGGCGGTGGGGATGGATATAGGATTGGAATCCTTCGCCACGCTCTCCACCGGGGAGCAGGTGGAAAACCCCCGCTGGTTCCGGCAGGGGGGAGAGAAGATCGCTTTGCTTCAGCGGAAACGCGCCCGCTGCCAGCGGGGGAGCAAACGCTTCCGGGAGCTTTCGCGTCAACTCAGGGAACAGCACGCCGGCATAGCGGACAAGCGCCGCGATTTCCAGCACAAACTGTCGGCCCGCCTAGTGCAGGAGTACGGTTTCATCGCCGTCGAGGACCTGAACGTCAAGGGTCTCTGCCGCAGTCACGTCAGCAAGAGTATGGGAGACGCCGGTTGGGCGCAATTCCTGGCTATGCTGGAGTACAAAGCCGAGAGGGCCGGTACTCTGGTGGTCAAGGTTGACCCGAACTGCACATCCCAGGTGTGCTCTTACTGCGGTTGCGTCGTGTCCAAGGCGCTTTCGGAACGTCAACATAACTGCTCTCGCTGCGGCTTCACGGCTCCACGGGACGTGAACGCCGCTCAGGTTATTCTAGCCCGTGGCAGGGCCCGGACGGGGCCTCCGCGTAAAGGGTTCCTCGCCTGTCCTGGCACTTAACAGGCCAGGGCCCCCGGCGAGGTCGCGGGAAGCCGCCCGCTTTAGCGGCTGGAGGACGTCACGTGCAGGGGTACAGGCACGATCAAGTCCCCGGGCAAGGGGTTCTCCAAGAGATACTGATGCATCAGATCCGCCAACGGAAGGGCCAGCTTACACTTTTGGCGGTACTTGAACTGGTAGATGGCGCGCTTCAGAGGACCCCGCAGGTATCCTACCCCTCTGATACCGTCGATGGTCAGAGGGTCTATCTGACAGGAGAGGCAGGGGTTTTCTACCGAGGGAAGCCCACACCGAGAGCAGAGAGGCGGTTCTATAAACTCGATTTCGCTGATACAGGTGGGACAAAGCCAAGAACCTGAGCGACCACACCCGCCGCAACGGGGAGGGAAGAGAAGATCCAAGAAGGAGTTTCTCGCTTCTCGCCACCCTTGCTTTAGGCTCAACTGGTCGCCCCGATCGGTTTCTCTTCTAGCCGATCTCCCACCTTGGTCCCCGAGCGGACGATAGTTCCGGCTGGGAGTTCTAGCACCGAGTGTGCTCGCCGGACGAAGGGGCCCAGCCGATTGGGGCGCAAGGAGCAGCAGGTGCGTGCCACCGTTCCTTCGTCATCCAGGTAGAGAACGTCGATGGGGAAGGCCATGCCGAAAGTCTGGATCCAGGTGCAGGGTTCTATGAGAAGTCCTTCCCCCTCCTCTAAGGAAGAACGCCCCATGAGGCCTTTGGCTCTTTCCCAGAATCGTTGGGCTTTCCGGACCCGGTTGGCGAGGATGCAACCTCGGGTGAGATTGACTAGGCTAGAATATTCCACCGGTGAGGAAGACGTCTCGCAGTTGAGGGATGGCAGGACCCAGGAGTATTACCAGGATGGCTGGGAAGATGAGGAAGGTGAGAGGGATCAACATCTTAATCGGGGCCTGTTGGGCCAACTCCTCAGCCCGTTGCCGGCGTCTGATGCGCATCTGTTCTGATTGGATGCGGAGCACCCTGGCGATGCTCACGCCCAACTGGTCAGCCTGGATGATAGCGGCTACGAAACTAGTGAGTTCGGGCACTTCGGCACGATCCGCCATATCGCGCAGTGCCGCCTTTCGCCCTTTCCCCATGCTTATCTCTGCGATGGTGCGCGCAAAGCCCCAACTCAACTCATTGTCCCACTTCTCCGTCACCCTACTCATAGCCGCGTCGAATCCCAGGCCTGCCTCCACGGTGATGGTCAAAAGGTCTAGGGCATCGGGGAGAGCCTTCAAGATCTCCCCCTGTCTCTGCTGAACCTTCCTCCACAACCAGATGAGAGGTAAGTAAAACCCTAGTGCTCCCAAAAGGATGGTGAAGAGGACAAGGTCGCGAAGGGGAGCCTGAGCCAAAAGTAGAAGCCCGAGGGGAAGAGCCCCACAGATCAGAGCGGAAAGCCCCCGAACTCCTAGGAACTCGGCCGCTCCCCAGTCATAGGGGGTGCCCGCTAATTCCAGCCTGTGGCGTAGGCTCTCCACGTTACGATGAGGAGCCAGACGGCCGATAAAGCCGGCTATCCCTTGAATAAGGGGTATTATCATCCTTTCAGAGAAGGGTTCCCTCAGTTCGATCTCCTCCAAGGTCGGGACCCGCCGCGTGGCGAACTGGTCTAGGCGGGCTTGCACCGGGTCTACCGTCCGCGGAGAGGCCAACCCCATGAAGATGAGGACGATGCTCCCTCCTAGGGCTAAGGGTAAAAGGAAAGGTAGATAGGTCAACATTTTCTATACCTCTATGGCTACTATCCGTCGAATAATGAAGAAGCCGATAACCATCCCCAGGGCCGCCATGATGAGCATGGCTAGGCCGCATTGGTCCGTGAAGAGAACCGACATATATTCTGGGTTATAGATGAAGAGGAAGGCTCCTAGCCCGAGGGGAAGGAGGGCTATTACATATCCCGAGAACCTCTGGCCCGCGGTGATAGTCCGGATCTCTCCCTTGATCCGCACCCTCTCTCGGATAGTATGTCCGATGGTCTCTAGGATCTCCGCCAGGTTTCCTCCTACTTCGTGGTGGACGTTAATAGCCGTGATCATCAGATCCAAGTCTTCGCTATTCACGCGGCGGAGGAGGTTATTGAGGGCTTCTTCATTGGAGAGACCTAAGCCTATCTCCCGTACCACCCGACTGAACTCTTCAGAGACGGGAGGGGCCAGTTCCTTGGCTACCGTCTCCATAGATTGCAGGAGGCTATAGCCGGAGCGAAGGGAGTTGGCCAGAAGCGTGATGGTGTCGCCTAGTTGGTTGTTGAAAGCGACCAACCGGCGCCGCTGGCGCATCCCAATATAGAGACGGGGGAAATAGAAGCCCAGGAGGGCACCCACTATGGCCAGAATATTGCGGAAGAGAAGAAGGGCGATCAGGAAACCTATGAGTGTGGAGGCTAGGTTGAAGAGAAAATACTCTGCTATAGTGAGCCTTAAATCGGCTCTGGCCAGTTCGGTAGCCATTCGCTGGCCAAAACTCTGCTGAGCGATGGCGCGATTGAGGCCCTCCACTATGAGGGGAGCCTTTTGCTCCTTTTCCCCGGCTAATGAGGGGCTCTCGGCTTCTGGAGCGGTATACCGACCTAACCGTATCTGGATTAGGTCTGACTCACCACCTATGGTTCGAGATACCCCCCAAAAGAGGACGATTATAGAGAGGCCGGTCATCGCCGCTATGATCGGGATAGGGTCCACGGTTCCCCCTTTCAGAGCCTCCGCCCGCGAGCATCATAGCCAAATATGCTGGGAGGAAGATGGATCCCCGAAGCCTCGATTAACCCCGTAAATTTGGGTCGGACTCCGGTGGAGCGTAACTGGCCGATGATCTGCCCTCCCTCATATCCCAACTGCTCGAAGGCAAAGATATCTTGCATGACGATGACATCCCCTTCCATCCCTTGTACCTCGGTCACCTGGACGACCTTCCGAGAGCCATCCCGCATCCGTTCCTGGTGGACGACGAGGTGGATAGCGGAGGCGATCTGTTCCCGGATCGCTCGGTGGGGGAGATCCTCGCCGGCCATGAGGACCATGGTCTCCAGACGGGCTAGGGCATCGCGAGGGCTGTTGCAGTGGAGGGTGGTCATGCCCCCATCATGGCCGGTGTTCATCGCTTGGAGCATATCCAAGGCCTCCCCTCCTCGCACCTCGCCCACGATGATCCGATCTGGGCGCATTCGGAGGGAGTTGATGACCAGATCCCGGATGGTCACCTCGCCCTTCCCCTCTATGTTGGGGAGGCGAGACTCCAACGATACCACGTGCTCTTGTTGGAGCTGAAGTTCCGCGGCGTTCTCGATAGTTACTATCCGTTCATGGTTGGGGATATAGGCAGAGAGAACGTTCAAGGTGGTCGTCTTGCCGGAGCCGGTGCCGCCGCTGATGATGATATTCAATCGCGCCTTGACGCAGGCTTCGACGAACTCCGCCAACTCCGGGGCGAAGGTTCCCATCTCTATGAAATCCGCCATGGTGAAGGGGATCTTGGCGAAGACGCGGATGGTGATTACCGGCCCGACAATGGAAAGAGGGGGGATGATGACATTTACTCGGTCGCCATTGGGCAGTCGGGCGTCCACATAAGGTTGACTCTCGTCTATCCGGCGGCCAAGGGGAGCGACGATCCGATCTATGATGCGCAACACATGGTCGTCGCCCTCAAACTTGTAGGGAGTCTTTTCCACCTTGCCGTGGCGCTCTACATAGATATTGTCTGGGCCATTGACCATGATTTCGGTGACCGTCTCATCCCGGAGGAGAGACTCCAAGGGCCCCAGGCCCATGATCTCCGCGGCTACCTGTTCGAAAAGAGTCATCCGCTCAGTCCGGCTGAGGATGATATTCTCCTCAGCCAAGACGGCGCTAAAGATCTCCTCGATCGCCTCCCTCACCTCTGTGGTCTTGGAGAGGTCCATCCGGGGATCGAGTTCAGCAATGACCTTTCTCCGGACTTGGCTCTTCAGTTCGGCGTGGGCATCGCGAGCGGACTTGGCAGGCCGCCGCTTGATACGCAACTCTTCTAATCTCGAAGGCGTGGCCTCCGGCGAATTCTCTTGGTTCCTCTCGATCCTTTTGAGAAGCGACATGCGTTTGGCCTCCTCTCTTTCCTGTAAGGAAGCGATGGTTGGTATCCTTACAGGATCCCGGGGGAGCGGAAAATCCGTCTCATTAAACCCCTTACCCCCGACACCGCTTCCTCGGGTACAGCCTTCTCTACTTTCCCCAGTTCTCCCCTTAGTTGATGGGCCAAGGTCAAGATATCTTGGGAGATCGGCCTATTCTTTTGGCCGATGAGTACAGGAATCCCTTTATTGGCAGCGGCGAGAGCGGCCTCTCGGTCGTTTCTGATCCGAGAGGCGATGGGGTGCTTTATGTGAGCCTTGATGTTCTCCTCCTGGATAGAGGCTCGGCGATCCACCTTGTTAAGCACCAACATAATATCTTCCAGAGGATGACCCAAGGCCTCCATCACCTCGAAGAAAAGTCTCGCATCCTTGATGGTTGGTATATCCGGGGTGATTACCAGGAGGATCTTGTCGGAGCCCTCTAGAACCGCCAATGTCAAGTCGGAAAGGGATGACGCTGTGTCAACAACAATGTAGTCATACATGCTCTTCAATTGGGCCAGGATCCTCCTCATATGCTCAGGAGCCACCAGGTCCGCCATCTCAGGCCCACGAGGTGCTAGGAGGACCTTGACGCCAGAGGGGTGGACCTGCATCACCTCGTCCAAGAGAAAATCGTCCAATTCCTCGATACGAGACGCTAGGTCGCCGACGGTAGATTGGGGTTGGAGGTTCAAGAGCACCGCCAGGTCGCCAAACTGTTGACCGAAGTCCACTAAGGCCACCTTCTTTTCGCCCTCTTTTCCCAAAGCGATGGCCAAATTGGTGGCGATGGTGCTGCAACCGACGCCTCCCTTGGGGCTATAGAGAGCGATCGCTTTTCCCCTTTTCTCCCGCTTGGTGGGGTGAGAGATCTCCCCGAGAGGCGGGGCGCGCTGGATGAGGGGTGGTGCTTCTACCCTGGGCTTTAACTTATGGACCCGGCGGATAGTGGTCACCAGTTCATGGCTCGTGAACGGTTTGGTGAGGAACTCGCGCGCGCCCGCCAGCATGGAACGCCGGAGGTAGTCGACCTCACCTTGCACGGACATCATTACGAGTTGGGTATGGGGGCTGGCTTGGAGGATCGCCTCTGCGGCAGAGATGCCGTCCAGATCGGGCATATTGATGTCCATGAGGACGATATGGGGGGCCAGTTCCTTGGCCATGTCGATGCTCTCGGCCCCACCTGGAGCCTCCCCTGCAACCTCGATATCCTTCTCGAATTGAAGCAGTTTCCGCAGATTCTCTCGTGTCTCGGGGATATCATCAACAATCAAAACTCGGATCTTCTCTCCTCGTTCCTCAACCATCCTTTCGCTTTCCTATGGTCCGATAGTCGGTGGTGGCGCCGGCTCAGTGACTTTGAAGCGGGTCAGGACATACTGTAGGGTCACCGACTCGGTGCTCACGATAGTATGATCCTCCACACCCCGTAGGGCGAAGTCTACATTGAAGTTGGGGTCATCTCGAGCGTATTTCAGAACCAGCGCGTCTTGCTGATTGACCAACAGGGTTAGGAAGTCTTGGGGCGGAGGAGCGGCCTCTTCCTCCGCCGTCTCCTCCGTGGGAGGCGGCACATTCCAAGCCCCTACCCTCAGGACTTCCACATCCTGCAGGGTGAGTTGGGCAGCCAGGACTTGGACGGGTACAATCTCTGCTCCCCCCTCTGTTGCTGCCCCTGTTCGCTTCACGGCGTCAAAGGTGATGGTTACCAGGACATCCACAAAGTCACCGGCCTGGATGGCCCCAGCCACGGTGTGGATGGCATCGACAGGGACGGCGAAGGCTACTTTGCCCTCGGGGATGGCGAAGGCAGCAAATCTCCCTTCCTCGAGGACCTTTTGTTTGTCGATGAGCATGTCGGAGAGGATGATCTGGCCTTCCATGATGGGTACCAGAGCCTTCTTCCCCACCACCTCGGCCGGGTTGTGCAGCGCATTGGCGGGGATGAGGTCCTCGGGCCATTCTTCAGTCCCCACAGCCTCCGCAGGGATATCGGCGCGCTCCTCAATAGGTTCCAAGGCTATGAGGACCGGTTTCGTCCGTATCTCCTCCTCTTCTGGTGAAGGTGCTACCCCTTGTTGCAGGTAATAGTAAACCGCACCAGCCGTTATGACAGCCAGAATAAGCCCTAACAAGATGATGACCCTGCCTCGACGTAACATGTTGTACCTCCGTGTCCTCCACCTAGTTGATGGGACGAGATGGTTGCTCTTTATTAAAGACTATTTTACCAGAAAGGTTCCGTTTTGGCAAAGACGAATTAGGGTCCGAAACCAATCCGTTGCCAGAGCTATTGGGCGCCGTCTATGGCCTCACCAAATAGGTCACCCCTAGAGCCTGAGCAGCCTCACTAGTCCCATAACAAGAGGCGAGGGACCTGCCCTGATGTGATCTCCTCACTTGCATCTTGAACAATGGGCCCGATAGCATAGGCCGCGACTGTATTGTTATCGATGTAACTGATTCGAAAATTGGCAAACCCCTGAACGATGATGAATCTGTCGGGGTCCCCTCCTGAAGAAGGAGCGATGACGTGCACGGTGACCTCTACGCTGCGTTCGGGTGTGCCTCCATGGTTGGCGGTCAATCGCACGCTATAGGAGCCCAGCGGGGCATCCTCCCTGACAGTCAGGGCAAACGGTGGTTTCTTAGGCCAATCCGTACCGTCTTTGATCTTTATGGTGTCCAACTGACCCGAGGTGAAGACATCGCTCCATGTATAGCCATCGGGATCAGCCCGGAGGGGTGCGTTATTATCTTGGAATCCGTACCCCCTGGTGGTAAGGTCGATATTCAACGCATCCCCCTGCTCCACGTAGAACTCTAGAGCGCCGGCATACATAGTGAAGTCTGAGGCGATAGTCCCGTAACTGAAGTATGTAGAAACCCAGTCTTTCAACCCCAGGACGCTGTCGTAGGCCTCGACCGTGAGAGCACTCAGGTAGTTGGTTCCGGTCAAAGCGTCAAGAGCGTACACCTCCATTGTTGTAGTTACCGTAGCCCCGCTCATTGGCACCAGTATAGGGGGGGTCGGGTCGAAATCAACGGTGGTGGTAATCTCGGTGGTCTCATACATAAAATAGGGAGTCAGCGTTACAAGCAGGTTGTCAGCCCACGGCGCTGGCCCAGCCTTCCACAGAGCGATCTCATAAGTGGCAGGGTCAGCCACGGTTGGAGTAATAGGCTGATAGAGGGGGGTGATAGAGATATCGAAATCTGGGCTCTGCCAGATATAGCCGTCGTAGACGACAGCCACGAACTCCTGCCCCACCCGATAGTACTCGACCATGGCGTCGACGGCGAACTTGTTAGAGACCCCATCGAGGAGGCCTAACTGGTCGCCAACAACGGGAAGGGGACCGGGGTAGCGGTAGCGGAACCATTTCTCGGAGACGTCTTTGTTGGTGTCCGCTTGCCCCGTGGCCCCGTTATAGTATTCGACCGGGCCCTGGGCGATGTTTCGGGCATCAAGGAGAACAAAGCCCCTGAAGTTGGAGCCTGGACTATTGGTCGATACTCCCTGCCCCAGCACGCATGCTCCCTCATGATCTCCATCTTTGGGCGGGAGGTCGCAGTCTATGGCCCCAGTCTGGTCCTCATCCTTGACTCCGTCGCTGGGAACATAGTCTGTGGGGAAATAGATGGTCATCGGGCCATATCTCCCGTTCCAAGGGGTTGGAGTTGAATCGGCGGGGTATCCGGGCCCATACCAAGGGTCCCAGAAGGGGTCGGCGTACTTATTGGCCAGGAGGTCTACCTGATCTGCTGGGTCTTCCTGGGCTGCAAAGCGGCGCACAGCGATAGGCAGGAGATGTCCGCCTGCCGAAGAGCTGCAATGGGCCCGGGCGCCCACTAGAGCACCCGAACGGTTGAAAATCTCCGTGAAATAGGTATCCAACTCATGCTGCAGGGCCACTCTGACGTCAGAGCCTGTTACCTCGATGCCTTTCGTCAAGGTTACTCCGCTCCCTGATGGCGGTGTGTAGAGCGTATCATCGCCACCATTGTCGAGGATATAGTCTACGGCGGCGTTCTCGGCCTCCAGAGCGGTGCCGTGGAGCGACAGTTCCGTGGCCGCTGCCAAGCAGGCGGCATCAGCGATATTCTGCAGGTTTCGCCTAGTTACGTAGATGTGGCCGCCATCAATCGCCAGTGCCGTGAGGGCGATGAAGGCGAACATCACTAACAACGCTACCAGGACAACAGCCTGGCCTCTCTCTTGGCGCAGATCATAAAGCCCCATAGTGCCCCCTATATCGACACATTAGCCTACTGGAAACGCATGACAACCGTTCTGTTCAAGGGAAAACTCGGGCCGATGATGTCACTGATGATGGGCAAGCCCGAAACGATGGGCAGGGGATAGTCATAGGTAACAGTAACGGTAAGCGGATCACCCGGTTCGGGGTCGGGGTCTGGCGGAAACTCAGGTTTAACGTCAATGTCACCATCTAGTGCGGCACTGAACTCGGCCTGTATCGCGTCGAGCACTGTGGCCCGCAAATCAACGTATGAGTCTCCCGGGTCTCGGTTCATCAGCCACAGCGACCCCGTTCTGGCCCCTTCCCGGGTGGCGTTAGAGACCCGCACATAGCCATAGAAGATGAGACCGAACTCGATAATCCCCATCACAAGGAGAAGGAGAAAGGGAAGCAAGACCGCCGTCTCTACTAGCGCCTGTCCCTCTGTTTTACCTTGCCTACTATACCGGTGCATACGCGAGCCTCCATGGCCTTGGGAAGCAGATAGTCTTAGCCCTCTACGGAGGGGCCGGCGTGGGGGCAAGGCCCCCAGGTTCGATGCGCATGGTCGCGCTGGCCGTGAGGTTGATCTCCTGTAGCCCGATCACGAAGCCAACGATGGTGGTGTGAGTGTGGGTAATGGTCACCGTAAGTTCGTTGCCGCTGCGGTAGGGATCGCACAAATCGCACTGAGGGGGGTTCAAGCAAGGCGGGTCTGGATCGTAGCTCAGGTCCCAGTCGTCTATGGTCACCAAAGGGGCTGCCAGGGCGGGCATAGTGTCCGTAATGATGACCGACTCGCGTTCAGCGTCTACGTCCGCCACCTTGGAGCAAGTATCACTACCAGAGACAATAGAGCTCTGATAGATAGCGCCTGCTCGCGCTCCTTCACGGGCTGTATTGGCGACCACCACGTATTTGTAGAATAGAATGCTCCCGTCGACGATGCCGATGGTGACCGGCAGGAGGATGAAAACCAGCACCAAGGCGAATTCGACGAGACTTTGTCCCCTCTCTCTCTTCCAGAGATTTGCCATCTTGGGGTCCTCATTAAATCGATAATTTAATATTATACCATAGAATGAAGGATAGCGCAGGCTGCTTTCACTCCCCAAGTGGCCGTCCCTACAGGGTCCCGTCTCATCCCAAGGCAGATCCCGAGCGATGGGAAGGGTATCCCTAGACAGAGCCCTACCGATATGCGTCGATAGGGCTCTGGTCTTGATAAAGTTGGCCGCCATACTTCTTCAGACAGTGGTCACGACAATGCGTTAACGACCTGGCTGAAGACGTTGCCGATCTGTGGTCCGAGGAGCGTCAGGATCACGATGACGATAATCGACACCAGAACCAGGATCAACGCATATTCGACCAATCCCTGACCTTCCTCATTTGGCAGGTAAAGCATCCTCTGTCACCTCCTTTCATATATATTCTTCGATAAAGAGAGTCGCCCTGGCCTGAAGTACAGTGGTCGCCAACCTTGTAGGGTTAGAGCTCGTGGACGACCCTGCTGAAAAGGTTACCGATCTGTGGCCCGAAGAGCGTCAGGATGACGATGACGACAATGGACACCAGAACCAGGATTAACCCATATTCGAGCAAACCCTGACCCTCCTCATGTGCCACGTACAGCATCCCTTCTCACCTCCTTTCGTTACTATTTTGTCTCCTTTTCCGAAATCGGGACAGGCCCTTCGCTTTGCTTCCTTCGACTCCGCTCAGGGCAGGCCCTTCGGCTGCGCTCAGGACAAGCCCTTTGCCTAGTTCTACGCTCATTTTACGACACATCCTGGCCAATGGCAATAGGATGATAGTACTAAGCGGTGGGGAGCATCCTTGGAGGGCAGCGTCCTAGTCCAGTAGTGGCTTGTACATACTCATTATACATCAGAACGGGGAAAAGTCAACGACCATACAGTTCTTATTGGTTGAGATTCAGTTAAGGTTTGGTTAAGGTCTCTTCAAGAGGGCTTTATGCCGGTACCTCCAACCTCACCTTGGTGCCTCGACCTACGCTGCTATCGATCTCTATCTCGCCCCCCAGCATCTCCGTTCTCTCTTGGATGGTAATCAGCCCCACGCTCTTCCGTTCCTTGGCCGCGGCCAAGGTCTCTTCCACATCGAAGCCGCATCCATCATCCTCCACAGTTGCCGCCATCGCTTCTCCCTCCAGGTCTAGAGTGACATCCACATGAGCGGCCTGGGCGTGTTGGTCCACATTGTTGAGGAGTTCTTGGATTACCCGGAAGATGGTCACCTCCAGATGGGGTTCTAGCCGCCTCTCTTCGCCCCTGATATGGAGATCTATGGAGAGCCCGCTCTTCTCTTGGAAATCTTGGATGTATCTTCTCAGGGTGGGAACGAGTCCCAGGTCATCCAACATCATGGGTCGGAGGCCGAATATGAAGCGGCGGGTGTTCTGGAAAGTAGCATTGACCGCTTGCTTTAGGTTCTCTAATTCCACACGCGCCTCTTCGGGATCGAGGTCGAAAAGCCGCTCACAGATCTCGGCTTGTAAGATGAGGTTGGTCAGGGATTGGGCCGGCCCATCGTGCATCTGGCGGACTAACCTTCGCCTTTCGTTCTCTTGGGCCTCGATGACCCGTACGATAGTGCTTTCACCGGAAGGAGTGGGAGGTTCTTCTATATCCTGAGTCACCTCTCCCACAGGGATCCCGAGGGACAAAAAGCGACGAAGTCGCTCAGCCTGGGCCCGGAGAGCCTCCTGCTTGCTTTGCAGCCGTTCCATTTGGCTCCTCATGGTGAAGAGCCGCATCTGGGAATCTTGCGCCGCTGTGTAGGCTTCCTTGATATCCTCTCGGGGATAGTTCTCCAGGGTAAACTCTATCTGGCGCACTCGGCTAGTGATCTGGGCGTTTCGTTGGGCAAGCCTCTCTACCTCACCACTGCTCTGTTTCAGTTGTAGCGCGGTCTCTTGTAGTTCTCTCTCTATCTGGTCGTAGGCGGTCTTCGTCTCCTCGACCAGGCTACGAAGACGCTGGAGAGGCGTTATCTCTTGTTGTTCCCCCATACGTGCTCCCTTTCCCACAGGGATCCCTTAGGGAAAATGGTGTGGTTGACTATTCCTCTTCTCCCTCAGGGATCCCGAGGGACCGCCCGGTGTCTTGAAGCCTGATCCAGCCATGGCGCAAGGCGTAGACCGCGGCCTCGGTGCGGTCCCGAGCGCGCAGTTTGCGCAGGATGGAGGAGAAGTGGTTCTTAACCGTCTGCTGGCTGATCCCCAGGGTGCGGGCGATCTCTTTGTTGCTCTCTCCTTGGGCCGCGTGTTGCAGGATCTCCATCTCTCTCGGGGAGAGCGGGGTAAGTTGATTCTCCTCCGGGATACCTACCACAGCCAGCCGTTCCAGTTGTTCCATCAGCCAGGCGGCGAATTCTCTCTCCGTCAGGCTCTTCTTTTCGATCACGTATCGGCCCTGGCTTACCTCTCTTATGGCCCAGACCAGCCGCTGGGGGGTGACCTCCTTGGGGAAATAGGCGGCCGCTCCAGCCCTCATGGTGTGGATCAATTGCTCCTCATCGTGGTAGGCGGTCAGCATGATTACCGCCGTTTTTGGCATCGTCCCTTTCAACTCCCGGGTGACCTGCAAGCCGTTCATAGAGGGGAGGTTGATATCCATCAGGATCACATCGGGTTGGATCTCCTCGGCCACTTGAAGCGCTTCCAAACCATCGGCCGCCTCCGCCGCCACCCCTAGATCCTCCTCCTTTTCTAGGACCTGACGTAGCCCTTGCCGGAAGAAAGGGTGATCGTCGACGATCATAACTTTGATCTTCTCCACCTTCTCACCTCCTAGGCCTGCTCACCGGGAGCGCGCTGACCCTTTCAGTATAACATTTATACCCTCTCCATGCAAGGACGTATATACTGGTGTAAAAAGTGCGTCTGGAGCTGGCGGGGTGGGAAGGAGTGGGTGGTGAGTTTCTGGGCTTCCTTATGATGAGCGATTTTGGCCGCCTTGCGGGGCGAATTACTAGATCATTGGAGTTTGTCCGACCTCCTAAACATTCTCTGCGCTCTTACCACAGGGCTTCATAGATGGTGTTGTTCTCGAACCCAGCGCCCACAGTCCAGGGGTAATCGGTCCGATAGATGAGTCGAAAGTTGGGGCTGGCGACGATGGTGGGGTACCAGGAGGGGAAGGTCACCAAGTAGTCAACCTTCTTCTCCTCTAGATAGGCCAGAAGCCTCTCTTCGTCATCTATGAAGGGGATCACTTCCGGGTTGGCCAGGCCGGCGATGTCCACCAGAGTCCGCCGGGAGAAATAGCCGACGGCCCCTATATCGTGAGTGGCGACGAGGGCCCGTGGAGGCGTCTCCTCCTGCAGCCAGTGGGCTACATCTACCAACTCTCTTTCGATGAACATCACATCGGTAGCGTAGGCTCTGGCTCCCAGAAACCAGAAAAGAACCAGGACAAGAGGCGTAGATGTGGCGAAGACAGCCTTTGCCACGCGCCAAGAAGTGTGAGAGAAAAGGTTCACCGTGCCTCCCACTCCCAGAATGACTAACATAGGGATGGTGGGCATAAGGTAACGACCATGTTGGTAGGTGAGAGGGAGATAGAATATGTAGATAGATAGGAAACTGGCCCACCAGCCGAGGGGTAGCAGAAGGTTCCATGCTCTGGTGCGGATAGCCGAATAGACGACCCAGATGAAGCCGGGCAGGAGGAGTATCTGGGCTCCCACCAAGGTCGCCTCGGGAAGTTGCACCAGGCGCAGCCAGAAAGGGGCGAAGGAGTCTAGGTACTCAGCGCGCTTAGCATAGAAGGTGTTGGGGAAGGGGTGGCCGGCGACCAATAGGTGGAAGGCCAAGTAGGGGAGAGAGAGGAGGGCGAAACCGAACAGGAGCCAGGCTAAGTTCTTCGCCCAGAGGGTGGGCGACTTCAACCGTTGCCGCACCCTGTCCAAGGCTACAAGGAAGAGGAGAATTATCCCCTCGGGGCGGGTCAAGATGAGGAGCCCACCCAGGAGTCCGAGGAGGCAGGGGTTGTCTCCTTTCAGATGCCTTTCCAAGAGGAGGAGGGAGAGAAAGATGAAGAGGGTCGTCTCCATCCCCGAAAAAGCGGCCCATACTAGGTGCCACTCGAGGGGGAGGAAGAGGCCCAGGAGATAGGAGAGGCTCTCTTGCCCTGGAAAGAGGGCCAGGTGTAAGCGATGAGCGATCCAACCCGTAAGGCTCAAAAAGATCGCGCCCAGAAGATAGGTCCAAACCCTGTGGTCTAGGGGAAGCAGATACCCAGGGGACAAGAGGATGGTCCATAAGGGCGAGGTGGAGCCGGCGCTTACTTCTCCCGGGTTGTAGGCCCATTGGCCATGGAGGGCTAGGTTCCGGGCGAAGGTCTGGTGGATCCACGAGTCATCGAGGGGGAAACCCAGCCTTCCGTAATGTAGCGAGTAGCCCAGGTAGAGGAAGAGGCTAGCAGCCACAAGAAAGATTTGGAAGGGGAACCAGAAACGGACCACTCTCTGCATACTCTATTTCCCCAAACGGTAGATGATCACCGGGTCGCCGAGGGGGTCAATAAGGGTTCGCTGCAGATGTAGGGAGGGGTGGCTCGTCTCCCCTCGGTAGAGGTCGCTCAAGGTGGAGGGGTGGTCACGCTCTAATATCAGATATTCTGCTCCATACCGATGGGCTACTTCTAGGATCACCTCTACTTCCTCATTGGGGATGACTAGGGCTGGACGATGGGTGAAGTAGTAGTAGGCCGGGGGGTCGACCACCATCACCGGAGCATCGCCTTCCAGCGACTGCGCGACTTGGACATAGATCTTATTCCTCTCATTCCACAAAGGGAGGATAGGCTCTGGGGAGATAGAGAAGAGGACGCCTTGGGAGTAGAGGAAAAGGCTGACGAGAATAGCTAGGCCGGTGAAGCCCAGGCTGAAAAAGGCGCGAGCGGTAGGTGGATGCCATCTCCGCCTCCAGCGGGCCATGAACTCCACGAAGGCGTCGATGCCCGGTGGGGCCAGGGCAAAAAGGAAGGGCAGGAGAGCGGTCGTGGAGTGGAGCATGCTTCCCCTCATACTGGGAAAGGTGAAAAGGAGGGTCATGGTCAAGTAAAGGAGGGCGGCGTAGAGGAAGAAGGGGAGGTAAAGCCTGCGGTGTCGCACCTGCCAACCCCCGATGGCCACGAAGGGAGCCAGGTAGAACTGGAGCGCTCCCAGAAGCACCAGCCCGTTGTGGGCTGCGGCTCTCAACTTCGAGCCCAGGATAGCCCCCCACCCCCAAGCCAGATACCCCTGCCATGTTAGATCCTTGGCGTAACTGAAGATATCATCGTAACTGCGCAAAAAGAAGGTCTTGGTCCCTGCTCCCGAGAGGGGAGCGCCCACTATCCCCCAGTTTCTGTAGAACCAGGGTCCCATAACTAACAGGTACCCACCTAAAGCGAGCAGGGTGGAGAGGAGAAACTCTCTAACCCCCCAAGGATTGGCTTTGGTTTGGCTAAAGGCCACCAGGAGCACCGATCCCAATACCACCCAGAGGAGGACTCCGTCGGCGCGAGTCAGATGGCTGAGGCCCAAGAGGAGGCCAGCGAGGCCGAAGTATAAAGGCTTCTCCTTCTCTAGCCCCCAGGCCATGGCCAGAAGGGCGAAACTCGTGGCTACGCCGAAGGGGGTGAAGTTATCGGGGCTGACCCAGTAGGGCAGGTAAAACCCGGAGAAGATAACAAGAAGTGCGGCTATCAACCCATAACGGGGCTTTCCGAAGAGGCGATGGCTTAGATAGTAAGCGAGGACGGGAGGGAGAGCAGAGAGGATGATGAAAGGCACCTGGGATGCCCGATAGGAGAGGCCGAAGAATAGGAAGGATAGATAGGCCAGAACGGAGGGGAAGGGCATCCAATAGAGGTTGCTAGGGTGGCTCACCGAGGGGGGGGTATCCAGATAGTTCCAGATGAGATCGACCACGAAGCCCCGTCCTAGATAGAGGTTTTCAGCCACATCGTAATAGTGGTAGGCGTCGAAGTAGCCTGGCTGCTCTAAGGGCAGGACGGTGAGCGCTCTTACGCCTAGTGATAGGAGAAATACCCCGATCAGAGTCCAATTTCCCACCAAGAACCGCTTTGCCAATGGCCCTCCTTCGTTCCCCTAACTCTGTTTTAGGAGGCTACTCGGGGCCGCCTTCCGCTGCTTTCGATGTAGCTCTCCTGCGGATCTTCACCAAGGAGTAGAGATAGGTCATCGCCATGGCGATGGGAACCCAGAAATAGTACAAGTCGTTCGGAGTTTGTGCTAGCCGCAGATAGAGCATGAGAGCGTCGTAGAGCAGTAAAGACGAGATTACCCCGACTGCATCCGCTGTTCCTAATTCGCCTTCCACAACCCAGACAACGATTTGTATCAGAGGGAATATTAAAATGACTTGATCATAACTCCAACCAAAGATAGAGGTGGGTAGTGATACGAGCAATATCATGCTGGTAGTTGTTCTGATGTCTAGCCTTTCCTTATTGAGAACGAGTAGGTAGAGAATAATGGGCAGCACAATGATTCCCAGGTATTTACTAAGGTGCGTCCCCAAATAGTGACTAACGATCCCTCCGATAGTCGGTGTTTCCCAGCTCAGAAGGGGGCTCTGCATGGTGGTGAGATAGGAATCGAGCCAGGAAGGTAATCGCCAAAAGAGGAGAGAAATCGCTGCCCCAATGGTCGCTCCAAAGGTGACGAAGGATGCCCAGCGTCTCTCCATCGCCAGCCAGAGGAATGCCGCTGGGAGGAATATATATACTAATTGAGGTTTTACTGTTGTGAGGAAAAGCATCAGTCCGGCCAGGGAATCCCTGCCTCGGGTGATGAAGAAAACGCTCCCTACAATTCCCAGTAGAACAAAGGTATTGATTTGTCCTGTTGTGAGGGTGACGAGCGTGGGCACGAAGGCGAATGCCACTAGGGGGGCGACCCACCACACTCGTTGCCCCTTCTGAGTGCTGAAAAGTCTCCACAATGAAACGCTGCAGATGTAAATCAATGCTATGTTGGTGATCAACCATAAGGACACCGCCTTGGTGAAAGGGAGCCAGGCGTAGGGGAGGAGCAAGAGGTGAAGCCAAGGTGGGTTCCAAGCCATATAGGGGTACTCCTGTGTCCACCCTATCTCTCGTTCGACGGAGATTAGGGTCGGGACATCGTAAGGGTTTTTCCCTTGCGATAGGAGATGGCTGGCACTCCAGTAAGCGATGAAGTCGCCCTTGCCGATCTCGATCTTCGCGCTCGGCAAAGAGAGGGCAAGAAGGAGTAAAAGGATGATGATCAGGAGGATGCCTACTATGCGCTTCATCTCCCTTCTTCACTCTCTAGGTGGAGTTCGTAGACCGATACTTCAGAGTTGGTATAGACCTCCACCAAGTAAGGCTCATCCCGTGGCTCAAAGCCGGGGAGGGCCTTCTCGCGAGGGCCATAGAAGAGGTAGGAGATATTATAGTCTCTCAATAGTTCTTTTCGCCACTCATCGGAGGCTGGGCCGAAGAAGGTCTTCGCTTCTTCCATTTTCCGGGCGTAGTTCATCGTCTCCGCCCAATGGCCCAAGAAGACCCTGTTGCCCGCCCGGGCAGCGATATAGCTCCCCGTCCAGTAGGTAGTGAAAACGGTATCCTCGCTCGAGGTGTGCGCGGCCAGCCAATCGACCGCCTCCACTTCAGCCTGCTCGTGGTAGAAGGGGTAAGGGTGTTGGATGGCGGTTACTCCCAGGCTAGCCAAGATGTAGAGGTTGGAGGGCAGGGTGAGGAGGAAGAGAGCGACCAGTACGAACCGTCTCAACGATCTTGGCTCGTACCGCTCGTGGCTTGTGATTCGGGCCCAGAGGCGAGAACTTTCCATCCTCGGTAGAAGATACCTGTAAAGACCTATAGTGGCCAGTATGCTCAAGGGTATATGTAGCCCTGCGACGAACCGGCGCTGAGGGTTAAGGGGCAGGTAGAGCAGGGGAGGGATGATGATCGCCCAGGCGACCAAAAGGAGACCCTCCCTTTTCTCTCGTATCAGGGCCATGCTCCCTGGGATGGCCAAGATGAAGGGGCCATAGGCCAGAAGATAATGTAGAGGATGGGGGGAAGGGGTCAAAGCCTGCTCCCACCAGGCACGGAAAAGGGGGTTGGCGGTGAAGACGAAGCAGTAATAGATGATTAGTGGCAAGGGGATGAGCGCCAGGGGGAGTAGGCCCAGCAACCTTCTGGGTGGCAACGTCTTAGAGCAAATGAGCAGGGCCAGATAGGCGAGAAGGACGGCGGCTACGATGACCACGTTGAAAGGTTGAGCGATGATGAGGAGGAGAGCGGCTACCCCCGCCAGCCCACTCCACCAAAGCCTACCTCGGCGAAGATACTCTAGAAGGAGAAGAGATATCACCAAAAGCATAGCGGTAGCGAAGGAGAAATGGGGGAAAGTGAGGATGGTGAAGAAAGGGTGGGCTTCTGGCATCTTGAAGTCGACAGGGAAGGAGCCCCAAAGGAAGGGCTGGCCGGTAAGGAGCGCCGCCCAACCGAAGCCGGAGCCCAGGACGGAAAGGAGGAAGGCGAATATCCTCTCACTCGTATTCTCCAAAAAGCGGGCGATGAAGAGATAGGTGGCCAACAGAAGCAAGGCTCCGCATAATATGCGGCTTGTGTGCCAGAGGTAGATGATGGGGAGCCCCAGGAGACGGGCCACCCAACCCCAGAAGAGGTAGAACCCTCCTACGAAGGCTCCCTCATGCTCCTCGGGAGTGAAAGGGATGTGGTAAAGCCATCGCCCTTGGGCCCCTTGGAACATCTTGGCCAGGTAACTCTGGGAGTCCTCGATATTCATCACCAAGCCGCCGAACTCCATATCTGCTGGGGCCAAGGCGTAGCCCAGGAGATAGGGCAGGGAG
Organism: uncultured Anaerolineales bacterium; assembly: GCA_964383935.1. GTDB lineage: Bacteria > Chloroflexota > Anaerolineae > UBA7937 > UBA7937 > UBA7937. Next base: position 92,271 of record CAYLIE010000004.1, on the reverse strand, counting down.
GTGAGGGCTAGAACGATGAGGCTGATGGTCAAGACTTGAGCTCTCTCCCTTTGGCTATTGGACATCTTGATCTCCTAGGCCACCCACCCCCAGATAGCGAACTGCCCACACAGGTATATGAGAAGGGCGATAGAAGGGTAGACGATCAGTCGGTTTACCCATGGGTTTTCTCCCCAGCGGCCCCAGATGATGAAGGCGGGGAAGAGGGTCAAAACATAGCGGGACATGCTCACTAGAGGCTGGGCCGTCGTCCGTCTCAAGAGCAGCACAAGGATGGTCAGGACCATATAAAGGCTGTAGGTCAGAGGCAAGGCACGGAAAGAGGTTATGGTCATCGCCAGAAAGACGAAGGTCATTATCAGGTTAACGACGTTGATGAAGCTCCCCTCTGGCGAGAGGATCTTCTTTGCCGTGGCTATGACGTTATCCCAGGGCAGGACGAATTGGGCGTGTAGGTGGCTCTGATAGACATCGAAAAGAGAGACTCCCAAGGAGTTCTGGTAGAGCAAGAACGACACTGATCCCAGAGGGATGAGAAAAAAAGCCAGAAGAGCGGGCTTCACCTGCCGTTCCCTTTCGAAGTAGAAGTACAACAAAGGCAGGATAAGGATTACCCCTTGCAAGCGGGTGAGAGAAGCCAGAAAGCCCAAAATTCCCGCTAGCCACCACCTTTTTTGATGGGCGTACCAGAAAGCAGCCAGAGTGAATAGGAGAAATAACGATTCGGTATACCCGGCCAGGAAGAAGAAGGCGGTAGGGAAGATAGCCAAATAGACTACCGTTCGTCGCGCTGTCTCCTCCTCAAGGAGTAAAGTCGTGAGCCGGTAGAGGTAGAAGAGTAGGCCGATATAGGCCAGGTTGGAGATGATAAGGGCGGCGAGCAGGTAGTTGCCTAGGAGGATCTTTCCCCCCGCTCTTATGAGGAGGGGATAGAGGGGGAAATAGACAGTGCTCCCGTTCCCAGGGGAGTAACCATGGGTGGCTATTGTCAGATACCAAAGGGTATCGAAGCGCTGCCAGACGCCAAGAACAAGTTCGGCCCAGCCACCGGTGATGGGCTCCACCCCTTGGTAGGGACGAAGGAGGGGATCGGGAGTAGTGGGTGGGTTCAATAGCCATAGAATCAGAGCCGCTAGTAGAGAAGTAGCCACCCTCATGGCTAGATAGATGCCCCAGGCGTATTTGATCGCTGGGTCAGAAAGAACCTTTTGTAGCCACTCCTTTAGACTTGTACTCTCACCGGCCATCTCTCTCACCCTCTCAGTTGGCAGAGGATGTAACTGCCTCTCTCATCCTGGTATAAGGGATCGAGATGGTCCTTCACTAACTCCTCGGTGAAGGGCTCCTGGGTGCGGTAGAAGAGGAGGTAAACGGTGAAGATCCAGAGCACCGATAGGATGATGGCTGGAGCCCTGATCGTTACTCTCTTGCTCATATCCCTATGTTTTACGGTCGGGGTTAGGAGGCGCTGAACTCGGAAGTCGCTCCATGGAATGGCCACCGATCGTTCTGGATGACAGCCAGTCCCTTCTTGCCGCCACAAGGGCGATGAGTGCTGCCAGGGGGAGGGAAACGAACATGATGGGGTGTTCCAAACGCCCCAGTTGGTCGGCTTTCGCTGGACCTAGGGTCAGGATGAAGAGTACCCACGGCCCGAGGAGCAAGATAGCCAGCAATAAGAGGGTGATGAGGAGTGTCAGGTTATACCGTTTCCGCAGGACCCGGAAGAGCAGCAGGAAGGGAAGAAGCAATAGGACCTGATTGGTGGTTCCGGTTTGCACCGGGAGCAGAAGGGTGATGATGATGGTCCAAAAGATAGCCTGAAAGATCTCCCCTCGCTCCCTCAAGGCCCGCACCCATTGATAGATCATATATCCCCCCAGCGGAAGCGAAGCAAGAAGAGTGGCCCCAAAAGAGAGGGGGGAGGGAAGCAAGAAGTCGAAGAGAATCCTCAAAGGTGATCTGCCTCCCGTGTAGGCACTGGTATAGGCCTGATACCGGCTCAGACCGGTGATGAAAGAGAGGATCCAGGTGGGGAGTAGAAACGATGGGAGAAGTAGAAGGATAGCCATCATAGCCAAGAAGCCACCCAGAATTCTATACCTTCGCCCTGTCAGACCCCAAAGGAGGAGGAAAGGGATGAGTAAGAAGACCATCTGGGGTTTGATGGTGGTCAGGGCTAAGGAGCATCCGGCGAGAAAATCCCAACCTCGCTGCATAGCCCAGAGGGCCAAGGCTACTAGGGCTAGGACGAAGATGGTGAACTGGCCCAGAACTATGCTACGAGCGGTGGGGTAGAGGAGTAGACACCATAAAGATAAGGCGAGGAGCCCGCCGGGAGAGGGCTTCCAATCGAAGGTTCGCAAGATTATGCTCACCGTGGCCAGGGTGAGGAAAACTAAGCCGCTAAGCCAGAGGGCTTGCGCTTGGGGGTAGGGCAAGAAGGCTAAAGGAAGGATGAACAGGGAGACGTAGAGGGGGTAGGCGAAAGCCACTTGATCCTCATCTTCTCTTGCTGGTCGCCCATACATACCCTTCTGTATTTCCAGAGTCACCTCTTCGGAGTAGGGGTCTTTGCCCTCTAACAGCAAGGCTCTGGTGCCTCTCCAACGGGAGTAGAAATCGTTGCCGCTGGGGATCTGGGAGGTGAAGAGGGAATAGATGAGGTATGATTGTACTAGGAAGAGTATTACTAGGAGGAAGGCGATGATTGTGCAAGTGGCCAGGGCAGAGGAGGTGTTCCTTTTGTTAGACGCACTATTGGGAAAAGATGACTGAACAGAGCGAACCATCTAACCTATCCTCTTGCCCCCAAATTGCCACTTTGCTCTCTCATTTTATCATATAAACAGTTCTTTGGGATGTGGGTTGAGGGGGAGAGTAAATGGTGCTGGAATGCTTGTGACCACTTGCATAGTTACGATGGAACCTTCAACATCTTCCTCCAATTGTTGAGGAGTCTGCCTTGAATAAGAGGCTCATAGCCACCAGAGTACCCAGGAAAGGGATGAGCCACAGATTGAGCCAGGGCGCAAGGCCCAAAATCACCAAGATCACTATCCATAATCTATTCTTCTCTACTAATGCCGACAGAGCGGGGGCGAATAGGATGAGATCCTGCACTTGGAAGTAGGGGCTAAGCGAGACTCCCCAAGCCCAGGCGGCGATGAAGGTTAGCCGGCCGTGGTTCGCATGGGCAGCCAGCCAGAGCCCTGATAGGGCTAATCCTAGAGCCCAAGCCGGAACCTTCAGCCAGATCGGCAGAAGGGAAAGGAAGGAAAAGCCCTGCTGGAGAAACCAACCGCTAAAGTATGGACTGCCTGGAGCCCCCCAGATGAAGGTTGCTAGGGTGTACACAAGGAGCCCCACAAGAGCAATAGCACCAACCCTAGTCAATCGTCCTCGCCAGATCTCGACCCCCAGCCAGAGGAGAAATGCAAGGGCAAGATGCGGCTTCAACAACACAAGCGCAAAGGGCAGAAGGGCTAACATCTTTCGGTCTTGATTCCAGAGGCGGAATCCGACCACGGCCCCAAAGAGTACCAAGGGTATGAAATTGCACTCCCATAGACCGTAGAGGGAAACCGGCCAGATAAGGAGCCAAATCATACCGTCCCTGTATGAGGCGTAGGCCAAGGCGGTGGCTGAGAGGAGGAGATAAATCGCAAAGGCTTGGTTGGGTTCCAGCAATTGAAGAGGGGCCATAAGGCTGCTCACCCAGCCAGGGTAGGCATAGTTCTCCGGTCTCTGGAAGTGCTGGTAGAGATCCCACCCTTTCACCTCCACAGGGGAGAGGATAGCCAGCATGAGAAATCCTAAGAAGAGCCCAAAGGTAGCCAGCGAGAAGGCCAGTTTCCATTTAGCCCCTAGGGTTAGAAGCAAGTGTGATCTTGATACCCGCATTTTGCGCATAGACGACACAAACCTGAAATCCACCTGTTTGAGCCTCAGAATAGACCAAGAGAACTAATGTGTCAAGGCCAAGGTCGGCTGACGCGGGTTCAGGCGAAGCCACAGTCTGGCCAGGAAGGAGATCAGTGACTGGCTCGCCTTCTAGATGCTGCTTCCAATGCCTCTTGCCCTCGGCACCCAGATCTTTCGCCTGCGCATGGCTTCCCCCTATACGATGCCACCAGCACGCTGAGGATCTAGGTGTCTTTCATCATCCCATCTCCAAGGGGCTCACTTCGATGTCGGCTTCCCAGTGCAAACTAGGAGGGCTGGGTACCTGCTTTCTCGAAGATGGAGATGATACCTATCCCCGGTCTTGCCTCGGCTGCGTCGGTAAAGACAAGCCGGTACCCTCCCTGCAGCCGACGCAGGATCTTGTCGTTCAGTCGGGCAGTAAACGTGCCATCCAGGACCACAAAGTGGAAGTAGCCATCATCGATGGCCCGCAGGATGGCTTGATCGCCCCTTTGGCCCTGGTAAATGAACCGGCCGAAGTTGTCCACGATGCGAAGCGCCTCAAGGCGCGGTCCATGCAATTGGAGATAATACTGATATACCCACCCACTCTCGGCCAGGATGACTTCGTCACCTTTGAGCCTTTGGATTAGGTAGGAAACGGAGGACTCTGCGTTAGGCCACCACCCCTCCAAGAAAGGCATTCCTAACCAAGACAAAAGCCAGAGTGCCGCCATAAGGCCCACAGTCACCGGGCCCCCCAGTCTTTTGGCGATGGCTCTGCCCCCTTTCTCATCTTGTCCGGTACTCTCTCGCGGCCTGCTGAGAAGGGCGTGTAGCCCCAAGCCGGCGACGGGGGCCAGGAATATCAGGCCGTAGGCGGCATGCTTGTAGAGTGCTACGTGGGTCTGGTTGGCAAAACAGTAGATGAGTATCACAAGACCTCCGCCTACCAAGAGAAGGGTGAGATGTCGCTCTTGAGGTCGCTTCACTATCGCCAGCAAAGCCGGAACCAGGGCTGGCCCCAGGAAGATCATGGTGGCCAGTGCAATCCGGAGATTTGGGACTTCATGTGCGCCGCGGAAAGGCATGACTATCTCTGTCAAGTAGGGGAGCACTAGGCTGGAAAGGTAGAGCGCCATATAGCCAGCGCCGAGGAAGGCCAGAGGTATGACGAAGTCTCTCCAGACGCACGTCCTCCTTCGGTGGAAGGAAAGTGCGAGGGCGATGAAGGGGAGATAGAAACCACCTACATATTTGGTCAGAAAGGCACAGAAGCCAGTTAGGGCACTGAGACGCACGAGGTTCGGCCTCTCATCTTGCAAACCTTGAACCAGAAGAAAGATGGTAACGGAGAGGAAGAAGACGCTTATGGCATCATGAGTGCCCATGCGGCTGACAAGTATTGGAGACGCGGAAAAGGCGTACACGGCTGCAGCCAAGAAGCCTATGGTCTTAGAGAAAAGACGCACCGTCAGGGCATAGATAACAATGGTGGTTCCCAGGCCGAAGAGGATGTTGGCCATCCTTACCGCCAGTAAGCCGCCCAGGCGGTCAACCAGGTTCGCGAAGATGGGGTAGGCGAGAGGGTAGCCAGAGATCCAGCCATAGATGGATAGTGGCGCGCCAGCCAGGAGGCGATGGCCAACCACCGCGTATATGGCCTCGTCCAAGAAGGCGGTATTATAAGAGAGGTTCCACGCACGTATGCCGAAGGCCACGGTGAGAATGGCTATCAAGGGAAGGAGACGATATATGCGCATACGCGTGCTCGTCAAACTCACTCTCCCGTCCTTCTTCAAGACGGCTTCCATACCCCCTTCCGGAATTGATCACTATGGCTACGGCTTCCCCCTATACGATCCCACCACCACTCCCAGGATCCGGGCGTGCCTTAGCCCTTCCATTGGCAGTTGGGGGCGGGCTTATCTTCCGTTCTCAAATAGATCGTCCACGCCAGCAAAATCGCCGTAGCAAGAGGAGCCAACATATCTCCCCTCGGAACAAAGATTGATAGAAACGGCAGGGCGAAGATGGTCACGGCTGCAATAGCAAGATTTCTCCGATCGAGATATCCCATGGCGGCTGCGACCGCCAGAAGTGCGTATTCTCCCCCGCCCGCAACCGGATCAGCCAATATAGTTGAAAGAAGCGTAACTCGTTTGCTGTTGGCCCAAAGACTGACCAAAAACAGGATAATCATGAGAGCGGCAGAGGAGATAATCCAAATCGGCGACCCAAAAGGCAACCAGCTCGTGGCCGCAGCTATATGGTGTGATTGGGTTTTGAGATATTGCCCAGAAACGGACTGCCAGAGAAAATCTCGATAGAGAGTCGGTTTCCAGATGAACAGCGGAAGGTTTAGGATCACCAGAAGGCCCAACGCCTTCCTAATGTGATCCCAGCCGCTCCGGAGGACCCACGCGACAATGGCAACCAGACTCAATTGCGGTTTGAGGAGAACCAATGGCACAGCGAGCCATGAATGTCTCCAGTTGAATAGGCCTACCAAACCGATTCCCACCAGGCCGATGATGTTGCCGAAGAGTGCGTATGGCCATGTAACCGGGCTTATCGCCAAGGCTATGATCCACAGAAGTCGGTAGCGGTGCTTGGGCATGACGGAACTAATACATGCCGCCAAAGTCCCGACATTCATTATGAACCACAGGGCAGCGCCAATCTGGGTTGGTAATAACGAAAAGGGAAAAAGGAGGTAGAACAACCATCGCGGGCTGAAGAACCACTCCCCAGCATACGGACTGAGGCCGGCCGTTAAGTCTGAAACAGCCCGCATAAAGACACTGAAGTCGATTAGAAATCGCGCATCCATTAGATAAGTATTCCCTTCACTTCTTATTCGGCATTACGGTTTTTCCCTGTATGACCCGACGACTACGCCGAGCACCCGGGCATCTTTCAATCGAAGGATGGGGTAGCTCTGATTGCCAGCCTGGAGGTATGGGCCTTTGGCGTCTTCTTTGTATATCCTTAGCACGACTTCCTCATCCTTCCGGGCTATAACTGCGTCGCTAGGCTGCGCTTGGCGCTTGGCATCAATGGAGATGATATCCCCATCAAAAATCTGGCGTTCGATCATCGAATCTCGTTTGAGTCTGGCTCGTGGAGCCCTTTCCTGGATCATCGCTCGCATACTAGGGACCTGTCCTTCATCGATCAGCAACCGGGAGCGGTGCAATACGCTTCTCTGACCGCAGGGGGTTATCCCTAGTATAAGTTGCGTCCTTTCGAGTGGCAAGCACATCCATAGAAAGAATCCTCTCCCCGATCCTTGATCGTTCTTTCTCGTTGCGCCTTTTAGCCTTACTCTTTGACCTTGTAAATGTGAGCCCGTGTCGACGGGCAGAGAGAGGGCATGTCGGCTGGCCTCTCCAGCCAGCGGGTGTCGTGAAAATGGCATGCACTACCACGCTCTCAAGGGCGAACAGCACGCTATCATATCGCCCCTTCTTTTTCCAGTTCTCTGCCTCGTCCTTAATCTGGCTTCAAAGCGAAGATCACCGCCACCTCGTTCTCATAAACCTTTCGCCAATCTCCATCTTCATGGAGCAAGGTGGCCAGGGCGCTATCCCTATCTACGAGCACTAGATCGACCTTGTACTTTTCCAAGGTATCCCGCCACCCCCTGCGCACCCGATATACCTCCAGGTACTCCTCTATGAAGACATCGCCGTAGACGTCGGCGCGGCCATCGATGAAGACCTGCCACTCGGGATACAGACGCCAAATTAGATAACCTCCCCAGTGGTAGAGGTTATAGATGTTGCCTCGCAGACCCCCTTCCTCTAGATAGTCGACCGCAGCCACGGGAAAGGTCTGGCGCTGGAGGCTCTCGTTTTCTTTGAGGGGAAGAGCGGTCTTGAAAGAAGCCCCAGAGAGGATGAGGAGGAGAAGGAACCAGTTCAAGGCGCATAGCCGGACGTTTGGTCTGCTCTGGTCTTTCTGGGAGAGGCGCTTTTGAAGCCACGAGCCTTCCCAGAGGGAGGCTAGGTGGTTGCTCAGGATGGGGACCGCGACCACGGCGAAGAGGGGGACATTACGTGCCGAGCGAAGGGCCGCATAGCCGAAGGTCAGAAGAAAGAGCATATCCTTGAGATGGAGGGGGGATCTGGAGAGGGAGAGGGTGAGCCAAGTAAGGAGGATGAGGAGCGCCAGCGGCTGAAATTGCGCCTGGTGAAAATCGGGGGAGAACCATTCTATGATGTAGGCCTGCATCGCTCGGCTCCCCAGCGTGCCGAAGGGGTAGGAGAGGATTCGCCAGCCATGGGGGTTGAGGAGGGTGGCAACCCCGGAAAGGAGAAAGACCAACGACAGTTGCCGGAGGTGGTCAAAATCCTTTCTCTTTCGCTCCCGGAGGTAAGTTGCCGCCTGGCCGATGATATAGGGACAGAAGAGTGCTAGCCCCAAGAGGTAACCGCCGTGAAGGTTGACCCAGAGGGCCATTAGGGGAGGGAGAAGCCAAAGACGCCTTCTCTTATGGAGAATGTACAGAAAGAGAGCGCTCAGGAAGAGGGAGACCATCTGGGGGCGGACGCCCCAGGAGATAGCCGAGGTGAGGGCTGCCAGAAGGACTATGAAGGTTGCAAGCCAGGGCCTCCCCTGGCATTGGAGGTAAACCAGGATGAAGGTGCAGGTGATGAGGAGGGCAGAGAGCAAAATCAGCCCCCTTTGGCCAATCAGGGAGTAGAGGGCAAAGAATATCGTCTCCGTTAGCCACTCGTGGGCTATCCAAGATCGGCCTTGGACGGTGTAAGAGAAAGGGTCCTGGCGGGGTATGCTCCGGCTCTCCCAAATTAGTTGTCCGGTGCGCAGGTGCCAGAAGAAGTCTGGATCGGTGATCTCCCGTGCAGCCATGACGAAGATGGAGATGAAGAGGATAATCATCAGCAATCGTTTCGCATCCAGAGCCATAAATACCCTTCCGACCATCGCTCTCTCCGCCTATAGTCAATCGATAGGGTCCTTTTACACAGTTTACTACGATGGCTACACTCTTGGCAATGGGAAAAAAGCACTACAACCAAAAGGGAACTACTTCTGCTCTCCTTTGCGGGCGAAGGTGGTGAAGAGATCGCCCAGGTTGATGGAGATGGGAAGGTGGACGAGGCCCAAACTCCTGGTCAATTTTTCCAGGCTTTGAGCCAACACTCCGCCATAAGGCTCCAGGCGAGAGAGGAGATAACCTAGGCGCAAATAGCGGCCTTGGGTGACCATTTGGATTACCTGGAAGCCTGCCTTCTCTAATATCTGGGTTAGGGTCTGGGGGGAGAAATAGTAGAGATGCATCTCCATCAGCCAGGGCCAACGGTGGCCCATAAGCCGGGCAAAGGGGCTCTCGATGTTGATGGTGTGGATGCAGATGATCCTTCCTGGAGCGAGGATCCGATAAGCCTCCTGCAGCGAGGCTAAGGGGTCGGTGAGGTGCTCTATCACATCCCACATGGTTATTACGTCAAAGAACTGGTCAGAAAATCGGGCTTCTCTCAGCGTACCTGTAGTCACCCGTAGCCCCCGGGCCCGAGCCTGGTCGGCTGCCCAGGCGGAAGGCTCGACCCCCCAGGCCTCCCAGCCCTGCTCCTGGGCGATCTCCAAGAAGACGCCGATGTGACATCCGATGTCCAGAAGGCGCGGCCTTTCACGGGGGGGCACTAGCCTGAGGAGAGGCTCTAAGTTCCTCCGGAAGGTCAGTATCCTCCCCTCCCTCTCCTGGAGGTAGGTCTTATCTATCGCGCACTCGTATTCGTGAAGGATCTCCCTCTTCTCCAATCGGGGGTTGGTGTAGACCAAGCCACATCGGCGACACTTGACGATAGGGTGGTGCTTGCCATAGGCGGAACTGGTGCACTGGAACCACTCCTGAGGAGGGTCGGCTTCCTCGGGGATGGTGGCTGGGTGTAGGACCTCGGTATCGGTGTCGCCGCATAGGTTACAAGGTATGCTCTCCAACTTTCCCCCTACTGAGAGGTTAGACTCAAGCGGATGATGGTATATAGAGCCTTGAAGATCTCACCCCGAGAGATCTTCGACACCCCACGCCGCCTATCCTCGAAGATGATGGGCACCTCTTCGATTTCGTGCCCCATCTTCTGAGACCGGTAGAGCATCTCTATAAGAAAGGAGTAGCCATCGGAGAAGATGGTATCCAGGTCTATCGATTCCAGCACCTCTCGGCGGTAACAGCGAAAACCGGCGGTGCAATCGTGAGCTCTCAAACCTAGGACTATGCGGGCGAAGATGTTGGCTGACCGGCTCAGCGCCCTTCGGGCCAGGGTACAGTTGAGGGTGCCCCCTCCGTTAGCGTATCGTGAACCGATGACCAAATCTGCGGTTTCAGATCGGGTTAACAGCGTGGGGATATAGCGAGGGTGATGGGAGAAATCGGCGTCCATAGTGATCACCCGGGCGGCTCCCAAGGAGAGCGCACGCTTGAAACCAGCGATGTAGGCCGCTCCCAGTCCCATTTTGCGCGGGCGGTGAAGGACGAAAACCCGGGAGTCTTTCCTCGCCCACTCGTCGGCTATCTCTCCCGTGCCATCGGGGGAGTTGTCATCCACGATCACCAACTGGACGGGTAGGGAGAGGATCTCCTGAGCGAGTATCCCGATGTTATCGCTCTCATTGTAGGTGGGCACCACTACAGCGGTCTTGAGTGAGGTCTCCATACGAGAGCCATTTTACCGCCTATTCTCTCCTAAATCAAGGCCTCACCTTGTATCCCACGCCTTCTTGTAGTAGAATGTTTCGTGAGATGATACCCTTATATGATGAGAACCCTACTCGGATCTTTCCCCTGGTTACCGTCCTTCTCATCGCCGCTAACGTGGTGGTTTTCATCTACGCACTCATCCTGCCCTCCCCTCAAGCCTTAGAGGGCTTCGTGCGAGCGGCAGCCATTATCCCCTACGATGTGACCCACAGTTTCGATCTGAGGGTCTCTTTGACCCTTTTCACCTCCCTCTTCGTGCACGGTGGATGGTTTCATATCATCGGCAACATGCTCTACCTTTGGATCTTCGGGAACAACGTCGAGGATGCTATGGGCCATCTCCGCTTCGCTCTCTTCTATCTCCTTTGCGGCCTGGGGGCCAGCGCTGCTCAGATCGCTGTGAACATGAATTCGCCGGTGCCGAACATTGGGGCTAGTGGTGCTATCGCCGGCATCTTGGGAGCCTATCTTATCCTCTTCCCCCGGGCCAGAGTGGTCAGTCTGGTGACCTTGGGTTACTTTGTGCGTCTGGTGAGGGTGCCGGCGGTTTTTGTTCTTGGCCTCTGGATAGTTGTCCAGATCTTTAGCGGCCTCGCCTCTTTGGGCATGCCTGGGGTAGGCGGCGTGGCCTGGTTCGCGCACCTGGGAGGCTTCCTTGTGGGGCTGCTTTTGGTCCGTCTCTTCGCCCGGGATAGAGTGTGGTATAGAGGGTAGATCCTGTAGGTACTAGAAGATGGGTATGAGGGTTCGGGGGCTCTACGATTTGCAGGTGATCGATCTGGAGATCGATGAAGCGGAGCAGAGTCTTCGTGTTGTAGAGAGCGGTCTGGGGGAGAGTGAGGAGATCCGCTCGGCCCGGGAGAGCCTGGCTCAGGCTTCGGGATGGCAAGCAGAGTTGCGGAGGCGGCTTCGGAACTTGGAACTGGATTTGGAAGAGGTGATAGAAAAAAGAAAAGCCTCCGAGAAGACCCTCTACAGCGGTAGAGTGAAGAGCCCGAAGGAACTGACCGGCTTGGAGCAAGAGGTGCAACTCTTGAAACGGCGCCAGGTGGAAGTCGAGGACGAGACTTTGGAGGTCATGAGCCAGCTGGAGACGGCGGACGAACGTTTAGGGAGGGAGAAGAGGAGGTTGGAAAGGCTGGAGATAAAGTGGAGAGGGGAACAGGCGGAGTTGAAGGAGAAGCAGGCCGCATTGTCTTCCCGGCTCTCCCTTCTGAAAGAGAGAGGAGAGAGCCTCCGGGCGGCCATCGACCCTGAGGATCTGGCCACCTATGAGGATCTCCGCCGTCGGAAGGGGAGGCAGGGGGTGACCTTGGTCCAAAACGGCATATGTCAAGGGTGTGGAGTGGCGGTATCTACAAGCAAAGTGACCAGGGTGCTTCGCGGTGAGGAGTTAGTCCACTGTGCCAACTGCGAGCGTATCCTCTATCTAAAGGGGTAGAGCCTCTTGAGCAAAGGAGTCCCTTTCGCCAACCCATATGTGATAGATGAGCCTATCGTTGAAGCCTCTCATTTCTATGGGCGGCTCGATCTTTTGGACTGGATAGAGAGCAGCCTTGATAAGGGGCAATCGCTCTTGGTAGTGCAAGGCCCCCATCGCATAGGGAAGAGCTCCCTCCTTCATCGATTGGGCACTCATCTTGGCTCTAAATATATGGTGTTTCCGGTGGGGGAGATGACCGAGTCTGGGCTGGATCTCCTCCTCTGGCAGATAGCCTTGGCTATGACCGAGAGCCTGCCAGAAGAGATCGTTTTTTCCTTACAGGATCCTGCCCCATCCCAGGGGGATCTCCCAGGGATACCCGGGACGGGTGCCAAGGGACAGGGATCCCGTCCCGCAGGGAACCCGTGGGAAGGGATGGGAGAGGGGCCGAAGAGGGAAGATTTCGAAGGCCAGCCTTCCTATTTCGGGGAGGAGTTCCTCCCTCGACTCTCCAAAGCGGTGGGGGGAAAGAGCCTCCTTTTGGCTCTGGATGATTTTCATCTCTGGGGAGGGGGCGACTCAGCGCTTCAGGCTGAACTCCTCTCCTATCTAACCTCACTAAAACTAGCCCTTCTTCTGACCTGGGAGGGGCCCGCAGGTGAGATGCTCTCCCAGGCTCTAGTATGGAGATTGGGCTCCCTCGCTCGTGAGGAGGCACGGCGGCTTATCACCGAGCCTAGCGTGAAGATCCTCGATTACGATTATGAGGCCCAGGAACGGATTCTAGCCCTCACCTCTGGCCACCCCTACTTCGTTCAACTCCTCTGTTACGCCCTCTTTGAGCGATGCGCTTCCAAGGGCTGGGTGCTCATGCAGGATGTTGACGAAGTAGTGCCAGAGACTATGGCCTTGGGCGAGGGCTATCTAGAGCACATTCTTGTCGCCTCTTCTCCCCCTGAGTGGGTGGCGTTGGCGGCCCTGGGCGCTATGCGAGGCATCCAGGGCCTTATTCTGGAGGAGGAGGTGCGCTACCTCTTGCAACGAAGGAGGATACCCCTCTCTCCGGAAGAGTTAAGGGTGGCTTTACATCGCTTGGTAGAGCGAGAGCTTCTGGTGAGCATGGCCCCTCATACCTATCGTTTCCAAGTTGAACTGCTGAGGGTTTGGCTGGGAAAAAGGGGGGAGTTCGGGGGGTCTTTGGTCGGGGAAGTGAGGCCTGGTGAGAAGAAAGGGCCAGGCCTCCGGAGGTTCCTCTGGCCGATAGCCGCGGCTTTGCTGGTAGTCTTGCTTTTTCTGTGGTCGATGCGTTCGCTCTCACAACCCCCTACTGATGGGGAAGGGGGTGAGGGAGGGCTGGTATCGCCTACTCTTACGAGTCTTGCCGCCCTAGAGATCTCCCCTACAGAGCCCTTGCCTGCCCGCCAGACCATAGCCTACATGTTTTGGGAGGAGGAGAGCGGCAGTTGGGAGATCTATCTTATGGCCAGCGATGGCTCGAACCGCATCCCCCTGACCCAAAACGAGGTGAACGATACCTGGCCCTCTTGGTCCTATGATGGGCGTCGGCTTCTCTTCGTCTCCCAACGGGATGGGAACAGGGAGATATATCTTATGAACGCTGATGGCTCGGAGCAGGGTAACCTGAGCCGGAACCCAGCCCCGGACACTAGTCCTTCCCTTTCGCCCGATGGAACGAGGATAGTTTTCGCCTCCCGTCGCGATGGCAATTGGGAGATCTATGTCATGGATGCCGATGGCTCGCAGCAGGCGAGGGTGACTTTCAATGAAGAACCGGACTACGCGCCTGTATGGTCTCCCGATGGGACAAAGATAGCCTTCGTCTCCGAGCGGGATGGGAACGGGGAGATCTACGTGATGGAGGCCGATGGCTCGGAGGAGAGGAGGCTCACCTATAATGAGGCCACCGATACCTCGCCTGCCTGGTCTCCCGATGGCACGAAGATAGCCTTTGAATCCTACCGGGATGATGACATGGAGATCTACATGATGGACGCCGATGGCTCCGGGCCACGGGATCTGACCAACGACCATACCGCCGACGATCATGGGCCTGCTTGGTCGCCCGATGGCACCCAGATAGTCTACTACTCCAACCGTGATGGCAACTGGGATATATACAGAATCGGGGTCGATGGGACGGGCAGGGTGAACTTGACCGATAGCGCCGAGGTGGAGCAGGGACCGGCTTGGAGGCCGTAGGGCGTTCTTCTACCTTAAAGATCGGGGCCTTTCTATTGACAGGGGACGCACTTTCTGCTAGAATGGTTATGCAATAGTGCTAAAGTCCTATTTGGCCTGCGGAAGGATAAGATATAGCGGGGGCGAAGAGGCCTAGCCTGGAGTATTGGACGCCTGGGGTTAGGCGGAGCCGGTGGCGTAACCGACCGCGCAGTTCCGTTGGTTTTTTTGTCTTGGATACCGGCATTTCCCCTGTCTGAAAGGAGGTGATGGGGCGGGAGAATGCGTTGACTGTGTAGTCTTGAGGAAAGAATTTTCAAGGAGGAAAGTAAGTGAAGACTAAGTGGTTTATGTTGCTGGCAGTGGTGGCTGTCGTGGCTCTGCTGGCGGCGATGCTCCCGATGACAGGGGGAGCGCGCGCGGTTGATAGCCCCGCGTACATGCCACCCCGGCCTGACCTAGGGGACAGGTTGCAGGAACTAGGCGTGTTCCCCGAGGACGCGACCCCTGAGGAGGTGCAGGCGCTGCTCAAGCAGTACCTGGTAGAGAAGTTGGGGGCCAGGGGTGAGCCTGGTGGCCCGAACCCGCGAGCCTATGAGAAGTTGCTGCGCAGGGAGAGGTCGCTCCTGCGGGGTGGTCGCCCTGCGGGACACGGGGATTTCCTTCTTCGGCCCAATGGCCTCACCGGGACAGCCAAGCTCCTGGTGATACTGGTGGAGTTTGAACTCGGTCCCCATCACAACGAGATACCTCACCCGGGTCCCAGGGACAACAATACCCTTTGGGTCGACGATTTCAGCCCCAGCCACTACTATGACATGAACTTCGGCATCGGTCCCACTGGTGGCATAGGCACGGTGCGGACCGACTTGAATCCCGGCCGCAACCCTGGCGTAGACCTCAGCGGCCTCACCATGGCTAACTACTACCAGGAGCAGTCGGGCGGTGTCTTCTCCGTCGCCGGTGAGGTCTATGGCTGGTACGAGTTATTAGGCCACGACGAGGAGGACTACGGCGGTGACGGCACGGGGACCGACAACCTCTACGGCCCTGCGTGGCGTCTGACGGTGGAGGCGGTCAAGCTCGCGGATGGCACTGTGAACTGGGATGAATACGACACCGATGATGACGGCATCCTCGATCACGTCTTGATCATCCACTCTGGCGTTGGACAGGAGGCGGGCGGGGGTGCCCAGGGCGACGATGCCATCTGGTCCCACAGTTGGGACGTGGGTGGCGGCGGCTACACGGTCTGCACCGCGGGCGAATCCGATTGTGACGCGTCCCACGACATCAAAGTGTTGAACTACACCATGATGCCCGAGGATGGGGCCATCGGCGTTTTCTGCCATGAGTTTGGCCATGATCTGGGCCTGCCCGACCTCTACTCCTACGACGCTTCTAACTCCACGGGCTTCTGGGACCTGATGTCCTCTGGCTCCTGGGCCGGGCCACTGGGCGGGGCGCAGCCTTCGCACATCGGCATCTGGGGTAAGTGGGTGCTCGGCTGGGCCGACCTCACAACCTTGGACACCACTAGCTCTGATCAGACCATCGTCCTAGACGAGGCGGAGGTGCATGACGGCTATCCCACCGATGGTCTGCGCATCGACCTACCCGTGCAGGTGGATGACATTCCTAACCCTATGGGCACTGGTGCTGCTTGGTGGTCCGACAAGGGCAACGACCTGGACAATACTTTGACCCAGTTCTTCGACCTGAGCGGAGCCACGGCACCAGTTGTCTTTAGCTTCGCTACCTATTGGGATATCGAGGAGGATTGGGACTACGGCTACTTTGAGGTTTCTGTCGATGGTGGTGCCAGCTGGATGTCGATCTGCGATGTGGGCGGTATCTTGACCACGGATAACCCCAATGGCACCAACATAGGGTGCGGTCTCACTGGGAGCGGTAGTGAGACGTTGAGTTTCGACCTGACGACCTATGTTACTACCAGCACAGGTGTCCGTTTGCGCTACAAGACGGACTCGGCTGTAGCCAACCCGGCTTGGTGGGCCGATGACTTCGCCATTAGCGGGAGCGTCTTTGATGACGTTGAAAGCGGTCCGGCTGGGTGGACGGCGGCCGGATGGGTCATCGTGCCTCTCACGCGAGAGTACCCCCACTACTACATCGCCGAATGGCGCAACGATTCCGGCTTCGACCAGGGTCTGCGCTATGCCTACAACACCCTCTACGCGGACGAGGACGAGTGGCAGGTGGAAAGGGTTCCCTACACCGTGCCGGGGATGCTCCTCTGGTACCGCAACTGGAAGTACACTGAAAACCTCTACATCAGCGGGACTCTCTTCGACGACCCCAGTTGGGGCATCAAGGGCATGTTGCTGGTGGTGGATTCGCATCCCGATCCATACCGCTGGCCTCACGGGGATGGCGATGCTCCCGGCCAAGGTGTACCTGCGGGCTATAACCTAAGCGGGAGAGTGCAAACGTCGAACGCTACCTTCGGCCTGAAAGAGACCACGTCCTTCAAGCTTCGACATAGCAGGCGCTTCGGTCCTTTGCCTCCCGTGAGTGTGTTCGATGACTCGCTAGGCTACTATCCAGGGATCGAGGGTCCGTACGCTGGTGACTTCTGGTTCGCCGACTGGGACGCTAGCGTGGTTATTCCAGCCACTGGCTTCTACTACCCGCGTTGGCCGTACTATGGCGAGACCGGTAACCCTGGTGACAGCGGGGTCGACTACGGAGTGAATCTCGTTGTGGAGGACCAAGCCGCTGACGGGGCGTTCGGTGTGATTGGCTTCTCCATGGACTAGCCCCGCATGCAGCGAGTAGGAAAGGGCTGGTAGGTACCCTACCAGCCCTTTCTCTCTTTGCAAGGCTAACCAAGCCTCTGGGTTTCCCATATCTTAACCGACCTTGGGGCAATAGACCACACGACTTTCCGTATCAGTGTGATATTCGTAATTCTTGCCACCCACGGAGAGCACTATCCGATAGCCGTGGATGGTGATGGGACGGTAGACTAGGCGTACATCTCCGCAGCCTAGGCTCGCGTCTGGCCATTCCGCTTCTTCGACGTATCTCACCTCTATCTCTTCTATGCTCACTTCTAGGCGATTCGCTAGGTCCTCTTTTGCCCTCTGAATGAGCTTCTCTAGATGGCCACTGAATGGGGTAGGGACGATGACTCCTCTAAGTGGGGTAGGCACTACTACTGTGGGCTCCGATGATACCTGTGGCAATGGATGGCCTTCTCCATCACACAACACCCTTTGCCCCCCACCAGAGTGATACTCATATACCTCATCGCCCACCCCCATCACCACTCTCCATCCCGGCACGATCACCTCCGCATAGGCCATCCCCGGCTCCGGGCAGCCCAGGCTGGTGTCCGGCCACTCTACCTCTTCGATTTCTACCACCTCGATCTCTTCGCTGGAGATACCCAGCCAGTTAGCCAGAGCCTCTTGCGCTTGCTCCTCGATTGGCTCGGCGGAGAGATAGGAGACGTCGGGTGGAGGAGTCGAAATCACAGTCGCCTCTGGGAGAGAAGGAGTAGTCTCCGAACCTGGCGTGCCGGTCATAGTCGGCGCAGGGCTCAAAGTAGCGGGACTCGCCAAAGGAGGGGTTTCGCTCCGGCAGGAAACCACCGCCATCGCCAGTAGCAAGATAGCAAGTATTAGCCCCAGATTATGCCTCTTGAAGATATACACCGTTGACCTCACCCTATATATAGACGGGCTAGGAAGCGATGAGGTTCCCCAACCTTCTTCTCGCTTCCTTCTCCGACAGACCCCTTGCTCTTACGGTCTTGTTTCTCACTCTCTGCCCGCTTGCTATCTCCACCTGCCGCTTTTTTACCCCTAGCGCCTGGGCTAAGAATTCGACTAGTGCCTCGTTGGCTTTTCCTCTTACCGGCGGAGCCGCTATCCGTACTTTTAAGACCCCTCCCTCCACCCCCACGACCTCGTTCTTCTTGGCCTTGGGCACTACTCGGACGGGGAAGGTAAGAGAGCCATCTTTCTCCTGAGTCGCTAGCCCAGGGGCTTCCTCACTCATCTTGTTTTCTCAGTAGAGGGAGTGCAAGAGTTGCCTGAGAACCACTTGGACTACTTGTAGGAGGACGAGGGCTACCAGGGGGCTGAAATCTATCATCCCCGTGGAGGGGAGGAAGCGACGGATGGGAGCCAAGATGGGCTCGGTCACCTGATGGATGAAGGCCGATATAGGGTGATAGGGGTCGAAGCGGACCCAGGAGAGGATCACCCGGATGAGAATGGCTAGATAAAAAGCGTAGAAGAGGGTGTCGATGAGGTTAAGGATGTAGATCATTTTTCGCCTAAGCCTCCTAGGTATTTGGACTTCTGATAAGCGGCCCAGACGGCGCGGGAGAGGACGGTGCGTAACCCTCCCTTCTCCAATTGGTAGAGGGCCTCAGCGCAAGTCCCGCCAGGGGAGGTGACCATATTGCGCAACTCTGCGGGGTGAACGGTAGATTGACGGGCAAAGGTGACCGAACCTTGCATGGTCTGGAGCACCAATTCCTGGGAGACGCGGCGGGAGAAACCCAGGTGCACCCCGGCATCTATGAGGGCTTCCATGAAGAGGAAAACGTAAGCCGGGCCCGTCCCGCTGAGAGCGGTGGCCATATCTAAGTATCCTTCGTCCTGCACGTAGATCTCCTCGCCCATGGCCCTCAAAATAGACCGCGTTTGAGCCCGCTGCTCCTCGGTTACCTCTGGGGTAGCCGTCCAGACGGTCATCCCCTCGCCCACTTGAGCCGGGGTATTGGGCATAGTGCGGACGATAAAGTCATGGCTTAAAGCCCCTCCTATCATCTTGATGGGGGCCCCTGCCACTATGGAGAGGACCAATGACTGGCGAGGTATCTCTCCCGCGATCTCCTGCAGCACTGAGGGAAGCACCTGAGGCTTGACGGAGAGGACGACGACCTCCCCCGCCCGGGCTGCCTGGCGGTTATCCGTGGTTCCCACGATGCCGTAGGCCGATTCCAACTCCTGCGCTCGCTCGGCTCGTGGGCCACTGCCTATTATCCGCTGGGCCTCCATCAGCCCCTTGTCCAAGATGGCTTTTATCATCGCCTCAGCCATCACGCCGGTGCCGATGAAAGATAGGGTAGTCCCTTTGAGGTCATTCATAGGCTTTCGGGCGGCGGCCTGTCCCGGCAAGTAACAGGCCAGGAGAGGAAGCCGCCCTTCCTCCTTTCGTGCTAAGATTAGGGGTATGGACCAGAGTGCCAAGCACAGCCGTCACTGTGTCTACGTAATCAACTACCACCTGGTCTGGATGCCCCGTTACCGCAAGCGCATCCTGGTCGGGGCAGTTGCGGAACAGCTGAGAAGTCTCTCTGACGAAATCGCCGCCAGGTACGGATTTGAACCCCTTGCTTGTGAAGTTGTGCCTGACTAGATCCACCTGTTTGTGTCTGCCCCACCTAAGTCTGCCCCTTCCGAAGTGATGAGGTTGTTCAAGGGGATCAGTTCCAGGCGGTTGCAACAAGGGTGTCCGCAGATACGGCGCCAGTATTGGGGGAAAAACACCACAGGCTAGGCAGAAGACCATTGCGTTGGCACAGCCGGGCACGTCAGCGCAGCGACGATCAGGCGGTACATCCAGGAATGTCAGGGGGAGTGACATGACAGACTGCAAATATGGTGCTAACATATGAGTATGGCGCAGCGAGTAATCAAGGTCAAACTCAAGACCAGCTCTGAAGAGCGGGCAGTTCTCAAAGGGACCGTGGCTCAGTACACCGCCTGCTTCAACCAGGTTGCCCAATTGGCTTGGAACACCCGTACCACCAACGGTGTCGAGTTGCATCACCAGACGTACTATCCGCTGCGCCAACAGTACCCCGATCTCCCCTCTCAGATGGTGATTTCGGCCCGAGAGAAGGCCCGGGAAGCCGTCAAGTCGGCCTTTGCTCGGCAGAAACGGGGGAAACGCGCCAATTGTCCCAAGTCCAGGCGAACTGCCGTGCGCTATGACGCTCGCAGCTATACCTTTTGGCCTGACCGGCGGGAAGTGAGTATTGCTACTGCTGGCGGCAGGTTGCGCCTGGCAGTGTCTATGCCGACCTACTTCCAACGCTACCTGGATACGAAGTTGGGTATGGACAGCGCCGACCTGGTGCAGTACGACAGCGGGCAATTCTGGCTGCACGTGGTTGTCACCATCCCCGACCAATATGTCCCTGAGAGTGGAACGGTAGTCGGGGTGGATGTGGGTATCTCGCGGATTGCCGTCTCCAGCGATGGGCAGTTCTTTGATGGGAAGTGCGTGAAGGAGCACGCCCGCAAGTTGTTCCGCCTGCGGCGTGCCCTTCAAGCCAAAGGCACAAAGTCGGCCAAACGACACTTGAAGAAGTTGAGCCGGCGAGAAAACCGCTTCCGGCGAGATGTGAACCACCGGGTGAGCAAGAGACTGGTGGAGTCGCTTCCCCCTGGCAGCACCATCGTGATGGAGAACCTGACGGACATTCGGGAGCGGGTGAAAGCCCGGCGCAAGCAACGCCGCGAACTGCACAACTGGCCTTTTGCCCAGTTTCAGCAGTTCGTCACGTACAAGGCGCAGGCGCGGGGGATTTGGGTCCAGTACGTTGATGCCCGCTACTCTTCGCAGTCCTGTTCGCGGTGTGGGCATTTGGCTCGCTCCAACCGTCAAACGCAATCCTGGTTTGGATGCCGCAAATGTGGTTACCAACTCAACGCGGATCTGAATGCTGCCAGGAACCTTGCCCGGAGGGCTGCAGGCGCTCCGGGTGGGCTACGAGTCAACCAGCCCGCCGTATCCAATCGGCCAGGGTGCGACAGCAACGGGTCGCACCTGGATGTGCCGCTCCATGCAGCAGGCGCAAGCCAGCCGCTTTAGCGGGTGGTAGTTGACCGCTATTCCCTCCTCTCTCCGAATATAGCCCTGCCGATGCGCACCATCGTGGTCCCCTCTTCGATGGCTACCTCGAAGTCATCGGTCATCCCCATGGAGAGATCTTCCCAACATGCCTGGGGGAACCTCTCTTTAAGTTCCTCTCGCAACCCTCGCAGTCGTTGGAAGTAAGGTCGAGCCTCCTCTGGCTGGGCGACCAAAGGAGCCATGGTCATCAACCCCCTCACCTCGAGGCAGGGCAACCTGAGGATCTCCTCAATGTAGGAAAAGAAGGCCTCTTTTTCCTCACTTCGCGTCACGCAGGGAGCCATGCGGAAGCCATATTTTGTGGCCTCGCTGGAGAGGTTTACCTCTAGTAACACGGGAACTCTCGCGCCGATGCGGGAAGCACGCCGCGCGATCTCTTGAGCCAGCCGGAGGCTATCCACCGAGTGTATCATATCGAAAATGAACAACGCCTTCTTGACCTTGTTTCGTTGCAGATGCCCGATCATATGCCAGGTGACCTTCGGCAAAAGGGGCACCTTCCGCTCCGCCTCTTGCACGCGGTTCTCTCCAAAGTCTCTCAACCCTAGGGCTATGGCCTCTTTTACAATGGCTGGCTCGATAGTTTTGGTCACCGCTACCAGGGTTATCTCCTCTGGGTTTCGGCCTACTCGGCGGGCGGCATCAGCCATCCGCTTCCGCACCCTCTCCAAATTGGCAGCGATATCTACCTTCTCAGGCACGCCCATCTCCTTAGGGGTAAGCCTTCTTTAGAGTCCTTAGGGCTCGTAAAGTTATCCAATGGCTGGGCTCTCCCTTAGCCTCTATATCCACCTGCATCCGCCCGTTAAAACTGTTCTCTAGCCTCCATCTGCCCAGTTCGTTTTGTTTGGAAAGCACTGGTTCGAGCAAATGCCGCAAGCGGCGATCTCTACTATAGCCAAGGTCCGTCAACGTGTCGAGGGACTCCAAGAGATCGCTCTCATAGAAGGAGGGGAAGCCGAACTTCAGCCAGTCGGTTTCCCAGCCGTTCTCTGTCAGGCCATCCTTCGGCTGGCCAAGGTAATCGAACTCCAGAAGGGTTTCCGCTCCTTTCCTGATGGCCTCTTCCGTCTTTTCGGAACGGAGGGATGGCGGAAGGGCGGCCAAGCCCCGCAGCACTTTTATCACCCCCCAGATACAGGTCGCTCCCTCGTTGTGGGGGCAGGTCCAAGCGCCATCTCTTTTGATCAGTTCTAGCAATCGCTCTAATGCTCGCCGGACTTCCGCATTTTCCCCTCTTCCCAAGCGGCATAGATAGCGGATAGTATTGCCTGAGTAGCAATAGATGACATCTCCCTCTTCTATGGCCTTGGGGGCACCGATGGCTTCGATAGCCTTCGCCATCCGCGCAAGTCCCTTCCTCACCGCAGGGTGATCCCCGCCCACTCCCAGCTCCGAGAGGATGATCAATTGCCAAAGGGTGCTCTTATACTTGGGCCGATAGGTGGAATCGGCTCGTTCCCAATACCCCTCTGGATGCTGAGCGGCGACGATGACTCTCACGGTAGGGGAGCCAGGGATAGCCTTTTTGGCCGCCACCGCTTCAGGATCGTCTTTGCTTCTATCCAAGACCTCGGTGAGGGCAAAGTAGCGCATTGAGGCCTCCCCTTCCAAGAGCCAAGGGATGGGGTCGGCATTTAGTTTATTCAGCCACCGGTTCAAATTTCCTCCTTCCGAGCAACGAAGGCTCCACTCAGTTTGGAAACCACGAACTTTCCCTTCTCTTCGATCTCTCTTTCTACCATTTGTCGCATCATCTCGCAGCGTCGGTTCCATTCTTCGGTTGGTAGTTCTGGGTCGTAGCTGCCATCGGCGTTAAGGTAAATGGGGCCGGAGGCATAGTAGCGCAACAAGGGTTCGGCTTCCGTGAACTCTAAGGAGTCGGGGAAAAAGTATAGATTGACTTTGGGAAAATGTCTCTTCAGATATACCTCTCCGTTCTCCAGCGAAAAGCGGTCGTCCGGTCGCTCCAGCCGCAGATCGCTGATGCCCAAGGCATGCAAGTGCAGAGATTTCAGCTCTTCCATCGTTGTCTGACTGTTGGTGGTGGCCAGAAACCAACCGCCCTTTTTCAAGATTCGATATAGTCCTCCTATCGCCCTGGGGATGCCCGGAACATGGTAGAGCATATAGTTAGCCATGACCATAATATCCTGCGCGGGCGACAGGGCAAATGCGGCCCTCCGAACCTTGACAAGGCATTCCCGCCGCAGTATAATTGTTTATGGTACTTTAACAGTGAGAGTACGAGGTTGCAAACACGAATCGTTGTTTGCGTAAAATTCTCAACGTACTTCCTCGAAATAAACGGCCAAGGCTCGGACTGAGCCTCCGCGTAAAGGGTTCCCACGAGGTGCGTGCCGTTCGCAGAACCTCGTGACACCAGGGGGATCACCCCCGGTCGCGGGAAGCCGCCTGCTTTAGCGGGCGGAGGAAGTCACGACCATATCGAAGGTCTTCTCGGCAAAAGGGAACTCCTCAACATCGCCCACCAAGAAGGTTATCGGTAGTCCCTCTTGTTGCGCCGTTTCTATCGCTTCACGCATCACCCCCCAAGAGAGGTCGAGGCCGACAGCCCGACCCCTGGTCAACTTCTTCGCCAGGGGAAGGAGAAAATATCCCGAGCCACAGCCGGCATCGAGAACGACCTCCTGCCCACTGATAGGTAAGAGCGCCAAAGCCCGGTCGACCAATTGTATCGGCGCTGTGGAGTAGCGACGGTGGGTCTCGATGCGGATATCTAGAGCCTCGGCTGTGCTATAAAGTTGTCCTCTAATGGTCTCCTTGTCATGAAAACCGGACACAGATATTTGTCCCTCTCTGCTTCATTTGGCTGAAAGCGGGTTGTTAATCTCATGCATCTCCTAGGATCCTGTAAGAAGAGAGATGATCACAGCGAACCTTCCCGTTCGCTCTCCTTCGGCTCGATGGGAGAAGAACTCAGCGGTGTTGCAAGCGGTGCAGATCTTGCCTGCCTCAATCATTTCTATGCCTAACTGGCTCAGTTGCCAACGATTGGCTTCCCAAAGATCGAGATAGGCCCCATCCGCTCTTTCCACCACTGCTCTGGAGGAGTGGGGCAGAACAGCCTGCACCGCCTCTCTTACCTCCTCTCCCACGGAGTAGCAACAGGGGCCGATAGCCGGGCCCAGACCGGCTCTCACCTGGGACAGGTGGCAATCGAACTCCTCCCTCATCGTCTCCGCTAATCGCTGGGCCAATAGACCCACCGTACCTCGCCAGCCCGCGTGGCCCAGACCTATGACCCGCTTTTGGGGGTCGTAGAGGAGGATAGGCAGGCAATCGGCGAAGCGGAGCATCAAGGCCAGTCCCGGAGTTTCGGTGACTAGGCCGTCGGTGGCGGGAACGATTCGTCCTCTATCTTTTGGGCCGACCAGGGCCACGGAATGGCTGTGTACTTGACGGGCGGTGACTACCTCCCCTGCACCGAGATCAAGCGTATCATAGATGATACGATGGTTGGCCTCCACCGCTTTATCCTCATCGCCTACCAGGTGGCCCACGTTGAGCCCAGCGTATGGAGAACGGCTGAGACCTCCCAGGCGGGTGAAGATGGCGTGTTTAACCTCCCAGCCCAGATGAGGCAAGGTATAGTAAACGACTCCTCCTTTGTGATGCCGAATCATTCCGCTTTCGCTCATTGTTCGATCAAGGCTTATCGAGCAGGGGTGAGGGCCTTTGCCTTTCCTTTGGCTTCGTAGAGGGCCTCATCGCAAGCCCCGCACTTGAGGCACCCGGTAGGCGGACAAGGAGGGGTGTTCTGGGCCTTTGTCCCTTTCCGCCACTCCTGCCACAGGTACTCCTCGCTTACTCTATTATCGACGACCTCCCAAGGCAAGGTGCCACGGGGGCGTTCCTCTAATAGTATCTCGTGTGCTAGGCCTTGCCCAGCCAGGGCACGTTTCCAGGCGGCCAGCGATTTCCCCTTGGTGCGTGCTAGGGCTGACCCCACGCGCCTATCTCCTCGGGCTAGGGTAGCCTGTATAGCCGCCTCAGCCGCGCTCTCGCTTCGAACGTCGATAGAGGGCAGCCTTTGCTTGACATAACGAAGGCGAGCCTCCAGAGGAGGCAAGGGGGTCATAGGAGCCCATTGATAGGGGGTGTGGGCCTTGGGGACGAAGGGGGAGAGGCTCACTATGAGATGGCCGGAGAACCGCTCTTTGATCCCTTGGGTTAGGTGGACTAGAGCCTCTATATCCTCTTCTCTCTCGTCAGGCAAGCCGAGCATGAAATATAATTTCAGTTGGGGGAAATGGGGGCTGGCCCTTTGAGCAACCTCTAGGATCTCCTCTTCGGATATATCTTTGTTTATGCAAGAGCGGAGGCGCGCCGAGCCAGCCTCAGGGGCTATGGTGAGGGTCTGAGTCCCGCCTTCGACTAGCGCCTCAAGGAGCGTTTCGGAGAGAGAATCGACGCGCAGGGAGGAGACCGAGATTTGGGCTCCCAGTTGGCGAAGCCCTTGGGTTAGCGCGTCGATCTGGGAGTAGTCGGAGAGGGCGGCTCCCACCAGCCCTATCTTCTCCCGGTAGCCCAAACCCTCTTTCGCTTGATCTAAAAGGAGGTCCACGCTTCGTTCACGAAGGGGCCGGTAAGAGAAGCCAGCCAGGCAGAAGCGACACCCTCGTCCACACCCTCGCGCTACCTCTATGAGGTACATATCTCCAAACTTGGTCTCATCCGTGAGGATGACAGAGGTGGTGGGATGGGCATCTAGATCGCGCACCCATTGTCTCTTAACAGGGTAGGGGGCGAAGGTCTCGTGCTCTATCTCGACCTCTAGTCCATCGTACTCTACCTGATAGAAGCAGGGCAGGTAAAGGCCAGGGATCATGGCCCACTGGCGGAGGAGTTCTAGGCGTGGGGCTCTCACCTCTCGTCGCAGGGTTTCAGCCAGGGTGGGGATCACCTCTTCACCCTCGCCGATGACCAAAGCATCGAAAATGGGAGCCAAGGGCTCGGGGTTGGCGGTGACACAGGGCCCCCCAGCCAGAAGAAGGGGGTGCCTTTCGTCCCGCTCCTCGGCTAGGGGAGGGATGCCAGCCCGGCGGAGCATCTCCACCAGATTGAAGTAGTCCATCTCGAAGGAGAGGGTGAAGGCCAGGGCGGCAAAATCCATGAGAGGCCTCTGGGATTCCAGGGAGATAGGCTGTCCCTTGGTGAAAAAGGTCCGCTCGCAAACTATCCCTGGCTGCTCGTTGAAGAGTCGATAGATCACATGCACGGCCAGGCTGGACATGCCCAAATAGTAACTATTGGGGTAGGCCAGAGCGACGGGGATCTGCCCGCCCCAATCCTTGACTACCGTCCCTATCTCTTTGGTTACCTTGCTTCTAGCCTCGGCGATAGTTTGCCAATCCAGACTCATATCCCTCGATGCCCCCTATCTTTTTAGAGTCTATCATAAGGAGACGAGTCGAGCAAACGTCAGGCTGAGGGGAGGAGATGGACGTGGGAACAATAGAGTGGGAATGGTGGCAGGAAGTCACCCCTGGGCAACCTGGGGCGGCCGTTTGCTTTGGGGGCGGTAGAAAGGGAGCCTTGAAATTGGCAACAGAATGCATTATGCTGTTGTTGGTCACGAGCCTTCCAGTCATCCGCCGAATACTAATACTTGCTGCAGCCGACCGCGCTATCGCGTGTTGTAGTCGAGGCACTTCTCTCGTTTGTACGTTTCCTTTTGTTGAGGTTGGTGTCGCATAAGCCGCGCAGCGGCTGAGCCCCGGTCTGTTGGACGGCGCAGCACCATTGCGTTATTCAGCAAATTAGTTACCGTTCGCGTTGCAGGGTAGGGGGGTATTTTGTCACGGTCCAGCATAACGCCTGGAAAGTTGCTCAGCCGCGACTCGCCACCCCTAGAGTTAGAAGGTTGTTTGCTGGCGATTGTCGGATTCTGCCGATTCTACGGAAGGTCCAGCCATGCCCCATTCTATTCTGCATCAACGTGCGGTTGCTTGTTTTGTAAGGAGCCGGTTAGGTCAGAATCTACACTATATTAGACACGGGCGAAGTGAATTAATGGAGATGGTCTTGCCATCGATGCCAGCGTAGCCACATCACTTGATGGGAAAGCTCGGCGGCCGCCTCCTGGGTATCCCTGCAGTTTCGTCTCAGTTCGTGGAAAAAGGAAAGAACCCGAATGTAGGAGTAAAGGTGAGATAAGATAGAACTACTTAAATGTGGAGCCAAAGGTAGTAAACTTGTGCTGGGAGGGATGCTATGGCGAAGGAAAACCGGATGATAGAAGAGTGGAAGGAAACCTTGAAGGAGAGGTCCCCCGCCATGATGGACGGTGCGATAGGGATCGTCATTGCCCTGGCGGCCTATGTGTTGATGTCTGTTCCAGTAGCAGGGTGGAGCCAGTGGTGGGTGCTACTAGGTTCTTTCATGCTCATTTTCTGGGTAGTCGTCTTCCTCTGGTATTATGCCACCAATGCGCTTGCTGTTGCGCCTTACGACAGCCGGCTTTTCGTGCTCGGCCTTCTTCTGGTGGTCCTCCTGATCCCGCTCCCCTTTAGCGCTCGTCTTGTTTTCTCTTCGGAGGTCAAGGGATTGGGGGCAACCTTCATTGTCATCAACACAGGGGTCGTCTTTGCTCTAGCCGCTCTGATCAACATCATTGCCTTGCGGACAGCGGAGAGCCGCGCCATGCCTAGGTGGGCGTTGGCTGATTTGCGAGCTGGTCCGATTGGCCTTATGGCAGGTTCACTGGTCGCCTTTCTCTCACTTCTCATTCCATCTGAGGTGACTGTACCCGAGGAGCTTTGGGTCGGCCTCCCGACAAGGGCCCTCGGCTTAGCATGGGCTTTCACTGCCTTTTTCGTGGTGCTTACGGTGGCCGTTGCCTTGATCCGGAGGGGAATGCCGATCTCGGCCAATGAGTCCCCGGGGGTGCAGAAAATGAGTCAAGTCTTCTACTCAAAAATGAGGGCCATGAATAAACCAGTTGTTTGGGATGGCCCTAGGGTTAAGTGCCTTTTCCTTGACTGACCTTCCTGTGAAAGCGGCAGCCGACGTAATCCCGCCGCTGGCCCACTTTGCTTTCCTTTATTTCCTGATAGTTGTGTTCTGGAATAGACTCTTCCGAGTCTACGCTGCCATTCCTACCTTTGATGAATTGATCGATTTTCTAATCGGCTGGGTAGCTTTCTTTGTTGTCTTGGCCCCTCCGGTCTTTCGACAGGTGGTTCTTCCTGACCCTGTGACCCGAGAGATCGGCTCAATAACTTTTCCGATAGTGATGGCGATGCTTGCCCTAACTAATGGGGTGCTCTATCTCTATACCGCTGGCCTCTGGAGGCGTGGGGTGGCGATTTCTTCAGGAATCAAGAACGAGTTCCGCTGGTGGGCTATGGGGAGTTTTGTTCTGGGTGTCGCTTTTCTCGCCTCACTGCTTATACCTCTTGCGGCTACCTTGGGGGATGTCTCCCTGCGGGTCATCGTCTGGTGGATCTCTTTGGTAAGTTTTGTAGCTATCATGTGGCTCGCGGCCGACGCGACCTCAGTTAACCGTGGGTAAGCTATTTCCGCTACATCCAGCAGCTCTTGGGGCACGAAAGCATCAAGACGACACAGCGGTACACGCACGTGAGCCGTAATAGAGATAACAGGGGAGGTGGATGATGATAGCCTTTGTGCTCAGTGGAGGGGGCAGTCGCGGGGCCTTAGAGGTGGGGGCGCTTCTGGCCCTCTTTGAGAGGGGGATTAAGCCCCAAATCTTGGTGGGCTCCTCGGCGGGAGCGATGAACGCTGCCTTCATCGCCACAGACCCCACGCTGGAGGGAGCCCAGAGGCTGGCCGCCTTCTGGCGCTCCGTTAAGCAGGGGGATATCTTCCCCGGCAATTCGTTGAGCCTCTCTCTCATTGCAGCCTGGCGCTTCATTGGTGGCTACGATGGCCTCTTCCCCAATGATAGACTGCGCGGCTTCGTGGAGGGGCACCTACCTGAGGGTGTCCGCCATTTCTCTGACATCACTAAGGTGAAGCTCTACCTTACCGCCGCCGATTTGAACTGGGGGATCTTATACCTCTGGGGGGAGAAGCCCGAGGGGGATATAGTGGATGCCGTGATGGCCAGCGGTGCTCACCCCGTCTATTTCCCGCCCGTGCTTTTGGCCGGCCATCAGTTGGTCGATGGGGCTGTGATCGCCAACGTGCCCATCTCCATCGCGGCGGCGAAGGGGGCCACCGAGGTCTACGCCATCAACGTGGGCTACGCCGGGCAAGAGATGCCGCGGAGTAGAGGGGTTTTCAACATCGTCAACCGGGCCATCTCCACCATGATGTATCAGCAACTCCTCGACGACCTGATGGAGTGCGCGGGCAAGGTCATCCTCCATCACGTGGTCTTCGAGGCCTTCGCTGGCCTCCCAGTATGGGACTTGAGCAAGAGCGGGGAGATGATAGAGGAGGGGCGAAGGGTGATGCGGGAGTACCTGGACAAGCCCGTTTGGGAGAGAGTGACGGTGCCCATACTACCTGAGCGGGAAGGGGCACCAGAACCGCCGCCAGGCGCGGTGGTGTGGCGCTGGACAAAGATGTAGAGTCCAAGCCTGTCCTGAGCGTTCAGAGAGGAGCCTCTCTCGGACGAAAGAGGTCGCATTCAGAACTGTATTTTCAACATCTGACATCACAAACATGGCTGTGAACGAGTAGTGGGGCAGGTTTCCAAACCTGCCCTACTACTAATGATTGCGCTCAGGCCGGATATCATATCCGGCCCCAGCATCCTTTTACCCCTCGGCTTTCATCTTCTTGAACTCTTCGGTGAGGACGGGCACCACCTTGAAGAGGTCGGCCACGATGCCGTAGTCGGCTACCTTGAAGATGGGGGCCTCGGGGTCCTTGTTGATGGCCAAGATATATTTGGAGGTCTTCATCCCCGCCAGGTGCTGGATGGCCCCGGAGATACCGCAGGCGATGTAGAGGGTAGGGGTTACAACCTTCCCCGTCTGGCCTACCTGGTGGCTGTGGTCCCGCCAACCCGCATCTACTGCCGCGCGGGAGGCACCCACTGCCGCACCTAGGGCGTCCGCCAGCTCCTCCAGAAGGGCGAAATTCTCTGGCCCCTTCATCCCTCGCCCGCCAGAGACGACGATGTCGGCTTCCGTTAATTCCACCCGCTCCCCGGCCTCTTTCAACATCTCGATCACCTTGGCCCGAACGTCGCCCGTATCCACGGAGATATTCTCCACCTCCGCCGTAGAAGAGGCTTCAGGCTCTGGAGCCGGGAAGATGTTCGGTCTAATGGTGGCCATCTGGGGCCTGGTCTCCTCCACCACCGTGGCGATCGCTTTCCCGGCATAGATGGGTCGGGTGATGAGCAAGCGACTCTCTTGGACCTCTAGGCCTGTGCAATCAGAGGCTAGGCCCACCGCCAGCCTGGCTGCCACCCGGGGAGCCAGGTCTTTGCCCCGTGTCGAGGCGGCTAAGAGGACGACGGCGGGGTCGGTCTCTTTGATTAAGTCGGTGAGGATCTTAGTGTACCCCTCGGGCGTGTAGTTCTCTAAGGCGGGGTCGTCGGCCAGATAGATCTTCTGGACACCGTAGTGGCCCACCGTATCGGCTAATGGTGAGACACCGGAGCCCATCAGCACCGCATTGACAGCGCCATCCAACTCCTGGGCGATCTCCGCCCCCTTACCTATCATCTCCAGGGTGACTTTCTTCAGTTGGCCCTCTCGTACCTCGGCTACTACCAAGACGTCGTTAGACATATCTTTCCACTCCTAATAGGGTTAGCGTCTGGGGGGAAAAGCGCTACAGGATTTTCGCCTCCTCCCGCAAGAGGTGGGCTACTTTTCTCGCCATCTCGCCCGGTTCCTCTCCTTGGAAAACTTTGCCTGCCTCTCGTCCTGGCGGTGTCATCGCCTCCACCATCTTTATCTTGGCCGCTCCTTTGCCTACCTCCTGGGGACTCACCCCCAGTTCTTGGCCCCCCCATTCGGCGATGGTCTTTTTCTTGACGGCCATGATCCCCTTGAGGGAGGGGTAGCGGGGCTCGTTCAGTCCCTTCTGGGCGGTGAAGACCGCGGGAAAGGAGGTCTCTATCACCTCTTTCCCTCCTTCGACCTCACGGTGGGCTATGGCTTTCTCTTTATCTTCGGAGATATCGAGTTTGACGATCACCGAGACGTGGGGTAGATCCAACAGTTCAGCCAAGGCGATCCCCACCTGGGCGTGATCTTCATCTACCCCTTGCTTACCGCAGAAGATGATATCGTAGTCGATCTTCTCTAAGGCTTTGGCTAAAAGCAAGGCGGTGGCGTAGGGGTCTGAGCCCTCGAAGGCATCATCTATGAGGTGAATGGCTTCATCGGCGCCCAAGGCTAAGCCGCTCTTGAGGGCGTCCTTGGCTCGCTCCGGGCCCATGGTTATGAGAGTGACCTTCCCCTCGCCGAGCCGCTCCTTGATTAGCAACGCCTCCTCGAGGGCGTACTCGTCATAGGGGTTGATGACCGATTCCAACCCCTCCGTATCAACCAACCCCTCCTTTATGTTTATTTTGCTCGCCGTGTCCGGTACTTGTTTTACGCAGACGACGATGTTCATAAAACTTCGGCGGCGGAAACCACCCGCTTGTCCCTACAGGATCCCGTAGGAAAGCGGGTGGAGGAAGCCGCCCTTCCTCCTTTCGTGACAAAATCGAAACTCTGTGCTATACTGCCACCAAGGCACTCCGCTTAAAGGAGAAACGGTTGCGCACCTTACCAAGCGAAGGTAAGAGGTTCTGCCGACGAATCGCTCGGCAGGTAAAACCCTCGGCGTCTCGACGGCTCTGTCGGGTACCTGGCCCGGAGGGCTAACCGCGTTCCGGGTGGGCTGTCCGTCAACCAGCCCGCCGTACCCAATCGGCCAGGGTGTGACAGCCATGGGTCACACCTGGATGTGTCGCTCCACGCAGCAGGCGCAAGCCACCTGCTTCAGCGGGTGGTAGTTGACAAATGTGCACCTCCAAATAATTGATTCAAGGACGACAAGCCTTGACCGTCTGAGTTGTGATATCTTTCACACAGGGCGGATCTTACCACAAAGAGACGAGGGCTGTCAAACGAAAAGGCCCGCGCTTTTACATAGTTCAAGGTACTGACCGGGGCGGGGGTTTGTGGTATTGTGGTTTACGAGATGGAACGGCGCATTTCAACGATGGGGCTCATATTTTTGCTTCTCAGTATGGGGCTATTTGGTCTGCGCAGTTCAATTGCCGATCGTGCTCTGGCTGGGCCGGGCCCCCGGCCGGTCTCCAATGCTCTTTGGAGCGCCAACGTCAAGGTGAACAATGACTCTGGCACCGCTGGGCAGTATAGGCCCGCCATCGCTGTGGATGGTAGCGGCAACGCCTACGCGGTGTGGTATGACTTCCGCGACGGCAACTATGACATCTACTTCTCCTATTGGGTGACTGGTGAAGGTTGGAGCGCCAACGTCAAGGTGAACGATGATTCTGGCACGGCTCGCCAGGCGGACCCCGCCATCGCTGTGGACGCGAGCGGCAACGCCTACGCGGTGTGGGAGGACTACCGTGATGGCGGGGGTGACATCTACTTCTCCTATTGGGTGACTGGTGAAGGTTGGAGCGCCAACGTCAAG
>CAYLIE010000004.1:0-59409 GCA_964383935.1 uncultured Anaerolineales bacterium | reverse complement strand
GTGAACAATGATTCTGGCACAGCCAGTCAGGTGGACCCCGCGATCGCTGTGGACTCCTCGGGCAACGCCTACGCGGCGTGGTATGACTACCGCAACGGCGACTTCGACATCTACTTCTCCTATCGCTCGCTTGGTGGGAGTTGGGGAGCAAATCTCAAGGTGAACGATGACCCTGGCACGGAGGATCAGAGGTCGCCGGCCATCGCTGTGGACGCTAGCGGCAACGCCTACGCGGCGTGGGGGGACCGGCGCAACGGGGACTCTGATATCTACTTCTCCTTCTATGGGCTGTGGTGGGAGCCAACCACCTTTGTTTACTTCCCTATCCTCATGAAGAACTACTGAATCTCATCAAGTGTGGGGTGGCGGTGAAATGAAAGAGCCCGTGACTACCTCGGCCACGGGCTCTCGCTTTCTTCGGGCTCGCTCTACTCACATTGAGAGTAACCGCAGGCGGGACAGACGAGGCAACCCTCTACGAACTCCACCAGGGCCCCGCAGTCGGGACACTCGGGGCACATACCCAAAAGGCTCCGCGGCGCTTCCCTCTCGTCGAAGAGCGAGAGTTGAAGGCCGTTGGATTTGATATACCTCTCCATCGCCTGACCGATAGCATCGGCGCAGGAGAGGATCATCTGTCCCTCTCGCCAGTTGGGGGCCGGGCAGCGGATGCCCCGCAACTGCTTGATGATCGCCTTGGTCTTCACGCCGGAGCGGAGGGCCAGTGATATGAGCCTGCCGATAGCCTCCGATTGGGAGGCCATGCAACCTCCCGATTTCCCCATCTGGGTGAAGACCTCGCAGAGCCCCGTCTGATCCTCGTTGATGGTGATATATAAGGTCTGGCCGCACCCCACAACCACCTTCTCCGTTGTGCCCCGGGTCACCTCGGGCCGAGGCCGAGGCGTGCGGGTAAGCCTCCTCTGGGGCCCTTTGGAGAGGACTTGTCTCTCTCGGCTGCGGTCCCGATAGATGGTGAGCCCCTTACAGCCTAACTCGTAAGCCAGAAGGTAGGCTTTCTTCACCTCCTCCACGGTGGCTTCATGGGGGAAGTTGATGGTCTTGGAGACGGCGTTGTCGGTATGCCGCTGGAAAGCGGCCTGGAGGCGGATATGCCACTCCGGGGCTATATCGTGAGCGGTGACGAAGAGCCTTTGTACCTGGGGCGGTACCTCCTCCAACCCTTGGAGGGTGCCCTTCTCGGCGATCTCGTGCATTAACGCTTCGCTGTAGAAACCACCTTCGGTGGCTATTTCCTTAAATAGGGGGTTCACCTCCCTCAGTTCGTCTCCGTCGAGGACATGGCGGACGTAGGTTATGGCGAAGAGGGGTTCGATGCCGCTGGTCGTCCCGGCTATGATGCTGATACTCCCCGTGGGGGCGATGGTGGTCACCGTGGCGTTCCGCATGGGTCTCCCTTGCCAGGGGGAGGAGCGAGAGGTTCCCGTGCTATCGTCGTAGATGCTGCCTGGGTAGTTGGGAAAGAGGCCCCGCCTTTCAGCCAGGCTGCTTGACGCCTCCTTGGCTGTGGTCTGGATGAACCCCATCACCTCCTCAGCCAGGCTCACCGCCTCCTCCGAGTCATAGGGGATGCCTAGCCGGATGAGCATCTCCGCGAAACCCATCACTCCCAAGCCGATCTTCCGGTTGGTCTTGGTCATCTCCTCTATCTGAGGCAGGGGGTATTCGTTTTGGTCTATGACGTTGTCTAGGAAATGGACGGCTGCCCGCACCGTCTGCCCCAGCCGCTCGTAATCTACCTTGCTATCTTTCAACATCCGAGCCAAATTTATAGAACCTAAGTTGCAGGACTCGTAGGAGAGAAGAGGCTGCTCGCCGCAGGGGTTGGTGCTTTCGATCTCGCCCCACTGTGGGGTGGGGTTGCTCTCATTTAGACGGTCCAAGAAGACGACGCCCGGATCTCCGTTATTCCAGGCCATCTCCGCTATCTTGTCGAAAACCTCTCCTGCTGAGAGGCGGTTTACCACCTGGCCATGGCGAGGGTTGACCAGGGGGTAATCGGCCTCTTCTTTGAGGGCTCGCATGAACTCCTCGGTTAGGCCCACCGAGATATTGAAGTTGTTTAACCGCGCGCCGTCCTTCTTGGCGGTGATGAACTCTATGATGTCTGGGTGATCGACGCGCAGGATGGCCATATTGGCCCCCCGGCGGGCTCCACCCTGCTTGATCGCTTCCGTAGCCGCGTCGAAGACCTCCATGAAGGAGATCGGGCCGGAGGCTATCCCCCCTGTGGACTTCACTACATCTCCCCTCGGTCGTAGGTGGGAGAAGGAGAAGCCGGTTCCCCCACCGCTCTGGTGGATGAGAGCCGTGCATTTGAGAGCCTCGAAGATGCTCTCCATAGAATCCTCGACGGGGATGACGAAGCAAGCGGAGAGTTGCTGCAACGCTCGGCCGGCGTTCATCAGGGTAGGGGAGTTGGGGATGAACTCCAGCGAAGCCATAAGGCGGTAGAACTCCTCCGCCGTGGCTTCCACGTCGGCCTGGGAGTCATAGAGAAGGTCGGCGGCGGCGATATTCTTAACCACCCGCCAAAACATCTCCCCAGGGGTTTCGGTGACTTGGCCGTCTTCTCCTCGCTGGAGATATCTCCGTTGAAGGACGGTCGTAGCGTTGACCGACAGTTCGACGGCCACATCTTCGTGAGGCATTTTCTCTCTCACCGGGTATATAGAAAAGAAAAGAGGGTGCCGTTCCGGGGAAGGCTCGTAGGACGGCACCAGATTATAAAGTCAGTCGGAGTTGGGCCTCTAGTTCTTCTTCCCTCCTCTTCCACTCCTTGTAATCTTCGATCTCTTCGGCCAAGGTGTCCGCATCGGGGAAGCGGCGGTGGACGGAGGCGAACCGTAGATAGGCCACATCATCCAGTTCCCTCAAACGCTCCAACACCAGTTTACCGATAAGTGCGCTCTCCACCTCTGGTTGTCCCATTTCGTACAGTTCGCGCTCCACTTCCTCGGCCAGAGACTCTACCTCTTCTTTGGAGATGGGCCGCTTGGCACAAGCCTTGCGTATGCCAGCGACCAGTTTCCCGCTTTCGAACGGCTGGCGTCGCCCATCCCGCTTGATCACCGTCAGGGAGACGGTGGCTATCATTTCATAGGTAGTGAAGCGCTGGTGGCAATTGATACACTCACGACGACGGCGGATACGGCCTCTAGCCTCTCTGGTATCGATGACCCTGGAGTCGCCAGAAGAGCAGTATGGGCATCTCATTTTCATCTCCACTTCATAGTTGGCGGCTCTTCTCCTTTCGATACCAAATATAGGGGTCATGTGCCCATCTGCTACAACATATTGTGGTTCAACATCCCTAGTTTACCACAGGGTGAAGCAGATGACAATGCCTGAACCTTAAAATTCTAGAGAATTTTAAGGTTGGATCCCCTTCTGGCAACGGTAGGAGGGGGAGCCAGGATTGACACCTCACTAATGGCGGCGCAAAAAGGTCGGGATGTCCAGGTTATCTCCGTCAAAGGCGGGCACCGGGAACTCGCGGATATTGGAGGCGGGTAGGGAAGCCTGGCGTTGCACCGCTCCATTGAAGCCGGTGGCGATGACGGTGATCTGGATCTCGCCTTCTAGATTGGGATCGATGACCGCGCCGAAGATGATGTTCACATCTGGATGGGCCATCTCTCTTATGATCTCAGCCGCTTGATAGACCTCGAAGAGGGCCAGGTCTGGGCCGCCGGTGACGTTGAAGAGCACCCCGGTAGCCCCGTTGATGGTCATATCTAGTAGGGGACTGGCTACCGCAGTCTGGGCGGCGTCGGCAGCGCGGGTCTCGCCCGTGCCCCGCCCTACAGCCATGAGGGCCGCTCCCCCTTCGGCCATGATGGTCCGGACATCAGCGAAATCGAGGTTGATGAGGCCAGGCACGGTGATCAACTCGGAGATGCCCTGGATCCCCTGTCGCAGAACGTCATCGGCCAGGGAGAAGGCTGTCTGGATGGAGGCTTTCTTATCTACGATATCTAGCAGACGGTCGTTGGGTATGACGATGAGGGTATCCACCTCCTCCTGCAGTCTGACCAGTCCTCCCTCGGCCACATCCCTGCGACGAACCCCTTCGAAGGTGAAGGGTTTGGTGACTACCCCTATGGTGAGAGCACCCTCCTCTTTGGCCAATTGGCCGATGATGGGCGAAGCCCCGGTGCCGGTACCCCCGCCCATCCCCGCGGTGATGAAGACCATGTCCACATTTTGGACGGAGGATCTCAGTTCCTCCTTGCTCTCCTCGGCGGCTTTGATCCCGACAGTGGGGTCTCCTCCCGCCCCCAGCCCGTTGGTGAGTTTCTCCCCGATTTGGACCCGCTTCGGAGCCTGGGAGAGGAGGAGGGCTTGGGCGTCGGTGTTGACGGCGATGAACTCCACCCCCTGCATCTTCTCTTGGATCATGCGGTTCACGGCGTTGCTGCCGCCGCCCCCCACGCCGACCACCTTGATCTTGGCGAAGCTCTTCGCTTCTGGCAGGTATTTCATCTCTTCTCTCCTTTCTTTTCTTTGTCTTATCCGGGGAGCAGGGCTTTCAGCCACCCCCGAAGACGGCGCGAGAGGTTGCTCCTTGTCCGGGGAGCGACTTCTCTATCCTTGGTGCGTCTCAGGGCCCAAAGGAGCAGCCCCACGCTGGTAGCGTAGGCGGGGCTCTCCAGAGTCTCCACTAGCCCCTCCAGTTTTTGGGGGTTGCCCACTCGGGCCGGTAGATCCAAGGCCCGGCTGCCGAACTCTCGCAAGCCAGCCAGTTCCGCCGTCCCTCCGCAGAGTACCAGCCCCGCCGGAAGGAGGCCGTCATAACCGGAGCGTTTTATCTCTTTGAAAACGAGATCGAAGATCTCCTCGGCCCGGGCCTCGATTATTTGGGCCAAGCGCCGTCGGGAGATGGAGCGCCGGGGTTCGTTCCCGAAGGCGGCTATATCGATCGATTCCTCCGGGGCCATGACCTCGGGGAGGGTATGGCCATGTTCTATCTTTATCTCTTCGGCCACGTTGAAGGGGGCTCGCAACCCTATAGCGATATCGTTGGTGAGGTGGTTGCCTCCCACCGAGAGGACCATGGTATGCCAGACGCTGCCATCGATGAATATGGCGATGTCGGTGGTGCCACCGCCGATATCGGCTAGCACTACCCCCATCTCTTTCTCCGACGTGGTGAGGACCGCTTCCCCAGCCGCTATGGGCGCCAAGACCAGGTCGATGATCTCCACCCCCGCGGCGCGGACGCACTTTACAAGGTTATGAATGGGTGGTACGGCACCGGTTACCACATGGGCCTCCACCTCCAGTCGGTACCCCTGGAGGCCCAAGGGGTTTCGTACGCCATCCTGTCCATCTACGGTGTAACCCCTGGGGATGGCGTGGATGATCTCTCGATTGTGGGGGATGGCGATGGCTTGAGCGGCGTCCATAGCCCGATCCATGTCATCGAGGGTGACGCCTCGTACCCCCCGGGAGATGGCGGCCACCCCACGACTGTTCACCGAGGAGATATGTCCCCCGCTTACCCCTACGTAGACCCGGTCGATCTCATAGCCGGAGATATCTTCCGCCTTGGAGATGGAAGCGGCGATCGCTTCTGTAGCCTCCTCGACGTGGACTACCCCCCCTTTGCGGAGGCCTCTGGAGGGGGCGATGCCTACACCTACGATGCGGAGCCCACCCTCTTCCTTCACCTCCGCGATAAGGGTACAGATCTTGGTGGTGCCTATGTCGAGAGCCACGAAGGTCTCTTCCACAGATATCCTCCCCGACGAAGTTCAGCTTTGGACTGTGTAGTATAGGGTATCGAAGCGGAGGTCGATGACCACGGCCTTGATACCTTTCTCTTGCAACTGTTCCTTGAGGGCGTGCAACAGGGCTACCTTGGCCTGAGCATTCTCCCCTGTCCCTAAGCGTACCTTCTCACCCTCTTCAGTCGTAAAGGCGAGCCCATGAGTTTGGGAATAATCGAAACTCTTGACTTGGGGCAGAAGCGAACTATAGATATTTGCGGCCTCAAGGATCTGGGGGTTTATGCGGTCCCCGGCCCGTAGGGAGCCGCCCCCCAGATCCTTGAGAGTGAGGGAGAGACTAGTTTGGTGGCGAGGGGAGAGCACGAACCCCTCGCGATCTAGATAGTACGATTCCTCTCCAGATAGCCAGATAAGATAGGGTTGACGTTCTCGAACCCTTATACTCAGGCGGTTGGGCAGGCGACAACGCACCTCCGCTTCCGCCACATCAGGTAAAGATGCCACCGCTTTAACCACCTTTTGGGGGTCGATGAAGAAGATGCTGTAGCCTTTCACCCCGGAGGCCTCCAATATCTCTTCGCTGGATACCGCTTCATTTCCTTCCAGCGAGATATCGAAGACGTAGAAGTCGTAGGAGGCGAAAAGGTAGACGGTTACCAGGATGAGAACCCCCAGGAGGAGGAGGCTGAGGGCTTTGACTCGCCTCCGCACCAGCCAGGGGAGCGATATTCGCCTTCGAGCCATGCTCTTAGAAGAGCCTCTTTTCCCCAATGATGCGACTCTCATCGCCCCTCTTTCTCCAGGGCTCTATAGAGTGTAGTTGAGGATGATCTCTGCACTTCTTAGGTCCCTCATTCGAAACTGCCTATCGTGGCCGCCAATTCTTCCGGTTCCCAATCG
This sequence comes from uncultured Anaerolineales bacterium, assembly GCA_964383935.1. Taxonomy (GTDB): domain Bacteria; phylum Chloroflexota; class Anaerolineae; order UBA7937; family UBA7937; genus UBA7937. The sequence continues at coordinate 52,756 of CAYLIE010000004.1, read as the reverse complement.
CCCACCAACTCGATCTCCAGTTCTAGAAGGGTTCCCTGCTTCTGCCACACCCTCTCCCGTGCTAGCCTGACAAGGGCTGCCACGTCACGAGCCCGCGCCTGACCCAAATTCACGATGTAGTTAGCGTGCAGGGGAGAGATTTGAGCATCGCCTATTGTTTCTCCTTTCAGTCCCGCTTCCTCTATGAGGCGGCCGGCATGGTCCCCCTCTGGGTTCTTGAAGACCGAACCGGCGCTGGGCTCCTTCGGTTGGCTCTTGCGTCTCTCTCTCTCGTAGGAGGCCACCCGCTGTGAAAGGAGATCTGCGGATTCGGCCTGGAGAGTGAAGTCGGCGGAGAGGATCACCGAACTTTCTCCCTTAAAACGGCTAGTACGATAGCCCAGTTCCAACTCGCTCACCGCCATCTGGCGAAGGAAGCCCTGGCTATCGAGGAGAGTTACCTGTTGTAACCGTTGGGCTATAGAGCCGCCGTAGGCTCCAGCGTTGTTTACGATGGCCCCTCCCACGGTCCCCGGGATTCCCACCGCCCATTCCAGTCCTCCTAACCCCTCTTTGGCTGTGCGGCGGGCCAGGGAGGAGAGGGAGCCACCGGCTTGAACTCGAAGAAGTATGCCTTTGCTCCTTGTCAAGGAGCGCACCCCTCGACATCTATTTTCGATGACTATCCCCCGCATCCCTTCATCGGCTACTAAGAGGTTGGTGCCTCTTCCTATCACGAAGTAGGAGATCCCTTGCTTGCGGGCCAGGGTGACCCATCCTAGGAGATCCTCCTCTCTTCTGACTACCAGGTAGAGGTCTGCTGGCCCCCCGATCCGATAGGAAGTATGGCGTGAGAGAGGTTCATCGGCTAGAGTCCGGCCACCGAGGCTCTCTTCTTCCGCCCGAGTCAGGAGAGAAAAAGCCATCTCTTTCACCGCTCTCTCCTTTTGAGTCGGGCCAGGACCTCCTCGCCCGCCTGATAGATGTCTCCCGCGCCTAGGGTGATTAAGAGGTCGCCACCCCTCAACTGTTGACATAACATTGTAACGACGTTGGGCAGAGTGCCGGCATAGTGCACGCCCGGATGGCTCATGGCGGCCACCAGTTCCTGGGCATTGACCCCCAGGTCATCGCTCTCTCGAGCGGGGTAGATATCGGTGACCACCACCTGATCGGCGTCACCGAAGGAAGTGGCGAACTCTGACCAGAGCGCCTTGGTGCGGCTATAGGTATGGGGCTGGAAGATCGCCCATACCCGTCTTTCGGGATACCGCTCTCTAGCGGCGGCCAAGGTAGCCTTGATTTCGGTAGGGTGGTGAGCATAATCATCGATGACCATCACCCCGGTGGCCTCTCCTTTCACCTCAAAGCGCCTCTCCACCCCTCGGAACTGGGCCAAGGTCTTTCCCGCTTCCATAAGGTTGATTCCCAGATAATCGGAGACCGCTAGAGCGGCCAAGCCGTTTTTCACATTATGCCGACCTGGGATGCGGAGGTTGAACTCTCCCCGCGGGCGGCCGCTGGCGAGCACGCGAAATTCGCTGCCCCCGGCGGCATTGGCTGCAAGATCCGCGGCTCGCCAGCGCGCCCTGAGGCCTAGGCCATAGGTAGTGATCTCCGCAAGGTGGGGCTCCTCCTCGAGCCTCTGTCCCATCGGATCGTCAGCACAAAGGAAGATCTCTCCTTCCTGAGGGACTAACTTTACAAACTCCAGGTATGCCTGGTAGATATCTTCCAAGTCTCGGAAATAATCGGGATGGTCCATCTCTATATTGGTGACTACGGCGACGGAAGGGGAGAGTCCCAGGAAGGTGCGCTGGTACTCGTCGGCCTCAAGGACGAGATATTTCCCCTTTCCCGCCTTGGCGTTGGAACCCAGTTCCGGTATTACCCCTCCTACTATGATGGTAGGATCGAAACCCGCCCGCTCTAGTATGAGGGCGATCATAGCGCTGGTGGTCGTCTTTCCATGGGTGCCAGCCACGGCCACGCCGTAGCGCCCCTCCATGATTTGTCCCAGGATTTGGGCTCTACCGACGACCGGGATCCTCGATTCCTGGGCCGCAAGCACCTCTGGGTTATGGGGGGGCACGGCGGAGGAGACTACGACGAGATCTGCGCCCGCTATATTCTTTGCCGCGTGTCCCTCATACACCGTGCCCCCTAAGCCGACCAGGGTCTCCGTGAGAGGAGAAGCTCTCAAGTCGGAGCCAGAGACCCTGTAGCCCTCTTCTAAAAGCACTCGGGCGATGCCACTCATCCCTATGCCCCCGATGCCTACGAAATGAACGTGGTGTACACCTTCTAACCCTTTGCTAGACTGCGCTCTATGACTCCTACTCTCTTCTCCGCCCATATCCCTCTACCTGAAGACCCGAACCAATATCAGAAAGGCGACGAAGAGAAGGAGATGAGGCTCTAAGATCGGTACGGGCAGGAAGGGCAGGAGAGCCTTGGCTAGGTCAGTGAGGGGCGGCGAGAAGAGCCCCAGAAATCTTATCGGGTAATCGAAACGGTCTAGATAGTACCAAATAGTGCCCGAGATCAGATAGCCGTTGACCGCCCCGTTAATGGCGTTCATCGCTACTCCCAGGGGGCCTGGAGGGGGGTCTCCTCGGAAGGCTAGGGTCTCCCCATGATAAGAGATGAAGACCATAGCGATGAAGAGGCCCAGATAGAAGGTTGTTTGAATCAGGTTTGAATAGGCGCTGGCTAGAAAGGAGCCACCCAATAGACCCCCCAATTGTGCGTCTAGGCCCAAAAGTATCTTCCCTCCCCATTCGGTAAGGACCAAGAGGGTCACCAGGATGCTGGTGGTAGTCCCCAACTCTTTGGGGTACCCCCGAACTATACCTGCGAAGGCGAAGACGATTATCAGGGCGAACCAAAGTAGTTCCAACGCTCCCATAGAGACGCTCTTTTCACTCTCTGGGGAAGAGATCCCCTAGGTCCGGCCGGTGTGGACGGATAGCACGCACGGCTAAAATGATGAGCATAAATACCCCTCCGATTATTATGGGATGGAGGTCGAACTTTCCTGGAGTCATCGCTTCCACCGTTCTCTCGCCCACGGTGATAGGTGCGAGGAGGGAAGGGAGCAAAGCGCCGGGCAGGAGCGTTAGAGCGATGAGAAATCCGTTGGCCAACCCCCATAGGGTACCGATGAGCGCTCCTCTTATGCTCTCCGGACGGGAGCCCAGCCTCCAAAGGAGGAAGTAGGTGAACAGGATGATGACCAGGAGGAGGAAAGTGAAATAGCCTCCCTTCGCCCCGGCTGAGACGATCGAGCCGCCTGTCATCTTCTCCAATTTGCTCTCCATTTCGGCCGCCAAAGGGGATTCTCCTGTACCGAGGGCTAGCCAGCCGGCGGCGATGACCGTCGTGAGAAGGAGTTGGCTTCTCGCTCCTCGTCTGAAGCCCACAAGGGAGGAGAGAACCAAAATGGCGGCTAAAGGTAGGTAGTTAGTCATTGATCAAGGCCCTTAGTTCGTTCACCATCCTCTGAGCAGCCTCGGGCTGGGCTAAACCGTGGGCCGCTCGAGCCATCTGAGCCAATACCTCCTCGTTTGCGAAAAGTCTCTCCACGACCGGTAGGAGGGAAACCCTTAAGTCGGCATCCTTGATCTTTACCGCCGCGCCGCTTTCTACCATATAGTTGGCGTTTCTCTCCTGATGTCCAGCGGCGTAAGGATAGGGCACTAAGATACTGGCTAGCCCAGCAGCGGGGAACTCGCCCAGGGTAGAGGCACCTGCCCGGGAGACCGCTAGGTCGGCGGCCACCAGTGCCCAGGGCATCTCCTCGTGAAGATAGGCGTGGATTCGGTACCGCTCTTGCAACTCTCTGGGAAGCCGCTCCCTTTCCTCCTTGAGCCATCCTTCGTCTTCGTAGCCACCGATGTGGATCACTCGGCAGATTTCGAGCAGTTCCGGGAGGGTTTGGCTCACGGCCAGGTTGATGTTATGGGCTCCTCGGCTCCCTCCCAGGACGAGAAGCAGTTTCTCCTCCAGGCTGATCCCTAACTCTTCTCTAGCCGTGGCCTTATCTAGGGCCACTATCTCTTGGCGCACCGGGTACCCTGTAACCACACTCTTCTGGGGGGTGAAATACCCCTTTGATTCGGCGAAGGAGAGGGCCACCCGGCTGGCGATGGGGGCCAGGGCTCGGACTGCCAGTCCGGGCACGATATCTGGCAGGTAGAGGAGGCTGGGCACGCCCCGCAACCGGCCGGCAACCACTGCAGGGAAGCAGACATAGCCTCCCGTGGCGAAGATCGCCTGGGGCTTAAACTCGTCCACTATTCTCCTCGCTTGGGTTATGCCTAGAACCACTCGCCCAAGTTGTCTCGGCACCCGCCAGGGGGGAGAGCCCAAGAGACTAGCGGTAGTGATGCCCTGGAAGGGGAACCCTTCCCGCGGGATCAGTTGGGCTTCTACACCTGAAGCGTCGCCCACGAAAAGGAAAGATGACACTTCTTGAGCCCTGAGTTCCCTAGCCACGACCACGGCGGGATAGATGTGGCCGCCGGTGCCGCCACCCGAAATCAAAAGTCGCACCCTCTTCTCCCGCTCCTCCCTGGGAGATGTTGAGGAGTATCCCCACTCCGACCAGGGAGACGACCAAGGATGAGCCCCCGAAACTGATGAAGGGCAGGGGGAGCCCGGTGAAAGGTAGAGTAGCCGTCACTACGGCGATATTGACTAGGGCCTGGATGGTCAGCCAACAGGTTATGCCCGAGGCTAAAAGCATCCCATAGATGTCGGGCGCCCGGAAAGCGATCCTCAAGCCCCGATAGGCTAGGATGGCCAAGAGTACCATCACCACTAGACAGCCGAAGAGCCCCAGTTCCTCCCCTAGGATGGCGAAGATGGTATCGGTATGGGAGGCGGGGAGGAAACCCAGTTTCTGCCGGCTGGCTCCAAGCCCCACACCGGTTATCCCCCCTGAGCCCAAGGCGATGAGGGTCTGAGAGACGTGGTAGTTGGCCAGACTGAAAGGGTCGTTTAGAGGATCTGCCAGGTAGGTGGATATCCTGCTGGCAGCGTAGGAGGTGTGGCTGATCAAGAGATAGAGGGTGCCGCCCCCTACGAGAAAGCCGATCCCCAACTGTAGAAGATCTGCCCCGGCGATGAAGAACATAGCCACCGTGGTTCCCACGATGAGGATGGCGGTGCCGAAATCGGGCTCCAAGATGATGAATCCGGTGACTAGGCCGGTGAGGACAGCGAAGGGTACTAGCCCATAAGAGACCTGCTGGATCTTCTCCCCCTTAGAGGAGAGCCAATGGGCGATGTAGAGAACCATAGCCAACTTGGTGAATTCGCTGGGTTGCAGCGAGCGGCTCAGAAGCCATCGCCGGGAGCCGTGTACCTCCTGTCCAATGAAGAGGACGAGGGTTAGGAGGAATAGGGTCAGGCCTAGGGCTGGCACCGACAGATACCGCCAGCGATGGTAATCGATGCGGGTGACGATGAGCATGGCCAAAATCCCCAGGCCTGCCCAGGTGGATTGGCGGACCAAGAAATAGGTGGGGTTATCGTACAGTTCGTACCCCAAAGCGAAGGTAGAACTGTAGACCATCATCAAGCCCATGAGAAGGAGCCCGGCCAGGACTAAAAGGATCACGTAATCCGGGCCTCGGGCCGCGATATCTCTCCAGCGGTTTCTCTTAGCCATTTTCTCTTAGTTTGCGTACCAGATCTTTGAAGTGTTCGCCTCTCTCCGCGAAGTCGCGATACATATCGAAACTGGTGCAGGCTGGGGAGAGGAGAACGACATCCCCTGACTGAGCCACCTGAACGGCAAAGTTCACCGTCTCTTCCAGGTCACCAACATCTTTGATGATCGGGGTCTCGGCCATACCCGCTCTCTTCTGTGCCTCGCGCACCGCTTCTTCTATGGCTGGTGCCTCCTCACCAAAGAGGATGAGATAGCGAACCTTTTGCACGATGAGCCTTGCCAACTCTTCGAAAAGAAGGCCTTTCCCTCGCCCTCCTGCTAGGAGCACGATGGGTTGATCGAAGGAGCACAGTGCTGCTATGGCCCGCTCTGGCGAAGTGGCGATGGAGTCGTTGTAGTAGGAGACGCCAGCCACTTCCCGCACTAACTCCAATCTGTGCTCCACTCCGGCGAAGGTCGTGCACACCTCAGCCATAGCCTCCGTCGGGGCCCCAGCAGCCGCTGAGATGGCGCAAGCCGCAAGCACGTTCTCCAAGTTATGATCTCCCAGGAGTCGGATATCGCCTCTCTCACATACCTCTTCTTCTCGGCCCGCCCAGCGGGTTATGATTCTACTTTCCCGGGTGAAAGCCCCTTCCTCTACCTCCTCTAGCCTGCTGAAGAGGAGGGTTCGGCCTTGACATTCTGGGAGTAAGGCGTGGGTGGCAGGATCGTCCCTGTTTAGGATGGCATAATCTTTCTTTCCCTGATAGCGCAAGATCTTCAATTTGGCCGCCCTATAAGCCTCCATGGTCTTGTGGCGGTCCAGGTGGTTGGGCGTGATGTTCAACACGCAGGCGATATGCGGGCTTCGATCTAGGTTCTCCAATTGGAAACTCGAAAGTTCGGTGATCACTATGGCTTCAGGCCCTATCTCTTTTACGGACTCTATCAGGGGGGAACCGATGTTCCCTCCCACCCAGGTCTGGCGACCGGCCCTCTCCAGTATTTGGCCCACCAGGGTGACGGTGGTGGTTTTGCCGCTGCTCCCTGTTATCCCGATGATAGGGGCTGGGCAAAGGCTGAAAAACAGCCTCGTCTCGCTGCTGATAGGGATGCCCCGTTTGCGGGCCTCCACCAGGAGGGGGATATCCTGGGGAACCCCGGGACTGACGTAGATAACGTCCGCATCCAAAAGGCTCTGGGGATGTCCTCCCAACTTGAACCGGATGAGGAACTCAGATAACCCTTCGATCCTCTCCGCCAGTTCCTCCCTGCTTTTGAGATCACTGACGGTGACGGTGGCTCCTCGTTGAGCGAGGAAGCGAGCCAAGGCCATCCCTTCCCTTCCTAGGCCGATGATGGAGACCTTTTTAGACTCTCCCATTTCGTAAACCACCGGTATGAATAATGGAGCCGATTCGATCATTATATGAGCGCCAAGGCTATCCCCAACATGGCCGCTAGCATGGCCATGAGCCAGAAGCGTTGCACTACTTGGACCTCAGACCAGCCGAGGAGTTCAAAGTGGTGGTGGAGGGGGCTCATCTTGAAGATCCGCCGCCCCTTGGTCAGCTTGAAGTAGGCTACCTGCATGATCACCGACATGGTCTCGGCCACGAAGACGATGCCCACGATGGGCAGAAGTAGCCACTGGCCGGTCATGAGAGCCACTACCCCCAAGGTGGCCCCCAGAGCCAGGGAGCCCACGTCCCCCATGAAGAGTTGGGCCGGATAGGCGTTGAACCAGAGGAAAGCCAAGACCGCTCCCACTACAGTAAAGCAAAAGAGGGCCAGGTAAGCCTGCCCTTGGAGATAGGCGATGATCCCGTAGGCGACGAAGGCGATGGCTGAGGTGCCTCCAGCCAACCCATCGAGGCCATCGGTGAGGTTGATGGCGTTGGAAAACCCTACGATGATGAAGATGGCCGCAGGTATATACCAGAGCCCTAGGTCGATGAAACGGGGGATGGTGGGGACACCCACCCCCCGAAGCCCTAAGAGGTAGTAAAGGATGAGAGCCGCAACGGTAGCCATGGCTACCTGCCAGGCGAACTTCAGGCGGGCTACGAAGCCCGTCTTCTCCACCAAGGCCGAGTCGACCTCCGCCCGTATCCCCTGCCGGCGACGACCGATTCCGGCTAGGTCATCCAACCCTCCTAGGGTGCCATAGGCCACAAGGATGCCCAAGGGAAGGAGGATGGACCTACCGATCAGCTTCTCCAAGCCACTCAAGAGTTCTGGGGCCAGAGAGAGGACCGCTCGATCGACAAGAAGCAGGAGCAAAGTGATCGTGACTACGGGGCCGATGATCATGATCCCCCCCATGGTGGGGGTTCCGGTCTTGACTTGGTGAGAACGGGGGCCATCGATACGGATCTGCTCACCGATGCCGTGGCCACGAAGATATTTGATCAACGGGCCTCCCCAGAGAACAGAGAAGAGGAAGGTGAGAGAGCCCACAGCGAGAGAGGGGGCCATCACTTTCCTCCCAACTTAGCCACTATCTCTTCCATCTTCATCCCTCGGGAGCCTTTGACTAAGATGAGGTCACCAGAAGCGATGAGACGCTGCAAGGCCTTCACCGCCTCTTGGTTGCTCTCCATGGCGAAGAGATCATCTTCATTCATGCCTAAAGCCTGGGCCTCCTCGGCGATGATGCGGCCTCTGGGCCCCACGGTTACCAATTTGTCCACCGTCTCGGCAGCGCGTCTTCCCACCAGCCGATGCCCTCTCTCTTCGTAACTCCCTAGTTCCAGCATGTCCCCCAGGACGGCGATTTTCCTCCCCTCTAGGTCGGAGAGGAGGTTTAGGGCTGCCAGGGTGGAGGCGGGGCTAGCGTTGTAGGTATCGTCTATGATGGTAGAACCCTTGATCCCCGGGACAGCGATGAGGCGGAGTTGGGCGGCGATATCTTGGAGCCCAGCGATGATCTGATCCCAGGGGTCCCCCTCTACTATGCCCACCGCCGCCGCAGCCAGAGCGGCATGGACGCTATGCCGGCCCAGAAGGGGGATCCTCACATGGAGGGTCTCCGCGCCATGATGGAGGCAGAAGTGCACTCCCTGCAAACCTCGACTCTCGATGTCGGAGGCCCAAAGATCACAATCGGGACTCAAGCCGTAGAAGAAGACCTTAGCCTTCGTTTTTGGGGCCATGGCTTTGACCCGGGGGTCGTCGCCGTTGAGGATGGCTACTCCGTTCGAGGGCAGAGCCTCTACCAGTTCCGCCTTGGCCTGAGCGATGCGGGCTAAGTTTTTGAGCCTTTCTAGATGGGAGTGGCTCACGTTGGTGATCACCCCTACCTGGGGTTGGGAGATCTCGGCTAGTCTGGCTATCTCCCCCAGGTCATACATTCCCATCTCCAAGACCACCTTCTGGTAACTCTCGTCTAGGTTGAGCAGGGTGAGGGGCAGGCCGATCTCGTTGTTGTAATTGGCTTCGCTTTTCAGGGTAGGGAAGGATTTCCTCAAGACCGACCAGATCGTTTCTTTGGTAGTGGTCTTGCCCGTGCTGCCGGTCACCCCTATCACTCGAAGGTCGAACCTCCTCCGCCAGTAGGCGGCCAAATCCTGGAGAGCGCCTAGGCTATCTTCCACTAGGATGCAGAAAGGCTCCGGCGAGGAGGGAAGGGAAGAGGGGTCTCCAGCCTTAGCAACAGGGTAGCCCTCTATCTCCCTTTCCACTAGAGCCGCTTTGGCCCCTCGTTCGAAGGCATCCTTCACGTAGTCATGACCGTCCCCATCTTCTCCCCGCAAGGCTACGAAGAGGCTACTCTTCTCTGCTAGACGGGAATCGACGACACCGTTCTTAAAAGCCAAGGGATGCTCTAGACTCTCTCCTGTTATCCCTTCCCAAAGATCACCTAGGGTAAACATTCTTCCCTACCGCCCATATTCCCTTTCTGAGCTACTCTTTCGCTAATCGCACCTCATCCGGTGGGATGCCTAGATAGTCGAATAGTTGTTGAGCCAGGGTCTTGAAGACGGGGGCGGCGACCACAGCCCCCCAAGGCGCGGCTTGAGGTTTATCTATCTTCACCAAGATGATGAAACGGGGGTCGTCGGCCGGGGCCCAGCCCACTATGGAAGCGATGGTCCAGGTGGGGTCATAGCCGCCGGGTATAGGGATCTGGGCTGTGCCCGTTTTGGCGGCGATGGAATAGCCTTCCACATAGGCCAACTCCGCTACCCCTTTCTTTACCCCCTCTACTAATATCTGGGTGAGTTGTCTGGCTGTCTCTAGAGAGATCACCCGACGTCGCACCACCGGCTCTATTTCTACTATGCCGTCCTCTTTAACGATCTGTTGCACGATATAGGGTTTCATCAAGAGCCCTCCGTTGGCGATAGCGGCCATACTGTTTATCATCTGCAGGGCAGTGACGCTGATCCCTTGGCCGAAGGCGTTGGTCCCTAGGTCGGACTCATGCCATTGGGCGTCCCCGGGGGTCTTGACGATGCCCGCTACCTCGCCTGCCAGATCGACACCGGTAGTCTCACCAAAGCCAAACCTTCGCACATACCGGTAGAATTTCTCGGCTCCGATCTTGGTGCTCATCGTGGCCGCTCCCACGTTGAGGGAGTATCTCAGGAGTTCAGATACCGTGGTTTCGCCCCGGGCTCTCCAGTCCCAGTTGGCTATCACTTGCCCCCCCACCAGGATAGAACCGGTGTCGTTATATGTGGTCTCCGGCGTCACCTCGCCGGTATCTAGAGCTGCGCCGATGGTCACCGGCTTGAAGACCGAGCCTGGCTCATAGACCTCGCTTATGGCGGGGTCGACGAAAAGTTCCTGGGGGGTCTCATAGAAACGGTTGGGGTCGTAGCCGGGGTAACTAGCGATGGCCAGGATAGCCCCGGTCCGGGGATCCATGACGATGATGGTGCCTCCCTGAGCGCCGTATTCCTCGATAGCCTTCTCTAAATCCTCTTCTACCAGGCCTTGAATAGTACGATCCAAAGTGAGAACCAGGGTGGGGCCCTCCTGGGCGGGAACGTAACTGCCGTAACCGGCGATCATCTGTAAACCGGAAGGGTCTCTCTCTCCCCCTCTCGACCCCGGCTCACCCTGCAGGATGTCATCGTAATACTCCTCTAGGCCGTAAAAACCGTCGCCCTCAGCCCCCACGAAACCCAGAAGGTGACAGGCCAACTCCTTCTCAGGATAGATTCGCTGGGGTAGAGGGATGGCTCCCACGCCGGGGAAGCCCCGGGAGGCTATCTTCCCCCCTACCTCCAGGGGGATCTGTTTGGCCAGTGTCACGCTCAGATCCTTTCGGTCAAGAAGCGCCCAGAGGGTCTCGGGTGGCCTCTCGAGGAGAGGAGCGAGTTGTTCCGCTGTCCAACGGGAGTCGAGAACGTCTCTGGGGGTGGCGAATATCTCGTATCGAAAGATATCGGTGGCCAAAAGCGAGCCTGTCCGATCCAAAATCGCCCCTCGTTGCGGAGGGATGACCCTGGTTTGATAGTGTTCCAGTTCGGCCAACTCCAAGAGTTCTTGACGACGCACCACCTGCCAGTAGATGATGCGCCCCAGAAGGACGAGGGAGAAGGCGAAGAAGACGGCCGCAAGGACAACTAACCGCCTGTGAGATCGCTGCCGTGATTCCGAGGTCATCTTTTCTCAACTATCTCCACTTCATTTTCCTTCTCGACACTCCCTATAGCGAGATCGCTCACCTCTGTGGTTCTTTCGGTCTTCGCTTGTCCAAAGAGCAGAACCCGAAGGAAGGAGAGAACTCTCCCCCAGAGGTCATCCCCCGCCGGTGATAGGAGATCGTCTTCCTTGATGGAGGCGGAAGAGATCTCGCTTTCTTGGGAAGAGATATATAGATATTCTACCTTTTGGGGTGACCCCAAACCCAGAAGGCGGGCTCTCTCATGGATGCGAGAGAGGTTTTCCAATTCTGCTATCTGGTAGCGGACCTCCGCACTCTCCCGCCGCAGGTGCTCTCGCTCAGAAGCCAACCGCTGAAGCCACAGGGCCGTAGTCGTAGCCTCGCTGGCTTGCGTGAGGTAGAACCAACCGATTAGGCTAGCCAGGATGAAGAGAACCGCTAGCAAGCCGATGGTCTTCCCTTTAAGTTGAAACCGCTTTCTCTCTTGCCTAGGGTGAGTCTGGGCGATATAGGAGATGGGCCTATTAATCGACACTTTGAAGTCGGGCCGCGATTCTAAGCCTAGCGCTCCGGCTGCGAGGGTTCCTTTCGACCTCCTCTGGGGTGGGTCGGATAGGTTTCTTGGTGATGATCTGGAGGCTTCGGCGATGACCACATCTGCAGACCGGGACCTCCGGAGGGCAGAGACAATCCCTGGATTCCCGCTGCATGAACTCTTTGACGATTCGATCCTCTAAAGAATGAAAGGAGATGACCGCCAGCCGTCCCCCTACGGCCAATATCTCCACCGCCTGGGGTAGGGCCTCTTCCAGGGCGGTCAATTCATCATTTACGGCGATGCGCAGGACCAGAAAGGTCTTGGTAGCGGGGTGGAGTCTGCGACGTCGCCCCACCACCTGCGCCACTATGCCAGCCAGTTCTCGGGTGCTTTCGATGGGCCGATGGAGTGTTATGGCTCGGGCGATCGATTTCGCTTTTGGCTCCTGGCCGTACCGCTTAAGGAGGCTAGCCAACTCCTCCTGGGGGAGCTCGTTCACCAGATCTGCGGCCGTCAATTCCTGCCTGGGGGAGAAGCGCATATCCAAAGGGCCGTCCCCGAGGAAAGAGAACCCCCGTTCTGGCCGATCCAGTTGTAGAAAGGATAGACCCAAATCGAGCAGGATCCCGTCCACCGAGTGAAAAAGGTGCTCCTTTGCGACCCTTTTCAGATCCCGGAAATCAGCCTCCATAAGTAGAGCCCTTTTTCCGAAGGGGGCCAGAGCCCTTTGGGCTACCTTTAACGCCTCTGGATCGAGGTCGATGCCTAAAAGCATGCCCTTCGGGGCGGATCGAGAGAGGATACCAGCGGCATGTCCTCCAGCCCCTACTGTACAGTCGATATACCGTCCGCCGGGCTTTACTTGGAGTCCAGATAGGACCTCTTGGTAGAGGACGGGAAAGTGTTGGCTAGATGCCCAGGTCGGCCAGTTGCTCAGCGATGATGTCTCCCTCTTCTTCGACCTTCTTCCTCACCTCCTCCCAGCGGATAGGGTTCCAGATCTCGAGACGGGCATATAAGCCGATGACCACGCTCTCATTGTCGATGCCCGCATATCCCCGCAGATATTGAGGTAGAAGGATCCGTCCCTGTCTGTCCAGTTCGCAATGGATAGCCCCGGAATAGATGAGACGGGTAAAGGTTCGGGCATCCCTCTGGGTGAGAGGGAGGCCGTTGATCCTCTGGGCCAATTTATCCCACTCGGAGAGGGGGTAGACAAGGAGGCAGCGATCTAGACCCCGAGTGACCACCACTCCCTGGGCCAACTCGGCGCGGAATTTGGCGGGGATGGTGAGCCGTCCCTTGTTATCTATGGTATGGGAGTATTCGCCTAAGAACATATGTTCGAAAACCTCCCACCAGCTCTCCGTTTTTGGGGCTTAAGCGGGTCTTTTCTCCCACTTTTCCCCATTTTGTGCCATAATTCCCCACCATTATACACCACTTTACCCTCGCTGACAATACCCCTAAGGTACTATGCGCAAAATTTTAAGGTTATTTTAAGGTTTCGGAGATCATTGTGCGGACCTAGAACGGTAGGAACAGGGGGTGCACAGCCCTGTCCTACACCTGCCAAATCGAACTCATCGGCTTGCGGACCATGACCCTGCGCACCGACGATGATCAAGAGGCTATTGCGCCCAATACCGTCCTCATATCGGAAGTCGTCACAAAGTAGATCGACAAGAGGCCACCGGGGAATCAACTAAGGTTAGATGCAACTATTGCCGATAATCGTAAGGGTTGACAATGATTCAATCCCGCTACAAGATAGAGTCGGGAATCTTCTGCTGGGCAAACTACTAGTTTGGGAAAGGAGAGTACGAGGTATGTTAACACTGGCGATACCGGCCTGGAACATCGTACTTCGCACGGCTGCCATCTACCTGGTCATCTTGATAGGGTTGCGGCTAGCCGGCAAGCGTGAGATCGGGCAGATGACGGTGTTTGACCTAGTGGTGTTGCTCCTGCTGGCCAACGCGGTGCAGAATGCCATGGTCGGTCCCGACACGTCGCTGGCTGGCGGTATCCTTGCCTCCGTTGTGCTTCTCATTCTGAACGCTGTCGTGGCCCGGCTGCGACTGCGCTGGCCTCGACTGCGCCGCATCGTCGAGGGTTTGCCGACCCTGTTGGTGCTCCACGGGGAAGTGATTGCCGATCACCTGCGACGCGAGGGACTGGACCAGGAGACCCTGGAAGCGGCCCTGCGCGAACACGGTGTCGCTAATCTGAGCGACGTTGAGATGGCGGTCTTGGAGACCGATGGTTCCATCAGCGTCGTGCCAGCCGGTGGAGAGACCAAACACGTCAAACGACCCCCTCTTAAGTATCTGCGGCACCAGTGAAGTGGTTCTGAAATATGCACCTCTCAGTAAGCATATGACGGACAATATAATAACCATGCCCCACCAATACTGGAGCCAACCACTGGGCAGCCTTCTAGCAGCGCTGCACAGCACGCCTGACGGGCTCGGTACGGCCGACGCACAGCAGCGGCTGGGACGGTTTGGACCCAACGTGCTGGAAGCCAGGGAGAAGCCGACGGCCCTGGGGCTCTTCCTCAACCGGTTTAAGAGCCCCATAATCCTTATCCTACTCTTTGCCACCGGTGTGTCGGTGGTGCTGAAAGATTGGGTGGACGCTCTGATCATTCTGGCCATCGTCCTGGGTAGCGCCGTGCTGAGCTTCGTGCAGGAGTACAGCGCCAATACCGCCGTCGCGAGGCTGCGCGCTCAGGTGATGATCAAGACCACCGCTCTGCGTGACGGCCAGCTGCAGTCCATCCCCGCTGAAGAGGTGGTGCCCGGCGATGTGGTGTTGCTCTCGGCTGGCAGCCTGGTGCCCGCTGACGGCATCTTGCTGGAAGCCAGAGACTTTTTCGTTAACCAGGCGGTGCTGACGGGTGAGACTTTCCCGGTCGAGAAGAAGCCCGGCCTGGTCGAAGCACAGGCAAGCCTGGCAGAGCGCACCAACTGCGTCTTCATGGGAACCAACGTGCGCAGCGGCAGTGCCCGTGTCCTGATCGTGGAGACTGGATCAGCCACGTCCTTCGGCCAGATCGCCGAGCGCCTCACCCTGCGCCCACCCGAAACCGAGTTCCAGCGCGGCACCCGCCGCTTCGGCTACCTGCTTACCGAGGTGATGTTCTTACTCGTGCTGGCCGTCTTTGCTATCAATGTCTTCTTCCACAAGCCGATTCTCGACTCACTGCTCTTCTCAGTTGCCCTGGCTGTGGGGCTAACGCCGCAACTGCTGCCGGCCATCATCAGCATCACCCTGTCCAAGGGCTCACAAGCCATGGCTGCCGCTGGCGTCATCGTACGTCGTCTGGAATCCATCGAGAACTTCGGCAGTATGGATGTGCTGTGTACCGACAAGACAGGTACATTGACCGAGGGAGTGGTGCACCTAGATGAGGCACTGGATGCGGGGGGACAGCCGTCTGAAGAAGTGTTTCGCTATGCCTACCTTAATGCGTACTTCCAAACCGGGTTGGTCAACCCGCTGGATGAGGCCATCATCGCCCATGCCCAGATCGACATCAACGGCTTCGAAAAGGTGGACGAGATACCTTATGACTTCGTGCGCAAACGGCTGAGCGTGGTGGTACAGGACGGGAAACAGCGTCTGTTCATCACCAAGGGGGCGTTGGACAACGTGCTAGCGGTGTGCACACAGGTGCAGGATGGCGGGGTTGCGGTTTGGCTGGACTACCCATGCCGGGCTAAGATTCAGCAGCGATACGCTGAGTGGAGCGGGCAAGGCTTTCGTGTGCTAGGGGTGGCAACCAAACCGGTGCCACCGGAGCCAGCCTACACCCGCGCTGATGAGCACGACCTGGCGTTCGCTGGCTTCCTGCTCTTCTTCGACCCGCCCAAACCAGGTGTGCAGGAAACGATCGCCGACCTGGCCGAACTGGGCGTGCAGCTCAAGATCATTACCGGCGACAACAGGCTGGTGGCTCTGCGCACTGCGGAGGCCGTTGGGCTGGAGGCGACTGGCGTGCTGACCGGAAATGAACTGGACGAGTTACGCGATGAAGCGCTCTGGCAGACCGCCGAGTGCGCTAATCTCTTCGTCGAGGTGGACCCCAACCAGAAGGAGCGCATCATCCTGGCTCTGCAGAAGATGGGACATGTGGTTGGCTACATGGGCGATGGCATCAACGATGCGCCCGCCCTCCACGCTGCCGACGTGGGCATCTCAGTGGACAAGGCAGTGGACGTGGCCAAGGAAGCCGCCGACTTTGTGTTACTGGAGCGAGGTTTGGCCGTGCTGCATCAAGGTATTGTTCAGGGGCGTACCACCTTTGCCAACACCCTCAAGTACGTGTTCATCACGACCAGCGCCAATTTCGGCAATATGTTCAGCATGGCAGGAGCATCCCTCTTCCTGCCTTTTCTGCCCATGCTGCCCAAGCAGATTCTGCTTACGAACTTCCTGACGGACTTTCCAGCGATGACCATAGCGAGCGATAGCGTGGATCGTGAACTGGTTGAGAGACCTCGACGCTGGAACATCAAGTTCATCAGCGACTTTATGACAACGTTCGGTATCGTAAGTTCGGTGTTTGACTATATTACATTTGGCACGCTCCTGTTCATCCTCCACGCGACAATGGATCAATTTCGAACTGGTTGGTTCCTGGAATCTGTTTTCACAGAGTTGTTGATTATGCTCGTTGTTCGAACCCAGAGACGCTTCTTCAAGAGCAAGCCGGGCAAGTACTTGCTAATAGGTACCCTGATCATTGCCGTGGCTACGCTTATTCTTCCCTACTCCCCGTTAAGTGGGCTCTTGGGATTTACCCCGTTACCCATATCGCTTCTCTTGGTGTTGGGTGTTATTACTGTGCTTTACATTACCACAACGGAAATGGTGAAGAAGGTTTTCTACGAGAGAGTGCAACTGTGAGGGGGTTCAAGCTGCCGGACCTATGGGAACAGCAGAGGAAGCCAGAAGCAACGAATGGACCGTATCTGTGAAGGAATCTTAGTCCGTAGGATGCCAAACTATGGCGACCGTGTCCGCACTCAGAGCAGCCTTGCCAGGGGCTTACAATGACCGAAAAAGGAGGAAGTATGGAGGAGCAATCTATTTTGCATCTCATGGAAAACTGGGGGTACTATCTTCTCCCCAAGTCCCATCCGCACAGTCCCGGCTACACCGGGTTGCTTGTCGCCATCCGCAAGCGACCGACTGAGAGGCACTTTGATCCCCACTCGATGCGTCTGCGGCTCCGTGATGAGCATGGGGAGGCAGAATGGACCAGACTGTGGCTAGAATCGCCGTTGGAATTGCCCATCGAAGGATCCATGCACGTCTGCCCCGGAGAGGTCGTCTTGCACGATCGCACCGACAAACGGGTGGATTTCTTCATCTTCGGCGGCTCGCTGGAGATGGTCTGTGTGCCCGGCGAGACGGTGTATTCACTCCGCTCACCTGCTCCAATCCTGAAGGTTACCAACAGCCTTGAGAGCGTTCCAGATCAGTTGGCTTCCGAGACTGAAGCGCTCATCGGCGAGGTGCAGGTGAAATGGGGATCAAACGAGAAAGGATTTGCCCAGCGACTGGTGCAGGTGGATCCTCTCGAGTTCTACCTGGCAGTCCTGAATTCAATCCTGGTGCGATATGAGCAGGACCACACCTTGCAAGAGACTTATGACGAGTTCTACCGTGTGCTACGCAAGGAAAAAAGATGGCTGTTGGAGAGGGGACAGCGGCCTACTCCTCCCCTCAGGTTGGAGGAGTTACTTGTTTCCAGTTGATACGGAGCGTTGCTGAAGTCGTCAGAAAAAGGTGAACAATGCGCGGTGCGATGCATCTCTACCTTGGCCAGACCGCTAGTCCCTGAGACTAATCTTAGGTAGCAAGCCGAGCCCCGCTTCTCACTCGTGGGGATGGATATGGCGCTCGGGGTGGCGATGAGGGTGAGCGTGCTCCAGGCGCTTGTGGCGATGGCGATGTTCGTGGGTGAGGTTGCAGCGGAGGAGCAATTCTTGGTCGGAGAGAACCTCTCGGGGGGTGCCTTGGGCGATCAACCGGTTCTCCTCGCTGAGGACGTAGAGCCGGTCGGCGATGAGGTCCACCGCGTCCAGGTCATGGGTGGCGGTGATAACCGTGTGGCCCACCTCGTTTAGTTGGCAGATGAAATCGAGGAACCAACTCTCGGTGCGGGGGTCGAGACCAGCCGAGGGCTCGTCGAGGAGCCAGACCTCCGGACGCAAGGAGAGGATGGAGGCTATGGCTACCTTCTTCTTCTCCCCCTCGCTGAGGCGGTGGGGGGCTCGATCTCGCAGCCTCTCTATCCTCAAGAGTCGCAGCGCCTCTTCCACCCGGCTAACCACCTCTGCTTGGTCTAAGCCTAGTTGTAAGGGGGCGAAGGCCACCTCATCCCAAACGGTAGGGGAGAAGAGTTGGACGTCGGGGTCCTGGAAGAGGAGTCCCACCTTTCGGCGGAAGGAGAAGGCGAAGGCTTCGTCTTTGAAAGCCTCTTCGGTCAGGGGGTTGTCGAAGGCTCGCACCTGACCGAGGGTGGGAAAGTATAGCCCGGCCAGGATCATAAGCAGGGTGCTTTTCCCGGAGCCGTTGGCTCCCAGCAGGGCTACCTTCTCCGTTGCGGCCACGGCCAGGCTCACGTCACGGAGGGCGGTGACCTTCCCGTCGTAGGTGAAACTCACCTTTTGCAATTCGAAGATCGGTTCTTTTCGCATCTTCACATAAGAACGGCGAGGAGAGCCAGGGCTAGGAAGGTGGCCCCCCATAACCAGTCGGAAGGTTTGAGGCGGAAAGTGCCTAACATTTGGGCTTCTCCCTGGAAACCGCGAGAGAGCATGGCCAGATAGATCCCCTGGCTGAGATGGTACGATTTGGCCAGAAGGGTGCTGGCGCTGGCGGCTATCCAGCGACGGTTCTCCCCACCGCTCAAGCGGCCCACCGTGCGGCTCTGGCGAGCCAGGAACATGCTGTTAGCGGTGTGGAGAAGAAGAAAGGCGTATCGGTAGGCCATACCCAGAATGAGGATGAAGACCTGTGGTATGTGAAGGATACGAAGAGCCTTGAGGAGGGTGGCCCAGGGGGTGGTGAGGACTGAAAGGACGGCTAGGGAGACGGAGACCCCGACCCGCAAAACCAAAAAGGTGGCGGTGCGCAAACCTTGCATGGTAATGGCTAGATGGAACCCTTCCCTCTGCCATAAGGTGACTATAGGCTCTCCCGGGGTGAAGATGTTGAACAGGGCGGGTAAGGCGACCAGCCCGGTGAAGAAGGGCATAAAGAGCCAAACCCGCTTGATGAAGAAGCCCAGAGGTATCCGGGAACGCCAAGCCAGAAGCAAGGTCAGAAAGTAGAGCGCCACGATGATGAGGAGTCCTTTGGAGAGGCTGACCGCCAGCAGCAAGGCCAGGAAGGTGATTACCTTCACTCGGGGGTCTAGATTCTGAAGGAGGCCGTCCTTCCTTGCCAGTTCTTCAGAAAAGATAGCCTTCTCCAGCGTGGTGGTGATATTAGCGATGCTCCTCTCGATAAAGTCCCGCCTGGTGCTCATTACACCTCCGAAGCAAAGGCGATCTATGGCTACCGCATCAGATTTCGGTTGACTGCCTGACCACCACTCTGCTAACTAGCCAGGTGACCAGTGAGACTAGAACGATCCCCACGACAGCGGAGAGGATATACCCCAGGTTGGCGTTGAGGCCTGGCACTTCGTAATCGGGGATGGGAGCGGGCCAAATGCCCCCTAATCGCTCTAACCCCTCGGGGATGAAGCCCAACCCCAACTCCCGCAACTCCTCGCCACCCCACTCGCCCCAAGCCGTTCCGGGGGCCAAGAGTCCCAGTGGGGCGAGGAGTATTAAAATGGCTAGGCCGACCCATAATATCCTCATCCCGGGGGAAGAGGCTGCTCTTTCCCTGGCCTCTACTGGGAGTTCTGTGGTCAACATCAATAAGGGCTGATTGGCTCGTTGTAGATAAGCGATTATCGATCCGGTGACGAGGGCCTCCACCACGCTAGCCACCAGGAGATGGGGCCCCATCATGGCCGGGATGGCTACCGAGAGGCCATAAGGTGCGTAGAGGGGCGTCCCGTCGGCGGCCATAAAGAGATAGGGTTGGAGGCCGAACTCGATGGCCGTGAAAAGAGCAGCGATACTGAGAGCGACATAGCCGGCTACCGCCGCCCCGATGGGCCGGCGCAGCGAGGTGAGTTCGCTTCGCCCGCTGATCCAGCGATAGATATAGTAGCCCACCAAGGGCATCACCACGGCCATGTTGAAGCAGTTGGCTCCGAAGGCCAAGATCCCCCCGTCGCCGAAGAAGAGGGCTTGGATGGCCAAGGCCACGGAGATGGCGATCACCGCTGCCCAAGGTCCCAAGATGATGGCTACCAGGGTGCTGCCTACAGCGTGGCCGGTGGTTCCACCGGGCAGGGGGACGTTGAACATCATGATGGCAAAGGAGAAGGCGGCGAAGAGGGCGATGAGGGGTACCATTTTCGTGGTCAAAACCCGCTTCACCTTCTGGCTGGCTCGGTACCAGAAGGGTGTAGCCGCGACGTACATCACGGCACAACTAGCGGGGCTGAGATAACCGTCTGGGATATGCATTCTTGGCGCTCCTTTCCCTCTTATGCTCGAGCAAGGGCTACTCCCTCACTTCAGTTGCCTCGTTCTTTCTCCCCCAGGCGAGGTAGCGATCCTCTCCTTCCTCGACTCCTATCTCCTCAAACCCCGCCCAGGCCAGCAAGGTCACCATCTCTTTGGTTGAGGGCAGGAAGTCTCTCGCTACAGCCCCCCCGATCGTGGCGTGGATGGCGTTTATGGTAGCCCGACTAGCCGCGTGCAAGATCAATAACCAGCCACCAGGGCGAAGGGCTCGGCGGATCTCTTCCAGGGCTTTTGATTTATCCTCGAAATGAGGAAAGCAGGCACAACAGAGGCTGAAGTCGAAGGAAGAGGGCTCGAAGGGTAAGGCGTGGACATCGCCTTGGACAAAAGATACGTTTGGATGCTTGAATCGGGCTTGGGCTAGCATCTCGCTGGAGAGATCGAGACCCACGACTCTCGCTTCGGGGGCCAGGCCGACGAGGATGGAGACCAGAATCCCCGTCCCCGTTCCCATATCGAGCACCTCCCTGGCGCGTCTCAACTTATAGGCGAAGGGGAGCAGAAGCCGCTCCAGGTGGGCTTGGTCGGCAGTGTGACTTTCTTCCCATTTTGCTGCCAGACTATCGAAGAAATGGCGACGAGAACTCATCAGTCACTAGTGGTTCTATCTCTAGACGAGACCATCGAGAGATTCTATAACCTCGTTCATCGCTCTGCGAATCGGGGCCTGAAGGGGCAGATCGATTAGCGGCTTGCCCAGGGCGTCGTAATCGGCCACCGTGGAGTCTTCTGGTATCAAGCCCGCGAGTTCAAGCCTGTTTTCTCTGATAAGGCCCTCCAATTGGGGAACCAGACTGGGCTGGTCATCTCCATCCACCGAGATGCGGTTCACTATGAGGCGGATGTAGGACACATGGGTGTCTAACTCGCGGATCAGGTCGAGGACGCGAGAGGCGGCGATGATCCCCCTCATAGTAGGATCGGAGACGATGAGGAGAAGGTCTACATCTCGGGTGGTGCGACGGCTGAGATGTTCCAAGCCGGCCTCGTTGTCGATGACCACGTAGTCGTAACTCTTGGCCAAGCGGTCGATGCAGAAGCGGAGCACATGGTTGGCGGCACAGTAGCAGCCCGGCCCCTCGGGGCGGCCCATGGCCAGAAGGTCGAACCTCTCGGTCTCTACTAACGCTTGGTTGATCCTCACCTCCAAATAGTCGTGCTTGCTAATGCCCCCCAGGCCTCCTCTGGCGATCTCTTGGAGGGTCTCTTCCCGAATATCGCCTATCGTCTCCTCTAGGGGTACCCCCAGGACTAGATGAAGGTTGGTGCTGGGGTCGGCGTCTATGGCTAGGATGCTGCTAGAGGTGTGCTCTGTCAGATGTTGAATCAGCAAAGCCGCAACCGTGGTCTTGCCTGTGCCCCCCTTTCCAGCCACAGCGATGGTTCTAGTCATCTTCTTCTCCTTTCCCATGCCTCGGGGTCTCCCTTGGGATCCCTGTGGGACCTGTGGGACGGGATCCTGTAAGGAGACAGTCGACGCAGAGGCCGAAGATGGCGAAATGGTCTATCTGGGCCTTGAACCGATACTGCTTTCATCCTCATCCGATCGCTTTGCCCTCCCCCTTGGCAGCAAGTTGGGCTCGCACCCAATCGTACCAACTTGACAGTCCCTCCCCGGTTTCACAGGAGATCTCGAAGATATCGAGAGCGGGGTTAATGCTCAGCGCTGCTTCCCGCAGGGTGCCTACTTGAGCCTTTAAGTACGGCTGCAGGTCTACTTTGTTGACAACCATGGCCTCCGACTCCCGAAAGATACCCGGATACTTCAGCGGTTTATCATCACCTTCCGGCAGACTGACGATCACCACTTTGGCATCCTCGCCCAGGTCAAAGCCGGTGGGACAGATGAGGTTTCCTACATTCTCTATGAGTAGAAGGTCTATTTGGGGAAGGCTTCCGAAGGCTGACTTTATCATCCGGGCTTCAAGATGGCAGATGGTGCCGGTGTGAAGTTGGACTACCGGAACCCCATACTGAGCGATCCGTTCGGCATCTAGGCTAGTGACTAGGTCGCCCTCGATGACCCCTATCCGTGTCTCTTCTCCCAGAGCCTCAACGGTTCGTTCGATCAGTGATGTCTTACCCGCCCCCGGCGAAGCCATCAGGTTCAGGCTCAAGATACCCTCTTTAGCCAGGCGCTCTCTGATCTCCTGGGCGAGGAGGTTATTAGCCTCCAAGATATCAACAAGAACCGGGATGTGCATCTAAGTCCCCGTTTTCAGCAAAGCCGCAACCGTAGTCTTGCCTATGCCCCCCTTTCCAGTCACAGCGATGGTCCTAGTCATCTTCTTCTCCTTTCCCATGCCTCGGGGTCTCCCTTGGGATCCCTGTGGGACCTGTGGGATGGGATCCTGTAAGGAGACAGTCGACGCAGAGGCCGAAGATGGCGAGATGGTCTATCTGGGCCTTGAATCGATACTCCTCTTCTAAGGCGGCTTCTAACGGTTTCAGAAAGCGGTGATCGAACTCTAGGATCTTACCGCAACATTGGCAGACCATATGGTGATGCCGCTTTTCCCTCAACAGTTCATACAGGACCGAGCCCCGGCCCAAGTCGGTCACACAGATAGCGTGATGTTCCTTTAGGAGTTCTAGGGTTCGATAGATGGTGGAGATGTTGATATGAGGATACTCTTCTCTAACCTGCTCGTAGATATCCTCCGCAGAGATATGCCCAGGGCTATTTAGAATGGCTTGGAGTATCAGCATCCGTTGCGGCGTGGGGCGCAACCCCAAACTACGTAGCAACATCGCGCTCTCCGCCCTCGTCATGGAGGCTCCATTCTGCAATCAGTTGCACCTACATATTTTAGCATAAAGGGAGCAAGCTGTCAAAAGAGGCCGGTCAATTGACAAAAGGGCTACCAGGGCATATTATTCCCCCAGCGGAAGGTCGATCTTGATCACCTATGGGGTAAGGTTAGCAGAATATCGCCGCTGGGCAGTAGGGTTCCTGGTCATCGCCGCTGGCTTGGCCATCGCCTATCTACCTTTGACTTTGGTAGGGGTCTCGATAGTGGGGGCCATCGCCTTCCTAGCCATCCTCATCCGCCCCCATCTGGGTCTTTATCTCCTCATCTTCTCTATCCCCTTCGGCTCGCTGAAGGAAGTTCAGGTGGGGGTGATGAGCGTAGGGGTGACGGAACTTCTGGTCGGCTTGGTGCTAGCCGCTTGGCTGGTCCAGATGGTCGCCAGTCGGGAGATTAGAATCGGGCCCGCGCCCCTTCTTCTGCCCTTGCTCATCTTTCTCGCCGCCATCTCCTTCTCTCTCTTGAACACCCTCTCCTTGCAATACAGCCTCAAGGGGCTCCTCGTCTGGCTGGAGGTCTTAGGTATATACCTCTTTGTAGCCACCGCTCTCGGGGAGAGCAGAATAGCCATCATCGCTATCCTCATCGCTGGGAGCCTGGAGGCGCTCCTGGGGGTCTATCAGTTTCTCTTGGGGGTGGGGCCGGAGAGTTTCATCCTCTTTGGCCGCTTCAGCCGGGCCTACGGGACCTTCGGTCAGCCTAACCCCTTCGGCGGATATCTGGGGCTGATATTACCCTTAACTGTGGGCATCACTTTTGCTGGCTGGCGGAGGCTTGAGACTTTGCTCTTCCGGGGCCTGGCAGCCATCGGCCTGACCGTCATGGGAGCGGCCATGGTGATGTCTTGGTCTCGGGGGGCTTGGCTGGGGTCCCTGGCTGCTTTGGGCTTCGTGGCCATGGTGGGGGTTTGGACGAAGGCTTTTGGGCCTCAACTGATAGGCGTGTTGATGGGGGTCGGGGCGGGGGTTTTGAGCGGCCTCTGGTTCGGGGCGAAAGATATGGCCTTGGGCACCCTTGTCGGCCTTCTGGTGGCTATGGTTATGGGCGGGCTGACGGCCACCGCTCTGCGACGCCGCTGGGGGTTTGTGCTTTTGACTCTCCTTCTCCTCTTGGGGGCCTTGTTTTTCCTCCTGGGAGGGGGGAGGATCATACCGACTGCTCTGGTCGAACGGCTACTCGATTTTCTCCCCTACCTCAGGGCCACCAGTGTAGAAGGGATACCCCTCAGCGATGAGAACTACGCCATAGTGGAGCGGCTGGCCCATTGGCAGGCGGCCTGGAGGATGGTAAGCGATAACCCCCTTTTGGGGGTGGGGATCGGGAACTACGTGCCCGTCTATCCGGCCTACGGTCTGCCCGGCTGGGAGGACCCCCTGGGCCATGCCCATAACTATTACTTAAATATCGCCGCCGAGGCGGGGCTTGTCGGTCTGGGGGGTTATCTATTTCTTTGGGGGGCTATTTTCTGGCACGGTTGGCGGGTCTATCGGGGGGCTGAAGAGCAGTGGCGGAGCATTACCTTGGGGATCCTGGGGGTGATGGTTGCTCTTTGCGCTCATAGCCTCTTCGATAACCTCTACGTGCATGGTATGAATATACATCTGGCCCTCCTTTTGGGGCTTTTGACGGTCATCGATAGGAAGCCGAGGGAGGTCCCTTGACACGGATAACGGAATTGGTGGAGCACCATAGGAAGTTGCTGGAGCGGTTCGTCAAGTGGTTGGCGGTGGGGGCCACCGGCACGGTGGTGGATTATGGGATATATATCTCCTTGACTCGTTTTGTCGGCCTAGAGGAGGAGATTGCCCAGGGCATTTCCTTCACCTGTGCGGTGGTAAACAACTACATCTTGAACCGCACCTGGACCTTCGGCGACATCAAGCACAAGAGACCGCAGGTGCAGTTCTTCCAATTCTTCATCGTCAGTGCATTGGGCCTGGGGACCAGAACCGCTATTTTCTATGTCTTGTTTAGGCTGTTGGGTATCTGCGACCTTCTAGCAATGTCCATAGGCATCATCGTAGTCCTGATTTGGAACTTCTTCGCCAATCTAGTTTGGACCTTCCGGGAGGCGGAGTAACGATTGCGGATAGGGATCGACTACACGGCAGCGGTGCATCAGGGGGCGGGGATCGGGCGGTATGCGCGCGGTCTGGTGAGAGCGCTGGCACAATTGGATGGGGAGAACGAGTACCTTCTCCTGGTGGCTGGTCGTCCCAAAGAGGAGGGTGCCTTTCCTCCCAATTTTAGGCTGCGGTATCTGCCTCTTTCCCCTCACTGGGCTACCATCCTCTGGCAGAGGTTGCGTATCCCTCTCCCCGCTGACCTTTTCACCGGGCCGCTTGACCTCTTTCACTCCCCCGACTACGTGCTCCCTCCCCTCCGTAGAGGCAAGAGAGTCCTCACTATCCATGACCTCTCCTTCCTGCGCTATCCAGAGGGCGCTGACCCCCGGCTCCGCTGGTATCTCACCCAGGCCGTCCCCCGCTCTGTCGGCCAGGCCGACCTGGTTCTGGCCGATTCCCAGAACACAAGGAGGGACCTCATCGAACTCTTGGGGGTAGAAGCGGGGAGGGTGGAGGTCTTGTACCCGGGGGTCGAAGAGCGGTTTCATCCCCTGGATGAAGAGTTTCTAGCGCCAGTGAAAGCCCGATATAGTTTGGATTTCCCTTTCATCCTCACTGTGGGGACTTTGGAGCCGCGGAAGAACCATGTGGGCCTGTTGCAAGCCTACTCCCTTTTGAAGGGGAGACATCCCCACCGGCTGGTCATCGCTGGGGGAAAAGGGTGGCTCTATGGGAGCATCTTCCAAGAGGTAGAAAGGCTCTCTTTGGAAGGGAGGGTCTTCTTTTTGGGCTACGTGCCCGAAGAGGATCTGCCGGCCTTGTACAACCTAGCCGATCTCTTCGTTTTCCCCTCCCTTTATGAGGGGTTCGGCTTGCCACCACTGGAGGCGATGGCCTGCGGGATTCCGGTAGTGGTTTCTGATCTCTCTTCCTTGCCGGAGGTAGTGGGGGATGCAGCGCTCCTGGTGCCGCCGCAAGAGGTCGAGGCCCTGGCTGGGGCGATGGAGAAGGCGCTAAGCGACCCCTCTGTGCAGGAGGAGTTGGGGAGGAAAGGTTTGGAGCGGGCGAAACGGTTCACTTGGAACGAAGCGGCCAAGCGGCTCTTGGCTATCTATAAGCAAGTGGGAGGAGAGAGTGGATAAGCGGATTGTTCTCATCTGGGGGCTGATGCTTCTCTTATCTGCCTGTCTGTCGGCGCCAGCGACCCCTGCTCCTTCACCCACGATTGTGCCAACCTCCACCGAGACACCATTGCCCACGCCGACGGCCACCACTACCCCTGGCCCAACCATCACCGGTCAGGGACGACTGGTCTACCTTTTGGGTTCGAAGGTCTATGGTGGAGGCTTCCTGGGGGATAACGCTCAGGAGATGGCTGCTCTCGGCGAGGGCCAGGTCATCTTCTCTCGGCTGTATGGGGATAGGATGGCCTATCTCTTGGGGCTGGAATTGCGTCTTCTGGATTTGAGGCGGGGGAGTGCAACTAACCTCTTCACGCTACCGGAGGGCGCTATCCTCGATACCTTTGACCTCTGTTGGGCGGTAGGAGGGGAGGCTATCGCCTATACCGTAGCCTATGAAGATCCAGAGGCCCTCACCTTCGGCCGTTCAGTAGAAGTGGGGGTGGTAGACCTGCCGATGGGGGAGCGTCGTCTGCTGACTACTCTGGAAGATCGTTTCTTGGCCACGCTTCTGGGCTATAACGATGCTTCAGGTGAACTCCTTCTTATCCCTCGGGGAGCCGATCCCGGTTTTGAGGAGATCGTTGTCTATGATGGTCGGAGGAGGGATCGGGTTATCAAATCCTTCCTCATCGAGGGAGACGCCATGCCCGATCAATCGGTACTCTCACCGGAGTTGAGCCGATTGGCTTTGGCCTCCTTCGACTCGGAAGCAGGGACGGGTCAGATCCTCGTTTACGATCTAACCGTGGCCCAGCCAACGGCGCAACCCTTGGCACTTCCCCCGGGGACGCACGCTCGACGCTTTATCTGGTCTCCCGACGGTCAAAGGCTAGTCTTTTTCTTGCTTAGCGGGGTCACCTATGGGGATGAGGTAACCGAGGCCAGGGGGCTCTGGGTATGGGATTTAGGCGATGAGGCGGCTATGCAGGTGGCCGAGGAGGATAGCCCCTTCTCCGGCCCCGTGGCCTGGTCGCTTGAGGGAGATGCGATCTTAGTTTTTCATTATGAGGAGGGTGAGGGCTATTATTACCTAGCCCCAAGAGATGGCTCGGAGGTTATGAGGCTGGATATCGCTCCGGAGGCCAGGGTGTTAGGATGGATGCCTGAAGGTGGCTGACCCTGCTAGATGAGGCCTGGTCCAGGCTGGTGTAAGATAGTGGTCTGAGCCACCGGATCACCCGGTGGCTCAGTTGCTCGCTGGCGGATTTGCCTGTTGAGACCCAGATCACCCACTCTCCGGAGCCCCGCTGGCAATCATCACGCTCCATCACTGCCATTATGACGTGGCGGTCGATCGCTCAGTGCATCTTGACCGAAATTGCTCTTGCCGGTCAAGTATTGTACGTCAATTGCCACAACGGTTACTGCCCTTGCCTCCCTCTCTGATATGGGCCAATATGAATCACCAGCATATTTCTCCATGAGCATACCCAAGACCTTGGATTTCTCGCGCCAATCCGTCACGTGCCGAGCCACACCGAAAGCAATCACACTCCGGTACTTGATGCTAAATCCGCAGGCTCTCCTCGCACTAGTCACCTCGAGCGCCTCGTCTGTTTCAAAGCAGACACGCGGATCGTCGTCGATGTTGCGCAGCTTACGGCCTTTGTGGGCACAGTGGAAGTAGATCGTGTCGGGAGAAGCGTAGACGAAGCAGACAGGGATAATGTACGGACCGTCCGGCCCAACCGTGCCCAAACGACCCACGTGCGCACCTCTTAGGAATGCAGAAGATGATTCCAGATCTAGAGCTCTGTCAATTCTCCGCAGCTTATCCATCGCCCCTCCTTGGAAACAGATCCTACACAACAACCAGCTTGGCTTAGTTGGGGCCCGCTTGATCTGGTCCCGATCTTCTCCCCGGTCTACGATACGTTCGCTTCCCTTCCATAACATGAGTACGTTCGCCGTGCCTCGGAGAGCCGCCAGGTCGTCCAACGGGTTCGAATGGACCACAATCAGGTCAGCCTCCTTGCTCAATATCGATGATGACACCTGTACATCGGGCATATGACGTTCTCCTGAGAGATTGTCTGGGAGATTGTCACTCCAAAGCAATTGTTTACACTAACGTCTTGTCTCCTCTTTCCCCACAGGCATCATCACTAGGCCGCTGATCATCTTGGGGTAGAAGTCGGTCGATTTCTGAGGCATCTTCTCTCCCACCCCTGAGCAGGCTCTCACCTGGCTTATCTTGGTAGGGTTCAAGAAGAAGACGAATTGGGCCTGGCCATTTTTCACCGCTTCGATCCCTTCCTTGGCGTCTCGGATATAGTTGATATTCTCCTGTCGCTTCACGCTCTCCTTGCTAAGGCCCAATACCCTTTCGATTACCAGTTCATGGAGGATGGAGACATCGAGGGTTTTCCACTCCCGGGCTCGTGAGGCTTCCACGAAGCAGTCCATCGCCCCTTCGTCCTTGAGGCGGAGGAGATAATACCCCTGGCCGTCGAAGAGGCCGAAGACGTGTTCCTTCGTCGCCATCTGGGCCATCTTGGGGAAGAGTTGGTCTTTCCCCTCTGCCGGCGAAACCTCGAAGAACTCCCCTGCCTCGGCCAGGAACTCCGCCGTCTTCCAGTTGGGGATGGAGTGCATCAGTCGGTGGGTAGGGAGGATGGTGAGGCCGGGATCGTCCATGCTCACCAGGCCCACCATGCGATAGTTGAAAGCCATATCTGGCTCCCATGTGGGGATCTTCTGGCGCATCTCATCCCGGTAGGCTAGGGCGGTCTCGTAACGGTGGTGTCCATCGGCGATGATCAGGTTCCGTTTGGGTTCCATTTGGGCCTGGAGGGCGACGATAGTCTCTTGGTCGTCGATAACCCAGAGCCTGTGCCTCACATCGGCTTCCCCCACAGCATAGAGGTCGAGATGGGGCCCCTCAGCCAAGTGGGGAGCCAAGAGAGCAGCGATCTCATCGCCAGGGTAGACCATGAAGATGAGGCCAAAGTTCACCGCCGTGGACCGCAGGAGGTTGAGGCGATCCTCCTTGGGACCGGAGAGGGTTCGCTCGTGGGGTAGAACTACCCCCTCTTTGTAATCGGTGAGTTGCAAGGCGGCGATGAAGGCCATGCGGGTAGCGAACTCCCCGGAAGGGAGTCTGAATTCCTGGCTGTAGCCGTAGATGGCCGGTTGGGGATCCCGGATGAGGATGCTCTCCTCAAGCCACTCTTCGTAGAACTCTCTAGCCCGCGTATATTGATTATCCGTCTCCGTATCCCCGGGGAAGGCTTTCCCCTTGGTGATGCGTACGATGTTGTGCTCATCCAAGCGGTAATATTTCTCTTGCAGATCGCCCTTTATCCTATCGTAAGGGAGGGAGACGGCGAGGTCGAGTTTATCGAACCTTAGGGGGTTGTACCTTACTCCCCGGAAGGGGGCTATCTTGGACATATGAGACCTCCTTACAATTCGCCCTTCAGAAATCTAGTGAGGGTGGCAACGATCCATCTCCAGTGGAGGATGAGGTGGATGAGGACTAGGAGAGCCATAGCCACCGCTGCCCGGCGATGGATATCGTTCCAGAGGTAGCGAGGGAGGATGAAGATCTCGCCCCCCCTGTCTTAGGCCACCTCCGTATCTAACCCCACCCTCTGGCAGGATAAGCCAGCGAACAAAGCCAGATGTGTCCACTAACAAGAAGACCAGGAAGAGTGGGATATCGACCCAAAGACGCAGATTCGCTTTCTTTATGCCGTTTCTCCTCTCTGAGGTAACGGCTGAAGATGCTCAGCGAGTGTGGTAGGTATCGTGCCAGGGCCTAGTGAGGCTAGCCCCTGGTATTTTTCTCGCTGTGGGGTGGCCTAGAACCTCTCCTTGTAGAAGTCGATCATCAGGCTCGCCACCTCTATGCCCACTCGGGCTTGGGCCTCCACCGTGGAGGCGCCGATGTGAGGCGAACCGATGACGTTGTCCAACTCGAAGAGCCTGTTGTCCACCGCGGGCTCAGTTTCGAAGACATCGAGGGCCGCACCGGCTACCTTGCCCGATACGAGGGCCTCGTATAGGGCCTCCTCGTCGATGGTGCCCCCTCGGCCGCACTGGACGATGTAGACCCCGTCTTTCATCCTGGCGAACTCTTCCCGGCCCAGCAGGTGATGGGTCTCCTCGGTATGGGGCACGTGAAGGGAGATGTAGTCTGAGGTCTGGAGCAACTCCTTGAAGGGCACTTGGAGGGCACAATCGATCTCGTATCGGCTGCGACGGTGGAAGATCACTTTCATCCCTAGGGCATCAGCCCTTTTGGCCACCGCTGAGCCTATGCGTCCACAGCCGATAAGTCCCAGGGTCTTGCCCTGGATCTCTGTGCCCCGGAACTTCTTCTTCTCCCATCTATTGGCTTTCATGGATACCGTGCCCTGGGGGATGTGGCGGGCCAGGGCGAAGAGATAGCCGATGGTGAGTTCAGCCACCGAAGCGGAGCTGGCGGCTGGGGTGTTCATCACTGTGACCCCCTTGGATTGCGCGTAGTCCACGTCGATGTTGTCTAGTCCCACGCCGCCGCGGACGATCACCTTGAGATCTTTGCCGACGTCGATGATATTCTTCCGCACCTTGGTGCGGCTCCGTACCACCATCCCGTGATAGCCGGGGATGGAGGCCTCCAATTCTTGGGACGATATATCGTCCCTCACCTGGACCTCGATCCCTGCTTGGCGCATCTCCTCGATGGCCTCTGGAGCGGTAGGGTCGCAGATCAATACCTTCATTTCACCTCCCTATAAGCCCAGGATATCTTCGATTTGGCCCGTGACCCATTTCAGGTCGTCGAGGGTCAAGTCGCCCATGTGGGCGATGCGGAAGCAATGCTCCTTGAGAGGGCCGTAGCCGTTGGAGATCATAGCTCCCCGCTTTCCTAACTCCTTGTTGAGGCCGGCCACGCCGATGCCTCGGGTGTTCTTGACGTTGCTGACCGTGTTCGAAAGATACCGCTCATCGGAGTAGAGGGCGAAATATTTGCGAGCCCACTCTTGAACGAACTTAGCCATCTCCGCATGTCGCTGGAAACGGCTCTCCAGCCCCTCGACCAAGATGTCGTCTAGTTGTTTGTTGAGGGCCATAATCTGAGGGATGGCTGGCGTAGTCGGCGTCTGGCCTCGCTCATAATACTTGAGGAAGACGTGGAAGTCGAAGTAGTACCCCTTGTCTTTCACCTCTGCAGAACGATCCATAGCCTTCTGGCTCACCGAAGCCACGGCCAATCCGGGAGGTAAGGCGAAGCATTTTTGTACCCCGGCCAGACAGACGTCGATGCCTAACTTGTCCACCTCGATCTTTATCCCGACCATGGAACTGACAGCGTCCACCAACAAGCAGACATCGGGGTAGTCCTTCATTACCTCGGCTATCTCGTAGAGGGGGTTGGTGACCCCCGTGGAGGTCTCGTTATGTACCAGGGTGAGGGCATCGTACTGGCCGGTTTTCAGTCTCTCGTCGATCATCTCTGGGGTGATCGCCTGTCCCATCTCCACCTCCAGAGGATCGGCGGCCTTGCCGTTGGCCAGCGTGATCTCGTACCACCTCTTGGAGAAGGCTCCACAGATGGTATTGAGCACTTTCTTCTGGGAGCAGTTCCGTATGGCAGCCTCCATGAGCCCCGTGGAGGAGGAGGTGGAGAGAAAACAAAGGTTTTCGGTGTAGAGCACCTTCTGGAGTTTGGGGATCACCTCGCGCTGAAGGTCCGCATAATCTTGGGAGCGGTGGCCGATCATAGGGGTGGCCATCATTTGCAGGATCTCGTCCCGAACATGGGTCGGTCCGGGGATGAAGAGTTTTTTGTACATCCTTGTATCCTCCTTTAATGGTTATAACTATTGTGCCCCTTTGCACAAAGCCAGTATATCATACATTTCTGGGGCTGACAACCCTAGATGGCCCGGTTGCCTTGGCCCACGCCTTCTCCAGCGAGATGGAGTTATGAGCCTTAATCGGGGGTGGGCCCTCTTGTGAGCCGTTCCTGCACCTTCCAGACCTCCCCCTTGTCCACCTCTAGAGCCATAAAACGGATCTCTCCTGTGGGCCGGGTGAATGAGCGCAAGGTAGCCCCAGGGTAGTATCGGCGGAGAAGAGGCAACTGATCTAACCGATGGGGGAGGATGATATAGGCCACGTTTCGCTCTACCCTTTCCCGCAGGGGGATATACCCCTCCGGGTTGTGAACATCTACGCCTTCATATCGACGGGCGATGAAGCGGATGGTGCCGTGGCGGAGGTAGAGTTTGGGGGCTCCCAAGAGGTAGACCTCGTAGTCGTCTCCCAAGGAACGGATATATTTGGCTACCACGGTGGCCGCCTCCCGTTGGGCCCAACCTTGGATGCTGTTTATGTATTCTACGAAGTAGGTTCGATAGTTGATGAAACCAGCCACCGAAAGCACGAGAATCATAAGGGTGGTCAGGGTCGATCGAGCGAGACGGCCTTGGCCCCAGACTTGAGCCAGGACACCTCTCGCCTTCTCCAAGGCTAACCCGGCGAGGATGAAGGGGAGGGGGATCATCCCCGCCAAGCGAGGGGTGAAAGGGGCGGGTAAAGTGAGCATCCCTCCCACTATCAGAGTGAGCCAGAACCAGAGGAGGAGGAAGAGGTGCTTCGACTCCCTCCAGTGGAGGGTGATGTAGGCCAGACCTAGGACGAAGAAGATGGCGGATAGGAAGTCGAGCATAGCCCCTTGATAGCCGTATTGGCCGCTCCGATCGGGGCCCTGGTTGAAGAGGAGGAGCATCCTTTGGGCCTGGACGAGAAAGGCTGGCAGGGGTTGGGTGGTGCCGTGAGTTCTCTGGAGGCCGTCCAAGTTGCTGAAAAGGAAGACAGACTGGGTGCGGGAGATGAACTGGTGAGGGTGCTCTAGGAAGTAGAGGGCCAGGGGAGCGAAGACGAGGGCCGCCGCCAGAAAGAGGGCCACAAAGCCGTATTTGTATTGAGACCAGGAACCTCTCTCCAAGAGGATGCCCAAGAGTATGAAGGCGGCGATGATGAAAGGGACTAGGCGCGAGGCGAAATATAGATAAAGCCCCATTCCCACTGCCAGGCCGCTAGCCATGAAATAGAGGATATTCTTGGAGCGGAGCCCTCTGAATAAAAAATAGAAACCGGTCACCTCTAGAAGGGTGGTCTGGGTATAGTTTATCCCTATCCGGTTGAGGGCGATATGCCAATGGGAGAGGGAGAGGAGGAGGGTGGCCAGGAGAGCCACCCTTTTTCCGAAAAGGAGCCGGGTCAAGAAATAGAGGGGTATGAGGGTCAAAGTGCCCACTATGACCGAACTCATCCGCAACCCAAAGACGGTATGGCCAAATATCTTCATGGTGACGGCATGCCAGGCGAAGGCTAACTTTGGTTGGTGGTACCAGCCCACGGAGATGAGGCCGGGGATTTGGCCCTGGAGGATCTTGAGGGCCTGCATACCCGACTCTCCCTCGTCGCCGTGGAATCCAGGGGGGATATTCTCCAAGTCGTAGGCTAGTAGCAGGAAGCCCAGGGCCACTATCAAGGCGAGAAGGACGAATTCGGATCTACTGTAAGGCTCCTCCTCTTGGATGTTCTCCCCCTCGCCTCCCAGGGCCAGGAGGAAGAACAGGGCTGCAGTGCCATAAAGGGGGAGCGAAGGAGCCGAAGATGGTAGGGTTCTGCACCAGAGGCCAACGGCTAAGGGAAGGGAGAAAAAGAGAGCCTTTATCAGGAGTTCGCGCGGTGATAGCCCAGCCTTTTGCCTCTCCAGGGTAAGGGTGAGGAGAAAGAGGGTGGATAGTGTTAAGAGGGCTCCTATCTCTAAGGTAGGTCGAGGGGTGAGTTGGCCTTGGGCTAGGATCCCTAAGCCCAAGCCCCCCAAGAGGAGAGAAAGTTTTCCCACACCCCCTTGTAAGAAAGCCCTCGATTTAAGAGAGAAGAGATGGAGAGGGCGGAGGAGTGTTGCTCCCTCTATGCCCTGCCATCCACTACTCTTCCGAGCCTTGGGCATGGTAGAGTTCGGGTTTCAGAACGCCGATAAAAGGCAAATTGCGGTAGATCTGGCCGTAATCGAGGCCGTAGCCCACGACGAACTTATCGGGCACCTCGAAACCTACGTAGTCGAGGGGGATATCTATCACTCGTCGGGCCCGCTTATCCAAGAGGGTACAGATTTTGAGGCTGGCTGGGTTCCGGGTGTGGAGGTTATCAGTTATGTAGTGGAGGGTACGTCCGGTATCTATGATATCCTCCACGATGAGGACGTTGCGCCCCTCGATGGGGGTAGCCAGGTCCATGAGGATCCGCACCACACCGGTCGATTCGGTGGCGTCGCCGTAACTGGAGATAGCCATGAAGTCGATATCCAGGGGGATCTCGATCTCCCGCATCAGGTCGGCCAAGAACATCATCCCCCCCTTGAGGATGCAGACCAAGAGCAGATCCTTTCCTCGGTAGTCTTGGGTGATCCTTTGGGCTAGTTCCTTGGTCTGGGCTTTGATCTCCTCCTCGGTGATGAGCACCTCGGCGATATCCTGCATCATGTCACCTGTTTTCCCCATCTATCCCTTCCCCCCCCCATCCCTCGGGATCCCTGTGGGACGGGGATCCTTTATGTACGCTTTTGGAACCAGATCTTTAAGACCCTCTCCGTCCCCTCGGTGACTTGGGCCCGCTCATCGATCCGGTAGCCAGCCACCCAGACGATATTTTGAGGCGAGACGACTAGGGGTAGCATCTCCCTTATATGGTGTGGGATTTTAGCATCGATCATGAACTCCCGCAAGGACTTGCTTCGACCTTCCATCCCCAGGGGCTGGAAGCGGTCGCCAGGCTTGCGCCCTCGCAAGATGAGGTCTTGCCCCACTTGGTCGAGATCGAGATAGCCCTGCCAAGGCTCTTGGTTGTTAAGAGCCTCTTGTTTTCCTCCTTCTCCCAAGACCTCGGTTATCAAATACCAGTCGGGCAGAGGGGTCCTCCCCGGCACGGCTATTTTCATCTCCTCCTCGATGAGGGGCATCTCTGGTATGGGGATCATATCCCCGATAACGAAGGTGTCGTAAGATCTGAAGAGGCTCAAACCCCGAGGCAGGGTGACCTCCGTCCCGGCGGGCTTCTCGCCAACGGCACGCCTCGCCTCCTCGATATGGACCCAATCGATGTTCCGCAGGTCGGAGCGCAGGTTACGGATAGCCCGCCTCAACAGTTGCCGCTGAAGGCTGGGGTGGAGTTCCTCCCAGGCTTTGAGGTCGAAGGCCAGGGCGTCCTCCATCTCTCTGACGACCTTCTCCCAGGTTCTTTGGCCTTGGCTGGCCAGGTAGTCGTGGTCATCGGCTATGGTGAGGGCCGTGCGTCGGACCACCTCCCGGATGTTAGGGTTGTACTCCTCGAGGAGCGGCAGGAGTTCATGGCGGATTCGGTTGCGGTAGTAGGTGGTATCTAGGTTGGAGCGGTCGAAGCGAGGCTTCAGGTGGTGTTCTTGGCAGTAGGCTTCGATCTTCTCCCTGGGGATCTCCAGCAAGGGGCGTACCAGTCTGAGATCGATGCCGGGAAGAGGCCATCCTTGAAGGGGGCGCATGCCTCGCAGGCCCGCTGTCCCCGCGCCCCGCAGCCAGTGCATGATGACCGTCTCCACCTGGTCATCGGCGTTATGGCCCACGGCCACAGAAGAAGCGCCCACCCGCTTCGCCACCTCCGCCAAGAAGGTGTATCGCACCTGGCGGGCTGCTTCCTCTATAGCCAGTTTCTCCCTCTCGGCGTAGGCGGGGACATCTCGCTTCTCCACGGTGGAGGGGAGCCCCCAACTGGTAGCGACTCTCTCCACGAATCTGGCGTCCTCGTCGGCCTCTTCCCCTCGAAGGGCATGATGTAGATGAGCCACGTGGAGGGTGATGCCCAGTTCCTCCCGCAAGCGGTGGAGAAGATGCAGGAGGCAAAGTGAGTCCGGGCCGCCGGAGACGCCCACCACTACTCCGTCGCCAGGGTTGAAAATCTCATATTCGGCGATGGTTTGTTGCACTTGGCTGAGGATGTCCATACTTTGCAGTTAGCCCCTCTCTTCCTTGTCAGCCATTATATCACACCTCGTTTCTCTTACACATGCCAGTGCTAACTCGATGATCGCCTTTGAGGCCACAGGACGGCCAGGAGCCGGGGAAGGAAACTCCTGGCGGTAAATCGAAAAATGTTCATATGACAAGTCCCCAACCTCGGTCAATACTTTGAATTATCTGGCTTGACTAACGGGTTAAACTACAATAGAATATCTCTGTCGCTCATAGGGGGCGGCTTTTAGTGTTGGATATGGAGCCGGTATGTTCGAGAGTCTGACCGAGAGACTACAAGGGGTCTTCAAGAAGTTAGCCCGCAAGGGGAAACTGCGAGAGCAAGATGTGGATGTGGCCCTGCGTGAGGTGAGGCTGGCGCTTCTGGAGGCCGATGTCAACTACCAGGTGGTCAAGGATTTCGTAGGCCGGGTGCGGGAGCGATCCCTGGGGGTGGAGGTGATGAAGAGCCTCACCCCGGCTCAGCAGGTGGTGAAGATAGTGCACGAGGAACTGACCACTATGTTGGGACAGCCGGGGAGGCTCGACCTCTCAGGCCCTTCGCCCCATATCATCATGTTGGTGGGCCTCCAAGGTTCGGGGAAGACCACCACGGCGGCCAAACTAGCCCTTCACCTGCGCCAGGAGGGACAGAGGTCGCTCCTGGTAGCCACGGATACCCGCAGGCCAGCGGCCATTGACCAGTTAGAGGTTCTAGGACGAGAACTGGAGATCCCCGTCTATGGTGAGAAGGGGGGCTCGCCGGTGGCCATATGCGGTCAGGCCCTGGAGAGGGCCCGGAAGGGCGCTTATGGCGTGGCTATCCTGGATACCCAGGGACGTCTCCATATCGACCAGGAACTGATGAAAGAGTTGGTAGAGATGAAGGATCGGGTCTCGCCGGATGAGGTGCTGTTGGTAGCCGACGCCATGACCGGACAGGACGCCGTCCGCCTGGCCCAGGAGTTCCATCAGCAGGTGGGCCTCACGGGGTTGATCCTCACCAAGATCGACGGGGACGCCCGGGGAGGAGCCGCCCTTTCCATCCGGGCCGTGAGCGGCGTGCCCATCAAGTTCCTGGGCATTGGGGAGAAGCCTTCTGCCCTGGAAGTCTTTCATCCCGATCGCTTAGCCTCCCGTATCCTGGGGATGGGGGATATTCTGACCCTCATCGAGCGAGCTGAGGCTTCCTTTGAGGAGGAAGAGGCGCGCCGGGTGGAGCAGAAGTTGCGCACCGCCACCTTTGACCTGGAGGATTTCCGACAACAGTTGCAACAGGTGAAGCAGATGGGGCCTTTGAGTCAACTGATGGAGATGATCCCCGGCTTTGCCAGCCTGAGCCGCCAACTCCCCCAGGAGGTTACCGATCAACAGATGAAAAAGATCGAGGCGATAGTTAACTCCATGACCCCGGAGGAAAGGCAGAACCCCCGTATCATCGGCGGGAGTCGGAAGCGACGGATCGCTAGGGGCTCGGGGACCACCGTCCAAGAGGTGAACCAACTCTTGGGTCAGTTCCGTCAGATGCAGAAACTGATGAAGCGGTTAACATTTGGTCGAGTGGATATCTCCTCTATATTTGGTACGTAAAGTATCCCTGTCCTTATCCCAAGGGGATCCCTGTGGGATGGGATGGGAAAAGAAGGGGGTGGGGAATTGGTAAAGATACGTTTGCGTCGCATGGGGGCCAAGAAGCAGCCTCATTACCGGGTGGTGGTGGCCGATTCTCGGGCGCCCCGGGATGGGAGGTTCATCGAGACCATCGGCTATTATAACCCTCGCACTGAGCCACCCACGGTACGCATAGATGAGGTACGAGCCATATATTGGTTGGAGCGGGGCGCTCAGCCCACCGAGGCTGTGGCTAGACTTCTAACCAAACTGGGCATCTTGGGGAAATGGGCTTGGGTGAAAGCGGGAGAGCCGTTGGAAGAGGTTGTAGTGCCCGAGGTGGCCAAGGCGGAAGTGCCAGCAGATCTGGGCGTAGATGAACTGGGCTTACCGACCCGGGTGACGAATATCCTGACCTCGGCGGGGATAACCAAGGTGAGCGAATTGAAAGAGGGGTTGGAGAAAGGCGAACTCTCCAATATCTCCGGGCTGGGTCCTAAATCGTTGGAGAAGATAAAGAAGATCCTGGAGGAAGGGAGTCTTTGAGGAGAGGCCTGTGAAGGAACTCGTGGAATATATGGTCAAATCCCTGGTCGAAAACCCGGATCAGGTAGAGGTGAAGGAGATAGACGGCACCCGCTCCGTCATCTTCGAGGTGAGGGTGGCTAAGGAGGATATGGGGCGGGTGATCGGGAAGGGGGGGCGGGTGGCCAATGCTATGCGCACCCTGCTTCGAGTGGCGGCTATTCGACAAGGGAAACGGGCCATCCTGGAGATCGTATAGAGATGGCCAGCGATGCCGCTGGAGAGATGGGTCCCTTCTCGCGCCCTGGGAGGTCAGGGGAACGCCCGGCTCGTAGGGTGCCTCGTTATCTAGTGGTAGGCAAGGTGGTGGCTCCTTGGGGCACGAGGGGCGAATTGAAGGTGGCCATCCTCACTGACTTCCCGGACCGTTTTCAGGAGTTAAAGAGGGTTTACTTGGGCGATGAACCTTGGATGCTGGAGGGACATAGGCGACATGGGAGGTGGGGCATCCTCAAGTTGGAGGGGTGCGCCAATCGTAATAGCGCGGAGAAATTTCGAGGAAAATTGGTGCAGATCCCTCTGGAGGAGGCGGTTCCCCTCTCGGAGGATGAGTACTATATCTACCAGATAGTGGGTTTGGAGGTCTGGACGAGTGAGGGGGAGCATCTAGGAGGAGTCTCGGAGGTCCTTTTCACCGGGGCCAATGAGGTCTATGTAGTGAAGGGAGAGCGAGGCGAGATACTCGTTCCCGCCATAGAGGATGTGATAAAGGAGGTTGATCTGGAGGGGGGAAGGCTCATCGTTGAACCCCTGGAAGGGATGTTCTAGCTCGTCTTGACAAAGGGCGAGCCGTAATGGTATGCTGAGGCATATAAGACGTTTGTGGGTGGTAGGGTGACAGATCTGAAATACTGGATCGGCTTCAATTTGGTTCCGGGCATTGGACCAGCACGTTTGAGGTCGCTCTTGGAGCGTTTCGGTGACCTCAAGAGCGCTTGGCAGGCCGAACCACGAGAGTTGAGGGAGGTAGGACTAGATAAACGCTCTTTGGAGAGCCTTATCTCTACTCGCAAGGAGATCTCCCTCGAGGAGGAGGAGGCCAAGGTGGCCCAGGCAGGAGCCAAGGCCATCACTTGGGAAGATGAAAACTATCCCCCGCGGTTGCGCCATATCCACAACCCGCCGCCCCTTCTCTACGTGAGGGGAGAGATCCTCTCCCGAGATGAGTGGGCGGTGGCGGTAGTGGGGACTCGGAACCCCAGCCACTACGGTAAACAGGTAGTGGACCAGATAGCTGGAGATCTGGCCCGGAATGGGATCACGGTGATAAGCGGTCTGGCGCGAGGGATCGATTCTTTGGCCCATCGCGCCGCCTTGGAGGCGGGAGGCCGAACCATAGCCGTCCTGGGGTGTGGTATAGACATTATCTACCCCTCCGAACATGCTAAACTGGCCCGGGCTATCATGGAAGAGGGGGCCTTGGTCACCGAGTACTCTCTAGGCACCCCTCCCGAAGGGGGGAATTTCCCGCCTCGCAACCGGATTATAAGCGGCCTAGCGTTGGGCACGGTGATCGTGGAGGCTGGCGAGCGGAGCGGGGCCCTCATCACCGCTGACTACACCCTGGAGCAGGGGCGGGAACTCTTCGCCGTGCCGGGGAATATGATGGCTAGAAAAAGTCGGGGCACGAACAGGCTCATCCAAGAAGGGGCGGCGAAACTGATCCTCTCGGTGGAGGATATAATGGAAGAGTTGAACTTAACCATGATCGAAGAGCACCGAGAGGTGCAAGAGATCCTCCCCGAGAACGAGACCGAATCTATGGTCCTTGGCCTCATCTCCCAGGAGCCGGTGCATGTGGATGAGATAGGTCGCAAGAGCGGTTTGCCCATCGCCCAGGTGACGAGCACTCTAGCCCTGATGGAACTGAAGGGGTTGGTGCGCCAGGTGGGGGGGATGAACTACGTCCTGGCTCGGGAAGCAAAAGTAAGATATCTTGTCGATTGAGGCAAAGATGTATGCCGTGATACTGGCTGGAGGGGCGGGGACCCGTCTCTGGCCTCGCAGCCGAAAGGATAGCCCCAAACAACTCTTGGATTTGGTCTCGGGGAGGACGATGTTGCAGGCCAGCTATGATCGCATCTTGCCTCTCGTCCCCCCTCAGAAGGTCTTGGTAGTCACCGGTGGTTCTTATCTCTCTCTGGTTCGGGAGCAGCTCCCTGATCTGCCGGAGAGAAACGTCATCGCCGAGCCAGCAGGCCGGGGTTCGGCACCGGCCATAGGGCTGGCCGCCATCCACTTGGCTCGTTCCCACCCCAAGGAGGTGATGATCTGTCTCCCCGCCGATCACGTCATCACACAAGAGGAGAAGTTCCGCCTTGTCCTTCAGGCCGCGAGCAAGGTGGCGGAGGGAGGTTATCTGGTCACCTTGGGTATCCAGCCTCGCGGCCCGGAGACCGGGTACGGCTATATCCAGACCGACGAGTATCTGGAGTCCATCTCCGGACACGAGGTCTATAAGGTGAAACGATTCACCGAGAAGCCAGCCCGGGGCACAGCCGAGGCTTTCTTGCGATCTGGCGATTACTTCTGGAATTCGGGTATCTTCGTCTGGAGGGTGGATACCATTCTGGGCGAGATAGAGCGGCTCATGCCCAAACTGTACGCCCAGTTATTGGAGATAAAAGAGGCTCTGGGGGGTGCCGAAGAATCTCAAGTCCTGGAGAGTGTCTGGGAGTCGGTGGAACCGGAGACGATAGATTATGGCATCATGGAGAAGGCGGTCAAGGTAGCGGTCCTTCCTACCAGTTTCGGCTGGAGCGATGTGGGGAGTTGGGCCAGCCTCATAGAACTCCTCCCCGCTGATGGCGAGGGTAACGTGGTCTTGGGAGATCATGTGGGGCTCGATACCAAGGGCACCCTAGTTGTCAGCCCCGAGCGGTTGGTGGCCACCATAGGGGTGGAAGATCTAGTCATCGTCGATACCGAGGACGCCATCTTGGTCTGCTCTCGGAATCGTACCGAGGATGTGAAGGCCTTGGTAGCCGAACTTCAAAGGAAGCGGGGGGAAGAATTCCTATAGTGGAAGCCTACTGCGTCAAGTGTAGGGCCAAGCGAGGGATGAAAGACCTCCAGCCTGTCTACACCAAGAGGGGACAGCCGGGGATCAGGGGGGTCTGTGCTACTTGTGGGACTAAGATGTTCAGGATGGGTAGAACTCCGGCCCATGCCTCGCTCCCTAAACCTAAGAGCACTGCTAGGTCCAAAGGGGGGCAGAAGCAGGCAGATGGCAAATTGGTGATAGTCGAATCGCCAGCTAAGGCGCGGACCATGAGGAGGTTCCTGGGCCAGGGTTGTGAGGTGAAGGCTTCGATAGGGCATGTGAGGGATCTCCTCAAGTCGAGGCTCAGCGTGGATGCGGAGAACGATTTCGCCCCCACCTATCGTGTCCCTCGCGAGAAGCGCCAGATAGTCAAAGAGTTGCGGGAGGCCGCCCAAGGGGCGGCTGAAGTCTATTTAGCCACCGATCCCGACCGGGAGGGGGAGGCCATCGCCTGGCATCTCATCGAGGCGGCCAGGATAGAGGTCCCCGTACATCGCGTGGCTTTCCACGAGATCACCAAGCGGGCGGTAGCCGAAGCCTTTTCCCACCCGCGAGGGATAGACATGCGGTTGGTCGAGGCCCAGCAGGCGAGGCGGATCCTGGACCGCTTGGTGGGGTATAAGATCGGTCCTCTCCTTTGGCGGAAGGTGAAAGGGGGGCTCTCTGCGGGCCGAGTGCAATCGGTCGCTTTGCGCCTCGTGGTGGAGCGGGAGCGGGAGATCGAGGCCTTCGTCCCTCAAGAGTTCTGGAGCATAGAGGCTGAATTAGCCAAGGAGGAGACGCGGGGGCAGGAGCCTCGAGACTCATTTAGAGCCAAACTCCAACGGGTGCGGGGGGAGAAGGTCAGGCTCGAAAGCCAAGACGAGGTTCAACTCATCCTAAAGGAGTTGGAGGGGGCCCTATATATCGTAGAGCGGGTGAAGAGAGAGGAGAAGCAGCGGAGGCCGTTTCCTCCCTTCATCACCAGCACCTTGCAGCGGGATGCGTTCCTCCGCCTCCGCTTCTCAGCCAGGCGCACCATGCGGGTGGCCCAGCAACTATACGAGGGGGTGAGCCTAGGCGCTCGAGGCTCGGTAGGGCTCATCACCTATATGCGCACCGATTCGCTTAACGTGGCCTCTTCCGCCCAGGCAGAGGCGAGGGGTTATATAACCCAAAAGTTTGGTCCGAACTTTCTCCCTCCCTACATGCCCCGCTACAAGACGAGGGTTAAGAAGGCTCAGGAGGCTCATGAAGCGATCCGTCCTACCTCTGTTCATAGGGAACCAGAGAGCATCAAGAGGTTCTTGACCCGCGACCAATATAGGTTGTATGATCTGATATGGAAGCGGTTTTTGGCCAGCCAGATGGCGCCTGCGCTTTTCGAGGTGACTACCGTAGATGTGAAAGCCGGGGAAGGTTATCTCTTCCGGGCCTCTAGGTCGGTGCTCAGGTTCCCCGGTTTCCTAACGGTCTACGAGATCCAGAGAGAGGAAGAGGAGCCTTTGCCGGAATTGACTGAGGGAGAACCTCTAGACTGCCTCCGCCTCATCCCAGAGCAACATTTCACCAAGCCGCCGCCACGGTATAATGAAGCCACCTTGGTGAAGGCGCTGGAGGAGCATGGGATCGGCCGGCCCAGTACCTACGCCCCTATCATCTCTACCATCCAGACCCGGGGGTATGTGGAACGGGTGGATAGACGGTTACAGCCCACAGAATTGGGCACTTTGGTCTGCGATCTCTTGATAAAGCATTTTCCGGACGTTATGGATGTGGGCTTTACCGCCCAGATGGAAGAGGAACTCGATCTCATAGCCTCCGGAGAGAAGGAGAGGGTTCCCGTTCTTCGGGAGTTCTATCAACCCTTTGAAAAAGCGTTGGAGCGGGCCGAAGAGGAGATGGAGAAGGTGGAGATCGCTGACCAGCCCACAGGCGAACTCTGCGAGGAATGCGGCAGCCCCATGGTCTTCAAGTTCGGCCGGTACGGGAAATTCATGGCCTGCAGCAACTATCCTGAATGCAAGAACACGAAATCATATCTGGTAGAGATCGGGGTCTTGTGCCCCCGTTGTGGGGGAGAGCTGGTGGAAAGACGGTCTAGGAAGGGGCGGCGTTTCTACGGCTGTGCCAACTACCCGGAGTGCGATTTTGCCGTGGGACGGAGACCTCTTCCTCAGCGTTGTCCCGAGTGTAGTGGCCTCTTGACCATCGCCTCGCGGAAGTTCGCCCGGTGCATCGAGTGCGGGATGCAACTGCCCAGGAAAGAGCTGAAACTCTCTGAATCTGAAGCCGTAAGAGAGGGGCTCAAGAGCGAGGGGTAGGGGTGAGGAGGAAAGGCGGAGGCTATCGCATCCCCAAGAGCAGACGGAGGCCCAGATCGAGACCCTGGAGCCAAGAGCGCCGCAGACCCCCTCGGAGGCGAAAGGGTCGCAGGTAGGGATGGTGGAAGAGTACCTAGATCGGTTCATCACCTATCTTGTGGTCGAGCGGAACGCTTCTCCCTACACGGTTCGGAACTACCGTCGGGAGGTGGGCGAGTTTCTCCGTTTCCTAAAGGGGGAGGGGGTTTCTTCTCTTCAAGAGGTAGATCGCCAGGTTTTGACCCGCTACCTCCTCTGGCTGAGGGCCAAGGGGTACGCCAAGGCCAGTATAAGGCGGCGGATATCGGAGTTACGCTCTTTTTTCAGATATTTGGTGGGCCAGAGAGTGCTGGAATCGAACCCCATCGAAGCCATCTCCGCTCCCAAGGTGCCCCAACGTCTTCCCCGTTACCTGAAGCCGGAAGAGATAGGGGCTATCATGCAGGCCCCAGATACCTCTCAGCCTCTAGGGCAGAGGGATCGAGCCATCCTGGAGATCCTATACGCGACTGGCATGAGGATCAGCGAATTGGTGGGGCTAGATATGGGTACCGTGGACATCGTCAGGGGTCAAATGATGGTTCGAGGGAAGGGGGGCAAGGATCGGATTGTGCTTCTAGGGCGGCCGGCGCTGAATGCTTTGGAACTCTATCTCAAAGAAGGACGTCCGAAGTTGTTGAAGGGAAAGCGAACGGGCGCTCTCTTTCTCAATCGCTCTGGAGAGCGCTTATCGGTCCGCGGTGTACAGTCGATGCTGGATCGCTGCGCTAGGAAAGCGGGCTTGAAGTGGGTGACGCCCCACCTCTTCCGCCACACCTTCGCCACCCATATGTTGGGCGGGGGGGCGGACTTAAGGGTGGTGCAGGAACTCTTGGGCCATGCGAGCCT
This sequence comes from uncultured Anaerolineales bacterium, assembly GCA_964383935.1. Lineage (GTDB taxonomy): Bacteria > Chloroflexota > Anaerolineae > UBA7937 > UBA7937 > UBA7937. The sequence continues at coordinate 7,779 of CAYLIE010000004.1, read as the reverse complement.
ATCGAGCACCCAGGTTTATACCCATGTGAGCCAGAGGAGAGCGCGGGAGGTCTATATGAACTCCCACCCTTTGGCTCGTGAAGGCGAGGTGAAGGGGGATGAATAGAAAAGCCAGGGTAGAAGAATTGCGCCAGATGCTGAATGAGCAAGGCTTGGACGGCATCCTCATAACCCAGCCTCAGAATAGCCTCTATTTGAGCGGCTTCGGACCATCGGCGCAGCCCGATGAGATAGAGGGGGCGCTTTTTATAACGGAAGATGATTCTATCTTGATGACCGATTTCAGATATCTGGAGCAGGCGGAGAGAGAAGCCCCTGAATTTCGGCTCTTGGAGGTGGAGAGGCGCGATGAAGGGGTCGTCGAGGCGCTCTCGGGCCTCTTGGAAGAGGTGGGAACGAAGCGGATGGGGTTCGAGGCCGAGCATCTGACCTTCGCTCGATACCAAAAGTGGGCCGGCGCCTCGGAGGGGTCTGAGTGGGTGCCCACCAGCGGCTTGGTAGAGGAGATGCGGGCTATCAAGGACCAGGACGAGATCGAGGCCATAAGAAAGGCTGTGGCTCTGGCCGACGAGACCTATGCGTACCTCTGTGAATATATCCGACCAGGTCTCACTGAGCGGGAGGTGGCTTGGGAGGCGGAGGTCTACATGCGGCAACAGGGGGCGGAGAAGATAGCCTTCGACTTCATAATAGCCGGCGGGCCCAATGGAGCCCTGCCCCATGCTACGACCACGGAGCGGGCCCTTAGGGAAGGCGAGCCGATAGTGATAGACATCGGTGCCCGGGTGGAAAGTTACCATTCTGATCTGACGCGTACTATCTGTCTCGGTGAGCCAGGGGCTAGGTTTCAAGAGATCTACGCCCTGGTGAGAAGGGCCCAGGAGAGCGCTATTGAGGACATCCGAGCGGGGATGAAGGGCAAGGAGGCCGATGGTTTGGCTCGGCAGGTGATCGAGGAGGCGGGCTATGGGGAGTATTTCGGCCACGGCCTGGGTCATGGCGTGGGCCTAGCCGTCCATGAGAAACCTAGAGCGACCAAAACATCGGAGGAGGAACTTCAACCGGGCATGATCCTCACGGTGGAACCGGGCATCTATATCTCCGATTGGGGAGGGGTCCGCATCGAGGATATGGTTGTTATTCGGGAGGAGGGGGTGGAGGTTCTCAGCAGGGCCTCTAAGGAACCGACGCTTCTCTCCCCCGGGATCCTGTAGGGATACTCATCGCTAGGGAAGGAGGGTGGAGAGATGGAGTATATCGATCGCATCGGGAGGGCGAACCTCATCAAGGGGGTGGTTATCTTCCTCGTCGGGTTGGCTATCGGCTGGTTAGCCATCGGTTGGGGCCTCTGGCCGGTGCAATATTACGACACGGACCCCCAAGACCTCCGTCTTAGCCATAAGGAGGGTTGGATCTTGATGGTCGCCGACTCCTATAGCCTCAATGAGGACGATGAGGCGGCTCGAGAACGACTGCAAGGCTTCGAGGAGAGCGAGGTGGGGGAGATCATCTCTTCTCTCATCGCTCGCGCGGAAGAAGAGGGCGATCTCCCAGCGGCACAGAGGCTGCGAGATCTGGCTGGGGCAGCGGATGTGGCCTTGCCCGGGGCTCTGCCAGAGGCCACTCCCACACCTGCGCCGGTAGCCGGTGGCCCTTCTATCGTCCGCTCTTTGGGCCTAGTCTTGGTCCTCTTCCTCCTTGTGGTTCTAGTGGTGGTCGGTGGAGGAGTGGCGCTGGCCCGTTGGAGGGAACGGCGAGAGAGGGCTCCTCTGCGCCCCGCGCTTAAAGAGGAGTTGGTAAGTTGGGAGGTGCCAGAGGAAGCCCCTCTAGGTCAGTTCGTGACCACCTATACCTTGGGGGATGACGGCTACGATACCTCTTTCAACATCGAGACCCCTGCTGGCGAGTTCTATGGAGCCTGCGGGGTGGGCTTCTCGGAGGTGATAGGCGAAGGGGCTCCGGATAAGATCACCGCTTTCGAGGTTTGGCTCTTCGACAAGACCGACCCCGACAACGTGCAAACGGTCACCAAGGTGCTGATGAGCGAGCACGCCTATGGCGATGAGGCGCTACGAGAGAAGATGCAAGATCGGGGAGAGGCGGTCTTGGTGGAGAGGGGGAAGACTATCGCCATCGAGGCCGTGGGTCTGCAACTGAGGGGCCAGATAGTGGACTTCGCCTACGGGGTGAGTCCCGATCTGCCTCCTAATAGTTTCTTCGAGAGGCTGACCACGGAACTGACGCCCCTGATGAAGATGGAGACCTAGATGCGCATCGCGGTTCTCATCGATATCTAGAAGGCTAATAACCTCATGGCTCGGGAGATCAAAGAGCGCCTGGCCAAAAGGGGTATCTTGAGCCTCAGCCTGATGGCTTCGCCGGGGCGGGTAAGGCATCATTGATCGAGCGAACCGTTGAGGCTCTGGGAGGTGGGATGCTGATAGGGACCATCGAAGGCGATCTAGCCACTAGCCTAGATGGCGATATGGAAGGTCGTAAGATCTACCCCGGAGCCTTCCTGTCGAAATCGGTGAGGAGAGCCACCTGAGGGTCCTATTTGCTTTCCGAAGGAGTTACCGGCTGCTATTAGTACCAAGGTCAGGCTTGACTCGATGAGTTCCCTGTGGTAATCTGCGAAACGCAGGAGATGGGAGGCAGATCTGTTTGCCGCTTCTGCATGAGGAGCCGAGCCGAGAGGACTCGGCTCCTCGCCTTGTTGCTTGATATGAAACGCAACTAGACGGGCCTTCGCGTTATCGATGCGTCCCTTCCATCCTGTCCTGGAAGGGACGCATTCTGTCTGAAATACGACCCTTAAGCGACTTGCCAAAAGAGCGAGGGTAGGGTTAAATCTACCCGTTTTGTTACCAAACTGTATGGAGGTGAAAGAGGGTGAAACTTATCGCCCTATTGGCGGCTTTGGCTATGGCCACTGCCTCAAGGAGCGAGGGTTGGCAGACCATCGGTTGGGGCAAGATCACTACTACGACTGCAGTTCCCACTGTGGTAAGATAACCAGGTCCGGCGAGCCCTACAACCCCGAATCGTTCACCATCGCCGTGGACGATGATCTGTGGGAAGAGTTGTCTGGAGAATTGGTTCGGGTTACCAACCTAGAGACAGGGAAGGCTCTCCTCCTGCGGGTCAACGATACGGGCTACCTCGGTGAAAAAGGGGTCGCCGGTGATCTACCGGAGAGCGTCTGGTCTTTGATATCGGGGAAACCCCTCTCCGAAGGCGTCTTCCAGGGATTGATAGAGAGATTTGACCAGGGGTAGAAGTCGCTATTCGCCTTCGTTGTCGAGCGGAGGCCGGCAGGAGATCACACCCTGGGCTAAAGGCGCAGATCGAGCCCCTTACGAGTGAGGTGAGAGGGGCTTTCCCCGCTGCTTTCAACCATTGACTGAGTCCTACTAGAGGGGTACAATAGAAATGGGGAAAGTTTCGTCCCAGGAGCCCATATGGCCTCAAGAATTAAGCAAGTAGTCAAGCGAACGGGGGCTATTGTCCCTTTCAAGCGCGAGCGCATCACTAGCGCTATCTATCGGGCGGCGGTAGCGGTGGGCGGCCGCGACCGGTCGATCGCAGAAGGCCTGACTGACCAGGTTGTTGCTATTCTCGAAGAAAGCACACCGCCAGGACATATCCCCACCGTGGAGGAGATCCAAGATATCGTCGAGAAGGTGTTGATCGAGAACGGCCACGCGAAAGTCGCTAAGGCCTACATTTTGTATCGCTACGAACAGAGTCGTCGACGGCGAAAGAAGATCGCAAAGTCGCACCGTGACTCCGGAAACATCCCCTACCGTAAGATCTGGGAGGTCCTTTCTTGGGCGGTCGATCACGATGTCAACACGGTGGAAGGTCTAAACGCGCGAATCGCCCAGGGGGAGTTTCCGGAAATCGTGCGGCAATCTGACAGTGCTTATGAGGAAGACCTGGCGACTGCGGCAGAGATGATCATGGAGCGTGGGGACGATTTAAAGATGGTTATCATCGCCGGGCCTTCCTCCTCTGGCAAGACTACCACAACGGCGAAGCTCAGTGACCAGTTACGGAAGATGGGGCTCAGTCTCATGGCGCTCAACGTCGACAACTACTTCTTCGACCTTGAACTCCATCCCAAGGACGAGTTCGGGGACTACGACTTCGAGACGCCGCAGGCCCTCGACCTGGAACTTATCAATGACCACCTGGTGCGCTTGATCGCTGGGGAGGAGGTGTGGGTTCCCCGTTACGATTTCAAAACGGGCAAACGACGCGATAACGCAACTCCGATGCAGGTCGGGCCGGAGGAGATCATCCTTATCGACAGCCTGCATGGTCTTTTTCCCGACATGACCCAGGGTGTGGCCGATGAAGGCAAGTTCAAAGTGTACATCGAAACATTGCTCCAGATGAAAGGGCCCGATGGGAAGTTCGTTCGCTGGACCGACTTGCGACTGATGCGTCGCATGGAGAGGGACGCCACACATCGTGCCTACGATCGCCGCCGGACGCTGGAACATTGGCACTATGTCCGCGGCAGCGAACTTCGCCACATCATCCCCCAAGTCAACACGGCTGACTACATCGTCAACAGTGCCCTGCCGTACGAACTGCCCATAATGAGGGCTAGGCTGATCGCTTACTTCGAGAAGTGGAAGGAAGAGTATAAGAACGACCTGCTGCGAGTTGACGCCTTCATTCGCGCTAAGCGTGTGTACGAGCTCTTGAACTCTGTTACTCCTGTCGAGGACGATTCGGCCATCCCGCCCACCTCGCTCTTCCGGGAGTTCATCGGCGGCAGTTGCTATGAGTATTAGTGGCCTCGAAAGGGCCGACTCTGGGCGCCATTTTCATCTCCATCGCCTCTATATCTCTCTGGTGGACAGGTGAGCCTCTTGCGACCTTACCTAAGTACAATGTAAACTCTCGATTTCTCCCGCTTGAAAGAGGGTATATGGCGTCACATAAGGGCCAAGCATTTTGTATAGAGGAGTGACCATGCATAACCCGACCGATGAGGAGATAAAGGAGATACTGAAAGGGGTCAAGAATATCGCCGTGGTAGGGCTATCGGATAAACCGGGGCGGGATGGTCATCGGGTGGCGGCTTATCTCAAGACGCAGGGCTACAAGCTTTTTCCCGTCAATCCTACCATCGAGAAGACCCTGGGAGAGAACTCTTACCCTCGGCTGGAAGATATCCCCGAACATATAGATGTGGTGGATATCTTCCGCGCTCCAGAGCATGTGCCCTCTATCGTGGAATCGGCCATGGCCATAGGGGCCAAGGTGGTCTGGATGCAGTTGGGGGTGGTGAACGAGGAGGCGGCGGAGAGGGGCCGAGATGCAGGGCTCACTGTAGTGATCGATAGGTGCATGATGCAGGAGCACAAAAGGCTCCTGGCTAAGGTTGGGTGATGAAGATCGCAAAACCCTTGATGGAAGGGGTTTTCCTCTCGCGCGATAACCGGTTTCGGGCCAGCGTCCGAGTCGGGGATGGGGTTGTGGCTGCTCATGTGCCCAATTCCGGGAGGTTGACCGAACTTTTCACCCCGGGACGTCCCGTGCTCTTGGCAGAGGCAAGGGAGTCCAAACGCCTCACAAAGTATGACCTCCTCATGGTCTCTCTGCCCGGGACCCTCGTCTCCATCGACGCTCGCTTGCCCAACCGTCTGGTCGAGGAGGCGGTTGTCGGTGGCCGGTTGGAGGGGTTCGAAGGGTATACCAAGGTGGAGCGAGAGGTACGTTATGGCCGAAGCAGACTAGACTGCCTCTTGGAGGGCGAGGATAGAAGGTGTTGGGTGGAGACCAAGTCGGTGACCTTGGTGCGGGAGGGTATGGGTTACTTCCCGGACGCGGTCACTAGCCGGGGTCGCCGCCATCTGGAGGAACTGATTGCACTTAAGGCGGGTGGGGAGCGAGCAGCCATCCTTTTCGTAGTGCAGCGGGAGGACGCGAAATCCCTTTCTCCCTACGATGAGTCGGCCCCCGAATTTGGTGTGGTCCTCCGAGAGGCCGTGAGGTGTGGCGTCGAGGCTTATGCCTACTCGTGCTGTGTGAGCCGAGAGGAGATCACTTTGGGGCGGGAGATGCCAGTGCTTCTTGGGAAGGGCCACACCTGCACTATACGAAATGTCGCCAAGTTGACATAACAATACGCTTGCCAATATATGGTTTTGATGGTATAATGAGTTATACAAGATGGTCACCATTGTTAGGTGATATAGGGGAAACTCAACAGGAAAGGAGGTGGTAGAGGTGGAGGTGCAAGGCTTCTGCGTCAAGTGTCGAGCCAAGCGGAAGATGCAGAACGCGAAGGAGATAATGACCAAGAACCGCAGGAGAGCTGCCCAGGGCACCTGTCCCGTATGCGGCACGAAGATGTTCAAGTTCCTGCCTATGAAGTGAGGGGTCTCATGCTCCTCTGGGCGCGTTCTAGGCGCTCTAGACCCGCTCTCTTAGGCTGAGAGCGGGTTTCTTCTTGGCTCTCTGGCGGTGGTATTTATCTGATTTCACAGAGGTTCCTTCGGGCCCTGAAGGGAGGCGCGCTGGAGGGCTCCATTCCCATACCGCTCTCGAATCTCGTCCACGGCCTGGTTAAGACGGCTCAATTTCGCTTCTCTTTGGTCGAAGAGATCCAACTGAGAGGGAAAGCGGGGCGTCAAATTGCTGATGCTCACCCCCACCAAACGGAGCCGCATTCCCGGCCGCCACTCCCGGCGAAGGATCTGCGCCGCTTGATCGTAGATGGCCTGGTCTAGGTCGGTGGGACGGGAGAGGGTGGCGCTGCGAGTGAGGGTGGTGAAGTCGCTATGGCGTAGTTTTACCGTGATGGTTCTCCCTCTCATCCTATGACCACGCAGCCTGCGCCCTACCCTCTCTGAAAGATCCAACAGGTACCGTTGTACCTCTCTTGGGGTGGTTAGATCCCAAGGGAAGGTATGTTCGTGGCCTATAGATTTGGGCTCCCTGTGGAGTGTGAGAAGAGAGTCATCTCTACCCCGGGCGCGCCGGTAAAGGACTCTGCCTAGGGCTCCGAACTCTTTCTCCAAGAGATCGAGAGGTAGACGGGCCAACTCTCCGATGGCTTCTACCCCTAAAGCGTGGAGGCGCTGGGCCGTGGCTGGGCCTACGCCCCAAAGCCGCTCCACGAGGAGGGGGGCTAGAAAGGCCGCCTCTTGCCCAGGGGGTACTACCACCAAGCCCCCCGGCTTCCCTTCTTCCGAAGCCATCTTGGCCAGGAGTTTGTTGGCAGCCACCCCCAGCGAGGAGGGCAGACTCAGTTCCCCCTTTACCCGCCGTTGGATGGTGCGGGCTATCTCTTCTGCCGGTCCCCACAGCCTCTCGCATCCAGTGGTATCTAAGAAGGCCTCGTCGATGGAGACCTTCTCTATCAGGGGGGTGTATTCTGAGAGGAGAGCCATTACTTGGTCGGAGATCTCCGAGTATCTCTCTGGATCTCCGGGGACGAGGATAGCCTGGGGGCAGAGGCGCAAGGCCTGGGCGGTGGGCATCGCCGAGCGGACGCCGTAGGCTCGAGCCGCGTAGGAGGCCGAGGCGACTACCCCTCTCCGGCCGGGGCCTCCTCCCACGATGATGGGCAGGCCCGCGATTTCCGGGTTTAGGAGTTCCTCCACGGAGGCGAAGAAGGCGTCGAGATCGATATGGATTAGGTGGAGACCTTTATAGACCATTTGTTCTATATTATAGCACAGATATTTTGTGAGGTCAAGGGTCGTGTCCAGCCAAATGAAAATGTTACCGAAATGAGGTTATTGGTTCAATAGGTAA
>CAYLIE010000003.1:43819-125502 GCA_964383935.1 uncultured Anaerolineales bacterium | reverse complement strand
GGTGAAAAATCGGGCAAAATCTCATTTCTTGGTTTTTGCAGTTTCGCCAGATCTGGATAGTGGGAGGAAAAGCCCGTTGTCGATAGCGGTATCTGCGAATATTTCGAAAGTCGGTCCCAGCCAAAGGGCTGGGGCTCTTTCATTCTCTGTCTTTGCAGGGAGTTCTGAGAAGGGGCGGTGAGGGGTTCCCTAAAGTTGAGAGGCAAATATCAAACGCGTGCGATGGATGGCTTTCCCCGCCCTTTCTATTTCCAAGGCCGCCAGCACCTCGTCAGGACGTCCGGCCCCCTGGGCATCGTGCTTCAAGCGCATCCAGAGACTCTTGCCCTCCAGCCGCAGATCGCCGATGAGGGGACGGAGATCGTACTTCTTCCCCCGTCGTTCGCGGGGTATGGCTCCAGCGGCCAAGAGTGCCTCGATCTTGCTCTCTATCTCTTCATCGTCCAGGGGAAAGACGGTGTATTCGGCAAAGCGCACCTGCGGTTGAAGAGAGGGGAGAGCCATGTAGACCTCTCGCACCTCCTTGAGGGTGATGCCGGGAGGCATTTGCTTCTTCACACTCTTGGCCAAACTGGTCAGCGAAACGGGACGCTCCAACACGACATCCATCACCTCCTCCTCGCCGGTGAAGCCCACGGGAAGAGGAGCAGCAATAGATATCTTGGGCTGGGGGTTGAACCCTTTGGAATAGGCCAGGGGGACATTCGCCCGGCGGAGGGCTCGCTTCCAGAGCCGCATCATATCCAGGTGGGAGATGTATCGTATCTCCTCCTCCTTGCCGAAAGTGATGCGTATCCGCTGGCCGTTCTTTACCATCAACGATCCTCTCCGCCCTGCGCCATCCTGGGTGGGCAGCCCCAAAGCCCCTCGCGGGCCGCTTCACGAGCCCCAGGGAAGGTTTTGAGGACGCCACAGGCGAAGCAAGGCCCCCCTCGACAATCAGGTGTAGTCTGGCCTCGCAGGGCTTGCTCACACTCTCGAGCCAGGAACCCCTTTTTCACCCCCACATCGATATGATCCCAGGGGAGAGGGGCATCTCTATCCAGGGGACGCCGAGCGTAGAAATCGGGATCTAACCCTTGGCCCTGGAACGCCTCCCACCAGTTAGTGGGCTTGAAGAGCTCGTCCCAGGCATCGAACCGCGCACCCCGCCGCCAAGCCTCAAAGATGACCGCTCCTAGACGCCGATCCCCACGGGAGAGGACAGCTTCCAGAAGCGTCACCTGAGGATCGCTCCAACTCAAGCGGAAGTTCTTTAGTTCTCGACGTAAGAAAGCCTGCTTCTCCTCTAGGCTGGCCTCACCCTCCAAGGGCATCCATTGGAAGGGGGTATGGGGCTTAGGGACGAAGGTGGCTACACTGACGCTCACTTGGGTCCGCCGCCCATCTATCTCCCGGCCTATACCCCAGATCCGCTTCACTAGATCACAAATAGCAGTCACATCTTCCATAGTCTCCGTGGGCAACCCTATCATAAAGTAGAGTTTGATCCTCTGCCAGCCGGCGCGGAAGGCCCTCTCTGCGGTGCTGAGGATATCCTCCTCTGTGACCCCCTTATTGATCACCTCCCTCAACCTCTGGCTCCCCGCCTCCGGGGCGAAGGTGAGGCCCATCTTCCGTCTTCCTTGGAAGAGGGCAGCCAACTCCAAGGAGAAGGAATCGACCCGCAGGCTGGGTAGGGAGACCGTAACATGCTGTGGGGCGTGCCTCTCGAGAAGCCCTCGCACCATCTCCTCTATCTGGCTGTGGTCGCAACTGCTCAAGGAGATCAAAGATATCTCCTCATAGCCTGTGGCCTTTAGGAGTTCATCGGCGGCAACCAGCACCTCCTCTACCGGGCGCTCCCGAAGGGGACGATAGATCACCCCCGCCTGACAGAAGCGGCATCCCCGAGTGCAGCCCCTCATGATCTCGATCATGCCTCGGTCGTGGACCGCTTCTACATAGGGCACTATCACCTCAATGGGGGGAGGAGACAAGCGGTTGACTATCCGCCTAGTGATGACAGGCTTCGCTTCTGGGGTCCGAGGCCGGGGTGAACCCAGGGCACCATCCCTATAGGCCACTTCATAGAGGCTGGGAATATATACCCCCTCGATCTGGGTCGCCCGACGCAAGAATTGATCCCGCTCCCCTTTGCCCCATTCCCGGTAAACTTCAACTAACTCCAAGAGCACCTCTTCTCCCTCACCAATGACGAAGAGGTCAAAGAAATCGGCCAAAGGCTCAGGGTTATAGGCACAACTGCCTCCCGCGATAATCAGAGGGTGGCGTTCATCCCGCTGGCAAGAAAGGAGGGGCACACCCGCCAGATCGAGCATGGTCAAGATGTTCGTGTAGTTCAACTCGTAGGAGAGGCTGAAGCCGATGATGTCGAAGTCGTCCAGAATGTGCCTGGTCTCCAGGCTGTAGAGGGGTATCTTCGCCCCTCGCAGGGCCTCCTCCATATCTACCCAAGGAGTATAGACCCGCTCCGCCAGGAGATCATCTTCCTTATTGAGAAGATCATAGAGGATCATGAGGCCCAAGTTGCTCATCCCTACCTCATAGAGATCGGGATAAGCGAGGAGAACCTTGGTCCTGACCTGGTCCCAATCCTTAACTACGCTATTCCATTCCCGGCCCGTGTAGCGGGCGGGTTTAGTCACCTGGGACAAAATCTGGTCTAACCTTTCCTCGGAGATCTTCACACCCAACCCCCGGTTAAGATTATAGCCTCTCCTGCCAGAGCCAGCAAACATAAAACGCCCTCTTCAAAAGAAGAGGGCGTTCTTAATGGCCATATACCCTTATGTCTCTTGATACTCGATCTGGAAGCGGTCTTGGTAGGTAGGTTCGCGAGATAGGCTCTCCAAGAGATCCTCCACCTCCTCTTCCTCCATCCACTGGGTGACGACCCGCAAAAGAACCTCTTCTACCTCCTCGAAGGTGAGGTGGACCCTATCTCCCCGCACCTCCACCTCGAAGGTCTCTCCCAAGAACTGAAGCAGGTATGTAGCGTCGTGGAAGATGAGGATCTCGAACCCTCCAAGGCCATACTCCGGCTTAGAGCCGCTTACAGAGGAGGACCGATTGCCCCAAGGGTCGGTGACGGTGATCTGGATCCCTGGACGAGGGAAGGTGCCCACCATCAAGCGGGAGCCCGGCCTCCGTTCCACCGTTATCCTCCAGCGGTGAGGTTCGGGAGGCGGAGGAGACGGTGGGGGAGAAGGAACTGCTACGATCTCTTCCACATCGATACCAGTATAGTAATGTTTCAATATCTCGTCGTAACTCCTGCCCTGCCTGGCCAGTTCCAAGGCCCCTTCTCGGCACATCCCTACGCCATGCCCCTCTGGCTCGCCGCCCATGGGGCAAGGGACGCTCCGGCAATAGGGAAGAGCCTGCCGCCAGACATCCTCACTGTTCTTCGTCTGCCCTCCACAGTTGGCGAAGTAGAAAGCGTTTATCACCTGGCTAGCGTATGTGGCCACTATACCTTCCGTTTCCTCAACCGCTTGGTCGGTAATCTCCGTAGCCAAAGCGGGCTCCCAGGTCTGGCAATGGGCAGAGTTGCAGATATTAGCGTTCTTCTCCGCATGCCTGGGATGAAGTTTGGTGTAGTAGGCGTAAGATCTGGCGGCAGCGGCCTGGGCCTTGAGAGCCTCAAGTGGCCCTTCAGGGCTTATAACGCTGGGGACCACGCCCTTCAAGTATTCCTCCATAGGCATGGTCACCACTCGCACAATGGGGCTCTCGGGATCTTGCCAGTCCTCTCGGATGGCCAAGGTGATATTCCTATCGAACTGCAGGGGAGGCTCAACAGGGGGCAAGGGCTCAGGATCAGAGAGCGGCGGCCCCATAGCCATCACCGCGTCCACGACGGGGAGTTTCCCTCTCTCATCATGCCACCAGCCATCCTCTCGCCAGGCAGGAGCGACGTGACCCATAAAACGGTTGGCCAAAAGCCAAGAGCACATTCCGAAATACCAAGGGTAGGTGACCGCATACCGCTCTAGCCAGCGGTACATAGCCACCGCTCTCTCGGCGTGGCCACGATAATCGTAGCCCGGATAGCGAGGATCAGGCTGCGTCCAACCGCCGTGGGGAACGAAGACGCCACCCTCGGTGGAGATGACCGGCACCTCTAGCCCGAAATGTCTCTTGAGAAGGGTGGCGGGCACCCGATGGCCCATAAGCGAATTGTCGCCGTCGAAGATAGTGAGCCCAGGATGATCGCGCTGCTCTATCTCGTCGTAAGGGCATTCGAAATGCCACTCACCGTTCCCATCCTTGTAACAATGGTTAAGAACCGCATCGTGGGTGGCGATCCAGCCACCATGTTCAAAGATATATCTGGCCCGGTCGCGGAACTCGTTAGCCATGATGGTAAAACAGCCCTCATACCAGAGAATACTTCCTATTAGAGGGATGCGACCCGATTGGGCCATGGCCGGAAAGGCGGGGTAGCCGCCGCGAGAGATCACCTCCTGGGCATCGGCCAGCCAAACCTCGACCGCAGTCCGCTTGCGTCGCCCAGCTAGGGCCTCCCACTGTCCAGGCCTCCATTCCAACGGGAGGTTGGGCTCGTTATAGATCTCGAACCATCGCGTTACCCCTTCCCTTATATACCGAGACATGGTGTCCAGAGCCCTCTGGGGGAGCCGATTGGGCAAGGGGGCATCCTGAAAGATGCGCACGATGGGCATCACCCCGTTTCGGCGCAACTTCCTGGCGAAATCGAAGACGGAGCCCGAGCCATCGTCGATCAGTTTATACCAAGCCATCTTCATCTCGCAGATGCGGTCTATCCACCAATCATGGTCAAAGTTGGCACTGTAGGATGCCACCCCGTGGATGCCCCTGATGTCCGGGGCTCGTTCATAATCTTGGAGTCTCATACTTGGCCGTCCACCCCCCCTGGTGCATAACCTCCTAAGAGAACCAGACTACCAATGGGTGTCCGCTCCCCACCCCCCTTCCGGAGGCCACTCTTCCTACATATCTATTGTTGCAAGAACCGTGCCAATCCCACGGGATCCTGTAAGAAAAGAAGACAGCCCAACTCAAAGAAGAGAAAGGAGCCGCCGCCGCTCATCCGTGAACCGGCTGCAAGAGATGGCACGAGATATTGTGGTCCATAGGTAACGAGGTGCAGATGTAGTGGAGCCCAATTGTGAGAGGGTGAACCGCCGATGGGAAGAGGCCCTTCTAAGGGAGAGAGCGGCGGGGGATTTCCCCCATTTGGGGAATTTTACACCATCGATGCTCCGGTCGTGGGTCCGCACCTGTCTTTAGGCAGCCTCTACCACTTTGACCAAGAGCCTGCGCCGTCTGGGCCCATCGAACTCACAAAGGAAGAGCCCTTGCCAGGTCCCCAGAACCAATCTCCCACCCTCTATGAGTACCGTCTCCGAGGAGCCCACGATGCTGGCCTTGACGTGGGAGTCGGCGTTCCCCTCCAGATGGCGGTATGAACCGCCCCGAGGAGCCACCTTCTCCAACACGGCCAAGATATCCTGGGTCACGCTGGGGTCGGCGTTTTCGTTGATCGCTATCCCTGCCGTAGTATGGGGGACATAGATATGGCAGAACCCCTCTTGGACTCCGCTCTCGGATACCGCTCGCTGCACCTCTCTCGTCACATCCACCATCTGGGCCCGCGAACCGGTGGTTATCTCCAAGCGATGGATCATACTTCCACCCCCTAAGAGTTGCTCGCTTGATTATACTAGAAAAGCGTCAATCTTGACAGCGAGGCCAGTTGCTGATAGAATCAATATACGTGGCGCATTCGTCTAGCGGCCTAGGATACAGCCCTCTCAAGGCTGGGACAGGGGTTCGAGTCCCCTATGCGCCATAAGATCAGGGCCCAAAGGGAGGGCCCTTTTCCCTCTATGGGGGGATGAGATGGAGGATTTAGCGAAAAGCGTAGGGGAGTTGCTGATGAAGATGGGCCTCACCTTATCACTGGCCGAGTCCTGCACCGGAGGGCTCATCGCCCACCGGATCACCAACATCTCTGGGAGTTCCAACTATTTCCTGGGCGGCGTAGTCGCCTACTCCAACAAGGCTAAAGAGAAGATCCTGGGCGTGCCTCATGAGATCTTAGTCCAATACGGCGCAGTGAGCGAAGAGAGCGCGCGAGCCATGGCCGAAGGAGCCCGTCGCCTATTTATGAGCGATCTAGCCTTGGCGGTGACGGGGATCGCTGGCCCCACGGGGGGCACCCCGGAGAAGCCGGTAGGGCTGGCCTACATCGCTCTGGCGGCCGAGGAGGAGGTGAGGTGCGAGAGACATATTTGGAACGGGGATAGGCTACAGAACAAGGCCCAATCCGCGAAGGTGACTCTAGAAATGCTCATCGCCTATCTCAAAACCTTAGGAACGTAGTAACACCTTCAGTGTCTCCCTCTTTCCCGCCAACTGAAAGGCCTTAATTCCCTCCTCCAGGGGTAAGGTGGCACTAATAAGGGAGGCCACGTCCACCAGCCCTCTCCTCAAGAGTTCCAAGGCGGGGACGAAGGGACCGCACCGGGAGCCGATAAGCGTGATCTCATCGATTACCAGGTGGCTTAAATCCACCTCCGTCTCACCGTGGTAAGTGCTTTTCAAGACTAAGGTGCCCCGTGGGCGCAGTAGGGCCAAAGCCTGAGCGAACCCCTTGGGGTTCCCCGTACAATCGACCACGATATCAAAAGAACGTTCCAAGGGGCCTTCACCTAGATGGGTGGCAACGCCCCGTCTCTTGAGTATCTCCAGTTTGTGAGCATGGTGCCCCACAGCCAAAAGGTCACAACCTTGAAGGGCCAACACCTGGGCCACGAGCAGACCCAGTTTCCCATCCCCTAGCAGGATCACCCTATCTGTGGGCTTGACCTGTATCTGTTCCAATATCTCCAAGGCTGCCGCCAGGGGCTCGACGAAAACGGCATCTTCATCGGGAATCTCCTCAGGAACAGGGTGCAAATTGGCCAGGGGAAGGGTTAGATATTCGGCGAAGGCTCCGTCTCGCCCCCAGATGCCCAAGGTGGTGCGCTCCGGGCAATGGGTGAAGAGCCCCCTTCGGCAAAGAGAGCACTCCCCACAGTAGCAGTTTATCTCCCCCACCACCCGCTTTCCTAGCCACTCTTCCCCCTCCGCCTCCTCTACGATCCCCACGAACTCGTGACCCAACACCCCCTGGAAGCCCATATACCCCTGGGCTATCTCCAGGTCGGTGTTGCAGATGCCCGCCAGGGAGACCCGAATCAGAGCCTCGCCCGGCGGAGGCTTGGGATGGGGATAGCCTGGCAAGAGTTTCAGTTCCCCATCGTAGAACAGGGCTTTCATGAATCGCCCCCTAATCTGGACTGAAAAGAGGGGCTGTAACTCTAAATAAACAGCCCCTCCATCTCCCAATATCGAGTAGCGGTTACTACCGCGCCCTGATATCGGTCAAAAGCCAATGTTTTCCCTCGCTCGGCTGCACGAAGGTGGCTGCAAACTTCTTAGCCAAGTCCTCGGTGCTGAAAAGGAGAGTATCCTCCGGTGCAGGCTCCCATTCAACCATATAGGTCACCGTTGTATCGTCCACCCCCAACGCCTTGGCTTCCTCTACCACCGAAGGGTCGCTTGTCAATTGCATAGCCCCGGCCTCGTCGCCAGCCCTGAGACGGCGCAGGAACTCGAAGAGAGAGGCGTAAGGGCTAGGCTGGGTGATCTCCCAGAGCCTATCATAGTAGGGCGCATCAACAGGGAGGGTCACTTGAGGTAAGTATCTATCTCTCCGGCGTTCCCACAGAAGGTCGAAAAAGCGATGGGGGCAGGCATGGCACTCGAAGAATATCTCCTCTGGGTAGTCAACGAGAAAGGAACTTCCCCTCACCTGTAAAAGGGATAGATCATCTGAGGCAAAGGTTATCTCGCCGTCGGTTGCTATCCAAAGGTCGTCTCTGGGCTCTAATTCGGTGGGCCAGACCTTCTCCCACCCCGGATCCACACGGCGCAGAAGAAGATAATAAGGGTTCACCGAGCTAGCCCCGATAGAAGCGAAGATGATGCCCATCTCATCCCCCACCTTGCGAGCGTCGGATATCGCATCACCATCCGTAACCGGGTAGTAGTCGAAGGGGGTTCCCGCCCGACCCCAAAAGAGAGTGATGGGGTAGAGGCCGAACTTGACCAGGTAAAGGGTAGGTTCCACCCTCAGGAGATCGACCCCCGCCACCCACATCTCCACCCCAGCCTCCTCACCCAAGGAGAAGAGTTCGTCCGCTATTTCTTCCTCGGACATCTCTTCTATCTCCGGCAGGGAGAGGTAGAGGGCCAAAGCCTGGAAAGCCGACTCTTGGGCGGCCTCGAAGTTGCGCTCATCCTCAAAGGAGGCGGCCTCCGCCAGAAGCTTTCGTATGTTTTCAAGAGATGCAAGCTGGCCCTCAACGAGATAATTCACTAATTTGGCGGGCCGTAATCGACCCATAGACCCCACCATGTCGAGCTGGATAAGCGTTGGAATGCCCACTAGAAGGCCCCTGTCGTTAATCGCCGCCCCTCCACTGTTGCCTAAATCGAGACCAGCGTCTGTCTTTATCCAAGCGCGAATGGTTCCCCCGGACTCGATATCCTTGGTTTCGAATCCACTAACCACACCCCTGGTAAGGCTAATGGTTTCACCTCCTACTCCTGGGTAGCCAAATATATTCAAAGTATCACCTAACTGGAGAGAATCCGAATCTCCCAAGGGGATCGAGGGAAGATTCAACTCGCTCTTATTGACCGGCTCTCCGTCCAGACTCGCTGTAATCTGAATCAACGCGAGGTCAAAAGAGACATTGTACGCAACCACCTCGGCCAAATAGGTGACCACAGGTGGTTTATCCGGAGCAGGGCTCAATGCTATCCTAAGGGAGCTTGCATCTTCAACGACGTGCAAATTGGTCAGTATCTGTCCGTCGGGATGTATGATTGTTCCCGAACCCATACTGTATGGTTCCTCAACGCCATAGGAATCCCTTTGAAAGTTGAATACTTGAACAACAGCCGTGGAGATACGATGAATGTCTTCCGGGGAAAGCTCTCCAGTTACTGGGGTTGGCGTGACAGTGGGGGTAGCTGTATGAGTAGGAGTCATGGTCGCCGTGGGAAGAGGAGTAGGAGAAGGAGTCGCTAAGCCTGGCCTGCATCCAGCAACTAGCAGGACAAAGATCAAAGTGAGGAGAAGATAACCCCTAACTTTCGACATTCTCACCTTTTCCCCAACCGAAAGAGTTAGGCAAAAGAGTTAGGCATCGGTATGTTCCAGCGAGATGGGAATCGGGGGCGCTAACCTTCACGCCCCCGAACTTTTTCACATAGGCGGGCTTATATCCACCGGCTGGTTGACGTTAGAGATCTCCGCTATGAGATGCCAGTCGAAAGTCTCGCCTTCATAGGTGCCTGATACGTCACCGGTAGATTTCACCGGATATTCGCCTTCGACGGCTATCCAGACGTTGAATTCGACAGTGCCCACAACGGTGAAACCCCAGCCAGAAGTGTCAACGCTTCGATAGCGGCGGCAGGGGATCCCGTTTACCGTCTCCTGACCCACGAAGGTGGCTTCCTCTGGGAGGCCTTCGAAGAAGAGGCTGGCCCAGAAATCATAGGAGAAGATGCTGAACATTTCCAGCATATCGGGCGAGTACATCCCCATCTCCTGCCACTCTCCGCCCTCTTGGCGCGTCCACATATTGTTCTCGGCTTCGATGACGATCCACTCGAAGGTCGTGCCTCCCTTGTGGTCGGTCCAACTCCAGTGGTCTGCTCGCGTGGGCTTGTTCTGCCTCTGCCCTCTGATCTCGAAATCCGCCTCTTGGGCCTCCTCCCCGAACCCGCCACCCCAACCCGTCCAGTGGACGTAGCCGGAGAAACTATCT
Organism: uncultured Anaerolineales bacterium; assembly: GCA_964383935.1. Taxonomy (GTDB): domain Bacteria; phylum Chloroflexota; class Anaerolineae; order UBA7937; family UBA7937; genus UBA7937. Next base: position 115,627 of record CAYLIE010000003.1, on the reverse strand, counting down.
AACTGGTTCAGAGCCTCCGTCGTGGCGCTGAAGGGCTTCTCTTCCTCCTCGGGGGTCTCTACTACCTCCTCGGGGGTCTCTACTACCGCCTCGGGGGTCTCTACTACCGCCTCGGGGGTTTCTGCTACCTCTGGCGTCTCCGCAGGTGGCGCGGCAGGAGTGCTGGGACCACAAGCCAGGCTAGCGGCGATGAGCAGGGAGAGAACCGTCAAGGCGACTAACCATACTCTTTTCTTATCCATCTCTTTCCTCCTTTTTTTATGGCCCATCTCAAGGGATGAGAGCGACTTTCATCATGCCGAGTGGAAAGTTACCTTCATATACAGAAAAAACCTCCCTCAAAATCTTAAAGATTTTACCCTTTCTAGGCTAGATTGTCAACCAAAAACGCTGACCCAGGACAATAGGAAGTCCCATTGCCGAGCCTAGGCTATGACACGGCGGAGGAAAAAGAGAGTCGCTATGCCAGTCACACCAAGCCCCGTTGCCAGAAGGCAACCCTTGGCCGTGGCTCTTGAGCCCCCTCGCAAGAGAGTATATAGACCGACCACGAGACCTACCGGCGGAAGGATAAAGGAGAGGGCATAGAGAAGCCGCTCCGGCCTCCTTTCCCACTCCACTAGAAGCGGGCTCGCATTGAAGATCGAGCAGTAAGTAGCGCTGATGATGCCGATGAGCAAGGTGAAGGCAAAAACATGGATGGTGACCCCTCCGAAGAGGAGAAGAGCGGTCAAGGTGAAGAGCACGCCGAGTTCAGTATTTAGGGAACGGTCGAGGGTCTGGATGATACTATGGTTGACTATGCTCTCTATCGGTTCACCTGCCCTGCGCTTCATATTCTCCCGGATGCGGTCGAAGACCACTATAGTATCGTGTACCGAGAAACCGATGACCGTCAGAAGAGCGGTCAAGAAGAGGGCATCCACCTCCCATCCTCGGAGGCGTCCCAGAATAGCAACCACACCTACCACCACAAGGACGTCATGAAGCGTGGCTATGGTCGCACAGGTGCCGAAACTGATGGGGTTAGGAACATGCCGAAAGGCCCAGCAGATGTATAAGAGGATAGCGATGCTTGCCAGGCCTATGGCATAGAGGGCTCGTCGAGTGGTCTCCGTCGATACCCGTGCACCGATAGATTCGAACCTGAGTTCATCGATGATGGGAGCAAAACGCTCCTCTATCGCTGCCTCGATCTCGCTCTTCTTCTGGCTGTCGATAGGGACGGTACGAATGAGAAGAAACTCACTGCCAGTAATGGGGTCAGAGGATGTTTGCACAGTAGCCTCATCCAGCCCATATTCGCCCAGCAGCTCCTTAACCTCCCCAGGCTGTGGGCGCCTGCCCTCTTCAAAAGCGATCTCCAAAAGCGACCCTGAGGTAAAATCTATAGAGAGGGGGAGCCCGAAGAGAGCCAGGAAAACCACACCCGGCATGATGACCAAGGCGGAGATGAGAAAGCACCAGTAACGCTTACTTACTATATCCAGCATAGATTGCCACCGCCTTGAAGTAGATAGTCACACCCTCGTTCCATATCGCCTTCATATCGCCTCATACCCCGAACCACCAATGGGTTTTCGCTATATCTAAATGCATCACCAAGTATAGGAAGGTACGAGTGACGGTGATAGCGGTAAACATACTCACCAGGACGCCGATGGCCAAGGTGAGGGCGAAACCTTTGACCATGCTAGCCCCGAAATAGGAGCCGAGCCAAAAGAGGATGACGCAGGTGATGAGCGTGGAGAAGTTAGAATCGCGAATAGAAGGCCAGGCTCGGCTGAACCCCTGCTCCACCGCCAGACGGAGCCCCTTCCCGGCGCGAAGTTCCTCCTTTAGCCTCTCAAAGATGAGGATATTGGCATCCACAGCCATACCTACCGATAGGATAAAGCCCGCGATCCCCGCCAGGGTCAGAACCACCGGAATCAGTTTAAAGAGAGCAAAGACCACGGCGGCATATATGCCCAAGGCCAGGTCGGCCAAAAGGCCCGGCAGGCGGTAGTAGATGAGCATGAAGGCTACTACCATAGAGAGGCCGATAGTCCCAGCCACGGTGCTCTTGCGGACAGAATCCTCGCCCAGAGTAGGGCCGACCTCTCGGTGGGTCTCTACCCGCAAGGGGATAGGCAGAGCGCCGTATCTAAGGCGGATGACGATGCTTTCCGCCTCCGCAGGCGTGAAGCCTCCCTCTCTGGTGAGGAGCACCTCGCCCTTAGGTATCACACTCTTGATGGTGGCACAAGAGACCACCTCTTTGTCCAAAACGATGCACATCACCTGACCCACGTTCTCTGCGGTGTAATCGGCGAAGATCTGTGTCCCTTCCTCATCTAAGGCGAAGGTGATCTGGATCTGATTGTAGTCATCAACAGTTAGGTTGGCGCTTTTCAGGTTTCGCCCAGTCATGATAGTCTCAAAGGTGCGCTCCTCCGGCGTGGGAGTGGGGCCGAGAGGCTCAGTAGCGGTTATGGTAGCCGTTGGAGTGGCGGTAATGGTTGCGTTGAGGGTAGGCGTAGCCTCCACAAGGGCGGTGACGGTGGCGGTGAGAGTGGGCGTAGCCTCTGGAGGAGGAGTGGCCTCCACGGAGGGTACAGCCACCTCCTCCGTAGTCTGAACGGGGCTCCCAGGAGGCAAGTAAATGTTCCCGGCGTGGATAAACTCCAAGAGCCCTGTCTTGCCAAAGGCGCGGATAGCCTCCTCCGGGTTCTTCAGGCCAGGCAACTCTACGATGATCCGCCTCATTCCCTGCAACTGAATCAAGGGCTCCGAGACCCCAAGCCCATCAACACGCTTTTCGATGATGGCCTTAGCGTTGGCTACAGCCTGGCGATCTACGGGCTCATCGGGGGGCACATCGGCCTCCAAGAGCACCTGCATACCCCCTTGGAGATCCAGCCCTTGGTGCACCTTTATCTCCCGGTCGACCTGGATAGGGCCAAGATGGATATGGATACCCGGATTAGTGGGGAGATCCAGCCAGATAGCCACGGCGGCCAGAATTATGATGCCTCCAAGCAGGACAAGGTTCCTTCTGGGCATTACCTCTCTCCAAGCCTGAGATAACGGCCATTATGATACACCATCAAGATGCAACTGTCAAATACCCTTGAATGGCCCATCTTCAGGAGCTGCCTTGCAGGGCGTGTTGAAAGCGGCGAGCGAGATCGAGGAGGGGTTGATCGTTACAGTTTTTCCCGACAACGGAGATAGATATTTCAGCACCAGGCTCTGGGAAATGCAGACATAAGACTCTTTGCGCCATAGAAAACCTCCCGCTGGGGACTGTCGCCTTCAGGTGACACAGGAAAACGGGAGCAGTGCAAAGCGCCGCCTCACTTGACATGTTAGAACAATTGTGCTATACTTCGAACCACTATGAGCTATCAAATCCACTCCGGTGGTGTGTATCAAATCAAGTATCACTTCGTCTGGTGCCCCAAATACGGGCGTCCTGTCCTCGTCGGCCCTGTCGCTTCTCGCTTGAGAAAACTCTTCCACGAAAAAGCAACCCAACTGGGTGGCTCCGTCCTGGTCCTGGAAATCGAACCAGACCACTTTCATCTCTTGGTGGAAATGCTTCCCAGATGGTCCCCAGTCCAGGTTGCCTATCGCATCAAGGACTACCCTCGCACCTACCCCGCCGGGAGCTTCCCTGGCTCAAAAGTAGGCTACGCTCCTTGGGGAGTCGCTCCTACTACGTCGCCACTGCCGAAGAGGTCTCAGCAGAAACGGTCCGCCGATACATCGAAGCCCAGAGGGGGAAGTAAGTGCGCCTGAGTTACAGATATCGCCTCTATCCCACCTCTCAGCAGCGCGAAGCCCTCGATCGGCTTCTCGAGATCCACCGTCAGGTCTACAACGATGCCCTCCGGGAACGCAAAGAAGCCTGGAAACGATGCGGTGTGAGCGTCCGTTTCACAGACCAAGCCAACCAACTCAAAGAAATCCGCAGTTTTGACCCCGATGTGGCCTGGGCCAACTACTCCTCCCTCCAGCAGACCCTCCGCCGCCTGGACAAGGCTTTCCAAGCCTTCTTCCGGCGGGTCAAGGCGGGGGAGAAGCCCGGCTACCCCCGCTTCAAAGGAAAGGGCTGGTTCAAGTCCGTCTGCTACGTCTATGGAGACGGAATCTGCCTGAAAGAGGGCAGACTCTATGTCCAAAACGTGGGTCTCGTGCGTCTCTTTCAGCATCGCCCTGTCCCTGAGGAGGGCATCATCAAGATGGCCGTCCTCAAGCGGGACCGGCTGGGCAACTGGTACCTCGTCCTCCAGGTGGAATTGCCCGAGCCGGACGTTCCCCTTCGGGAGGATCCGCCGGTGGGGGTAGACATGGGGCTGGAGCACTTCGCTACCCTCTCCACCGGCGAGCAGATAGAGAACCCCCGCTGGTTCCGGGAGGCCGAGCAGAGGCTGGCCGTGCTCCAGCGTTGGCGTGCCCGCTGCCAAAGGGATAGCTGCCGGTATCGGGAATTGACCCGCCAGATCAGGAACCTGCATCATAGGGTGACAGAGAAGCGTCGGGACTTCCAGCATAAACTCTCTGCACGCCTGGTGCGGGCGTATGGCCTTATCGCGGTTGAGGATTTGAACATCAAAGGGCTTCATCGTAGCCACGTTGCCAAGAGTATGGGGGATGCAGGCTGGGCACAGTTCCTGCACATGCTGGAGTACAAGGCTGAGAGGGCCAGTGCTCTGGTGGTGAGGGTTAACCCAGCCGGGACATCCCAGACGTGCTCTCGCTGTGGCTGTGTGGTGCCTAAACCGCTCTCTCAACGCCAGCATAACTGTCCTCACTGCGGCTTCACAGCTCCCAGGGATGTGAATGCCGCTTTGAACGTCCTATCTCTGGGCAGGGCCCGGACAGGGCCTCCGCATAAAGGGTTCCTCGTGCCCACCAGGGCCGGGGTCGCGGGAAGCCTCCTGCTTCAGCGGGGGGAGGATGTCACAAAATCACTTGGTTTCTTCTGACAGCGAAACATAAGGCAAAGCCGCTGGTGATGGTCTTCCCACAGATCACGAAGAAACATGGTAGCGATCCTCGCCGATAGGCTCTCTTCCCTGTGAAGAACTCGCACCAGCCTTCGCAGGATAACCAAGGCTCAAAGGCTGAGAAGTTCAGCCAGCCTATCCCGTCCTGGAGATTTGAAGGAAGCCCTAGAGGTCAGTTGTAACGAAGAGGTCATTTTCCTATATCTAGCAGACGGGTTCTCCCACCGCAGGAGAACCCTTCCTTTTCTCACCAACAGTGCTCTGGATTTGGTTGGCATGAGCATAGAGAGCAGTGCGCCGAAAGAGAGTGTTCGATTTAGATGACCCCCTCCGCCTCTAGGGCTCTAATCTCCTCTTGGCTATAGCCAAGAGAGGAGAGGATTTCCACATTGTGCTCGCCCAAAAGTGGTGGGGAGCGACGATAACTGACCGGGGTTTGGGAGAGGTGTACCGGGTTGCCTATCGAGCGCACCATCCCTATAAGCAGGTGCTCCAACTCCACAATCATCCCCCGATCTAGAAGTTGTGGGTCAGTGAGGGTCTCATCCACGAAGTTGATAGGCCCACAAGGGATGTCGGCCTCCGTGAACCGTTCTAGCCAGTAATCTGCTTCCTGGGATTGGATGATCTCCTGCAGTAGAGGGATCAACTCTTCACGGTGCTCGATACGCTCCTTATTGGTGACAAAGCGAGGGTCGCTCATAATCGTCTTTTCTACGCCCAAAAGGTGGCAAAAGCGCTGCCAGAGCCTCTCCGAGCCGACGGCCAAGATGATATACTTATCCTTAGCCCGTAGGGGCTGGTAAGGGACAATATTGGGATGCACGTTTCCCAGCCGCTGGGGTCGCTTCCCAGTGGCAAAGTAGGCCCCGGCCACATTGGTGAGCCAACTGGCTTGAGAATCCAGTAAGGCCATATCAAGGTATTGACCATTTCCCGTCCGCTCTCGGACTAGCAATGCTGCCAAGATCCCGACAACACTGTAAACTCCTGTGGTAAGATCAGCCAGGGGGATGGGATAGCGCATGGGGTCGCCCTCCGGCTCACCGGTGAGGCTCATCAGCCCAGCCTCGCCCTGGGCCACCACATCGTAGCCTCCTCGGCCGGCCATAGGCCCCGTATGGCCATAGCCAGTGATAGAGCAATAAATCAGGCCGGGGCTCAAACCGTGAACCGTCTCATAGTCGAGATAGAAGCGCTGGAGGGATTCTATCTTGTGCAGGCTGGTGACGAAAATATCGGCTCTCTCTAGCAGCCGATGGATGATCTCCTGGCCCTTCTGGGTAGCCAGGTTGAGGGTCATCCCCCGCTTGTTGCGATTGGTGCACAAAAAGTAGGCGCTCTCGCCATCAAGAAAAGGTGGCCCCCAACCCCGGGCCATATCGCCGCTTTTGGGTCGTTCCACCTTGATCACATCAGCACCGAGGTCACCCAAAAGCATAGTACAGTATGGCCCCGCCAAGGCTTGGCTGAGGTCAACTACTCGCACGTCTTCCAGAACGGAGTTCAACTCTCTCAAGATATACCCCTATCCGTGATCTCTAGAACCTCGTCGATGATGCTCAGCCCCTCCCTCAGTTCCTCTTCAGTGACACACAAGGGTGGCACCACGAAGATCCAGTTCCACTTGACGAAGGTGCTCAACCCTCGCTCCCACAAGGCGGGCAATACCTCGGCCATCACCCCCATCTCCTCAGGCTTGGCATTCCAGGGAGCGAGGGGGTCCCTGGTCTTTTTGTCCTTCACCAACTCGATGACTGAGAAGAGCCCTATGTAGCGCACATCGCCCACCGAGGCGTGCTTCTCCTTGAGGGCCTCCAGGCTCCGCCCCAGAGTTTGGCCCATCCGTTTGGCGTTCTCGATGAGCCTATCCTCTTGGTAGGCTTTGATCGTTGCCACCCCAGCGGCGCAGGCCAAGGTATGAGCGCTATAGGTCAGCCCCAAGGGTAGATAGCGATCCTCAAAGTGATCGGCGATGGATTGAGAGACGATGACCGCGCCCAAGGGTATATGACCCGAGGTGAGACCCTTGGCCATAACCATGATGTCAGGGACCACTTGCCAGTTGTCCACCGCAAACCACTCGCCTGTGCGCCCAAAGCCGCTCATTACCTCATCGGAGATGAGCAAGATGCCATACTTATCACACATCTCTCGCAAGCGAGGCCAATAATCATCTGGAGGGACGAAGATACCGCTGGAGCCAGTTACGCCCTCGAAGAGCAAAGCCGCCACCTTGTCCGGGCCCTCGAATTTGATCACCTCCTCGATGTGGGTGATGCACTCCCGATGACAGGTTGCGCGCTCCTGGCCGAAGATGCAACGATAACAGTAGGGATCAAAGACCCGCACGATGCCTGGTACGCCTGGCTCCACCGGGAGGCGACGGGGATCTCCGGTGGCGCTGATGGCCCCATAGGTGGCGCCATGATAGGAACGATAGCGGGTTATCACCTTCTGCCGACCAGTGTAAAGCCGGGCCAATTTGATGGCGTTCTCCACCGCCTCTGCACCCCCTAAAGTGAAGAAAGTCTTGGTCAGATCGCCAGGCGTCACCTCGGCCAGCAGCCTTCCTAACTCTCCACGAGGCTGGGTGGCCATTCCAGGATAGACGTAACAGAGCCTCTCCGCTTGGTCCTTGATGGCAGCCACCACCTTGGGATGCTGATGGCCCGTATTAACATTCATCAACTGGGAGGCAAAGTCCAAATACCTCTTGCCCTCAGCGTCCCAAAAGTAGCAGCCCTTAGCCCCCACCACAACTAGTGGCTTGACCGTCGACTGCACCGACCAGGAGAAGAAGGTATAACGACGGTTTAGGTCGATTAACTCTTGGGCTCTAGTTTCGGCAGGCATCTAAAACCTCCTCTCTGAGGTGCCTCTTCGAGTAACTTGGCTCCATGCTTGTCCTCTTGGAGAGGACAAGCATCCCCCCAAGGCACTACGCTGGCCACGCCTCCACGGCCAGGCGCAAGCCGGTGGCACTTCTTCTACATCTCTATCCGTCTGCGTTTCAGAAACTGGCCAGCCCCCACCTCACCCACAAACTGGCCATCTTTAACGATGATCTTGCCTCTCTGCATAGTCAGGACTGGATGCCCTCTTACGGTGACATGGTCATAGGGGCTGTGGTCTACATTCATGTGCAGGTTTTCCACGCTGAGGCGAACCTCTTTCCCCGGGTCGAAGATGACCAGATCCGCGTCTGCCCCTATGGAGATGGTCCCCTTCTGGGGAGCGAGGCCGAATATACGAGCCGGGTTGGTGGAGACCAGTTCTACGAACCTGTTGATGGAGAAGTGCCCTTCGTTCACCCCGAAGTGGTAGAGCAAGGGCACCCTTGTCTCTACACCGGGCATGCCATTGGGGATCTTGGAGAAGTCGTCTCTGCCCATATCTTTCTGACCCAGGAAGTTGAAGGGGCAATGGTCGGTGCTAACCACTTGCAGATCGCCAGAGGTCAGCCCTTGCCAGAGCAACTCCTCGTTCCCCTTGTCTCGCAGCGGAGGGGACATCACGTATTTGGCCCCCTCGAAGTTGGGCAACTCGTAGTGCTCGGTGTTGAAGAAGAGATATTGAGGGCAAGTCTCCGCCAGAACTGGTTGCCCCTTGTCCCGGGCCTCCTTCACCTTCTCCAGAGCCTGAGCCGCGCTCAAATGGACGATATAGATAGGGGCATCGGCCAGAGAGGCCAAGATGATGGCCCGGCCAACAGCCTCGGCCTCCGCTTCGGGAGGGTGACTTCGAGCGTGCCAGATCGGCTCCTTCTTGCCCTCGGCCACGTGCTTGTTTATGAGGTAATGCAAAACATCGCCATTCTCCGCGTGCACCATGATGAGCGCTCCCAGTTCCCTAGCCTTGAGGAGAGACTTGAAAAGGGTTTCATCGTCCACCATGAAGGTACCCTTATAAGCCATAAAGAGTTTGAAACTGGTAATCCCTTGCTCTACCAGTTCGGCCATCTCTACATTCATCACTTCGTCGGTCATCTCTCCGATGGCCACGTGGAAGCCATAATCGATGGCCGCCTTCCCCTTGGCTCTCTCCATCCAAATCTCCAGAGCCTGGTGCAGGGTCTCTCCCTGCCCCTGAATGGCGAAGTCTATAAAGGTCGTGGTGCCGCCACAGGCAGCGGCGATGCTCCCGGTCTCGAAATCATCGGCGGACACAGTGCCCATGAAGGGCAGTTCGAAGTGGGTATGGATGTCGATGGCCCCGGGAAATACGTAGTTGCCCTGGGCATCGATGGTCTCCACGCCTCCTAAGCCTCGGCCGAGCGCCGCGATTTTCCCCTCCTCGATACCTATATCAGCCTGATAGGTTTCTGTAGCCGTAACAACGATCCCGTTCGTTACCACAGTCTCCATCATCGTCCTCCTAGAAAACGGTTGTGCGTCTCAAGCGGGCACCAAGGTGATACACCCCTCCACCGGGCAGACGTGTAGGCAAAGGGAGCAGCCATCGCACTTCTCGACCACCACCCGGGGGTAGACGTGGCGGCTCTCCATCTCGATAGCCTGCCAGCCGCCGTCCGTGCAAGCGGTGTGGCAGAGTCCGCACTTGCTGCAAAGGGTTTGGTCGATAGCGGCTACCACCTTATAGCCGAAGTTCAACTCTTCGTGGGCGGTGATCTTGGACGAGATATATCCTCTCATCTTGGCCACAGAGTCGAAGCCCTTCTCATCCATATAGGCAGAAAGCCCCTTCTTCATCTTCTCCACGATCTTGTAGCCCTGGAACATGACGGCTGTACCCACCTGCACCGTGGAGGCGCCTACCAGAATGTACTCCGCCGCATCTTGCCACTTGGCGATACCCCCAACGCCAGAAAGGGGAAGACTGGTCCCCTTTGCCAATTGAGCGATGCAACGCAGGCCTATGGGCTTGATCGCCGGCCCTGAGTAGCCTCCGAAGGCTGAGGTTCCTCCCACCGAGGGCAGGGGTTCCAAGCGGTCGAGATCTACGCCGATGAACGCTGAAACCGTATTTATGGCCGAGATAGCATCGGCTCCAGCCTCCTCGCAGGCTTTACCTATCTCTACAATGTCGGTAACATTTGGGGTAAGCTTGACCATCACCGGCACGGTAGTCATCTCCTTTACCCAACGCGTGATCTCCCCGGCGATGATGGGGTCTTGGCCTTGGATAGAGCCCATCCCCTTCTCCGGCATACCATGAGGGCAACTGAAGTTTAGTTCCAAGCCATCCACACCCGTTTCTTCAACCTGCTTGATCAAGAAATGCCATTCCTCCTTCACCACGGCGGCCATCAGACTGGCGAAGAGGATATGATCGGGATAGTGACGCTTGATCTCCTCGATATCCTTGACCCAGACCCCCAGGTTTCGCTGGGTGGTCAGTTCTATGTTCTCTAGGCCGATAGCCTTATTGCCCATGGCCAAGCGTGCCAGACGAGGCTGGGCATCGATGGCTGGTTCTAAGGCGATACTCTTGGTCACTGCCCCGGCCCACCCCGCCTCAAAGGCTCGCCGGATCATCTCCCCCGTCGCTGTAGGAGGGGCTGAGGTCAACATGAAGGGGTTCATCAACTTGAGACCCGCAAATTCAACACTCAGATCAGCCATCCTTCACCTCCTTGATAACTAAGCGGCGATGATCTCCTCATAGACATCTGGCCTACGATCACGGTAGAACTGCCAAGCGTTGCGCACCTCCCTAATAAGGTCTAGATCCAAATCGGCCACCAGGACCTCTTCCTCCTTATCGGAGGCTTGGGCGATGATCTGACCCCGGGGATCGCAGAAGTAGCTAGAGCCATAATAATCATTCGGCCCCAATTCCTTCTCCTGCCCTACACGGTTAATGGTGCCCACGAAGTAGCTATTGGCGATGGCATGAGCGGTCTGTTCAATATGCCAAAGGTGCATCGAGATCCCTCGCGAGGTAGCAGAAGGGATATATACGATTTCGGCGCCATGTAGTCCCAGGATGCGCGCGCCCTCGGGAAAGTGGCGATCATAGCAGATGTAGACGCCCACCCGGCCGTACTTGGTCTTGAAAACAGAGTAACCAAGGTTCCCAGGGCGGAAGTAGAACTTCTCCCAGAAATGAGGGAGGTGAGGGATATGGGTCTTCCGGTACTTGCCCAAGAGCGTCCCATCGGCATCAATGACCACCGCGGTATTATAGTAGATACCTGGTGCTTCCTCCTCGTAGAGAGGCGCCACTAGAACCATGGAGTGCCTCTTGGCTACCTCTTGCAGCCGTCTCGTCGTGGGTCCGGGGATTGGCTCGGCTTGGCTATACCATTTGGCATCTTGCACCTGGCAAAAGTATGGAGAGAAGAATAGTTCCTGCAGGCAGGTGATCTGGGAGCCTTGATTTGCTGCCTCTTCGATGAGTTCGAGATGCTTGACGATATTCTCCTCCTTCTCCAGGCTTCCCGTAGTTTGGATCAGAGCACTCCGCACGATCATTTTGCCCTCCACCGCTCCTAGGATCAATATAATATATTCTAGAACCAAAACCTTCCTTGTCAAGGATAACTTGTGGAATCTTACGAGGAGCTATCGCTAGTCAAGTCAGCGGTGACCAAGCTCGACGAACCCCTCTGGCCATGGCCGCAACTTCAAGCGGCAAACCAACTCTAAGCGTAGCCATGAATCCTTCGGCCACTCCGCTGTCCCTCGAATAGGACAAATATGATAAAGGCTACTTTGCAACCCTCTTGGCCACTAACTCCGCCACTTCGCCGGGGTGGCGCGCCACCGGGACCCCAACCTCCTCGAAGGCTCGTATCTTCTCCTCTGCCGTGCCTCTCCCCCTGGAGATAATAGCCCCGGCGTGACCCATCCGCTTGCCCGGAGGGGCTGTCCGGCCGGCCACAAACGCCACCGCTGGCTTAGTCATATGACGGGCGATGAACTCGGCCGCACGTTCCTCATCGCTGCCCCCTATCTCACCGATGAGGACCACCATCTCTGTGGCGGGATCCGCCCCAAAGAGTCGCAAGATATCTACGAAGTCGGAGCCCAGGATGGGATCGCCTCCGATCCCCACCACGGTAGATTGACCCAGGCCGCGCAGCGTCAACTCGTTCACTACCTCGTAGGTGAGGGTGCCACTCCGAGAGACTACGCCCACGCTCCCCGGCGTATGGATATCTCCGGGCATAATCCCCACCTTGCACTCCCCCGGCGTGATGACCCCTGGACAGTTGGGCCCGATGAGCCGCACCCCGCTAATATCCAAGTATCTCTTCACGCGTATCATATCCAAGATGGGGATCCCTTCAGTGATGCAGACGATGAGCCCCACCCCGGAGTCGGCAGCCTCATAGACGGCGTCGGGAGCGAAAGGGGCGGGGACATAGATGATGGAGGCATTAGCTCCCGTTATGGCCACCGCTTCCTTCATGGTGTCGAAGACGGGGACGCCGGCAACCTCCAGCCCCCCCTTGCCCGGGGTGACTCCCCCTACCACCTTGGTGCCGTACCTCACCATGCGGCGAGTATGGAATCCACCCTCTCGCCCGGTGATACCCTGGACCAGAAGCCTGGTGTTCTTGTCAACGAGAATGCTCATCTTAAGATAACTGCTCTCTTATCAACCCTTCCGTCTCGCGGATCTCTTCTTCATCCCCATGCTTGGGCTGCCAAGGACGGACCAAGTCGTCGTCTTTCCAGCGGGGGACGATATGAAAATGGAAGTGGAAGACGCTCTGGAAACCGGCTGGCCCATTGGACTGCACGATGTTTAAGCCATGGGGCTCAAATGCCGCCCTCACCGCCCTGGCCAACTTCATGGTGGTCTTAGCCGTAGCTAGAAGGATCTCCTCTTCGATATCGTAGATATTTCGAAAATGGCGCTTGGGTATCACCAGGGCGTGGCCTCGGGCAACAGGGCGTACATCCATGAAGGCCAGGGTCGCCTCATCTTCATAGACTATCTTAGCAGGGGCATCGCCCTTTACGATGGCACAGAAAACGCAACCGCTCTCCACGATCAACTACCCTTAGCCGCTTCCACAGCCCTCTGGGCCGCCTCGATCAGTGTAGAGGCGGTCTCTATGTCGGCATCGGCCAGAAGCCGTCTCCCCTCCTCCTGATTGGTCCCCGCTAGACGGACGACCATAGGAACTTCAACTCGCACCTGACGGAGGGCCTCCAAGATGCCCCTGGCTACCTCGTCACAGCGGGTGATGCCCCCGAAGATATTTATGAGCACTGCCTTAACGTTCTCATCGGAGACAAGGATGCGCAAAGCCACAGCCACCCCTTCCGCCCGGGCTCCCCCGCCAACATCCAAGAAGTTGGCCGGCTCTCCCCCATAGAGTTTGATCACATCCATGGTAGCCATAGCCAAGCCCGCGCCGTTGACCAGGCAGCATATCTCTCCCTCCAGTTTCACATAACTCAAGCCCTGCCCCCGGGCCTCTCGCTGGCGCGGTTCCTCCTCCGCTAGATCACGGAGAGCTTCCAAATCGCTATGCCGGAAGAGGGCGTTATCATCCAGTACCATCTTGGTGTCAATGGCCACTAGCCTCCCCTCTCGGGTGAGGGCCAGGGGGTTTATCTCTGTCAGAGAGGCGTCGCACTCCACGAAAGCTTTGTACAGCCCCTGAGCGATGGTTATCCACCCGGCCACCATCTCCTTCCCCAGACCGATCTCCAAAGCCAACTGGCGAGCCTGATAATCGCGCAGGCTCAAGAAGGGATCAACGGTTGTCTTAGCCAGTTTTTCTGGCATAGCGCGGGCCACCTCCTCGATCTCCATACCCCCCTCCGAAGAGGCGATCATCACCGGGGCGCAGAGGGCTCGGTCCACCACCACCCCCAGGTATAGTTCCTTTTCGATCTCCACGGCCTCAACCACCAAGACCTCTCCCACCGACAGCCTCTTGATGCTCATCTCCAAGATATGCCTAGCCATCTTCCTTGCCACTTCGGGGCTGGTAGCGCTCTTTATGCCCCCTGCCTTCCCCCGTCCCCCCACTAGAACCTGAGCCTTGACCATCACCGGAACGCCGAGGCGGGAGGCGATCTCGTAGGCTTCCTGGGAGGTATGAGCCAACCCACCTCGCGGCATAGGTACCCCATAACGAGCGAATATCTCTCTAGCCTGGTATTCATGAAGTCTCAAGGGATCACCCCTTTAAATGTGGTCTATGATTGGAGAGGAAGTCGATAGGTCACGTATAGTAACCGGCCATAGGTATCGTAAGCCTCCCCATACTCCCCCTGAGGGTATCGAGCCCTGATAATCTCTAGTTCCTCTAGACGTTGAGGAACTATGAAGAAGATAACCCCTTTATCCCCAGATGGCAAAGACAAGCAATCATCCAACTCCAGGCAATCGACTTTCTCCGCATCGGGGGCGATGAATCTTAGCACCCCATGGCTCGAATAGAGGTGAGGAGCCCCCAATAGATAGATACGATACTCCCCACTCTCTTGCCGCATCTCCCGGGCCATGGTCAGAAAGATCATCCCCGGGGCTCTCTGGACATACTCCACAAAATATCTATCGTAGTTGACTTTGAAGACAAAAACCCCTAAGAGGAGAAGCAAAGAAGCGAGGAGTATTTGGGACCTGGGCCTAAAAAGACGCCCGCACAGGGAGAAGAGACGGGTCACGAAGAGACCTCCAAAGGCGAAGACGGCCGGTACCGCAATAAGGAGACGTGGTGCGTTCGGAGCATCGGTGGTGAGAACACCACCCAGGATCACCACCGCCCAAAACCAGACCAGCAAGGCAGCATGAGCAAAACGGAAGGGCTTGGCCAAGGCCAACCCCATTCCCAGCCAGAAGAGAAAGAGAGTACCAAGATCGAAGGCTGGAAGATCTCGTAAATAGAAAGGGCTAGCATCCCCATAATCCACGAAGAACCGTAAATTGTGTAGTAACTGCCAACATAGGATACCTAGCGTACTCCCTTCACCGCCCATCTGGCCCAAGGTATGCTGAATATTCCGGGGGCTGAAAAGGTAGACTGCCTGTAGGCGGTCTAACAGAGCGGGGGGATGCTGCACATAATGGAGGAGTAAAGGAGAGATGGCTAACCAACCAGCCAGGGCGAAAAGAAGGAGATCTTTGCCCTTGGCCCGCTGCTCACGCCAGAGGACGATCAAGAGCACCCCGCCGATCAGAGGAATGGCTCTAGAGCCGAAATAGAAATAGAGACTATAGCCAGCAGCCAACCCAGCCAGACTGTAGAGAAGCGATGAACTGTTGACCCTTGCGGCGGCCAGGAGCAAAACGACCAAGAGGGCAAAGGTAGAGGAGTGGATGGGCGCTTGAGCCAAACGGCTGTAATGGATATGCAGGTGGGATACAGCTAGGAGAAAAGCGCTAGCCATCCCTGCCACACGCCCATACCCATACCGCATCAGAAGATAGAGGAAAGAGATGGAGAGGGTCCCGGCCAATGCCGAGAGCATCCTCAACCCTACCTCATCTCTGCCAAAGAAAGCCATAGACAAACCCTGCCAAAAGTAGAACATCGTGGGGTGGCTAAGGAAAGCGGTAGAGAAGGGCGAGAGAGTTTGTGTTCCGTTCAGGATACCTAAGGCCAGGATGCCCATCTCTCCCTCATCGCCGTGCATCGTCGGCGGATAGCGGTCCAAGAAGAGTCCTCTCAGGCCAAAGCCCAGGATGATCACTCCCAAGAAGGCTAGGATCTCCACGACAACCAGGGGGGAGCGTAGTTCTGTAGTTCTGAGTCGCACAAGAAGAGTTGAGGGGGAGATCTCGGCCACCAAGAGGGGAGTGACGAAAAGAAGCAGGCTACCCGACCAAAGAGCAAACGCCCAGCCGCTTAAAGGGTCTCTATGCAAGAGGAATAGAGCTCCTGTATTCAGAGCGAGGACTGAAGTCAGCCAGACCGCCCCAGGGCGCCGCCCAACTATCCGCCACAAGATGATAGCCCTCTTCCTAATAGGTCTCCTGTTTGGGGCCGATTCGGCACCAAGGGTAGAGAGGGATTGAAACCGAACTGATTTCATGCCGCTTATCCTATCTAGCGTCGCCTACGCTTAACATCGCCTCGATCACCCCTCGGTGACCACCTCAGTTCTGATCCTGAGCAACGATAGGTTCTCGCGCCAGAGGAAGAGGAGCCCCAACCCGGTAACCAGTAGATACTGCATGGCATGGGAGACCACGGCGTAGGAGAGAGCGGTCTCCCTCGCCGCACCGAAAACGGCCAGGGCTGACATGGCGAAGAAATGGAAGGTGCCGATATAGCCCGGGGAAGAGGGGATCAAGACGCCCAAATTGGCTACCACCATGACGAAGATGGCTGCAACCACCCGCGTGAGAGGGGGAAGGGAAATAGGGAAGGCTAGAGTCAAAAAGAGATAAGATGTTGTCTCGCAGAACCAGACGAGGGTTGAAAGGAGAACCAGGCTAGAGATTAGGTGGCGGCGGCGGAGGGCCTCCACCCCGCTCACAAAAGAATCCACCACTTGAGTTCCTCTAGCGGCGAGACCAAGGGGGTTAGCCAGTCGCCTTACCACTCGTGAAGTCTGTTCCCTCCCATAGAGGAGGAGAAAAAGGAAGGCCAGGGCCCCTCCAAAGAAGAGCGCAGAAAGGAACCCCATCTTTCGCCCCCAGCCCGGGAGGGCGAAGAGGAGAGAGACCAAAAAGAGAGAAAAAATAAGAGTGAGCCCATCGAGGATCCGCTCCACGACCACCGTGGCGAAGGAGAGGCTTTTGGAGATCTCCTCTTTCTCGCCCAAAAGATAGGCCCGTGCGAACTCCCCGATCCGTGCCGGGAGGAGGTTATTGACCGCAAAGCCGATGATAAGGAGAGGGAAAAGCCGGCCTGTGGACACCTCCTTGGAAGGCAGAAGTATTACCCGCCAGCGAGCCGCCCGCAGAAGGTAACCACAGAAAGTAACAAGAAGCGCCGGTGCCACAAAGAGGTAGTTGGCCTCCAAGAACGCCGAGCCTACCCCTCTCAGGTCTAACCTATAGAGGGCCAAGCCACCAAATATGAGAGCCAAAAGAAAGCCTAGGAGGCCGGTGATATGTCTTCTATTCAACGGTTCTGCCTCGTTTCTAACGAGATCTATTACTCCACCGGGATGGGATCTGGTGGTACGGGGGGGAGAGACCCGAACTTCATGATGCGGTGGTTGCTGGAATCGGACACGTAGATATTCCCCTCCCTATCTACCGTAATGCCGGTGGGGAGGTTGAAGGAGGAGTTATCGGTGTCGTACCGGCCGAAGAAGGCCAGAAGTTGGCCCTGGCAATCGAAGACCCTCACTCGAAACCCCTCTGGGTCGGTGACATAGAGGTTAAAAGCGGTATCGGCAGCCAGGTAAGGTTTATTGACCACCGATTCGCTCGTCCACCCCTCCACCGGCCACTGGGCTAAGAAGTTGAAATCTCGGTCGAACTTCTGTATGCGTCGGTTCCAGGTATCGGCCACATAGATGTTTCCCCTCTCGTCGATGGCTATCCCCACCGGCTCTTTGAACTCTCCCGGCCCAGTTCCATCTCCTCCCCATTGCCCCAGGAACCCACCTTGAGGATCGAACTTCTGGATCCGCTTGTTGCCGGTGTCGACCACGTAGAGGTTCCCTTCCCCGTCCACGTCGATATCCCTGAGCCCGTAGAAGAGGCCGGCCATCCCTTCGGCTCTGCCCCCCGTATCGGCGAAACCGCCCCACTGGTCGAGGTACCGCCCTTGAGGGTCGAACTTCTGGAGACGATGATTCCAGGTATCGGCCACATAGATATACCCCTGACCATCGATGGCCACCCCCCAGGGCTCGCGGAACTCCCCAGGGCCATCCCCTTCCTCACCCCAGGAGTCTATGAGTCGGCCATCAGGGGCGAAGACCTGAATGCGGTTGTTACCGCTGTCCGCCACGTAGAGGTTCCCCTCCCCATCGAGGGCTATATCCTTAGGGTAACTAAGCACCTCTGGCCCTCCCCAGATCTCGAGGGCGGCCATTTCGATCTGCTTTTCAGCGTACTTTTCGACTGGAGGGGTTATGGGTACGGCGCTGGAGCGCCACAACCGGGAGGCCACATCCCTTCGCAAGTAGAAGGCGAAATCGGCAGAGCCGAGAGGCTTCTCCAACTCCCGATAGAAGAGAAACCGCCAAACGCTGTGCCGTAAATCCGGATCCTTGAGGCCGGAGATGATCCGTTGCCAGGTCATCCCCCGATAATTCTCTGGGAACCACCAGCGGAGGCGATACTGCTGTCGAATGTAATCGACGAGATAGGGGCGCAACTGGGGCTCATTCTCCAGCCCCACCAGGACCACGGGAGCCTGGAAGGGCTCAGATACCCCCTTCCCATCCCCAATGGGGCGGCGGTTAGGGTAATCCCTCAAATACCAGTTGAAGGGCCAACTGGTGAAATCGTCGAAAGCCACCTTCATCTCTTTTCCCCCTACCAGCCTTTCGGAGAGGGACTCTATCTCCCTGGTGATCATGGTCACATCGGGGGTGGTTTGGGTATAGATGAGCACCTCCTTGGCGATGTCGCCATGGATGTAGGAAGCGAGCATAGCGTAGCGCACAGTTAGAACCGCCAAGATGACCAAGAGGGTGAAAAGGGCCACTTTGATAGCCATCACCCAGCCCAGACGTCGAACGGAGAGGAGAGCCCAAACCACAAGAAAGGCCAAGATGACAAGAGCGCCTAACCAGCGCATGGCCACATTCAGTTCGGCCAAGGTGGTAAAGCCCACGTGGGGGGAAGAAGAAAGGAAGACCGCGGCCGCAAGTAGCATGATAGGGAGGAGAAGAGCCAGCCTCCATCCTCCTCTCTCCCTCATGGTGCGCCAATCGGTCCCTTCCATTACCTGGCCCAATGAGTGCCCCGCCAAGAGGATAGTGGGTAGGGCCAGATGGAGGATCAACCAGGGCATCTTCTCCCCCGCCCAACTGTAGATGAGAAGGGCCATGCCCGTCCAATAGATAAGAGACGGAGCGAAGAGCGAACCCACGGAAAACGAAGAGTCCTCATCGCTCTTCGCCATCCGTTTTTCAAAACCCAAAAGATGGCGCACTCCACCTAGAAGAGCCAGGAAAAGGGGTAGGAACTCGTATAGAGGGATGAGAATGAGGTAGTAGTACCAAGGTTGGCCGCCTCGCTTAACCCCTTGCTGCGCCAACCAGTAGCCTAGAGAACCTACCAGGCCGGTGGCTATGCCCAGCATATTGGTGAGAAAGGTGGTATGGAGAAGGAAGAAGATAGCGTAGTACACGGTGGCCACAATGGGCCATCGCCTCTTATCCCAGAACAATCCCACCAAGGCAGATACCCCCAGGATAACCAGAACGACGGGGCCTGACCTGCGAACGCCGGCGGCGGTGTAGTCCAAAGGGTTCCAACTCAAAAGCCTGATGACCAGAGCGGAGATAAGAGGCAAACAGAGCGTGCCCAGGACCATGACTAGGTCGAAGGAGGCCAGACCACGAGGGTCCCGCTCTTGGCGCTGCCACAACTGCCAGATCATAAGGCCGAAAATAAAGGTCCCAAAGATGAAAGCGGTGATGAAAGCCACCTCTTTGGTGGAGAAGAGAAGAGCCAGAGCGGCAGAAGCAAGATAGAGGTAGGAGTCCCTTCTTTCATCGAGATATCTTATGATGGCTACGAAGAGAAGCATCTCCCAGAAAGCAGCGAAGATGTCATGGCGGATGAAGCGGGAGAAGTAGAGGAATCCGGGAGAGATGGTTAACATGGCCGAGGTGGCTAGAGCCCCGTAGCGACCTAGCCACCTGCGCAAGAAATAGGGCATAAGAACTAAGGCCACTCCCATGATGGCCGGCGCTACCCGGGAGGTGTAGTCGCTGGTACCGAAGAGAAAATAGACGAGAGCCGTGGCGTGGAAGAGGAAGGGGCCATGGAGCAGGGGGTTATGGGAGAAGCCCCGGCCTTGGGCCAGATTCCAGGCATAGAAAGCGTGCATGCTCTCATCATGGTGTTGAGCCCGGGAGCCCAGATCCCAAAAGCGACTAACTAGAGCCACGATCAAGATAAGGCCATAGAGCGCCATCTCCCAGTTGAGGGCCAAGCGGGCTAGGAGGGGCTTATCTAAAAGAGATCTGTTTTTGTCCATGCGAGCCTCTAAGTCTGCGATACCCACATAATTATATCACGGGTCAGGGGAGGCAGACCCTCTCGGTAAAGATACCACTCCAAGAGGGCTTTGCCACCCAGGCCTTGGGATGGCCAAAAGGACCAAAGACGGAACCGCTGGCCCCTGTAGTTGGGGAGAGGCAACTCCTCCTGAGGAGTGATGACCACGGGGGTGATGATATGCCCCGTGACAGTAGATATGAGATCTGTATTCGGAAAAGCCCTCAAATACCAAAAAAGGGCAGGGTTCTCCCCCAGCAGGGTGATCCCTATGGAGTGGCGATCTCGTTCTCGTTGATTGGAGAGACTCTCCAAGGCCTCCACCAAGTTGCGTATATCTGGTGATGTAGCCTCGCCCAAGAGAGGTTCCGCCATCTCCATCTCATAGTTCACCCGCCATCCAGCCCGCCAGGTAGAGGCTCCTAGCACCAAGCAAAGGAGAAGTATGCCCCCCCGAACCGCCACCTCTCGGCCCAGCCAACTGTAGCAGAGGAATAAAACACAGGCCAGAAAGAAGAGGGCTAAGAAGAGGAGAAGGATACGCTCCACCCCTTCAAAATAGGAATATCCTCCCCCTTGCAAAAAGAGATAGACCACAGCCGGTAAGGAAAGGGCGAGATAGAGGCCCTCTCTTCCCCAAGAGATCCTCCCTCCCATGGAGGCTACCAGTTCCTCCAGGAGCATCCCCGAGAGGACGATGAGAGGCAAAGTGATCAGCAAGAGGGCCGCGGGCGACTTCTCCCCCATTAGGGTATAAAGGATAAGGCTCAGTCCGAACCAATAGACGAAGAAGGCAGAGAAGAGGTTGCGGTGTCCCACGAATCCAGCCCCTAACAGGCCGAGGACGAGAATGAGGGGCTCGTAAGAGAGAAGAAGGAGGAGATGATACGACCAAGGCCCCTGTCCCGACCATTGGCTGAGCCAAGCGGGGAAGAGGTCGATGGCCGCCTGCAGCCCCCCGGGGTTTATCAGCCCACCGGTGGAGACCAAAGCCACGATGGCCCCGAAGAGGGCTAAGACTCTCAGCCCAGTTTGGGGGAGAAGATCGTCTCGCCACCCTCTGCCAGTAGGCTGGCCACTGAGAAGCAAGAGAGGGAGAAAAGAGAGATAAACGATGAGAATCGTATATACTTGAGAATCGGCGGCTAGAGAGAGGGCCAGGCCGGCAAACGCGAGATAGAGATCCCGCGGAGATCGGTTCTCCCCATAGCGGAGGAGCCCAGAAAGAAAGGTCAGCATCCCGAAGGCGACGATAATATCCCCCCCCAGGGTGCGAGAGGAGAAGATATAAGAGGGGGAGAAGGCCAGGAGCGCGGAAATCAGGAGAGCTCCTATCCGACCTAGTCGGGAGCGCAAAAAATAGGGGAGGCCGACTAATGCGCTGCCCGCCAGGGCGGGGATCAACCGAGCCACATAGTCGCTGGGGCCAAAGACCAAAAAGGAGAAAGCACTGGCATGGAAGAGAAGGGGACTCCCCCTGGGGTCGCCTCCCAGCCCTTGATAGAAACGCCAGGCCTGGTAGGCCAAATCCGCCTCTTCAGGGGAGAGGGGTCGCTGGCCCAGCCCCCATAGGCGCAAGGCCGTGCCCAAGGTTATGAACAAGAGATAAACCCCTACCTCCACGGTGAGCCAAGACCGCTCCCGTTGAACCGTGGCCTCCAAAGGACCTACCTCCGACGGTAGATGGTCACTCCGCCCTGCTGGTAGACCAGATCGATTATAACAGCCCATTTATCTATCATCGCTCGACTGAGATTGTACCTGGTAACCTCTAGAGATCCCAGATAGACGTACTCGATACTATACTCCTCTAACAGCCTTGCCGTCTCCTCCAGGTCGAGGCTCGTATAAAGGGTTTCGATATCCGGTTCCCTCCGGGACGGCTCCTCATATGTCCCTCGCCATTGGTGTTCATGTCCGCCCCACCCCAAGAGAGTAGGTAAGCCCGTGTGGGCGGAGACCCTTCCGAAGAGGGTGTATGAAGTATATGAACGCCCCGGGGCTTCCAAGACCACTGGGCTACCCTCCACATTAACCCTCAACCACTGGATAGCCTGGTAATCATCGGGGCTGGAGGCCGCCAGATAGGCCATCCCATCCAAGGCAGGAGAGGCGCCCGACGTTTTGGAGCGAGTGGCGGCCAGAGGGTAGATGAGGCTCAAGACGAGAAGAACGAGAAAGCCCGTCATCCAAAAGTAGTGAGCGATCCCTCTTAGTTTCCTAGAGAGATAGTACACCCCATAGGCTGAGGCGATGGCCAAGAGCACCCAGGCCTGATAGTATAACTTAAAGATGGTGTTCATGCGGGTCCCAAAAATGTCTCGGATATATACGTATTCGCATAGATAGGTGAGCAGAAAACCCATCGCTACCAGGACGAGAACGAAGGGGGAACTCAAATCTGTTACCCTGGCCCTCCCTTCCCACAGGGATACTTGACACGTACGCCACCAAAGGGAAAACAAAGCCAGGCACAAAAGGAGGGCTAGAAAAATCGTGAGCCAAGGCTGGGAAAACAAAGGATCAAGAAGGGCCAACCTCAGCATGGGCCAGGGGTTGGAGTCCACAAGGGAAGGAGGCATGTCGGGAAAGAGTGGAGCCGCTTCCCTCAATCTCTGGAGGATGAAAGTTCGTGTCCCCTCGTTTATGAGCACGATGGATAGGGTGAAGAGGAGGAGAAAGAAGGGAGAGATGAGGAGGGCTAGAAATAGAGAAAAGCCTCTGGTCAGCGTCTCCCTAACGGTTACCCCTCTCTCAGAGATGACGAGTTCCCTGAACTGGGCTAGTAGAAAAGAGAAAAGGACGAAAACGGAGAGGCCGAACATCACCAGGTATTGATGCCATCGCGTCTTCACGAAGAGCACGGGCAGAACCCCCCCCACCTGGGAGCGCAAGCCAAGATAGAAAGGGAGATAGAGAAGGAAGCTGAAGATGACAAGTTTTCCCGCGAACTCCAAGATGCCGCCGAAGGTGGCCCGGCCTTGGATGTATCGACCGATGGCATATGCGGCCACCACGATCAGACCATAGGTGGGGAGATCCCAACTATTGAGAAAGCCCAGGCCCCCCACCAAGAGGCCCAAGAGACCCACCTCTGACCAATCTACCCTCTCTTGAGAGCGGAAAAGGTTCAGGGCTAGAGCGAGAGCCAAGAGGACGAAGGGTAAGGCTAGAACGTGAGGGTGCATATCCCCCAAGAGGAAACTGAAGAAGGGGAACTCGTCTATCACCTCCGTATCCCGCCCCAGCATCACATCGTGCACCACGCGGGAGGCCCGCCACCACCACCAGTGATCGGTCGGAAGCCACTGGCCGCTCACGGGCGCGGCAGCCAGGTTCCTGATATCGACCCCCTCCCAGAAAGAAGCGGAGCCCAAACCCCGAGTATGCAATACCTCCAGAACCCCCTCTAGATTGCCGATAACAGTCACCAGCAGGGCTCCTAGGAACCCGAAGGTGAGGGCGCTCCCCTCCTCCTTCTCGCTATAGACCAGATTGTAGACCAGACTCGAAGCCCCAGTCAGGGTCAGGGCGAAAAGAAGGGCGATGCCCAGATTGAAAGTTACCTCCGAGGGGAGACCCGAGAGCCTGGTAAGGAGAGCCATCATCAGATAGCCAAAATAGTAGTAACTTATACCGTATCCAGAGAGCCAAGGGTCCTGGGGAGGGAACCGCTCGCTCCGCAAGATGGCGTTCAAGAAAGCGAACTCCATAGGCTTCTCCGTGCCCATGATCTCCGGGTTATAGGCCCGCACCAAGGCCCAAAGGCCGAAGGCGACGGTGAAGAGGAGCTCGCTGGCCAAAACCACCTTTCTATGGCGGTAGAGAAAAGAGAGAATCTCCTCCCCCTCTTTCCGCCTACTGGAGTAGAGATACCAGGAAATCGCTGCCCCTAGCAGGATGACGAAGACGATGGCGTCTCGCTTGTTAGCGAGGAAGCCGAAACTCACTAATATCCAAAAAAGGTAACTGCAAAGGAGTATCCCCAACGGCTTGGAGAGGGCGTAACCCCTATCGGGGAGAGCCCGGAAGAGGCGGAAAGCGAGAGGCAAAGTCACCAGCCCCAAGATCTCCACGATTAGCCACCAGATGAAGATATACGCCATAGAAAACCTCCCGCTGAGGACTGTCGCCTTCAGGTGACAGAGGAAAGCGGGGGCGGTGCAAAGCCCCGCCTCATTTGACATTTTAGAACAGTTGTGCTATACTTCGAACCACCATGAGCTATCGAATCCACTCCGGTGGTGTGTATCAAATCAGGTACCACTCGGTCTGGTGCCCCACATACGGGCCTCCTTTCCTCGTCGGCCCTGTCGCCTCTCGCTTGAGAGAATTCATCCACGAGAAAGCAACCCAACTGGGTGGCTCTCTCCTGGCCCCGGAAATCGAACCAGACCCGTTCATCTCTTGGTGGAAATGCCTTCTCAATGGGAACCGGCTCAGATTGCTTACCGGATTAGCGGTTACCCATCTCACCTGCTCCGCACCGAATTCCCCAAGGTCAAACGCAAACTCGCTTCCCTTTGGAACCGTTCTTACTGCGTCGGCACTGCGGGAGACATCTCTGGCGAAACAAGGGGGAAGTAGATTGAAGCCCAGAAAGGGAAATAGCTTATCAAACTGAGCTACAAATTCCGGCTTTATCCCAAGGACCAACAAAGGGAAGCATTGAACCGTGTCCTGGAAATCCATGGCCAGGTCTACAACGATGCCCTCCGGGAACGCAAAGAAGCCTGGAAACGATGCGGTGTGAGCGTCCGTTTCACAGACCAAGCCAACCAACTCAAAGAAATCCGCAGTTTTGACCCCGATGTGGCCTGGGCCAACTACTCCTCCCTCCAGCAGACCCTCCGCCGCCTGGACAAGGCTTTCCAAGCCTTCTTCCGGCGGGTCAAGGCGGGGGAGAAGCCCGGCTACCCCCGCTTCAAAGGAAAGGGCTGGTTCAAGTCCGTCTGCTACGTCTATGGAGACGGAATCTGCCTGAAAGAGGGCAGACTCTATGTCCAAAACGTGGGTCTCGTGCGTCTCTTTCAGCATCGCCCTGTCCCTGAGGAGGGCATCATCAAGATGGCCGTCCTCAAGCGGGACCGGCTGGGCAACTGGTACCTCGTCCTCCAGGTGGAATTGCCCGAGCCGGACGTTCCCCTTCGGGAGGATCCGCCGGTGGGGGTAGACATGGGGCTGGAGCACTTCGCTACCCTCTCCACCGGCGAGCAGATAGAGAACCCCCGCTGGTTCCGGGAGGCCGAGCAGAGGCTGGCCGTGCTCCAGCGTTGGCGTGCCCGCTGCCAAAGGGATAGCTGCCGGTATCGGGAATTGACCCGCCAGATCAGGAACCTGCATCATAGGGTGACAGAGAAGCGTCGGGACTTCCAGCATAAACTCTCTGCACGCCTGGTGCGGGCGTATGGCCTTATCGCGGTTGAGGATTTGAACATCAAAGGGCTTCATCGTAGCCACGTTGCCAAGAGTATGGGGGATGCAGGCTGGGCACAGTTCCTGCACATGCTGGAGTACAAGGCTGAGAGGGCCAGTGCTCTGGTGGTGAGGGTTAACCCAGCCGGGACATCCCAGACGTGCTCTCGCTGTGGCTGTGTGGTGCCTAAACCGCTCTCTCAACGCCAGCATAACTGTCCTCACTGCGGCTTCACAGCTCCCAGGGATGTGAATGCCGCTTTGAACGTCCTATCTCTGGGCAGGGCCCGGACAGGGCCTCCGCATAAAGGGTTCCTCGTGCCCACCAGGGCCGGGGTCGCGGGAAGCCTCCTGCTTCAGCGGGGGGAGGATGTCACCTACCCTTTCACCTTATAGACCCGAACACGGGGGTTCTCGTAGGTCAACTCCAAGTAGCCCTCCTCCAGGAGGGCGTCGAACTTGGCTAGGGACCCGGCTGGATAAACCGTCCGCTCCAACTGCCCGACATAGATATATCTGATATCGAGTTCCTCGATGAGGGCTTTCACTTCCTCAGGATCGATGCTCTCATAGAGGGAGCGAGCCTCTGCTTCCCGCTGAGCCACCATCCAACCATACCGCTGCTCGTTCTGATGAGCCCCTACCAAGGTGGGCAGGCCGGTGTAACTGGCCACCCTCAGTCCCCCCTCCCGATAGTAGGGCAAAGGCGCCTCAGCCACTACTGGGGTCCCCCCTACATTCGCTAGGAACCACTGGATGGCTTCATAGTCGTATCGGAGTTCTATGGGGTTACTCTCATCGAGCCAAGTATATCTCCCCACGGTCATGAAAGCCAAGCCGTCGAGGGTTCCCAAGGGAGGCCTGGCCCCGGGAAAGCGATCTCGAACCCGGGCCTGAGTCCCGAAGATTGTATAGATGCTGGAGGCAAGAAAGAGGGCCAGAAAAACACCTTGCCACAACCTGCGCCATCTGAGACCTCTCACGTATGTCCGCAATTGAGGCAAGGCCGCGGCCCCCGCTACCGATAGAAGCACCCAGGCCTGGATGTAGAATTTGAAGATGGTGTTCATCCGTCGGTAGTCGCCCCCCTGGAGAAAATCTCGCAAGTAGACCACCTCGCAGCCAAGAAGGATCCCCAACCCCAAAAAGCCCAGGAGATGGATAAAACCCCTCTCTGGCTGGTAGTCATCACTAAGGATAAGGATCCCCGCTAGTATGAGCAGGGGAAAAAGTAAGGCTAAGACCCATTCCCTTAGGAGAAGAAAAACCAGGGCAGCTAGCGACACCGAGCCGAAAGCGAGAAGAGCCTCTCTCCTCCCCAGCCTACGTTGAAGGGAAAGGAGAATATAACTACCTATCAAGAAGACGAAGAACCCCCAAATAGTAAGGAAGGGCTCGATCTCCGTCCGGCGGCTAATCACACCCAACCCCACATGAAGGGGCTGGTAATAAGTGAAGAAGGGGAGATAGAGAAGAAGAGCTAAGACCACTATGCCCAGTGAAGCCGATAACGCCTTGGCTGCCGCCCATGCCCCTCCTTGGGCCCAAGCTCGCAAAAGAAAGGCCCCCAAGATGATGAGAAAGTAGGTGGGGAGGTCCCAAGTATTGATAACCGCCACGCCGCCTAGAGAGAGCCCCAAAAAGAGGCCTGAAACCAAGGAATCGAGGCTGACGAGACCATTCTGCGGAGACCGCCTTCGTAACACAAGAGCCAAGACTAAAACCAAGAGGAAGATGGTGAAAGGTATGCCGATCATGTGGGGGTGCAGATCGGCAAAGAGGAAACTGAAGAAGGGGAACTCATTTATGGTGAACGGTATCACCCGGGTGCTCCGCCAGTAGTCGAAGGGCGGGAGAGCCCCACGGCCCAGGAGGAGTTGCAGGAGGCCCGGAACGGCTCGTACCAGCCCCTCCACCCCCGGGATGGGGCTTCTGAACTCCAAGCCCCCTAACTCTCCTAGTCGTTCCGCTATCTGAACTAGCCCATCGAAGTTTCCCAAAAGGGCAAGAAAAACGGGTGCCACCATCCCAAAAAGATATTTTCGAGTCAGGTTGTATCCCAAGGAGAAGGCGTTACCCACCGTGAGGGCGAAGAGTGTAGGGATCGCCAGGTTGAAAGCCACCTGGGGAATGATACCCGTCAGTTTGATGAGAACAGAGATGAGATGAAGGCCATAGTAGTAGTAGTTGATATACCCTCCCGCGAAGTAAGGGTCATAAGGCGGAAAGTAGGGGCTCTTGACGATGGCGTTGAGATAAGCGAACTCCATCGACTTCTCCCCTCCCATCCAAGGCTGCCACAGGTCGGGGTTGAGGAATCGGATGCCCACGAACAGTAGAAAGGCGCAAGAAAAGATCGCCTCGCCGATGAAGATAGTCTTTTTCCTAGAAGAGAGGGATGCGATTATCTCCTGGCGCCCTCTCAAAAGGAGAGAAAAGGATACCAGCCCCAGAAGTAGCCCGGCTCCCAAAATGGTGGGAAGGCTATTGGTGAAGAGACGGAGGCTGGCGGCCAGCCAGACCAAGTAGGCTATCACCAGAAGGCCCAAGGTCTTGGAAAGGGTGTATCCTCCATCGGCGAGATGACGAAATACGAGGAGGGTCAAAGGCAAGGCTACCAAGCCCAACATCTCGACGGCTAGCCACCAGAAAAGGATGGAGAGAAGAGGGTGACTATTGGCCAACCTATTCCACCCCCGATCTCTTATTACCGGCAACTCACCGACCGGTTCATTGAGTAGTAGCGTCTTTCCCGAAGGCTGCTCCGGCGAGGGCTCCAACGCCTCTGCAAAGAGAGTGGCGAACTCCTCATCCCTCAAATCCAGCCTCTTTTGGAAGATGAGCACCTTGGGGTGGTCATAGACGGTGAAACTCTCGTCGGCACGGTCATCGACGATGGTGAGGCCGAAGAGCCCAGGGTAGGAGGTGAAGGTCTTGATCAGTCGGAAGCCTAACTTCTCATCGAAGAGCAACTCGTAATAGCGGGTGGTGATGGGGTACCTTTGGGGCAGACGAGGGATGGAACCGTAAAGGCGGTTGGTTGCGAGGATGATGTAGTCGGCCTGGCGAAGATTCCCTAAGATATGCTCATACTTGGCCTCATCGTCGGGCTCATAGAGGTTCATGGAAACGGTTTTATACTCAGTTGGAGTGCGCAGGTGATCATCCAACATAATATCAAAAGGAGGAGACAGATCCCAATGCTCTTGAGCCAAGGTGGAGCCAGCGGGGATGTGGCGGTAGATCCATTCTGAGGCCTGAAGTTGGCTATGGGGTCGAGTGTAGATGCTCTCAAAGGCTAGGGAGTAGAGAAGACTACATAGAATGACGAAGCCGCAGGCCATATACCAGAGGGCCCTCCCCCACCAGTTGGCCTTCAGCCTCTCTTGCCAAGCAAATAGCATATTGGCAGCCATGATATAAAGGAAGGGGAAAAGGGGCAGCATGTAGCGTAGGAACTTGACGTAGAAACTCCCCGTGATGAGGAGATAGGGCACCGTCCAGGCCAAAAGCAAGAGTTCCCATGGACTACGCCAGCGAAGGCCCCGCCACAGGGCGAAGAGAAAGCCGCACCAGGCCAGGACTCCCAAAGGCGGCCCCATAGCCCAAAGGGTGGTCTGGGTGATCTGGTAGAGGAAGGGGGTAGTCCCTGCGTACTGACGGGTGTAGGGGTAGTCACGAATGCCCCGTACCATCTCGCCCTCTGCCACTACGCGGGCCCAGAAAGAACCCCAGTCCAAAATGGCGTACGGCTGGGCCAAGAAAAAGGCTAAGGCTAGGCAAAGGAGGGCGAGCAGAGCAAGGGAGACGACTTCTCGCCATCCCTCATCCTTCCCTCGCCAATAGCGGATCGCGAAGGCACAGAAGAGGACCAGGATCAAGGGGGCCGCGCTGAATTTAGTGGCCAGGGCCCAGCCGAAGGTGGCCCCCAAGAGAGCAGCCTCTCCCTTCCCTCCACCCTGGGCCAGCCCTAGGGCGAAATAGATGACTAAAAGGACGAAGAGGTTGAGGAAGATATCCACGGCGAAGAAGTGAGATACCTGGATCTCGAAGACGGTGAAGGTAGTGAAGGCAGCAGCCAAGAGCCCCACCCTCCGACTGTAAGCCCTCTTTCCCACCAGATAGGTAAGGTAGATATTCCCCGTGCCTGTCAGGCCGGCGAGCACCCTACCCAAGACGGTAAGATAGTCGTAATCGGAGGGGCGGCCAAAGGTGGCTAGGGTCTCGGCTATGGATGGCCAAGAGGTAAGGAGGCGAGAGAGGGGAGCAAGGAGACTCAAGAGGTTGGCCACCAGGCGGAGGAGGTAGAGAGGCAAGGAGCCATAGGCGAAGAAATGGGGGTTGAGCGGGCTTGTCTGGGGATCGAAGAAGTTGGGGTGTTCCTCCGTCGCCTCCCTCACCAATAGAGGGTTGAAAAACTCTGGCCACTCTCGAAGCGGTGGCATCTCTATCTTGGGGACCACGAAGGCCACGATGGCCCGCTCATCAGGATGCAGATGGTGGTTTTGATCCCAGTTGAGCCCATAGAAGCGGAGGGTGGCCCCCATCACCAGGATTAGAACCAACCCCAGGGCGATCCTATGTCGCCTTAGCCAACGCATAGAGATATTCTAGCATCGAGGTACCCTCTCGGCAAGTAAGAATAGAGCCTCCTTGTGATATAATAAAAGTAAGGAGCCTCTTGATACCCTTGATTCTACGGGAGGGGGCTATGAACAATAAGGAGATCGGTCAGATATTCCGCGAGATCGCAGATATGCTGGAGATCCAGGGAGGGGACTTCTATCGGGTCAACGCATACCGCCGCGCCGCCGATTCCATCGAGCATCACCCCGCAGCCCTGGAAGAACTCTGGAAGGAGGGAAGGCTACGGGAGGTTCCCCGGGTGGGAGAGGCGATCGCTAAGAAGATCGACGAACTCCTGAACACTGGACAGTTGGGCTACCACGAGGAGTTGAAGGAACAGGTCCCCGATGGAGTGCTCTCACTTCTTACCATCCCCGGCGTAGGCCCCAAGACGGCCAAACTCCTCTATGAGAAACTCGGCCTGACCTCCATCCCCGAGGTGGAGCAGGCCGCTCGGGAAGAGAGATTGCGCCACCTGCCCGGCCTGGGGACTAGATCCGAGGAGAAGATCCTCCACGGTATCGAGATGCTCCACCGTCTCTCCGGGCGGTCGCTCTTGGGCACCGCCTTGCCCCTCGCCCAAGAGATAGTGGGGCGGCTGCGGGCCACCTCTCCGGCGGATAATATCGTCCCCGTGGGAAGCCTCCGCCGCCGTAAGCCCACCATCGGCGATATCGATATCCTAGCCACCACTGCCAAGCCCACCCAGGTGATGTCCGCCTTCGTCAAACTCCCCCAGGTGGCCGAGGTGCTCCTCCAAGGCGATACCAAATCCTCCGTCATCCTGGATAACGGCCTCCAAGTCGATCTGCGGGTGCTCTCCGAGGAACGGTTTGGCAGTCTGATGCAATATTTCACCGGCTCCAAGGAACACAACGTGCAACTGCGTATCCTGGCGTTAGAGCGAGGGCTCAGCCTGAGCGAGTATGGCTACAAGAAAGAGAACGGGACGGAGATAACCTGTCCCAGCGAAGAAGAGGTATACGGGACGGTAGGCCTCCCCTGGATACCCCCAGAGATGAGGGAGGCGAGGGGGGAGATAGAGGCCGCGAGGACGGGGAAACTACCCCAGTTAGTCACCGACGGAGATATAAAAGGTGACTCCCACGTCCACAGCAACTACTCAGACGGCGTCCATACCGTCGAGGAGATGGCTCTGGCGGCCAAGGCTAAAGGCTACGACTATATCCTTCTCACCGACCACACTAGGGGTTTGGGCATTGCCGGGGGGATGACTCCGGAGAGAATAGCGGAGCAGAGGGCGGAGATCAAGTGGGTGAACGAGAAGTTAGCCCCCTTCCGGGTGCTGGCCGGGGCGGAGGTAGAGATCAGGGGCGATGGGACGCTCGATTTGCCCGATGAGATTCTGGCGGAGATGGACCTGGTAGTGGCCTCTATCCATTCTGGGCTCCGGCAGGAGAAAGAGAAGATAACCCAAAGGATGCTGGCCGCCATCCGGAACCCCCATGTGGACATCATCGCCCACCCCACCGGAAGGCTTCTCGGCCAGAGGGAGGAGATAGCCCTCGATTTCGAGGCCATAGTTAGGGAGGCGGCGAAGACGGGGACGATTCTGGAGATAAACGCCCAACCCAACCGGCTCGACCTGGATGGGGCGCATGTGAAGCGGGCCATCCAAGAGGGGGTGCTTCTCTGCATCGGGACGGACGCCCACCACATGGAAGGGCTGGGACTGATGCCCCTAGGTGTAGCCATGGCCCGGCGGGGCTGGGCAGAGGCGAAGGATATAGCCAACACGCTGGGTTGGGAGGACCTAAAGAAGAGATTGAAAGGCTAGGGTTATGAGTTCCCAATATGAGAGGTGGGACGAGGTTCACAGGAAATACCCCCCGGAGGCTCTGCCTTGGGAGTTGGGGAGGCCGCGGAAGGTCCTGGTTGACCTCATCGAGAGCGGGAAGGTGAAGCCGGGCAAGGCCCTGGATATCTGCTGCGGCATGGGAACCAACGCCCTATACATGGCGGAGAGGGGCTTCCAGGTGCAGGGGATAGATATCTCGCCCAAAGCGATAGAGCATGCCCAGGAGAAGGCGGAGAAGGCAAGAGTGGAGATCCCTTTCTCGGTAGAGAATGCGGTATATCTCCCCTTCGAGGATGAACAGTTCGATTTCGTGTTCGACATGGGGTGTTTCCACCACATATCGGTAGAGGATAGAAAGCGATTCCTCCGCGGCGTGCACCGGGTACTGAAGCCAGAGGGCAGGTATCTGGTAGTCTGCTTCAGTTACCGGAACGGCCCGGCCTGGAACCACTTCACGGAAGAGCACCTCATCGGATATTTCTCCCCTCAGTTCAAGATAGAGCAGATGGAGCATTTCTCTTCAGCGGAAGGGGACGGGGTGGTGAGGCACTTCTGGTCGGTGCTGATGGAGAAGGGATAGCAGATGCGCTGAGTTGGGAGGAGTTGAAGCAAAAGGTAAAAAGGCCCTTCGACTCCGCTCAGGACAGGTGAGTGGTAGGCGAAATATGCATATACTCTCCTCTAGGCGCGGGGGAGGTAATTAAAATAAGAAATGGGAAACGACCACCTGGGCCGAATGACAAATGACCAAATCTCACTGCAAAAAATTATAGCACAGATGTTCTGGATTGTCAAGGGGTAAACCGGAGCTAGCCTGTTGCGTAATACTATGTAAAGCAGCCAATCGTTTAGAGTTGCAACGAGGGGCCGCGGTTGCGGCCCCTTGACAACTGCTGGTCGATCTCCGGCCTACTTCCTACGTTTCCGCCCTTTGCGCTTGATCTTGGCACACACTAGAAAGTCGTCGTATTCTACGTTGGCTTGTTTCAAGATAGCATCAAAAGTGCCCTTAGGGATCTCTTTTTCCCCTAAGGGCACTGAAGTCACATCGTGCCTACCATCTGGTCGCAATCTCTCGAGCCCTTCATGGTTTTTTCCTCGTCTTCCGCTCAGTTTAAAACCACAACGCAACAGAGCATTGATAATCTCATCGCTCGAAAACAACCGCTGCCCACTCATGCACACACAGTTTGAAGGGGAAGTACTGTGGCCTCAACGGTACTACCTGCTGGAATTTTCCTCGGTACCTTGAGATCAGCAGGCTCATAGGAGTATACCCGTACTCCCTTCTCCTTCAATACTAGGCGACATTCGCCCAAATCCTCTAGGGTATTGAGGTATACCTCCGTTGCATCGGCCAGATTCTTAAATGCCTCTTCCTTCCTGCGCCCGAAACTAGCGGTGCCCAATTCGAGGCACTTTGACACGTAGTACTCTCCCTCACGTTCAACCATGAACGTCACAATGATATACTCCATCTCGTGCTCCTTTCTCCCCCGTGGCGTCCACCTCTATTATACGTCACCTCGTTAACAACATATCTTAAAGTTTACAACATGTGTTGTAACGTCACTTCGAACATCTTGACAAAAACAACAAGTTGTGCAATAATATTGCTACGGAGGTAGAAAATGGATTCAAGTGATGCCATCGATTATCTTCAGAAGAAGATACGCTCCTACGAGGGAAAAATCAGTGAGCTTCAAGCCCAGCGAGATGCCTTGGAAGCCGCTATCAGTGAGACTCAGGCGCTTTTGAACTCAGCCCAGGTCCTCTTGAAGGACGAGCTCCAAGCGGCCAGGAAGTCAACCGGCGTCGACATATCATCGCTACCATTGGCTGCCAGACTAGCCAATCTCAATCTCACCGAAGCCATTTTCGAGATCGTAAACTCCAGCCCAGGGCCCATTCATGCCGATCAGGTATTGAAGAAGTTGCGCGAGGCTGGCAAGGCTCCCAAGGGCAAGACGCCGAAGAATTCCGTCGTGAGTCTTCTACTTCGGGGAGTGAAACAAGGCATGTACGACAAAGTCGGACCGAATCTCTTTGCTCCAATCAGGGAGAGAGAAGAAGCGTCATGAAGGACGCGAAAGAGGGAAAGCCGGATTATGGAATCCTTCGATATAGGGAATAGAGGTGTCAGCCGGGCTGCCCAGACCGGTGATGATGGAGAACGTCTGCAGGCTGTGCGATAGGGAAAGGATGTGTTATGCTAGAAGAGAGCGGAATTGAGACGAAAGGACACCGATTCATTTGATGAGTGTTGCAAATGTGGAGTACGGTTAGCGAGAATGCTAGGAACTTGGCTCGGCGAGTCTGGGAGGACAATAGGTACTGGGCTGGCGCTTGCATCACTATAGCCATGGTTGCACTTGCTTTCCTTGGTCCCCCGCCCCGAGGCGTTGTGATTTTGGTGCATTTCATTGCATTCCTCCTAGTGATCTCTCTAGTGAGGTCTGCTTTTCTTGGGTGGAGCAGGAGCAAGTCGTTAGAGGATGCCTTTCGACAAGAGCAGTCAAAGGTGGACGAGCTTCGGGAAACGGTCGATCAACTACAAGAATACCTACAGACAGCTAGGCTGCAAATCCAACAACTTCTCAATCCTGATTTGCCCTTGCTAGTACAGATGTTGTGTACGTTCATGAATGAGGTGGAAGCAACTTTTACATATAAGCAACTGGCAAGTGGCATTGGAAGAAGCCGTCTTCCAATTGCCTCCCTTGCGTCAGGGGAACAAAACTTGGT
The DNA here is from genome assembly GCA_964383935.1 of uncultured Anaerolineales bacterium. Classification (GTDB taxonomy): domain Bacteria; phylum Chloroflexota; class Anaerolineae; order UBA7937; family UBA7937; genus UBA7937. The sequence continues at coordinate 80,962 of CAYLIE010000003.1, read as the reverse complement.
GCGCGCTACCGTGAATTTCCCCAATTCCCCACCTCTCTCCAAACCAAGTTCTATTGGTACACGTTACTGAGGAGGGGACAGAAGGCTTTGGAGAGGTCGTCGATATAGGGAGTAGAAGTGCAATCGTAGAGTTTTCGAGAACATTGCTTCCAGGGCCAGTGGCGCGTCAGCTGGATGTGCTGGGAGAAATTCCGATAGCGAACTCGTATGTTCGACTCGCTCTCCGTACAGACCTAGAACTCTACTCGATTGAGGAGCTGGAGGAAATGGCTAGCCAACTAAAGAACACATACAATCTGCTGTGGAACCTGTCGCAAAGAGGAGGAGAAGATGCTTGAGGGCAAAGTAATACGAATCATTGATGACAAGACTATCCTCATCAGTCTGGGCAGTGAGCAAGGAGTCAAGATCGGAACCAAATTCGCCATCATCGGTCCGGGAGAGGAGATCATCGAGCCAGAGACAGGGAAATCACTAGGCCCCATAATGCTAGAAAAGGCGCGAGTGGTGGTAAGACAGGTAGAGCCGAAATTTTGCCAGGCGAGCACGCCTATTAGAACCGTTAAATATCCCACCTCCGTCGACAGAATTACAGATTTCTATGCGGCTATGGGCTTGGCTGGCCGCACTGTCAGGCGGCAGGATTCTCTGCCGGTAGACGAAACCGATATACAGCCTCTTAAAGAAGAAGCGTCCAAAATAAGAGTTGGCGATATGGTCCGGGAAGTAGTTGAGTTAGAAGAGTAGGATTTCCGCCTGGCCTATGTTCACCTTGCTTAAACGAGTTGCCAAAACACCTTACATGCTGTCAGGAATCACCTCCTGACAGACCACTTGCACATCCAAACGTCATATGTTTCCATCTGGCGCCACTGAAAAAGGCAGGCCGGCCGTAACCTTTGGGCGGCTTCTGTGTTTAATAGGTCAAACCCCGCCACCGTTGTCGGAGGAAAGTAAGGAGACGATATATGATAGTGCGCCTTGTTTCACTAAAGATCCACCCCGACAAGGTGGAGGAGTTCAGGCAGTTCTTCGAGACCATCTATGACCGCATCAGGGAGGCCCAGGGGTGTCTCTCCTTGCGCGTGGTGGCGGACTTGGAGGGGCTAGGCGAGTTCTTCACCGTCAGCGAGTGGGAGAGCCCCGCGGCGCTGGAGGCTTATAAGAACAGCGCCTTCTTCCGGGAGACCTGGCCCCGCGTGAAGACCTTCCTGCGGGACAGGCCCTGGGCCCAGAGTTTCCACGTGCTTCTGGACGAGAAGAGGAAAGCCTTAACCGGCAGGAACGGGAAGCCTGATTATGCCTCTGGCTAAGTAGGAACCCTCATCTCCTCCCTTCTTACTCCTGGGGCGGGCTTGTGCCCGCCCTACTTCTTTCCTATCAACCCCACGAAGGCCGTTACCCCCACCAGGGCGATAAGCCCGGGGATGAGAACCGCTGACCGCCATTTTGGGTATCGCTAACGGTACCGAGGACGACGCTTTGCCACCGCTTCCAAAAGGATCTTCACGTAATTTGGATCCCCCCTAACCTGCCCGGAGAACCCCGTGTCCGGTAGTTCAGCCCTCCCATAGAGGCGAACCAGTTCCTTCGCTCGATCCACCATGGGCTCAACCATGCTGGCTAGCGCCTCCACACTCTCCACAGAGGGCTGAAGTTGACCCAGCCTCTCCCGGAAATCATCGATCAGGTGGAAATATTCCGAGCCTCGGTCGAACTGTTCACGGGGGAGTGCGTAACCAGCGGCGACTAGCTTCTCCCACACCCGAAAGATAACCCCGATCTTCTCCGAGTTACGAAACCACCCCGCCCCATAGAGTTGGGTTAACGTACCGTTGTTCTCCTCAATCCGTCGGTCAACATCGGAGACCTCTTCAGCCGACGGTCTCTCCTCGGAGGCTGGGGGGATAAGCCTGGCTAGATAATCCTGAACTCTCCGCGTCAGATCGACACCTGTCTGTTCCCTCACCCCCTCCTCGATATCCAACAGTATAGTAGCCAAGTCTCGAAGAGTTGCCCTCGGCAATCCAGCAGCCTCACCGAGATCGCGAGCCTCTTTGGCAAAGGAAAGCATCCTCCTGGAGAAGTTTAGAAGATCTCCAAAGGTAAGGCTCTCCTCTTCCCAAGTCCGCTTCCTCCTTCCAACCATCTCTCTAGACCCTCCTTGTCAGTCGATTCTCCTCCGGGGCGATCCCCTCCCCATCAGCCCCACAAAGGCCACGACTCCCGCCAGGGCGATGAGCGCCAGGAGTAGGTACATCACCCCGTATCCAATCGTCCCGGCCACGGGGCCCATGACCACGCCCCCCAGCCCGATCCCCAAGTCAAGACAGGCGTAGAGTACTCCGAGAGCCGTGCCTCGCACCTCCAGCGAGGCCTCGTCAACCACCAAGGCCATCATAGCCGTCCACGCTCCGCCGAACCCCAAACCATAGGCGCAAGCCATGACGATCAAGGGTCCTAGGCTGCTGGTAACATTCAGCCCCCCTAACGCCACAGCCACAACTAAAATTGCGGGGACGATGACTCTCTTCCGGCCCACCTTATCGGATAGCCACCCCAGGGGCATCCGTCCCATAATATTCGCTATCCCATAGGCGGTGAAGAAGAGCCCCACATTGGCTACCCCCCTCTCCACGCCGAAAAGGGGCAGGAAGACATAGATCGAGCCGTAAGTGAGCCCCACGGCCAAAGCCAAGAGACAAGGCACCCAGACGTATCGTTCGCCGAGGGTGTCCAGGAAGCCCGGTACTCTTTGAGGATTCGCGGCGCGGGCGGCCTCTCGGATGGGAATGGCCACGAAGAGGCTCAAGGCCGCCACCACAGCAGAGAAGATGAAGAGAAGAGAGAAATCCAGCCTAGGAAGCAGAGCATCTCCCAAGGGCGGGGCCAACACGATGGAAAGATGAGGGGCCATCCCAGCCAGGCCCAAAGCCTCCCCTCGCCTGGGCGGCGGCATCAGGTCGGCAACGAGAGTGGTGAAGGCGGTGGTGAAGGCGGCTATCCCCATGCCGTGGAACATGCGGGCCAGGAAGAGCGAAGAGACTGAGCGGGCCAGCATGTAGAAGAGAGGCCCTAGGATGAAGATAGCGCTCCCGATCATCATCATTGGCTTTCGCCCCCAGGTGTCCACCAGCCGTCCTACGAGGGGGCGGGAGAGGACCGCGGTGAGGGCGAACATCCCCATCACCAAGCCTATCTGCGAGGGCTGGCCTCCCACCTCCTTGATGTACAAAGGGAGCGGAGTGATGAGGAGGTGCATGCTGAAAAAGAAAAGAAAAGTGGAGGCCATGATGAGGTAGAAGGAAAGGGGGTAGGAGAAGGGAGCCTCCGCCTGGTTGGGGGATGGACGGTTATTCAAGGAACCTCCAAGAGAGAGTGTATGCGCGCTTGAATTGACAAATCTTCAAGTTAAAGATAAATCGGGTTGGTGCCTTCGCCTAGTGGGACGGTTCTTCCCTTCTCTACTCGCCAGACAACTTGAGGATGGCCATGAAGGCCTCCTGGGGTATCTCTACCTGGCCGATCCTCTTTAACCGCTTCTTCCCCTCGCGCTGCCGCTCCAGGAGTTTTCGCTTGCGGGTCACATCGCCCCCGTAGCATTTGGCCAGGACATTCTTCCGCAGGGCTCTCACCGTCTGGCGGGCGATGACCCGGTTCCCGATAGACGCTTGGATGGGGACAGCGAAGAGTTGCCGAGGGATAAGTTCCTTCAACTTTTCAACTAGAGCGCTCCCCTTAGCGTAGGCCTGGTCCCGGTGGACGATGATCGACAGCGCATCCACAGGCTGCTGATTGACCAGGATCTCTAGTTTCACCATATCCGCTGGCCGATAGCCAGAGAAGAGGTAGTCCAGAGAAGCGTAACCCCGGCTCTTGGACTTCAACTGGTCGTAGAAATCGACGATCACCTCCGAGAGGGGCATCTGATATTTGAGTAGGACCCGCTCCCGATCTAGGTACTCCATCCGTTCGAACTCCCCTCGACGAGAGGTGACCAGTTCCATAATGGGGCCGATGTAATCGGCAGGGGTGAAGATGCTGATCTCCATCCAGGGCTCCTGGATCTCCTCGATCTCACCCGCCGAAGGCATGTCAGCTGGGCTATCCACCACCTTCATCTCCCCTTGTCGGGTGAGCACGTGGTACTCCACGCTGGGGGCGGTGGTCAAAAGGTCGAGGCCATACTCTCTCTCCAACCTCTCCTGGACGATCTCCATATGAAAGAGGCCCAAAAAGCCACAGAGGAAGCCGAAGCCCAGAGCCTGGGAGTCCTCGGGTTCGTAGACTAGAGAGGCGTCGTTGAGGCGGAGTTTCTCTAGAGCGTCTCTGAGCAGGTGGTAATCCTCCCCCTCGAGGGGGTAGAGGCCGGCAAAGACCATAGGCTTGACCGGTCGATAGCCAGGCAAAGGCTCGGAAGCGGGGCGCTGCGCCTCGGTTATGGTGTCCCCTACCGAGCAGTCGCCCACCCTCTTGAGTCCCGTGGCCACGTACCCCACCTCCCCAGTCTCCAGACCAGCAGCAGGAGACATGGTCGGTCTGAAGATGCCCACCTCTAAAGGCTCCAGTTCCCTCTGGTTGGAGATGAGGATCAACTTTCGACCCTTCGTCAGCCTCCCATCGACCACCCGCACATAGGCCACCACCCCTTTATAGGGATCATAGTGGGAGTCGAAGATGAGGGCTCGAAGCGGCGCTTCGGATTTCCCTTTCGGGGGAGGGATGCGGCTCACTACCGCCTCTAAGACCTCTTCGGTGCCGATCCCCTCCTTGGCCGAGGTGCGTATCACCTCCTCGGCGGGGATGGCCAAGAGGCCCTCCATCTCCTGGGCCACCCCCTCAGGGTCGGCGGTGGAGAGATCGATCTTGTTGGCTACGGGGACGGTGACTAGGCCGTGCTCCAGGGCCATGTAGAGGTTAGCCACCGTCTGGGCCTGGACTCCCTGAGCAGCATCGACCACCAGGATGGCTCCTTCGCAGGCAGCGAGGGCTCGGGAGACCTCATAGGTGAAATCCACATGGCCAGGGGTATCGATGAGGTTCAGTTCATACTTCTCCCCATCTCGGGCCTCATAGATCATCCGCACGGCGGAGGCCTTGATGGTCACCCCCCTCTCCCTTTCCAGGTCCATCTGGTCCAGCACCTGCTCCGTCATCTCCCGGGGAGAGATGGTCCCCGTCCGCTCTAGGAGGCGGTCGGCGAGAGTGGACTTACCATGGTCTATATGGGCGATGATACAGAAATTGCGGATGTGAGACTGATCCATCTTCAACTACCTTGAACCTTCTTCAACTCAAAGATTACCTGCCCCTCAACAGGGTGCGGGTAGCCCCAAAGGAGTGGCTCTCCCTCCTCCAGCCAGTCGTCCGTAAAGGATCCCTGTGGGAAAGGAACCACGTGCAAAAGGACCTGTACGGCTGGTAGAAGAGGAGCCAGGGTATAGGCACAGATGTCGGGGTTGAGGGTTGAAGTGAACTCAAACCTATCCCCTGCCTTCTGCCCGAAATCTATCTTCATCACCTCAGCCATCACCATCGCCCCGTCGGTATCACCCTTCACCTAAGATAGGTGCCTGGGAGAGGCTTTCCTCGATAGCCCTCTCCACATCAAAGCACTGCTAAGGCTAATCCAACTCCATCCGATGCTGAACCAGCAGAGCGTAGGCCCGCCGCCGGGCCAGGTGGAACGAGGGCCAACTCCGCCAACGGGTGCTCTCATCCATACGCTGCAGATGGTGGTCCAGATGCTTACCCAGCACGGTCCGCTTGTCGCCGCTCGTCTGATCCAGGGCCCGGACCAAGACCGGCACGGCGTCCTCGGATAGCGTGGTCAGGTAGTAGGCGTCCATCTTGCCGGTGGCCTGATAGCGGGCCAGGTTCTGCCCGACGATGAAGTCGTCGGGATTGATAGCGTTCAACGTGACGAGGAAGCCCATAGCCACCACGAACGCGCCAATGGCGAACCGATCGGGCCGGAACCACAGGGTGACCAAGAACCAGACGAAGACGAGGGCTAGCCAAACCATGAACACGTGGCTGTAGAGCCGCAGTCCGGTGTAGCCGTAGGCCGCTTCGTAGAGGCGCAGCCGCTGGAAGGCCGATGCCAAAATGACCAGCACCAGGCCGACCATAAGGCTGCTCAGGCCGTTGAGAATTCGCGCCCGCTGGCCAGTCTCGCGGCGGGTCAGTTCGCGGAGGCCCAGGATCAGACCCAGCGTCAGCACCGATACGACCACCAGCTCGAAGAAGCCACGGCGGGCGTACTCGGCGTAGGTGTAGCCCTCGACCGTGATATTGGCCCGCCCACCGAAGAAGTAGGTGAATTGAACAACGACAAAGCTCAGAAAGAGCATGTCTACTGAGGTCAGTAAGGTCGCCGCCTCCACGAAACCCAGAGAGACCAGGTGGCCCAATCTATCCATAGCCCTGTCCAGGAGCCCTGGCTCATGGGATACGACACCGCGACTCAAGCCGTAGTCCAGACCGCCGGCTAGGAACCATGCAGCGACCAAGATGATGAACCCTCGCCACATCCATTCGAAGGCATCGGGCCAGATGTCGAAGGCGAGGATGTCCCGCACGTAGCGGGCGAAGACCGGATCAGCCGAGGTCAGCAGGGCCGTGAAGAGCAAGAGCACCGGCAGTGCCAGGAGGAGTCCCCTGACCAGCGGCAACAGGTTGCGGCGGCCTCGCTCCCGGACGGCACTCCGGTTCACGCTGGCCGACACGAGTGGCGCTGGTCGGACCAGGGCGCTGCCCACTGCACGAAGGAGGACGATGGGATATCCGACCAGCCCCAGCCTTTCGACCCGGCCGGCGGCGTAGAAGTGGGCGATGAGTCCCAACAACACCAGGCTGACCGCCACATTGAGGAGGGTAACGAAGGCATTGGCCCGTACGAAGACCATACCGGCGAAGAAGATAAGCGGAACCAACAGCCAGATGTTGCACCGGGCCGGTCGCACTCCCCGCAGCCATCCCAAGCCGAACAGGGCGATCATCAGCAGAAGGACGAAGAGAGGGAACGACAGCCCCAGGGATTTGCCGTAGAAGAGCAAGTCCACACTCCAGCCCAGGACCAAGGCGACCAGCAGGATACGCGCGGGGGGATTAACGTCACTCATGGATCCCTCCTCTATACTCCGACGGCTCACACTGAACCCCGCTCAGCTATATCACTCTTTGCCCCATATCTCAACGGACTTGGGGCATCTCAACCCGCTACCTCACCGCTCTCACCGCCGCCATGCACCGACACACCCTCTCCACACCACAGGGTTCTCGGCGATGCCCTCCACCTTGAAACTGAAGCTCCTAGAAGCGGTGAAGGTCTTTATTTCACCCTCTCCCTGAGGCACTCGGCTATGACCTCCTCGATATCGTTGCCCGTCTCGCTGCGACCCTTACCCAGGTGGACAAGGAATTCCACGTTACCTGCTGGCCCCTTCAGAGGCGAGGGGATGAGCCCAACGATTCGCAGCCCTAAGTCCTGGGCCACCTTTGCCACCTTATGGAGAACTTGCCGATGAACCTCTGGGTCTCTCACCACGCCACCCTTCCCTACCTGTTCCCGTCCCGCCTCGAATTGAGGCTTGACCAGAGCGATGATCTGACCCTCGGGTTTCAAGAAGTTCAAGGCCGGCGGCAACACCAACTCCAACGATATGAAGGAGACGTCGATGGTAGCCAGATCGATAGGCTCAGGCAGGCTTTCCAAAAATCTGATATTCGTCCGCTCTAGGACCACGACTCTGGGATCCTGGCGTAAACCCCAGGCCAGTTGCCCATAGCCAACGTCGATGGCGTAGACCTTCGCCGCTCCGTGCTGTAAGAGGCAATCGGTAAAGCCCCCAGTGGAGGCCCCCACATCGGCGCAGATAAGCCCCGATACATCTAACTGGAAGCGGTTCAGGGCCTCCTCCAACTTGAGGCCCCCTCTGCTGACGTAGGGAAGAGCCTCCTCCAGAGTGATCTCTACGCCAGCGGGCACCCTTTTCCCTGGCTTATGAGCCACCTGGCCATCGACTTTGACTTTTCCGGCCAAGATGAGGCTCTGGCCCCTCTCCCGGCTCTCGGCTAGCCCTCGCTCCACTAGTAAGGTATCCAGACGTCTCTTGGCCATGATTAGCCCGAAGGTAAGGGTTGACGAAGATGTGAGAATAGGGTATTATCTACCACGTTATCCATTGGAGTAGAAACCATGCTGAAAGAACTCATCATCTCCATGCGGCCCAAGCAGTGGATCAAGAACATCCTCATCTTCGCCGCACTCATATTTGGCCTCAAGTTGTTCGAGCCAGTGTTTTTGGGCCGGACCATCCTGGCCTTTATCCTCTTCTGTCTCTTCTCCAGTTCCGTCTACCTAATAAATGACTTGGTGGATATAGAGAGGGACCGCCAACATCCCACCAAGCGGTTTCGCCCCTTAGCCGCTGGGAGGCTGAAGAGATCGTGGGCCCTAGCAGCGGGAGTCCTTTTGCCCCTCCTTGGACTACCTGTCGCCTTCTACCTTGACCCCTTCTTCGGCGTCATCTCCGTAGCCTATCTTCTCCTCCAAACGGCTTACTCCTTCGTCCTCAAGAATCTGGTCCTTATCGACGTGATGAGTGTGGCTGCGGGGTTCGTACTGCGGGTGGCCGCGGGAACGGTAATGGCCCAGACAGAACGCTTCTCCCCCTGGCTCTATATCTGCATGACCCTTCTGGCCCTCTTCATCGCCCTGGGGCGGCGGCGGGAGGAACTGATACTCCTGGAGGATAACGCCAACCAACACCGCCAGATACTGGAGGAGTACTCCCCCGCCTTTATAGACGAGATACTCAACGTGGTCACCGCCGCCACCATCATCGCCTACTCCCTATACACCTTTTCCGCCGAAAACCTGCCAGCCAACAAGTCGATGATGCTCACCATCCCCTTCGTCCTCTACGGGCTGCTGAGATACCTCTATCTGATACATCAGAAGAATATGGGGGGCAGCCCGGAAGAGGTAGTGCTCAAAGACATCCCCCTGCTGGTCAACAACCTCCTCTGGGGGCTGGCGGTAATAATTATACTCTATCTCTTCTAGGACCCAAAGCCGATTACACTGTAGCCACCCTTAGGTGGTGTCAGCCTGCCCCCTGGCCCAAGTCGCCTGCCCCAAGGCGTGCCAGCCTATCCTGCCTGCCCTGGCACGCCCTGTCCCAGACCCGACAGGGTCGAGGGATGGCAGGCCAGGGACGTTACCATCTGACGCTCGAGGGTCTTCAATAGGCGCGCTCTCACCATTGGCCTGAATTACCAAGCAGGCTATCGCCGGCCGATGGCTAGGGTGATCTCCGGGACGCCCAGACCAACGGTCAACTCAAAGGATGCGATGACGAATTCAGACTCCTCTTTCTCCAAGATGGTGTTTATGCGCTTCACCTTATGAGTGACGTTCACGATGAGTTCGGCGAGTTTCTCGTCGCTCACCATCTCAGTGGCAGTCGTCTTGGCCTTCGCGGCCCTATCTTTGAACCCCGTCAATAGTTCGCCAACTCTGTCCTGGGCCGCTTTCTCGTCGCCCACTACCCCACTCGCTGCCTGCTTCGCCTTCTCGGCGCTCTCTTTGAACTTGTCCAGGAGTCCACCGACCTTGTCTTGAGCCATCTCTATCCCTCCTAGTGAGTTGCAGTGATTTTGCCTTGCTACGCTCTGGCTGCTAGGCGGACCATTTGATGAGCGTTGACACTATAATACCCGTCCAGGCTGCGCTGGTCAATTCCCCGTCCGGTATGAGAGGCCACACCGAACTTTTCGTGTTCACGGTACGGGCCATGACAGCAGAAACTCCAAGAGATAGAAGATGGGCCATCCACATGGACGGCCCATATCCTTTCCCTAAGGGTTGAGATTACCGCTTGGTGTATTGAGGAGCCTTTCTAGCCCTCTTGAGGCCCGGCTTCTTCCTCTCCTTCACCCGAGAGTCACGGGTCAGAAAGCCCCCTCTGCGCAGAGTAGGCTGGAGTTCGGGATCAGCCTCCAGCAAGGCCCGGGCTATCCCGTGACGGATAGCCCCCGCTTGGCCGGAGATGCCACCACCGTTCACTCGCACCGTGACACGGAACTCGCCTTCCATGCCTGTGACCACCAAGGGCTCCTTCAGATACAAGAGGTCTATCTCCCGGGAGAAATACTCCTCCGCCGGCTTCTCGTTGACAACGATACCATTGCCCCCGGGGTGAAGCCTAACCTGTGCCGTGGCGCTCTTTCGCCGGCCGGTGCCGTAGTAATATCTCTCTGCCATAAGGCCTCCTAAAACTCCAAAGGCTGGGGGTTCTGGGCCTGGTGAGGATGGCTCTCCCCCTCATAGATCTTCAGTTTCCTCATCATGGCTCTTCCCAAACGGTTATGAGGCAGCATTCCCCGGACGGCGAGACGGATGACTCGGGTGGGGCGTTTCTTGAGCATCTCCGCCAAGGTGGCGCTCCGTAGTCCACCGGGGTAGCCGGAATGGCGGTAGTAGATTTTGTCGTCCAGTTTCCTGCCCGTCACCCGGATCTTAGCCGCGTTTATCACTATCACGTAATCGCCGGTATCGAGATGAGGAGTGAAATAGGGCTTATGCTTGCCTCGCAGGATCTTGGCCACCTCCGAGGCCAATCGCCCCAAGATTTTCCCTTCCGCATCTACGACGTACCAGCGGCGTTCTATATCCTCTGGCTTTGTAGCATAAGTCTTCATATCACATACCGCCGGGGATAACTCACCTTCGTAAGGCAGAGCCCATGGGCTGGGAGGAGATCTCCCGCTCGGCTCCTATCCTTCGCCTCTAAGACCTCTTTAAACCCCTGGGGGCTCAGTTTTCCCCGCCCCACAAGGAGCAAGGTGCCCACTATGCTGCGCACCATCCGCTTCAAGAAGGCGTTGGCCACGAGATCGATATAGATGCAGTCTCCTTCTCTACGGCAATCGACCTCCAGCACTTGACGCACCGTGCTTCCACCTAGTCGGGCACGACCGAATGAGACGAAGTCATGGACTCCGATCAAGGACTCCAGGGCTTCCTTCATGGCCTCCAGATCTAACTCCCCCACCCAGTGATAGGCATAGAGCCGGGATAGAGGCGAGCGAACAGAGCAGCTGAAAATGGTGTACCGATACTTGCGACTCACGGCGCTCTTACGAGCGTGGAAATCCAGGGGTAGTTCCGAGAGTTCAAGGATCGCTATGTCAAAGGGCAAAAGAGCATTTAGGGCTCTCTGTAACTCCGAAAGGGACCTCCTCCAACCGGTAGAGAAACTGATCACCTGACCGGTGGCGTGAACCCCCGCGTCCGTCCGCCCCGCTCCCACAATTCTAGTTTGTTCTTGCGTCACTGAGGCAAGAGCCTTTTCTATCTCCTCCTGTATCGTTATCTCTCTTTTCTGCTTCTGAAAGCCGGCGTACCGCGTGCCATCGTATTCCACTAGCGCCCCAAGGTGCATTTTTGCTACTCGACCAACTCCAAAATCACCATGGGCGCTGCATCCCCCAGGCGGGGGCCCAGTTTCACCAGCCGCGTATATCCCCCTGGCCGCTCTTGATACCGAGGGGCGATCTCGTCAAAGAGCCCCTTCACTATCTGGGCATCGGTGATAGTGCGCAACACCTGCCTCCGGGCGTGGAGATCTCCTCGCTTGGCCAGAGTTATCAGCCTCTCCGCTTCCCCTCGCACAGCCTTGGCCTTCGCCTCGGTGGTGCGGATCCTTCCGTGCCGGAAGAGTTCGGTGATAAGGTTCCGGAAGAGGGCGCGCCTATGTCCTCGGGAGCGCTTAAGCCGACGGCCGGCCACTCGATGCCTCATGAGGCCGTCTCCTCAATAAGGGCCAAGAACCCTTTCTCGTCCAACGCCTCCTTAAGTTCATCGAGGGATTTCTTGCCGAAGTTCCGGATGGCCAGCATCTCCTCGTCCCCCTTCTGGAGCCTCTCCAGGATCTCACCCACCTTGGTGAGCCCCGCTCGCCTCAAGCAATTGAAGGCACGTACCGAGAGGTCCAGATCCTCTATCGGCATCTCGTAAATCCGAGGTGGGATCGCCTCTTCGATCTCTTCCACCCCCTCCACCACCAAACCACCGTAATCGACGATGAGGGCCAAGTGGCGGACCAGGATCTGGGCAGCCGTGCTTAACGCCTCCTCTGGCTGGATGCTGCCATCGGTCCATATCTCCATCACCAGTTCATCGAAATCGGTCACCGGGCCGACACGGACACGCCCCACATGGTACGCCACCCTCCGCACCGGGCTGAAGATGGCATCCACCGGCAACTCCCCGATGGGTAGCTTCCCCCGCTCCTCGCTGGGAGAATACCCCCGACCCCGCTCCACAACTAACTCCATCTCCATCTGAGCCTCATCGGAATCGAGCGTCGCCAGTTTTAGAGCAGGGTTGATGATCTCCACGTCGCTGGGACACTCTATGTCCCCGGCGGTAAGCACCCCTTCTCCCCCCTTAGATACATGGAGGCGCACCGGGCCATCGGTGTGAAGCCTAAACCTGATCTGCTTCAGGTTCAAAATGAGGGCTATGGTATCTTCTTTTATATGAGGGAGGGGCGAGAACTCATGATGGATGCCGTTCACTTTGATAGAAGTTACCGCCGCTCCAGGTAAGGAATAGAGAAGCACCCTCCTTAGGGAATTGCCCAAAGTGATACCGTATCCCGTCTCCAGTGGGCCGATGACGAACTTTCCGTAGTTCTTAGAAGAAGCCTCACACTCTACTTTGGGAAGAACTAGATCCAACAAAACTACAACCTCCTTTTGAGAGGACTACCTACTATAATATCCCACGATCAACTGCTCCGAGAGAGGGATCTCCACAGCATCCCTAGATGGGAAAGCCAAGACCCGCGCCGATAGGGTCTCCTCGTCCAGGCTCAACCATTCAGGAAGGGGCCTTTCTCCCAGCATCTGGGCCACATCCCGAAAGTAGGTCTCCTCCTTGGATCTCTCTCGCACCGCTATCTCATCCCCGGGTCGAACTAGGTAGGAGGGGATGTTTGTTTTCCGCCCGTTGACGCTGAAATGGCCGTGGCGCACCAGTTGTCGAGCCTGGGCTCGGGAGGAGGCTAGCCCTAAGCGATAGACGACATTGTCTAGCCTGGTCTCGAGCATCTTTAGGAGGTTGAGACCGGTGAGCCCCGGACGTCGCTCGGCCTCCTCGAAGTAGCGGCGGAACTGTCTCTCCAAGAGACCATAGATCCGTTTAGCCTTCTGTTTCTCCCGCAACTGCGTCCCATATTCCGATTCTCGTCGCCGGAATTGGCTCCGCCTACCGTGCATGCCCGCCGGGTAAGGCCGTCGCTCTATGGCACACTTGGGGGTGAAGCACCGTTCTCCCTTCAGGAAGAGTTTCTGCCCCTCTCGACGGCATAACTTACATACCGGCCCTCTATGTCTGGCCATCATACCTCCAAAGTAGGAAACCTCTTGGTTAGACCCTTCGCTTCTTGGGAGGCCGGCAGCCGTTATGGGGGATGGGGGTCACGTCGGTTATCGATCTCACCTTCAACCCTGCAGCCTGCAAGGAGCGAATGGCCGCCTCCCGTCCCGGGCCAGGCCCCTTGACCAAAATATCTACCTCTCTTACCCCATAATCCATCGCCTGCTTAGCCATGGCTTGGGCTGCCATCTGGGCAGCGTAAGGGGTGCTCTTTCGGGAACCTTTGAACCCCGCTGTCCCCGCGCTACCCCAAAAGAGCACATCGCCAGCCTGGTCGGTGAAGGTGATGAGGGTGTTATTGAAAGTAGCCTGGATGTAGGCCTGGGCGTGAGGTACGTTCCTCTTCTCCCGCCCCGATCTCCGCCGCGTGGTCTTCCTGCGCACCATCTGTAGCTCCTTTCAAGCGAGCCATGAGATAGAACTAACCTGGACCTAGAAGAAGTCCTTACTTCTTGGCCCGAGCCCGGCGACGGCCGGCCACCGTCTTTCTGGGCCCCCGCTTGGTGCGGGCGTTAGTCCTAGTACGCTGCCCCCGAACCGGGAGGTTACGCCGATGGCGAATCCCCCTGTAGCAGCCGATCTCTTGCAACCTTTTTATGTTCTGGGTCACCTCTCGGCGAAGATCGCCCTCCACTTTATACTCCGCATCGATAATAGAGCGGATACGGGTGACCTCATCTTCAGCCAGATCCTTCACCCTAGTGTTGGGGTCCACCCTCGCCCGAGCCAGGACCTTCTGGCTGGAACTCCTGCCGATCCCATAGACACGAGTCAGCCCGATCTCCACCCTTTCGTTGCGGGGCAGATCCACCCCTGCGATCCTAGCCATCTCCTACCTCCCCCATCACTTTCCCTGCCTCTGCTTATGCTTCGGGTTCTTGCAGATCACCCGCACAACCCCTTTGCGCTTCACGATTTTGCAATGCTCGCACCGAACCTTCACCGATGGTCTAACTTTCATATGAAATCACCTCTATAAAGCCGTCAGAATCTCCGGTTCCCCTTCCCTAATGGCTATAGTATGTTCAAAATGGGCCGAGAGTTTCCCATCATCGGTGACCACCGTCCAGTTGTCGTCTCGGACTCGGGTGAGATAGCCACCAACATTGACCATAGGCTCCAGAGCCAGGGTCATCCCTGCCTTCAGGGCTGGCCCTCGACCAGGCTGTCCGAAGTTCGGCACCTGGGGGTCCTCATGCATCTGTCGCCCGATCCCATGCCCCGTATACTCGCGCACCACCGAGTAGCCCCGAGACTCGGTACATTGCTGGATAGCCCAAGAGATATCCCCCACATGCAAACCATCCCGGGCCTGGGCGATACCGGCCAAGAGCGCTCCCCTGGCCGTGGCGATCAGATCCTTGGACTTATCACTTATCTCTCCCACACCCACAGTCAGGGCCGCATCTCCCTGGTAGCCTTTATAGATCACTCCGATGTCCAGACTCACGATATCCCCCGGTTTCAGGATGCACGGCCCCGGGATGCCATGGACCACCTCCTCATTCACCGAGACGCAGAGGGAGGCCGGAAACCCTCGATACCCTTTGAAGGAGGGAACCCCTCCTTTTCGGTTAATAAACGCCTCGGTTAGAAGATCCAGTTCTCTCGTGGCCATCCCCGGCCTAATCCGCCCCACGAGATAGGCCAAGGCCTGGGCCACGATCTTGCCCGCTTCCCGCATGCGGGCTAACTCCCAGGAACTCTTTAGAACGATCATGGAGACAGAGAGAGGGCCGCAAGGATCCTCCCTTGAACACCTTCTATCCCCTGCTCCCCATCGATCTCCGCCAAGAGCCCTTGGCGGCGATAGTAGTCTATGAGGGGGGCGGTCTCCTCAACATAAACCCGAAACCTTTTTCTCACCGTCTCTTCTCTATCGTCGGAGCGCTGATAGAGATCTCCGCCGCACTTGTCGCACACCCCCTCCTTTTGAGGAGGGTTAAAGAGTAGGTGGTAGTTGGCTTGACATCGGCGGCAGATCCGCCGGCCAGATAACCGCTCGATCAAGGTGCCCTCTGAAACCCGAATGAGGAGCACCCTATCTACCTTTTTCCCCCTCTCAGCCAGGATACCCTCCAAGGCCCGAGCCTGCTCTATGGTGCGGGGGAAGCCATCGAGGATCACCCCTTTGGCGCAATCGGGCTCCTTTAACCGCGCCTTGATCATGGCGTTGGTCGCCTCGTCGGGGACCAAAACTCCACGCTCCATATATGACTGGGCCTCTTTCCCCCATCCCGTCCCCTTCTTCATCGCTTCACGGAAGAGGTCACCCGAGGCCACGTGAGGTATCCCCAACCTTTGAGAGAGCAAGGCGGCCTGAGTCCCCTTCCCAGCGCCCGGTGGTCCCAGGAGGATGAGGTTCACCTCAAGAACCCCTCATAGTGGCGCATTAAGAGTTGGGCCTCCAGTTGTTTCATCGTATCTATCACCACCCCCACCACAATCAAGAGCCCGGTGCTGGTGATGATCATGGTCTGCATGGGGGTCACCCTGGCGGCGAAATAAGGGAGCACAGCCACCACCCCTAAGAAGAGCGCCCCAGCCAAGGTGATCCTTCTCAGCACCCGGTTTAGGTATTCCGCGGTGCGAGCCCCGGGCCGGATGCCAGGGATGAAACCACCCTGACGCTGCAGGCTCTCCGGGATATTCTGCTGTTCGAAAACGATCTCGGTATAGAAGTAGGTGAATCCCACCACCAGGAAGAAATAGAGTATCCAATAGAAGACCCTCTGGGTATCAAAAGCGTTGACGATCCCCGTAGCCACCTGAGAGATGAAGGCGTTATCCACATACTGGAAGTAACCAGCGATCACCCCGGGGAAGATGAGGAAGGTGGAGGCGAAAATGAGGGGGATCATCCCCGCCGAGTTGACCCGCAAGGGGATATGGGTGCTCTGCCCGCCATATATCTTGGTCCCCCGGACCCTCTTTCCGTATTGCACGGGGATCCGCCTCTGTCCCTCGTAGATGAAGACGATGGCTGCCACGGTGATCACCCCGATGAGGGCGAAGGCTATGAGCCCCGGGATGTTAGCGCGCAGGTCCCTCCCTACCTGCTGCGGGATCCGGGCCACTATGCCCCCGAAGATGATCAAAGAGATGCCGTTCCCCACCCCCTGCTCGTCTATCAGTTCTCCCAACCACATGGCGAACATGGTCCCTGCCGCGAGAGCGGAGATAGTGGCCAGGGTAGGCAGGAGCGCCTCCCCCGAGAACCCCCAGTTGGTCAAGACCGGGGGGGTGCTGCGGGTGAGCCACGTAGCCTGACCGACCCCTGATAAGGCGGCCAAAGGCACAGCCAAAATATGAGTATACTGGTTGATCTTCTGCCTACCCGCCTCGCCCTCTTGAGCCATCTCTTGAAGTCGGGGGATCATAGGCTGGAGCAGCTGCATGATGATAGTAGCCGTGATATAGGGGTAGACCCCCATAGCCACCACCGAGAAGGTGGACATCGCCCCCCCGGAGAGCATATCGAAAAGGCCTAAAAGTTGACTCTGTCGAAAGACGGTGCGGAGGGCATCGGCATCCACCCCCGGCAAGGGGATATGGGCCGCCAAGCGGTAGACCACCAGGATCCCCAGGGTGAAGAATATCTTCCGCCTAAGATCCGGCAATTTGAAGGCGTTGAGCACCGCTCTTATCGTCTCCATCGCTCGCTACCTCCTACCACGCACCCACTTGAACTCCAAAACCTCGATCTCGCCCCCTGCGGCCTCGATCTTCGACCGAGCGGTATCGGAGAAGGCGTGAGCCCGAACGGTCAAGGGCTTCTCCACTTTCCCTCTACCCAGTACCTTTACCGGGAGAGCAGCCGATTTGATTATCCCAGCCTCGACTAAGGCTTGGGGGCTAACTTGCGTTCCCGCCTCGAACCCCTCGTTCAGCCTCTCCACGTTTACGATAGCGTACTCTTTCTCGAAAGGGTTATGGAAGCCCGGTTTCTGAGGCAACCGCCGCACCAGAGGCAACTGTCCCCCCTCAAAATAGGGTCGTACGCCGCCACCAGAGCGGGCTTTTTGCCCCTTGGTTCCCCGGCCAGCGGTCTTGTCCCCTCGGGCCACTCTCTTTCTCTTCCTCTTCGCCCTTTTCGTAGGGCGCAACTCATGGAGTTTCACTGCTCAGCCTCTATCTCCTCGACTTTCACCAGATGACTCGCCTTTTGCACCATACCCCTCAGGCTGGGAGAATCTTCCCTCTCCACCCAATCTCCCAGCCTCCTTAGGCCCAAGGCCCTGATGGTATCCTTCTGCCGCTGGGAGTAGCCGATGCTGCTCTTCACCCAGGTTATGCGCAACCTTTTAGCCATCAGCCGCCTCTTGCCCAGTGAGGCAACACCTGTTCCTTCGGTTTGCCCCTTCTTCTAGCCTCTTCTTCCACACTCTTCAGCTGACGTAGCCCTTCGAGGGTGGCTTTTGCCACATTGAGGATATTAGCGCTCCCCAACGATTTGGAAAGGATATCCTTTATCCCCGCCGCCTCCACTACGGCCCGAACCCCTCCCCCGGCGATCACTCCCGTCCCCGGAGCAGCGGGCTTGAGAAAGACTCTGGCCGCCCCGTATTTGGACAAGACCTGGTGAGGGATGGTCGTCCCCACCAGGGGCACCTCGATCATAGATCCCTTAGCCCTCTCGATCCCCTTGCGGATCGCCTCGGGCACCCCTCTGGCTCGGCCGACGCCTACCCCTACCCGACCCCGGTGGTCGCCCACTACCACCACGGCCCGAAAGCCAAAACGGCGTCCTCCCTTCACCACCTTCGCCACGCGAGCGATGTGGACTACCTTCTCTGCCAACAGTTCCTCTTCCACTGGGCTCCTCTCTAGAACTCCAGGCCGGCTTCCCGCGCCCCCTCAGCCAAGGAGCGTACCCTTCCCTGGTACCTATAGCCGCCTCGATCGAAGATCACTCTTGTCACGCCTCGGGAGTTGGCTCGGCGAGCCAACATCTCCCCTACCAATCTGGCCCGTTCCCCCTTCTCCAGGCCTTCTAGATGGTTTTTGAGTTCCTTATCCAGAGTGGAGGCGGAGGCCAAGGTATGCCCTCGGGTATCGTCGATGATCTGAGCGTAGATGTGGCGAGCGCTCCTGAAGACGCTGAGCCGAGGACGCCCATCTCTCCCCTGCACCTTCTTTCGCACCCGCCGGTGCCGCCGAAGGCGAGCCTTCCTCTTGACCTCGCTTCTTTCCATTAGAAGCCTCCGACCTTACCGACCTTGCCCGCCTTCCCAGCCTTACGCCGCACCTGCTCGCCCACATACCGGATCCCCTTCCCCTTGTAGGGCTCCGGCTTTCTGACCGCCCTGATCTGGGCTGCTATCTGGCCCACCAACTCCTTGTCCACCCCCTCCACAGCGATCTGTTTCGCCCCCCTACCTACAGTGATAGTTATCCCTTCTGGGGGAACTATCTCCACAGAATGCGAATAGCCTACATTGAGGACCAATTTTTCGCCCTGTTTCTCGGCCCGATAGCCGACCCCCACGATCTCCAGATCCTTGCGAAAACCCTGGCTCACCCCTTGAACCATGTTGGCTAAAAGGGCTCGGGTAAGGCCATGTAAAGAGCGGTACTCGCGGTTATCTGTGGGCCGGCGAACGATGATCTGTCCCTCTTCCAAGGAGATAGTCATGTCGGGATGGAAGAGGCGAGTAAGTTCCCCCTTGGGCCCTCTAACCGTGACCCGGCTATCTTCGATCTCCACCTGGACGCCAGCCGGCACCTCGATGGGCATACGCCCTATCCTAGACATCTACTGCCTCACCAGATATGACATAGGACCTCGCCGCCTACCCCCAACCGTCGCGCCTCCTGGTCGGTCATCACCCCTCGGGAGGTGGAGAGGATAGCGATCCCCATGCCGCTCAGCACCCGAGGGATCTTGTCCGCTTTGGCGTAGATCCTGCTGCCTGGCTTAGAGATCCTTTTCAGCCCCGTGAGCACCGGTTCCTTATCCTCGGTATATTTCAACCAGACCCTTATTACAGGCTGGGGCTTATCCTTGGTCACCTCGAACCTTTCGATGTACCCCTCCTCTTGGAGGATCTTTGCCAGGGCGATCTTCGTCTTGGAAGCAGGTACCAAGACCCACTCATGTCGCGCGGTGACACCGTTTCGTATACGGGTCAACATGTCAGCGATAGGATCGGTACTCATATGATGGCTCCCCATATTTTACCAACTGGACTTAACCACCCCTGGGATTTTGCCCTCCAGGGCCAAACGACGGAAACAGATGCGGCAGAGGTTAAAACGACGCATATAACCCCGAGGCCGCCCGCAGATCATACAGCGGTTCCTCACTTGAACCTTATGCTTTCTCTTCTTCTCCCTGGCAACCATCGACTTCTTAGCCACAGGTCTCTCCCCTCGCTATGGACGTTTGAAGGGCATCCCCAAGAGCCTTAGAAGTTCCCTGCCCTCCTCATCGGTCTTAGCCGTGGTGACGATGGTGATCTCCATCCCTCGCACCTTATCTATGGAATCATAATCTATCTCCGGCCAGACCAACTGTTCCTCCAGACCCAAGGTGTAGTTCCCTCGCCCGTCGAGGGAGTCGGGCGAGACCCCTCGGAAGTCCCTCTGGCGAGCAAGGGCCACGTTGCAAAGGCGGTCCAAAAAATCGTACATCCGATTACCCCGTACCGTGGCTTTCAGCCCGATGGGGTGCCCAGCCCTCAACTTGAAGCCGGCGATAGACTTCTTGGCCCGGGTTATGACCGGCCTCTGCCCGGTGATGGTAGCGATATCCTGGGAAGCGGAGTCCAGCGCCTTAGCATCGTCCTGCCCCTCTCCCAAGCCGATATTGACTACGATCTTCTCTAGGCGGGGCACCTCCATCACATTCCGGTAGCCGAACCGCTTCATCAGGGCGGGGACGATCTCCTCTCTATACCTCTTCTTCAGCCTAGGTACGATCTCTGCCATCTTCAGTCGATAGGCTCCCCACACTTCTTACAGAGCCGGGATTTCTTCCCCTCTCCATCGATCCGAAACGCTACTTTGGTCCTTTGGTTGCAGCGAGGGCAGACGAGGGCCACGCTGGAGAGGCGCAAGGGGGCTTCGAACTCTATGATCCCCGCCTGGGTGCGCACCTGACCGGTAGGCCTTTGGTGGCGTTTCACCAGATTGATGCCCGAGACCACTACCTGCTCTTCCTTAGGAAGTACGATCCGTACCGCGCCCCTCTCCCCTCGGAACTCTCCGGTGATGACCTCTACCGTATCTCCCTTCTTGATACGATTCATCGGTCTGTGTCCTCACAGGCTCTTCTGGAATCTCTTCCCCGTATCTGCAAGATCATGCTTTCTGTAGAATTCATGGGCCCGACGGCGACGATGACCAGATACCAGTTCTATCATTCGACAACCCTTTTCCCTAGCCCTCTTCACCGCCCACTCCAGAAGGACAGAACCGATGCCTTGCTCTCGCCGTCTCCCATCCACTACAATCTCTTCCAGCGCTGCTGCAAGCCCATGATTGAGTGCCAAGTGGTATCTCAGGGACACGAACCCGATTATCTCACCATTCAGCACAGCGGCTTGTAACTCCATCGCCGGATCGGACAACAACTGGGAGAAGAGTTCTTCAAACGATGATTCCTCGAAATACCGAGTCTCTAGTTGCCTCATCAACCCTAGTATAGCCTTGCTATCCTCCGGTTTGACCTCCCTTAGCACTGTTTGGGCAGACACCTCACAGCACCTCTGGCGCGAGAGAGACTATCTTCATGAAACCCTTATCCCGCAACTCCCGGGCCACGGGCCCGAAGATGCGGGTCCCTCGGGGGTTCTTATATTCATCTACTAACACGGCCGCGTTCTCGTCGAACTTTATATGGGAGCCATCAGGACGTCCATACTCCTTGGCCGTGCGGACGATAACCGCCTTCACCACATCACCCTTCCGAACGGAGCCGGAGGGGATCGCCTGCTTCACCGTGGCCACGATGATATCCCCTACACCTCCATACCGTCGCCTGGAGCCGCCTAGAACTCTGATGCACAGGATCTCTCGGGCACCGGTGTTATCGGCCACCTTGAGCCTGCTCTCCTGCTGGATCACCCCACTCCCTCTCCTGATACCGATCAACTCGACAGGGGGTTTGCCCTCCCTGCCGGATCACTCTTTTAAGATCTCGTCCACCACCCACCGCTTCTCACGGCTCAAAGGGCGGCTCTCCCTGATGCGCACCATATCCCCCACTCGGCTGGCGTTTGTGGCATCGTGAGCCTTGAACCGCTTCTTCACTCTCATCGTCTTCTTGTATAGAGGGTGTCGACGTAGCCTCTCCACCTCCACTACCACCGTCTTATCCATCTTATCGCTTACTACGCGACCGACCATACTTCTCTTCCGCTCCCTCATACTTCCTCCTTGGAACCGAAGAGCTCCCTCTCTCTCAAGAGGGTCTTGGCTCGAGCAATGTCCCTCCTCACCTGGGTCAAGCGGTTATGATCACCTAACTGTTTGGTCGCCGACTGGAAGCGGAGGTTGAACGCCTCCTCCCGTAACCGTTCCAACTCCTGCTCCAACTCTTCAGTGGTGAGAGCGCGCATCTCGCTAGCCTTCACTTGGTCACCTCGATCCAAAGAGTGAATCCCTCTTAGCGATAAACTGGGTCTTCAGGGGGAGTTTATGGGAAGCGAGACGCATCGCCTCTCGGGCCGCCTCCTCTTGCACCCCGGCGATCTCAAAGAGGATCCTCCCCGGCTTAACCACAGCCACCCAGTGGTCCACGCTCCCTTTGCCACTCCCCATCCTGGTCTCCGCCGGCTTCTTGGTAACCGGCTTGTCAGGGAAGATACGGATCCAGAGTTTCCCCCCCCGCCTGACGTAACGGACGATAGCCCTTCGAGCCGCCTCGATCTGGCGGCTGGTCACCCAGGAGGACTCCAAAGCCTGTAAACCATACTCCCCAAAGTTGATCTGGTTCCCCCGAGAGGCCTTGCCCTTCCGTCTCCCCCGATGGGCTTTTCTATACTTGACCCGCTTGGGCATCAACATGGCTCTGGCTCCTTACGCGGGGCTTCAGGTAGCACTTCGCCCTTGTAGACCCAGACTTTGATCCCTATCCTTCCCAATGTAGTGAGCCCCTCATCTTGAGCGTAATCGATGTCGGCCCGTATGGTATGCAGAGGGACTCGCCCTTCCATCACCCACTCGCGACGGGCCATCTCCGCGCCCGATAGCCGGCCGCTACAGGCTATCTTTACCCCCTCCACCCCCAGCCGCATAGCCCTACCCACCGCCTGCTTCATAGCTCTCTTGTGGGAGATCCTCTTCGAGAGTTGAGCCGCCAGGCTCTCAGCGATGAGATGGGCATCGATCTCCGGATGCTCCACCTCCTGGACTTCGATGCGGATCCTTTTGCCCGTCAGCTCCTCCAGTTGACGACGAAGGGCGTTGACGGTAGTCCCTTTGCGGCCGATCACGATACCCGGCCTAGCCGTATGAATGGTCAGCGAGACCTGATTGGGGAAGCGCTCGATCTCTATTTTGGAGATGCCAGCCCTCGACAACTCTTTCCGAATCAGATCCCGTATTGCGAGATCCTCCTTCAGGAGAACAACGTATTCTTGCCCCTCGGCGTACCATCGGGCTTTCCAATCTTTAATGATCCCCAGCCTAAACCCTTCCGGATGTACCTTGCGGCCCAAAACCCCTCCTTCCCAGACCTATTCCCACTCGCTGACCACTGCGGTGATGTGAGCGGAGCGTTTCAAGATCGGCTTCGCTCGTCCACGCGGCCCCGCCCGCCACCTCTTCAAGCGAGGGCCATCGTCAGCCGTGATCCGAGCGATGTACAAATCATCGGTGGAAAGGCCATGCACATCCTCCGCATTCGCCGCCGCCGACTTGATGGCTTTGGCCACCGGCTTAGCCGCCGCTTGAGGCAGAAATTTGAGATAGGTTAAGGCCTCGTTCACCCCCTGACCACGAACCATATCCGCCACTCGTCTCACCTTCCGGGGAGAGATATGAACATATTTTATCACCGCCCTGGCCTCGATCCCCATCTACTGCTTCTTTCTGATGCGAGTGGACCTCTCCCGAGAGGTATGGCCCCGGAAAGTCCTGGTAGGGGCAAACTCCCCCAATTTATGTCCAACCATGTTTTCAGTGATGTAGATAGGCACATGACGACGCCCGTCGTGAACGGCGATAGTGTGTCCCACCATCTGAGGGAAGATGGTAGAGGCTCGAGACCAACTCTTTAACACCTGCTTCTCTCCCGAAGCGTTCATGGCTTCGATCCTTTTCAGTAGTTTAGGATCCACCCACGGTCCCTTCTTCAGCGAGCGAGCCATGCAACTATCCTCCATCACTATCGGCTAACGAAGGCCGACTCTAACTCCTCTTCTTCCCCCGCCGCTTCACGATCCACTTATCCGTATCCTTGCGCCGCCGGGTCTTCTTGCCCATGGTGGGCTTGCCCCAGGGGCTCTTGGGCGAGGGCATCCCAATGGGGGCTTTGCCCTCTCCCCCGCCATGGGGGTGATCCCGGGGGGTCATGGCGCTGCCTCGGGTGGCAGGCCGCCGCCCCAGCCAGCGGGCTCGACCGGCTTTTCCTAAACTCACATTGCCCCAGTCGGTATTTCCCACCTGGCCGATGCTGGCCATACACTGGGTATGTATCAACCGCACTTCCCCCGAGGGCAGGCGGACATGGGCATAGTTGCCCTCTTTGGCCAGAAGTTGCGCCGAAGCGCCCGCCGAGCGGGCCAACTGGCCCCCTCTCCCCCTCTGAAGTTCGATGTTATGGATGGTGGTGCCCACGGGGATGTCAGCGATAGGCAAGGCGTTCCCTACTCTGAGATCGGCCTCGGGCCCCGCTTCCACCCGCTCGCCCACCTTGAGCCCCAGAGGGGCTAAGATATACCGCTTCTCCCCATCGGCGTAGACCAGAAGGGCGATCCGCGAGGAGCGGTTGGGGTCGTACTCGATGGAATCGACGCGGGCGGGAACACCGAACTTGTCGCGTTTGAAATCGATGATCCTATAGCGGCGCTTATGCCCGCCGCCCTTATGGCGGACGGCGATCTTCCCCTGGCTTCGGCCCGCCTTCTTCTTCAAAGGAGCAACGAGCGAGGGTTCGGGTTCTTGGCGCGTGATATCCTCAAAACCGGTGACGCTCATCCCTCGCCGACCGGGCGAGGTGGGCTTATAGATCTTGATAGGCATAAATCACTTCCTTAATCATACCCCCTCAAAGAGCTCGATCCGCTGCCCCTCAGCCAATTTCACGATAGCCTTCTTCCAGGAAGGGGTACGGCTCACATGCCGGCCCCATCTCCTCGGCTTTCCCGGCACATTGATGATGTTGACCGAGACCACATCTACGCCGAAAACCTTCTCCACCGCCTCTTTGACCTGCAATTTGTTCGCCCGGCGGTCTACCGCGAAGGTATAAAGTCCCTGCTCGATCTGAATGGTGGTCTTCTCGGTGACTATGGGGCGTCGCAGAACCTCGTAGCTCTCCATCATATCACCCCAAGATCCCTTCGATCACCTCAAGAGCCTCTAGGGGCATGATCAACCAATCATGGCTCAAAAGATCCCTCAGGTTCAGATAGTTGGCCCGCAAAGTTTTGACCCCCGGGATATTTCGCGCTGATCTCTCAACGTGAGTATTCCGCTCTGGGAGGAGGATAAGGGCGCTATCCTCCACCTTTAGGTTCTCCAAGATAGTTAGCATCTCTTTGGTCCTGGGCTCTTCCATCTCCAGCCCATCCAAGACCAAGACCTTCCCCTCCTGAGCCTTGACCGTGAGGCCTCCCTTCAGGGCCAGATGTCTCATCTTTTTGGGCATCTTCTGGCGGTAACTTCGCGGCTGGGGGCCGAAGACCGTTCCGCCTCCCCGCCACTGGGGCTCCCGTATGCTCCCATGGCGAGCCCGTCCGGTCCCCTTCTGTCGCCAGGGCTTGGCCCTACCACCCCTCACCTCGCCGCGGGTCTTGGTCTTGTGCGTCCCCAAGCGGGCGTTGGCTAACTGCCTAACCAGCGCCTGATGCATCACCGCTTCGTTCACCGACGCGGCGAAGATATGATCCGGCAACTCGACCTGCTTCTTTCTCTTCTTCCCCGAGAGGGTATAAAGCGAAACTTTCATGTCCAGATTCATTCCCAAACTTTCTACTTGCTTTTGACCGCCCTCCGGACCATCACCAAGCCTCCCCGGTTGCCAGGGATGGAACCCCGCACGCCCAAGAGGTTCCGCTCTGGGTCCACCAGAACCACTTTCAGGTTCTGGACGGTCACCCGTTCATTCCCCATCCGGCCGGCCATGCGCATCCCCTTGAAGACCCGGCCCGGTGTGGTGGTGGCACCGATGGATCCGGGGGCCCTGGCCCGGTCAGACTGCCCATGAGTGGCCGGCCCCCCTCGGAAGCCGTGGCGCTTCATCACCCCGGCGAACCCTTTCCCCTTGGAGATGCCGGTCACGTACACGAGATCGCCCACGGAGAAGAGGCTGGCGTCGAACTTTTGGCCGACCTGGTAGCCCTGCACATCCTTAACCCTCACCTCTCGCAGATAGCGAAGGGGGGGCAACTCTTTCAGATGGCCACCCTGTGGCTTGTTGAGCCGCTTCGTCTCTCCGAAGCCCAACTGCAACGCCGTGTAGCCATCTTTTTCTTCGGTTTTCACTTGAGTGATGTAGCAGGGCCCCGCCTCGACGAGGGTGACGGGGGCTATCTCCCCCCTCTCGTCGAAGATCTGGGTCATCCCTACCTTCTTACCTAGAATAGCGTCCATTCTACAATTTTATCTCGATATCGACCCCGGCCGGGAGGTTGAGACGCATCAGGGTATCCATAGTCTTAGATCCGGGCTCTAAGACGTCGATGAGCCGTTTGTGGGTCCGGATCTCGAACTGTTCCCGAGAGTCCTTGTCGATGAAAGGCGAACGTATCACCGTGAACTTCTCGATCTTGGTGGGCAAGGGTACCGGCCCCACTACTACGGCCCCTGTCCGCTCCGCGGCCTCCACTATCTGCTGAGCCGACTGATCGAGAACTCTATGATCGTAGGCCTTCAAGCGGATCCTGATCCTATTCTTGGGCATATAACCCTCGTTTCAGTCTTCGACTAACGGTCGATCACTATCCCAGCAAGAGTCATGCCAGGGTCTTGGTGATGACGCCTGCGCCCACAGTCCGCCCTCCCTCTCGGATGGCGAAATGGGACCCTTCTTCCAAGGCCACGGGGACGATCAACTTCACCCCCAGGTTCACGTTATCTCCAGGCATCACCATCTCCACCCCTTCGGGGAGGTGAACCTCCCCGGTGACATCCATGGTTCGGACAAAGAACTGAGGGCGATAGCCGGTGAAGAAGGGGGTATGTCTCCCCCCTTCCTCCTTCTTGAGGACATATACCTTCCCTTGGAAGGAGGTATGGGGCCTGATGCTCCTTGGAGCGGCTAATACCTGTCCCCTTTGCACCTCATCTCTCTCTATCCCTCTTAAGAGACAGCCTACATTGTCCCCCGCCTGCCCTTGATCCAGCATCTTGTGGAACATCTCCACCCCGGTGACCGTGGTCCTCCTCACATCATCCCTCAACCCCACTATGTCCACCTCTTCCCCCACCTTGATGGTTCCTCTCTCCACCCTTCCGGTGACCACCGTGCCTCTCCCCTTGATGCCGAAGACATCCTCGATGGGCATGAGGAAAGGCTTATCCATCTCCCTGAGGGGGGTGGGGATGTAGTTGTCTACCGCCTGCAGAAGTTCCCAGATGCACCTGTACTCTGGGGCCTCGGGTTTTTCTGATTCCGACTCCAGGGCTAGGAGGGCTGAGCCTCGAACGATAGGTATCTCCTCCCCAGGGAAGCCATACCCCTCTAGGAGTTCCCTCAACTCTAACTCCACTAACTCTAATAGTTCCGGGTCTTCCATCATATCTACCTTGTTGAGGAAGACCACGATGCTGGGAACCTCCACCTGGCGAGCCAATAGTACATGCTCTCTGGTTTGGGGCATAGGGCCATCGGGAGCCGAGACCACCAGGATGGCTCCATCCATCTGGGCCGCTCCGGTGATCATGTTCTTGATGTAGTCGGCATGGCCTGGACAGTCGATATGGGCGTAATGGCGTTTCTCTGTGGAGTACTCCACATGGCTGATGGCTATGGTTAGCCCTCTGGCCTTCTCCTCTGGGGCGTTGTCGATGGTGTCAAAAGCTCTAAACTGGGCCAACCCCTTGTAAGAGAGCACCTTGGTCATCGCCGCGGTAAGGGTGGTTTTCCCATGATCCACATGGCCTATGGTCCCCACGTTCACATGGGGCTTATCCCTTACGAATTTCTCCTTTGCCATCTATAAGACCTCCTGGAATGTAAATCCTTTATGCCATCACCCGCTGCCTGATACCGCCAGTTATCTCCTCGGCTAGTTCGGGAGGCAGCCTATCATAATGATCGAACTCCATAGTGAAAGTGCCCCGGCCTTGGCTCATGGAGCGCAACGCCGTGGCGTAGCCGAACATCTGGGCCAAAGGGACCTCGGCCCGTATCACCTGGAGATTCCCCCGAGGAGTCATCCCTCCTATCTGGGCGCGACGAGCACTTAAATCCCCCACCACCTCGCCGGTGAACTCCTCGGGCACGATCACCTCTAGTTTCATGATGGGCTCCAAAAGCACCGGGGCGGCCTCTTGTAAGCCGTTCTTCAGAGCCATAGAAGCGGCTATCTTGAAAGCCAACTCGCTGGAGTCTACCTCGTGATAGGAACCATCCACCAAGGCTACCCTCAAATCCACCACCGGATACCCAGCCAAGACCCCACTCTCCATCGCCTCCCGAACACCCTTCTCTACGGCTGGGATGAACTCCTGGGGGATAACGCCTCCCTTCGTCCGAGCCTCGAACTTGAGCCCTTCACCACGACCCAAGGGCTCGATTTCCAGCCAAACGTGACCATACTGGCCTCGCCCACCGGTTTGGCGGATGAACCGCCCTTCCACTCGCGCGGGACGAGTAATCGTCTCCCGGTAGGAGACTTGGGGCCTTCCCACCCTGGCCGAGACCCTGAACTCTCTGAGCATGCGATCCACCAAGACTTCCAAGTGCAACTCCCCCATGCCGGAGATGATGGTTTGACCGGTGTCCTCATCGATGCGCACGTCAAAAGTGGGATCCTCCTCCTCCAACCGTGCCAAAGCCACGCTCATCTTCTCCTCATCGACCTGGGTGCGAGGCTCGATGGCCACGGAGATGACCGGCTCTGGGAATCTGATCGACTCCAGCACGATGGGGTGCTTGGGGTCACAAAGGGTATCCCCGGTGAAAGTTCTCTTCAAGCCCGCCACAGCGGCTATGTCGCCCGCATAGGCCATATCGACCTCTTCCCTATGGTTGGCGTGCATACGCACAAGCCGCCCCACCCGCTCTTTGGTCCCCTTGCTAGAGTTGAGGACGGAGGAACTTACTTTCAAAGATCCAGAATAGACCCTGAGATAGGCCAGCCGCCCCACATAAGGGTCGGAGACTATCTTGAAGGCCAGAGCGGCGAAGGGTTCTTTCCCTTCGGCGGAACGGGTTTCCTCCTTTTCCGTTTTAGGGTTGATCCCCGTGATAGGGGGGATATCCAAAGGAGAAGGGAGGTAATAGATTACCGCGTCCAAGAGAGGTTGAACCCCCTTATTTCGCAAGGCCGCGCCACAAAGGACGGGAACCAACTTCCCCTCCAACGTCATCCGCCGCAAGGCGGCTCTCAGTTCAGAGGGCTCTATCGGTTCCCCCTCTAGAAACTTAAGGGTCAGCCTTTCATCGGTCTCCGCCACCCTCTCCACCAGGATCTCTCGATGTCTGGCTACCTCCTCACGCATATCGGGTGGAACCTCCCTCACTTCTTGCTGCACGCCCAATTCATCAGCATAGAGGAACGCCTTCTGGGAGACGAGATCCACCACCCCCCTGAACTCACTCTCCACCCCGATGGGCACCTGCAGGGCTACGGGGTTGGCTCCTAACCGGTCGGCGATCATGTCGATGGTGTGCCAAAGATCGGCTCCCGGTCGGTCCATCTTGTTGACAAAGCAGATGCGGGGCACGTGGTACCGATCGGCTTGACGCCATACCGTCTCCGACTGAGGCTCCACGCCAGCCACCCCATCGAAGACCACAATCCCGCCATCCAAGACCCGGAGAGACCGCTGGACCTCTACGGTGAAGTCGATATGACCCGGCGTGTCGATGATATTGATCCGGTGATCCCGCCAATAGCAGGTCGTAGCCGCAGCGGTGATGGTGATCCCCCTCTCCCTCTCCTGTTCCATCCAATCCATGGTAGCCGCACCCTCATGAACCTCCCCCATGCGATGGATCTTCCGGGTATAGAAGAGGATCCGCTCCGTGATGGTGGTCTTCCCGGCGTCTATATGGGCTATTATCCCGATATTTCGGGTTCTTTCCAAAGAAAAAGGCTCAGACATCTCTTCTTCAGCACATCGCCTATCCTACAAGTTGGAGGGATAGGCGAAATTCTCCTCACTCCTACAACTACCAACGATAATGGGCGAACGCTTTGTTGGCCTCGGCCATGCGGTGGGTGTCCTCTTTCTTCTTGACTGCGGCCCCTGTACTCCGCGAGGCGTCCCACAGTTCATGAGCCAGTTTTTCGGCCATGGTCTTGCCAGGGCGAGCCTGAGTGGCCTTTACTAACCACCGAATGGCCAAAGACTGACTTCGGTCTCCTCGGATCTCTATGGGTATCTGGTAGGTGGCTCCCCCAACCCGCCGAGGCCGGACCTCCAAGACCGGTGTAACATTTTTTATAGCCTGGTTGAAGACCTCCAAAGGGGTACGATGGAACCTATCCTCAATGATATCGAACGCTTCGTAGACGATCCGCCTGGCCAGGCTCTTTTTCCCCCGCTGCATAACTCGATTGATGAAGCGAGCCACCAGTTCGCTATTGTACTTCGGATCCGGTTCCACCTCCCTTCGAGGCGGTCGATAGCGCCTTGGCATCTTAACTCTCCCCGCACTTAAGAAGACTAGCCATCCTAGTCTTCTCAACTAAGCAAACCACACTTGACGAAGGTCCTTGAGCCACTCACTAAAGAGCGGTCTTCTTGGGCCTCTTCGTGCCATACTTGGAGCGGCCCTTCTTGCGTCCCTCTACTCCTCCGGAATCGAGGGCCCCACGGATGATATGATAACGGACGCCAGGCAAGTCCTTCACTCGACCCCCCCGCACCAAAACCACCGAGTGTTCCTGGAGCCCATGGCCTTCACCAGGGATATAAGCCGTCACTTCGATCCCGTTGGTGAGCCGCACCCGGGCCACTTTTCTCAGGGCTGAATTGGGCTTCTTGGGGGTGACGGTCCGCACCAGGGTGCAAACCCCCCTCTTCTGAGGAGCGCCTCTCCCCTTAACCGTCTTCTGTTTAAGGGCGTTATACCTGAAGCGTAAAGCCGGGGCCTTACTCCTCTTGGTTGGCTTCTTGCGCCCCTTTTTCATCAACTGATTAATGGTGGGCAAATATATCGCTCCCTTCTTATAGACTTACAAACCATTACTTTAACCCCATTCATCCCAAAAGTCAAACTAGCTCTCTAGACCCAAGAAACCCAGCCCCAAACGAGGGTACCTCTCCGGCCTCTCCTCCTTCCCGAATTGCATCCGATTCCCTTCCCCATCGATTACCTCCACAGCGAGCCCCAAGCTTTGTAGCTCTTTCACCAGAACGCGAAACGATTCTGGAACCCCTGGCTCGTCAATCGCCTCCCCTTTGACAATCGATTCATAGGTCTTTACCCGACCGATCACGTCATCGGATTTGACGGTAAGCATCTCCTGCAAAGTGTGAGCCGCGCCGTAAGCCTCCAAGGCCCAGACTTCCATCTCACCGAACCGCTGTCCTCCGAACTGCGCCTTGCCACCTAGGGGCTGCTGAGTTACCAGGGAATAGGGGCCTGTGGAGCGGGCATGGACCTTATCCTCCACCAGATGGGCCAGTTTCATCATGTTGATCACCCCTACCACCACCGGATGATCGAAGGGCTCACCGGTGCGACCATCGAAAAGGATCGTCTTGCCCGAGGTAGGCAACGGCCAACCGGTCTCTTCGCTCACCTCCTCTGCTCGCCTCTCCAGTTCCTGGCCCTCCAACTCATCGGCGGAGTAGCCACGATGACTCAACCAGAACCGGAGACAAACCTCACGAGCAAGCCTATCGGCCATCTGCCGGGCCCTCAAAGGACGGGGGTCGTTCTCAAAGACCAAGATCTCCTCGGGGTTATAGCCATGTTCCTTCAACCACTCGCGCAGCACGCTACGCCGGGCGTAGATATGGTCGTTAGCCAGCGCTTCTTGGTCGTACTCCCCCTTCTCTAGCCAAGAGGCGATATATAACCGCCGCGCCTCCTCGTCGTCCTCCAGTTCCTCCAGGTCATACTCCTGCTCTCGCAGCCATGCCCAAGCCCTCTCGGTTATCTCTCTCCGGGCTAGTTCCATCAGCCAGGCCCGCGCCAACTCAGCGGTTATCTCCCCCTCATCGGCTCCGTCGAAGACGGGTGAGACGACCCTGAAGCCAAGACGTTCCGCAGCCCAACCCAGATGGGTCTCGAAGACCTGCCCTATATTCATTCGCCCTGGAACCCCAAGGGGGTTTAGGATCAGTTCCACCGGGGTGCCGTCAGCCAAAAACGGCATATCTTCTATAGGCACTACCTTGGAGATGACACCCTTATTACCGTGGCGGCCCGCCATCTTATCCCCTTCGGTGATCTTCCTTCGTTGAGCGATGGAAACGCGCACCATCCGCTCTACCCCGGCTGGGAGGTCGTGATTCTCCTCCCTGCTGAACTCCCTTACGTCCACCACCTTTCCTTTCTCGCCGTGAGGCAATCGGAGGGATGAGTCCTTCACCTCTCGAGCTTTCTCCCCGAAGATGGCGCGAAGGAGTTTCTCCTCGGGGGTGAGGTCTGTCTCACCTTTGGGCGTGATCTTTCCTACCAGGATATCTCCAGGCGCCACCTCGGCACCGATACAGATTATCCCTCTCTCGTCGAGATCCTTTAAAGCCTCCTCGCCCACGTTAGGGATATCACGAGTGATCTCCTCTGGCCCTAGTTTTGTATCCCGGGCTTCTATCTCGTGCTTCTCGATATGGATGGAGGAGTATTTATCCTCCCGGACCAGATTCTCGCTGATGAGAACGGCGTCCTCGTAGTTGCCTCCCTCCCAAGAGAGGAAAGCCACTATCACATTCTGACCTAGGGCCAACTCTCCCCTATCGGTGGAGGAGGAATCAGCGATCACTTGCCCTGCTCGCACTCGATCTCCCTTCTCCACGATGGGACGCTGGTCGATGCAGGTCCCCTGGTTAGAACGGTGGAAACGTCTGAGGAGGCAGACCTTCTCTCCATCAGCCCTTTTCACCACGATCCGCTCTGAGGTAACGCTTATTACCTCCCCATCTTCTTCGGCCACCAGCACCTGACCGGAATCGAGAGCCGCCTGGTACTCCATCCCTGTGCCCACCAGGGGAGCCTCAGGGCACAGAAGGGGCACCGCTTGGCGCTGCATATTGGAGCCCATCAACGCTCGGTTTGCATCGTCATGCTCTAGGAAGGGGATGAGGGCCGCGGAGACACTGACGATCTGCTTAGGCGAGACATCCATGAAGTCCAACCCATCAACAGGAGCCAGGAAGAACTCCTGTCCCCGTCGCACCGACACCCGATCTTCGATGAACTGCCCTTCCTCATCTAGGAGGGCGTTGGCTTGGGCGATGACGTACTGTTCCTCCCCAAAGGCGGAGAGGTAGACTACCTCCTCCGTGGCCAACGGGCGGATCTTGATCTCTTCTAATGGTAAAGCCGCTATCTTCTTAGCCAACTCGGGAGAGATCACGGTATCCGCCTTGGCCACTACTTGGTCAGACGAGGGGTCGACTACTTCTGCTCGTAGGCGCTTCCCCACGAGCAGAGAGGGCTCGTTGGGCAGACTCCTTATCACCTGCCGGTAAGGAGTCTCAATGAAACCGTAATCGTTCACCTGAGCATAGGTGGCTAAAGAACCGATGAGGCCGATATTAGGTCCCTCGGGGGTCTCGATGGGACAGATACGGCCATAGTGAGTATTGTGCACATCTCGTACATCGAAACCAGCCCGCTCGCGACGCAGCCCCCCGGGGCCGAGGGCCGAAAGCCTCCGCTTATGGGTCAACTCGGCCAGAGGGTTGGTCTGGTCCATGAACTGGGAGAGCTGGCTACCCCCGAAGAACTCCCTGGTAGCCGCCACTATAGGACGGATGTTGATGAGACTCAGGGGGTTGATCTGGGAAGGATCACGGGTGCTCATCCGCTCGCGCACCATCCGCTCCATCCGTAGGAGCCCGATCCGCAACTGGTTTTGGATGAGTTCTCCTACCGTCTTCACCCGTCGGTTGCCTAGATCATCTATGTCATCGGGATCCTCCACCCCGTTGTTCACCAGGATCATATGCTCCACCACCCTCACCAGATCCGTCTTGCTGAGGATGCGGTAGTCGAGAGGAAGGGAAAGGCCCAGCCTAGCGTTAAGTTTATACCGCCCTACCTTCGCCAAGTCATACCGACGAGGGTTGAAAAGTAAGGAGGTAAGATAGCCCTGAGCATTCTCTAGAGTGGCAGGGTCCCCAGGGCGCATCTTGCGGAAGAACTCTAGGAGACCCTCCTCTGAATTTCGACTCGGATCCCGCTCCAAGACAGCCTCGATATAGCGATGGTCGGGCATGCTGTCACTCCGCTCAAAGAGACGAAGGAGTTCCTCATCGGTCCCCTCACCCAGCAGATCTGGATGGGGATCCTCCTCTATCTCCACGGCCCCCAGGGCTCTCAAAAGTACGGTCACTGGAATCTTGCGCTTACGATCGACCTTGACGGAGATGACATCTTTCTTGCTGGTCTCAAACTCCAGCCAGGCTCCCCGGTTGGGTATCAACTTGGCTACGCAGAGTTGCCGGCCGGTGGCCCGATCCTCCTCCACATCGAAGAAGACACCCGAAGAACGGATCAACTGGCTGACCACCACCCTCTCTGCCCCATTGACCACGAAGGTTCCATTGTCGGTCATGAGAGGAAAGTCACCCAAATAGACATCCTGTTCCAGTTTCTCCCCTGTCTCCTTGTTATCCAAACGGGCACGGATATAAAGCGGCGCTGCGTAGGTCATATCCATAGACCGACAGGTATCTTCGCTATACTTCGGCTCCTCAAACCAGTAGTCGATGAGTTCGAGACACATCTTCTTATTGAAACTCTCGATGGGGAAGATCTCGTCAAAGAGCTCCCTGAGTCCCTCTTCCTTGAACCATCCGAAGGAGCGAATCTGAACCTCGATGAGAGAAGGGATGGGGTGAACGTCGGTTATACGGGCATAGGACTTCCGTCTGTCGGAGGGACGGAGGAGGGAAGGAACCTTCAAGGCGTCAAGATCGAAGAGCGTAGCCTGAACATCGGACGCCGGGCGCTCCCCTGCCCTGGTCCCAACGGCCGTAGCCTTCACCGACCTAGCCATCAGTTCCCCCTTTCTCATTTCTTAGCACCGAAGACGGGCCTTCACGGCCCGTGTTGAAAATAGCATGACAAACAATAATTATACCATATAAAATATAATCCGTCAAACTCGCGGTATCTCTCATGTCAAAGGCGACAAATAGGTGGCAGAGGGGTTCGCATATCGAGGCCCAGATGGGGCCACCCATACTGATAGTAGATCGGATTTCCACGTCCGACCTAGGTAGGGCAGGTATAGAAACCCCGCCTACCTACTCCGCTGCTACTGGCGTCAGATGTTACCATCTGACGCTTCCAGCCTTGGCCGTCAGCCTGCCCCAAGGCGTGCCTGCCTGCCCTGGCACGCCCTGTCCCAGACCAGACAGGGTCGTCCTTACAGGATCCCGAGGGAAGGGATGGCAGGCCAGGGGCCGGGGTATCAGGACGGGCCGGTAGTTGCAACTCTCGTTCGGACGGTGAGTCCTCAGGACGAACCGTACCACAGTTGTCGCATTTTTATCGAGACTAGCCGACTCGGGCGTAGGTGGCTTGCTATGACTACTCTGGGAAAGTATAATAGCCATCGGTAGGCCTAGAACCAGGGCTAAATCTCGGGAACTACCTTGAGAGGTACGGAGGTGACTCACTCGAAACCGGATACCCTTCTTCCCTTCATAAAGCAAGCACGTGCCGAGTTAAAGGAAGCCGATCCTGTGGTTTTGGCGGCCAAAAGCGGCGCCCAGCATAAACGGTTAGATAAGGAAAGGGGGGAGTTGCGACTCACTCTCTGGGGCCAAGGTTATGTGGTCATCTACCCCGACTTCATAGCCTATGCAGAGGAGAGTGGGGAGATCTGTTCCTCCTGGAGACAGGGGATGTTCCTTCACTACCTGCGTACCGCCGATGGTAAACCTTTAGCCGACCGCTGGGTCTCCCTGCGGGAGATCGAGGGGGGAGAGTTCTATCATCAGGCTTTTCAAGGCTACTCTGGCGATAGACTGGCCAAGCACTTCGGAAACGACATAGAGGCCTTCCGGCGGGCGGCGGAGAGGGCCGGCGGCGAGCGGCGGGACCTAGGCGATGCGGCCTACTCCTTTCTGGCCCTACCCCGAGTGCCTCTGGTTGTAGTCTACTGGGAAGGCGACGAGGAGTTCTCCCCTACAGCCCAGGTTCTTTTTGATGCCTCGGCAGGCCATTACCTGCCCGTGGATGCCCTAGCCGTCTTGGGGAGCGAACTGTGTGACAGGATCATCAGGGCGAGGGAAGAGGTTTGAAAGGTGGGAGAGGCCAAGAAACACCCTCCGGTGAAGTTGGTGGTGGGGATGATTTCGGGGCGAAAGCCCCTTTTCGATGCTGCCCGACTTGAACTGATCGCCCGGTTCGGCCCCCTGGACTACGAGAGCGCCCTTATGCCTTGGGAGTTCACCGATTACTACTCTAATGAACTGGGGGAGAACCTAGGGAGGAAATTCCTCAGTTTCGAGAGGCTCATCGATCCGGATAGGTTAGCAGAGATTAAGTTGTTCACCAACCAACTAGAGGGCAAATTCTCGGAGGGGGGAGCGCGCCGCATCAACCTCGATCCCGGCTACCTAGATAGCGCAAAATTGGTCTTGGCCACCACAAAGAACCGCGACCACCGCATATATATCGGACAAGGTATCTTCGCCGAGGTGACCCTCCACTTCCAAGGCAAAAGTTTCCGAGCCTGGGAGTGGACCTACCCCGATTATGCCACCCCCGAATATATCTCCATCTTCAATCAGATCCGCACCCTCTACAGGGAGCAGATGCCGTCAGAAGGAAACTCCTGACGGCCAAGGACAAAGGGAACGTCAGAGGATTACATACGCCCACTTAGATGGAGTCTTGACGGGGGACGAATAGTATGCTAAGATGGTTATACTTTGAGACCTGGCCTAACATATAGAAGTTCATTCCCTATGTAGCAGTTAAGGAGGAGAATGTTAAGAGAGAGCTGGCTCCGGAGAAGGAGTGGGCTTTTTTCGTTCAGGGGAGGAGGCTATGATGAGAGGTAGAAAGGCTTTGTTCGCTGTCGCCACCCTAGCCATCCTTCTCTGGCCCTTGTTTGCCGCTCCGCCCTCAGAACCCTCAGCGGCCTCCCTCCAGAGCGGAGGCACAACCACACGTGTCTCAGTGCGCTCCAACGGCACCCAAGGGAATGGCGCTTCCGGCTTGC
>CAYLIE010000003.1:0-43719 GCA_964383935.1 uncultured Anaerolineales bacterium | reverse complement strand
ATGGCGCTTCCGGCTTGCCCTCCATCTCCACCGACGGCCGCTACGTGGCCTTTGAGTCTGGGGCAACCAACCTGGTGTCCGGCGATACCAATGGCAAAACGGACGTCTTCGTCCATGACCGGCAGACGGGCCAGACGACACGCGTCTCAGTGCGCTCCGACGGCACCCAAGGGAATGGGAATTCCGAAGAGCCCTTCATCTCCACCGACGGCCGCTACGTGGCCTTTGACTCTGAGGCAACCAACCTGGTGTCCGGCGATACCAATGGCACGTGGGACGTCTTCGTC
This sequence comes from uncultured Anaerolineales bacterium, assembly GCA_964383935.1. Lineage (GTDB taxonomy): Bacteria > Chloroflexota > Anaerolineae > UBA7937 > UBA7937 > UBA7937. The sequence continues at coordinate 43,432 of CAYLIE010000003.1, read as the reverse complement.
CATGACCGACAGACAGGCCAGACGACACGTGTCTCAGTGCGCTCCAACGGCACCCAAGGGAATGGCGCTTCCGGCTTGCCCTCCATCTCCACCGACGGCCGCTACGTGGCCTTTGAGTCTGGGGCAACCAACCTGGTGTCCGGCGATACCAATGGCAAAACGGATATCTTCGTCCACGACTGGGGGGGCGAAGTTCACAAAGTTTATCTGCCGATCACTCTTAAGAACTATTGATCGCCCCTCTCCTCCTCCACCACCTTTACTAGCACGAATATCTTCTTGCCGCTCCGATCCGTAAAGACTTTTCCCACTCGTATCTCTTTGCCCCTCTCGGCCACAAGGACTTCGAAAGGGTCCCACCGCTTGAAGATGGTCTCCTCCGGGCTGTGAAAGATGTATACAGTCCCAGGGTCGGCTAAATGGGGAAGCAACCGCTCCCGGAAGCCTACATCTGGCTCCTCCAGGCTCTCGAACCCAAAGACCTCCTGGGGGTCGACCCTTCCCTGGGTGAGAAATAGGACGTTGTTTCTGATCCCCCAGTCCATGGCCACCGTAGGGGCTCCCTTTTCCTCCAAGTAGGGGGCTAATTGGTATATCGTCTCGGTGTAAGCATCGAACCCCCCGGTGCGCCTTAGGGCGCGGTGATAGCCGATATCCACCCGCAGGTCGAAAAAGAAAAGAACTGCAGCCACGAGAAGGGTTGCCGAGAGAAAGAGACGTCTCGGCTCCTGGCGCATCCAGAGGCCTAGACAAGCAGCCAGAAGGATCTGGGGCAGAGGCAAAAAGATCACGTAATGGGCGAGTTTCAGGCCCGTGGGAGTGAAGGCGCTGAGGGGCAGCATAGTGATCAATATCGTAGCCAAGAAAGCGATCGTCAGTACCCATGCTCGCTCTTTGAATAGGAGAGGGATGATACTTAGAAGAGCCAGGAGGAATAGGGGGGGATACAAACTATTGGACCATACTTCTCCTAGGTACCAGAACTGTCCGCCCTGGAGAAGAACTGAGAACTGATCGAGGCGGGTAAGAAAGTTAGCCCCAAAAGCCAGGTTGTTCACCCCCAAGTAAGAGGTGAATAGATACTTCTGGATTATCTCCACCGTGCCCCTGGTTTGGAGGTTGAAGAGGATAAGGGGGAGAGAGCCCAAAGCCAAAAAGAGGAGAGAGAGCGTTCCTTGGGCAGGGGTGAGGAAGTGGGGGAGGGCCCTCTTGCGCACCGTTATTAGAAGCCCAGCCAGGAGGAGGCCCGCCAGGAACCAAAGGAAGGAGAACTTGGCGAAGAGGCCCACGCCCAAAAGCAGCGAGCCGAGATAAAGGTAGCGAGCCTTCTCCTGACGATACCAGCGCAGGAAGGCTAAAAGGCTGCCCATGCTGAGAGTGCTGATCACCGAGGTGAGGTAAACCCCTTGACGGCTCCAGAAGATGAAAGAAGGGTGGACGGACAAGAGGAGGGCTAATAAAGCGGCCACCTTTTCATCGAACATCTCTTGGGCTACGCCATAAGCCAGGACGATGGTGAAAGCGCCTAAGATCACAGCCATGAGCCGCAAAGAGATAACGTCGATCCCCAGGAGGGCGAAGAAGGGGAGGACCAGATAGGTGTTCACAGTTCCCAGGTAGTCGTAGATCATCAAGGGGAACGCTCGACCAGCGACCTGGATGGCCGCCCCACGGAAGGGCTCCGTGGGCTGTCCCAGGAGGAGCCGCATCGCCGGGAGCACCTCTTGGGCCTCATCATAATGGAGGCCTGGCAGATGCAACTGGTATAGGGAAAGGGTGAAGAAAAAGAGCAGCGCGAAGGCAAGAGGGAGGATACCGCCTACCCTTTTCCCCACTTCCTATTCCACCAAGAGGCCTATCTCAGCCACCAGGCTCTCGTAGTTCCAGCCAGAGGCGTAGATCAGAACGGATCTGATATAGAAGGGTGGAGGTTCGAGGATCTCCAGGAGGTTACTCTCTTCGTAGGGATACCAGACCCCGCATCGTATCTCTTCCCCGTTCAAGGTGGGGTTGTTGTGGACGTTATGGCAATAAAAGCCGTGATACCAGTGGGCGGCACTCCCGTATTCATCCTCATAGTCGATTCGCACGATAACTGGGTACTCACTACTGAGAGCGCCACCACCTCCTAGACTGTGGGAGTCCACCCTCACATCTAAGCGGAGTTGAAGGGAGAGATAGTCGGAGACATCTTGATCGACCTCCTGGATGATGCCCACCTCGGTATGAACACCCTCCTCCCCTCGGCGGTAAAGCCTCAAAACTTGTCTTCCCTCAAGGGTAGTGAGTTCAGCCTCCCCTCGTTCCAACCCCTCCGGGGCTGAGATGGGGTAAGTGCGCCACCCGAAGAGACCACGGCTGAAATCGCCATTGATGATCAGGTTGCGCGCCGCGGGCAAAAGATCGGAAGGCCCCTCCCCGAAGACCACCACCACCCTCTTGCCAGGCGGCAGGGTGGCCCTCCGGCCCTTTGCTTCCACGGTAGCCTCGCCCCTTCGCACCGCTATCTCGGAAGCCTCGTTGCTCACTATCACCGAATAACTCCCCTCGCTCAAGGAGATCTGGCTATGGGGGGTCTTCAGTTGCCAATCGGTGGGGCGGCTAGCGGGGAGAGTGGGGGCCACCCTAATCCGTCCTGCGTCTTGCTCTACGGTTATGGTGCTGGGTCGAGGACTCAGATCGAAAGAGGGAGAGCGCATCTTGACCAACCGGATTTCGGTGCCCGGAAAGATGGTTAGGCTGCTCTCGTCGAAGAAGGTCAAGAGCGCCTTGGAGTTGGCATCGGTGCGGATGACGCTCCCCTCGGAGATCCTCCTCCCGCTGGTCACCCCTACATCGGGAGGGAAACCCTTATCCCTCACCAGGACAGTGCCGCTTATCACCTCCAAGGTCGCCTCATGAGAATCCTCGGCCTTTATGACCCACCAACGGATAGTGAGGGGGATGCCCACCGCTAAAATGCAGAAGACGAGGAAGGAAGCCAAAAGGATCGCCCAGGCGACTTTCTGCGAGTCTCTTCTCACCGGTATCGCACCTCGAAGGAGGAGATTTCTCCGCTGGGCTCGCTCCACTCCAGATCTATCTTCTCCACCCTAGCCGACGAGGGCCCAACGTAGAGTTGTCTTAGTAGGCTCTCTAACGCTTCCCTATCCCCCTCCGCTACCACTTCCACGGTCCCGTTCCAAAGGTTACGTACGTAGCCTAACAGATCCAACCGCATAGCGCGGGTTCGGGTGAAGTCGCGGAAGAAGACCCCTTGTACTTGACCGTGGATGATGGCTCGCATCCGTGCTCGTTCTGACATCCCATCTCTCCGTAACCGTTTCATTCTATGTATAGCTGCACCTGACAAGGTGACGGATAGTTCCCGCTTATATCAACCACCATTAGGCGCAGAGAGTATACCCCGGACGAGAGCCCTGCTGTGTTCCAGATGAGAAGCACTCCTCCCCCCACACGGTTCCTCCCTTCCCCTATCCAATGCCAATCGGAATCAGAGGGGTTCGTTCCGGCGGCAAACTCGATCTTGTAGTACTGGAAGTTCTCGATGTTGGCCGTCCCCCATATCTCCACCATCCCCTCTAAGTGGGCTCCTGGCCTCGGCGTAGTGATCTGTACACGAGGGTTGGGACAGGTCGGTGGGGGAAGGGAAGGGGTAGAGGTAGGGGTAGGGCTGGGACTCGGTGTCTCCACAGGGATCGGGGTGGGGCGGAGCGGCCGGGGCGGCGTAGGGGAAGGTTGGGCCGGGGTAGGCGTGGGTGTAGCCGGTGGTATGACATTGGTGGCCGTGGGTAAGGGCAGAGGGGTTCGAACACTGGTCTGCGGGGAGAGATCCATCCGCGGCACAAGGGATCGATCTATGAAAACCGTCGCTCCTGCCACTAGAAGAACGGCTACCATGAGCCCCAAAACCCGTCGCGCCCTGGATGTAGCGGCCTCTCTCTCCAGAGTGAAGAGGGAAGCGTCCCTCTCTCGGATGGCGTTTCGGGTTGCACTTAGGCAAAGAAGCACGCCAATGGTACAGAATAGGTAAATCCAGTTGGCGTAACTGGAAATAAAGCGCAAAACGAGAATCATATCCGCTGACCAACCCCTCATGAATGGCGCCCACCTGGCTCTGGCTTCATTATATCAGGGGCCTCTTCTTTTGACAAGAAAAAGGCCCCTCTTCTCCTGTCCGCTCTTTCTATAACCTGAATATCAACCAATGTCGACGCTCATCGAGGCGTGTAAGCCCCGCCTCTCGGGCCAGGGATACCGCTTCTGCGATCTCGGCCTGGGTGGGCCGACGGGAGATCTCCGGGAACTGATCGGCCTTATAGCAAGGGCGGTACTGATCCATAACATTGAGGTAGGTATTAGCCGATATCTCTCCTGCCAAGAACTCCACCACCCGGGCTGTGCCAGCCAAGCCGTGGGGCAAGACCAGGTGGCGAACGAGAAGCCCCCTCTGAGCGACGCCCTTCTCATCCAGGACCAGATCCCCCACCTGACGGTGCATCTCCTTGACCGCCCGGCGGTTCATCTCTGGGTAATTCTTGATCTTGGAGAGCCGTCGAGCGGTGGCCTCGTCAGAGTATTTCATATCTGGCATATAGATATCGATCACCCCATCGAGGAGAGCCAAGGTCTCCAGGTGGTCGTACCCCCCGGTATTGTAAACTAGGGGAATGTGGAGCCCCTTCTCTGCGGCCAAAGCGAGGGCGGCCAGGATCTGGGGCCCCACATGGGTAGGGCTGACGAAGTTGATGTTATGGCAACCTTGGGCCTGGAGATGGAGCATCATGAGGGCCAGTTCTTCAGGCTCCACCTCCCGGCCATGGCCCAGTTGGCTGATCTCGTAGTTTTGACAAAACTGGCATCTCAAGTTGCACCAAGAGAAGAAGATGGTCCCCGAGCCATGATACCCCGCCAAAGGCGACTCCTCGCCGAAATGGGCATGGTAACTGGAAACCACGGCCCGTTCCCCGGTGCGGCAAGCGGTCCCTTTGGCACCCAAGAGCCTATTGGTGCCACATTCCCGGGGGCAAAATCGACACTCCTCCAAGCGAGCATGGGCTTCGCCAGCCCTCCTTTTCAGCTCGCCGGAGCGACTCAGTTCCAGATAACAAGGTGCGAAGGCCATCTCACCCCCAACGTCCAGCGGGTTGTAACTACACCGCGTGCCCGCCGCCGACGTAGAGCAATTGTCCCGTGAGCCAGCGTGCCTGTTCCGAGGCCAAGAAGACTATCACGTCGGCCACGTCTTCCGGCTGACCCACGCGCCCCAACGGGATAGTAGGCAGCAGTTTTTCCTCCAGCTGGGGCGTGATCCAGCCGGTTTGGATTGGCCCCGGTGCCACGATGTTCACTGTGATCCCGTACCTGCCCACCTCCTTGGCCGCGCTGCGGCTGTAGGCCTCCAGCGCGGCCTTGCTGGCACCGTAGGACACCTCGCCGGGGAAGCAGTACGCCCCGTCAGTGCTCACGTTGATGATGCGGCCCCAGTGCGCGCCGCGCTCAACGTGGCGGCGCACGTACTCGGACATCATGAGCGCCACGGCGCGGCTGTTCACGGCGAAATGCCGATCGTGGCTCTCCGGCGTAATGGGGATGGAGCCGCTAGTCCAGAGTTCGATCAGCCGATTGCTAGATTCCATCCCCAGCGGGATAAAGGTGTCCGCCTGCCAGTGCGCTGCATTGTTTACGAGCACGTCCACTGAACCGAAGGCCTCTTCTGCGCGGTCAAACAGTTGGGGAATGACAGTTGTGTCAGCCAAATCGGCTTCCCAGGCCTCAGCACGTCCGCCTTGTTTACGAATTGCCTTGACAACACTATCTGCAGAGATGGTCTGTGCCGCGCGGTAGAACGCTTCGCCAGGGGTATCCAACTTACTTGTGTCTGTTGCAGTGTTGGAAGATTCAACCGGCTGGCGGAAGTAATGGATAACCACTGCTGCCCCTCGTGCGGCGAAGGCTTTGGCTGTGGCCACGCCGATGCCTTTCGGATTGTTGCCACCGGTGACAAGGACGACTTTGTCTCTCAACCCAGTATCAATCATGGCCTATGTTCCTCGTATTCACAGTTTTTGGTCACGGCTGGATTGATGAGCCCAATTTCCCATAACTCACCGCTACCCGCCGATTCATCTGCAACCTTTCATCCCAATAGAGGAGGTGGCCATTTTCTCTGCCGTATTCATACAACAATCGTGTGAGTTCCACATCTTGACGGCAATAGTCGATCACTAGGTCGAGCCTCCCCTCTCGAAACCACTCTACCGACTGGAGGCCGTGAGCCGACTTCCCCACCCCTAAGGTGGCCTTAGCCAAGGCATCGAGCCCTACCCTGAAGCCCAGTTCTTGGTAGATCTCTTCCAAGATGTCGAGGGTAGGAATGGGGGAAAGGGGCCTGTAACCCCGCAGGACCTCGTAGTCGAACCGCTTGAGGTTGAAACCCACCACCAGATCGGCGCTAGTCAACTCCTCTATTAGAGCATCCACATCTTTCTCCATATAGACCGAGTATTCCTCCGAGGCCGAACTGTAGGTGACCGCCACCGCTAAGCCTAACGCTTGCAAGTTCTCTCGCCCCCCCACTTCGGCGAAGGTCCTTTTGGTCTCCAGGTCAAAGAAAACCAGGTTTCGCATCTCTCACATCAGCAGTCGGAGTAGCAAGGTAAGGGTGACGATGCTGGCTATGGTGGTAGCGAAGACCGTTCCGGTCACGAACTTCGGCTGGGCCTCGAACTCCACGGCTAGTATAGTGGTCATCACCGCCGTGGGCATGCTAGCCTCTACTACGCAGGCTTGCCTGGCAACCCCTGCCAACCCCAAAAGGGGCGCTATCCAGAGGGCTACCCCGGCAGCCACTACCAGCCTGATGAAAGTAGCCACCCCTATCGTCCCCCACTCCTCCCTCACCGAGGCTTGAGAGAGCTCCATCCCCAAGATGAGGAGCATCACCGGGATGGCAGCACTACCGGTCATCTCCAAAGGCTTGAAGATAGGCTCCGGGATCTCAAGGCTTCCGAAGTTGACAACTAGAGCGGCCACCACCGCATAGATCAGCGGGATCTTGAAGATGTTGGCCATCGACTCTCGCACCCCTACCTGCCCCCGGGAGGCGAGATATACCGCTAGGGTGTTCACCAGAAAGGAACTGGCGGCGAAGAAGACGATGGCCCGCGCCAACCCCTCCTCTCCAAAGGCCAGGAGGTTCAGAGGAAGGCCATAATTCCCAGCGTTAACAAATAGAGTGGCCAGAAGGAAGGCGCTTTCCTTCCCTTGGTCGAAACGAAGCAACCTAGTCGTACCCCAGGATATAACACCTACGGCGAGGGTGGTAATCAAGGCGAAGGCCACTATCCGGCCCAGATCATCGGCTTCAAGGGTTGATTGAGAGAGTGTGGAGAAGATGAGGCAGGGACTGAGAACGTATAGCGTGACCCGGGAGAGGGAGCGGACATCGATGGAGATGAGACGACGCAGGGCAAAGCCCAAACCCACGGTGACGAAGATAGGAAGGACGATGGTAGTAAGTATGTGGATGCTAACCTGGATGACTAACCCCCCAGTCCGTTCTCTCGATCTCTAATCTATTTAGCAACCTCTAGGGCCACCTCCACGGAGGAGAGATGGGTTATACCTCCATCTCGGGCGCTGGTAGCGAAGACGACGATTCGCCCATGCTCCCTTGTAGTAGGAGGGGTGAACTCGATATCGACTGCGAAGGGTCCTCTTTCTCCCCAGTCAGCCCCGATGGTGGTGTACCCCTGGCCCAAGATCCTGCCATCCTCGCCCAGCACTTGAAACTCGATGGTCTGCTCGAAGGTGGGATCGGAGACCCCCTCGATGTGAACCGGAGAGGTAACCGTGCTGTTGAGAAGAGGCTGATTGATAACGATGGCTTCCCCTTGACAAGGGGGACAAGGCGTTGGGGTAGCGCGCTCCTCTCCTGGCCCGACGCAAGCCACCAGTGTGACTAGAAACAATGCCCCCAGGAGGATAAAGGCGGATCTCACTCTTCTTCCTCCCCGTGGAGGGGGATCTCGAAGATGCCTTCGGCGAACTCCAGTTCGCTCAGCGCCTCCTCCGCCGCCTCGGCCACAACCTCATCGTCGCTCTCACAGCAGGCTCGCAAGACCCGACGGGCCCCTCGCCCCCCGATCTGTCCCAAGGCCCAGATCGCTGCTCCCTGGACCTCACGATCAGCATCGTTTATGAGGCGAGCCAAGGTGGGCACAGCCTCCTTTAACTCCAACTCCCCGCAGGCCCTGGCAGCCTCGTATCGCATCTCGGGGTCTGGGTTTTTCAACTCTCGAAGGAGGGTTTCGCCCCAATAGGGATCGACGCTCCGCCCCATAGCGAAAACAGCGCTCACGCGCATTCTTTGAGCCTCGTCCTGGTAAGCGGTCTCGATAATCCTTCGCACTCCCTCTTCGCCGGAGAAGGAGATCGCCTCCACGGCCCGGCGCCTCACCTCTAAGACCTCTTGGGGGCTGTTGATAGTGTGGAGGAGCACCTCTCGCACTTCCGCCCCCAACTCACTATCCAGTTCATCTAACTCTGCCAAGAGGACAAACCGTCCCAACCCAGCCGCCGCTCTGCCCCGCACTAAAAAGGAGGGATCCCCTCGCAGGAGATCGATGAGAGAGCGCAAGATGGAGACGCTCTCATCCTCCCAGAGCCCTTCGATGGCTTGGGCTCTAACCTCCTCATCTTCATCGCTCAAACAAAAATGGAAGATGCTGTTGAAATCAGCCTCGAAACTGGCCTCAGCGATCTCCACCAGGGCGCAAAGGATGGTGCGGCGGCGCTCCACAGGGAGTCGAGGCCACGCTCCGCGGAAGGCCTCCATCTCCCTCTTGGAGATCCCGGAGAGGATATAGAGGTTGGATATAGATAGTGGGGCTTCACTAACCCCTAGACCTTCTAGAAACCCTTTGAAGTTCAAGGTAATCTCCCCTAAATTGATTATAGCCCTTAGGCCAGGAGGCTGTCAAGGAGGTTAGGATGCCTCGTCGGGTATTGACGAGAGGGCAGAAAGAAGCGTATAATTCGTGCTGAAGGGCAGGCTCATGGAGAAAAGGGATAACGACATACGGTAGAGTTGCGATTCTCGCCTTGACGGGCGTCTCTTGCTTCTTTGCGGGCCTTTCTTTGGGCCTCTATTTGGCTCGACCGGGCGGGTCTCTCCCTACCACTTCTACCACTTTGGAAGGGACGGTGGATACTCCTACCACTGAGCCAGCTGTGGAAGTTACACCAGAGCCTACCAGCACGCCCTCTCCAGTTCCTACCCTGGCTCCCACTCCCCCTCCGGGACGGGTTCAGGCCCAAGTGGTCAAAGTGATCGATGGAGACACCGTAGAGGTAGAGATAGAAGGGGAGCCTTTTGAGGTGCGGTACGTTGGAATGGATACGGAGGAGGGCACCCCTTGCGGCAACCAGGCCAGAGCCCGGAACCAAGAACTGGTAGAGGGGCAAACAGTCGAGTTGGAGCGAGATATATCCGAGACCGACGCCTATGGACGGTTGCTCCGTTACGTATATGTAGGCGACCTTTTCGTTAACGCCAGATTAGTGGAGGAGGGGTACGCGGTGGCCAAGGGATACCCCCCAGATATACGACATGCTGACCTCTTCGCTCGACTGGAGCACGAAGCACGGACTGAAGGGCGAGGTTGCTGGGCCCCCGTGGCTACAGTTGCCGCTGAGGAGGTTTCTGTGCTCGTGGAGCCCGACTGCTCCCAGTTCGACGCTCCGGGCAACGATAACGATAACAAGAGCCAGGAGTGGGTCTGCTTCATAAATGGAGGGACTCAGCCGGCGGAGATGGAGGGGTGGGTAGCAAAAGATGAATATGGATGGGCCTATACTTTTCTACCTTTTACCTTGGAGCCGGGAGGGGAAGTGCGACTGCATACCGGGTGTGGCCAGAACACGGCAACTGATATATACTGGTGCAAGGAAGGGTATGCCGTCTGGAACAACGACGGGGATACGGTGTTTCTTTTCGATGGGAGTGGAAGCCTGGTCAGTGAATACTCTTACTGACGAGCGGGGACGAATGGTTGAAGGGGTGAGCAAAAGAGAGGGCGGCTCTTTCGGAGGGAGTTGGTTCTGACCTGGGTCGCGGTCGTCCTCTTAGCGGGGCTCATTCTCGCTTTCCGGTCGGTCCCTTCGGGGTCCACGATGAGCGACTGCTACCAGATAGATGAACCTTCTGCTCGCGTCGCCCGCAGAGAAGAGTACTATCGAATATACGGTCAGATGTATGACCAATAGAAAGTGAAAAAACGGGATATGCTTCTAGCCATAGACATCGGAAACACCAATATCGTGCTAGGCGTTTACCGGGAGGAAGAACTGGTCGCCTGCTGGCGGCTGGCTACCGACGTTCACAAGATGGCCGATGAGTACGCAGTGCTCCTAAATAGCCTCTTCTCCAACGAAGGGCTGTCCAAATCGGAGATCAGAGGATCGGCCATCTCTTGCGTAGTGCCGCCCCTTCTCCCCGTCTTCCAGGAGATCTGCCGTGAACATCTAAAGGTCGAACCTTTGGTGGTAGGGCCTGGGATCAAGACCGGGGTACGGATCTTGATAGATAACCCGCGAGAGTTGGGGGCAGACCGGATCGTAAACGCTATCGCTGCCATAAGGCTCTACAGTACGCCAGCCATCGTCATCGACTTTGGCACCGCCACCACCTTCGACGTGATATCGAAGGAAGGCGATTATCTGGGGGGAGCCATCGCCCCGGGGATCGGCATCTCCGCCGAGGCCCTCTATCGAGAGGCGGCCCAACTCCCTCGCATCGAATTGGCTGTCCCCAAGAAGGTCATCGGCAAGAACACTGTGGCTAGCATGCAGTCGGGAGTTCTCTTCGGCTATGTAGCCCTGGTGGAGGGGATGGTGGAGAGGATCGAGGAGGAGTTGGGAGAGGAGGCCAAGATCATCGCCACCGGTGGGCTAGCGGGTGTTATCGCCGTAGAGACCTCCGCCATCCAGGTCGTGAACCTCAACCTCACCCTGGAGGGGCTGCGTCTAGTCTACGAGATGAATAGATAGGCGGCTTGCGCTTTCTTTCCATCGATGATATTATGGTATCGCCACCGACCGATATCTGGCGGTGAGTTGCTCTGAAAACCAGTGGCTGCTTGGATCCTCGGGACCGAGACGGCAAAAGAGATAGAAATCTAAGCCTCTCAGAGCCCTGAGAGGCTTCTAACTATGATAAAGGAGGAGATCTATGATCGCTCGCTGGTGCCGCTGGGTGGTGTCGCTTCTCTTTATTTCCGCCCTATTGATGGGCTGCAAGGCTGAGCCCCCTCTGGGGAGCGCGGAGAGGCCGATAGTGATGGGCTTCGTCCCTTCCGTGGAGACGGGACAACTCCTGGAGACGACCACGGCTTTGACTAAACTATTGGAGGAGGAGACAGGCTATCAGATAGAGCCCTACATACCCACCGATTACGCCGCGGTGGTGGAAGGCTTGGGGGCAGGGAAAGTGGATGTGGCCCAACTCTCGGCAGTGGCTTACGTCCTGGCCCACGATAAATATGGGGCCCAGACCATCTTGGTTACCATCCGCAAGGGGAGGACGAACTACAGGGGCCAGATCATCGCCCGCGCGGACAGCGATATCCACTCCCTAGATGATTTGAAAGGGAAGGGCTTCTCTTTCGTGGACCCCACCTCAGCCTCGGGTCACATCTATCCCAAAACCCTCCTAATCCAAGAAGGGTACGATCCCGATACCTTTTTCGGGGAGACCATCTTTGCGGGAGGGCATGATCGGGTGATCGTGGCGGTCATGGACGGGACGGTGGACGCGGGGGCCATCTACGATGGGGCTCGCGACCTCCCGGCCATCAGGGAGATGTATCCCGACATCATGGAGGATACAAAGGTCATCGCCGAGACAAATCCCATCCCCTTGGATACCATCGTAGTGCGGAAGGATCTGCCTCCAGAGATGGTGCAGAAGATTAAAGACGCCTTTCTGGCTGTAGCCGCCACCGATGAAGGAGCCGTCATCCTGGCCGACCCTTATGGCATAGATGGGTACCTCCCTTCCCAGGACTCAGATTACGACCCCGTGCGCGAGGCGGCAAGGGCCTTGGGAATAGAGCTGGAGGAGTGGGTAAAAGAGTAGACCTATTTGAGCCCCAGTTCCGCCAGTTTCTCATCCTTGGGCACCCCCTCCGGGGTCCAGCCCCGCAACTCATAATACTCTCTCAACATCAGGCCCAGGTCGGGGAGCACCCCTTTCGCCTTGCCTGAGGGGCGAGGATGGGTGAGGAGCCGCTGGGGGAGGGTATCGTCCTTAGCAGATACCCCTAGGCGCACGTTTATCAACCGCTTGAGGTTGAAGAGCCTCTCTCCCATCTCCACGACCTCATCCTTCGTCCACTCCCACCCCATCGCCAGGCTCACCCATTCTGCCAGGTGGCTCGGCCCCACGCCGGCCTTGGCGATGAATTTACACAACCCTAAGGGGTTATAGATACTCATGTAGTTCTGAAAATCATAGGCCATCTTCCCCTTGCCTTGACTAGTGTGAATGTCGGGCTCCCCGACATACCCCCAGTCGGGCCAGTTGATCCCGTAGCCGTACCAGTAACTTAGCGCCTCTAAGTGACAGCCGCCCCGGTTGGCGGTGGCGTAATTGGCAGCCATGCTGGTAAAGGCCCGAGGGTCGTGCATGGGGAGTTCTAAGCCTTTGACCTGGATAGCCAGTTCTTCTTCCCCTAACCTCTCGGCAGCGACCCGAACTCCAGAGGCTAATAGATCGCCGATCCCCTCCCGGTGAGCGATCATCCCCACGAGCCGAATTATGGCCTCGGGGTTCCCCCAGGTCAATTCTATACCTTCTATGGCCATAAGCCCCTTTTCATAGGCCTCCATAGCCAAGGCTATAACCGCTCCGGTGGAGATGGTGTCCAAGCCGTACCGGTTGCAGAGATCGTTGGCCTTGGCGATGCTGTTCAAGTCCTCGTTGAGGAGCAGCCCCCCGAAGGCGGCCAAGGTCTCATATTCGGGGCCGTGACCCTCCAATCCAGCATATGGCCCTTCCTCGATACGGATATCCTTGCCGCAACCGATGGGGCAGCCGAAGCAGCGGTAATGTTTAGAGAAGATGGTCTCCGCGATCCGCTGCCCCGAAGTCTTCTCCGCTCCTTCCTTCCAGGACCCCGAGAGCCAATTCTTGAGAGGCAGGTCTCCGTAAGACTCGGTGCCCAGTACCCCACCCCCGGTACCGAACTTGGACATAGAGATAGAGTTCTCCTTTATCCAACTGTTGGCCTCTCGGATAGCCCGCCGGAGCCCCTGGGGGTCATGATAGGTGGGTCGGCTCGTGCCCCTCACGGCGATAGCCTTCAGGTTCTTGGAGGCCATGAGAGCCCCCATCCCCCCTCGCCCGGCCATGCGGGTATCTTTCCCTCCAAAGACCACCCCTGCGATAGGCACCAAGTTCTCCCCCGCAAGACCAACACAGGCTACTTGCGCCCGGGGATCGGTCTCCTCTCTCACCTTCTCCTCCGTCTCATAACTATCTAACCCCCAAAGGGAGGTGGCATCCCTTATCTCGATATGGTCGTCTTTGAGCCAGAGGTAGACCGGACTCTCGGCGCGCCCTTTGAAGAGAAGTCCGTCGTAGCCGACGAAGCGGAGTTCAGCCCCAAAGTAGCCGCCTACCAAGGATTCGTTCCAGATACCGGTGAGAGGGGAGCGACCACAGACGGAGAGGCGGCAGGCGGTAGGGGCTATGCTCCCCGTGAGAAGGCCGTCCATGAAGATGAGGGGGTTTGCGGGGTCCAGCGGATCGAGGGCCGGATCCATCTCCTGGTAGAAGATCTTGGCGGCCAGCCCACTACCCAGAAGATAGCACTGGACATCTTCCTCGCCGATCTGTTGGGTTTCCCATCTCCCCTCATCTAGGTCGATGCGGAGCACTTTTCCAGCGTATACCTTGGCCATTATCACCTCCCTTAGGCCTGGGGTTCATGGTACTGAACGTGGAGTATATCTTCACTCCCCTTCAACTACTTCCTAGGAAGTCCAACACCAACTGGTTGAACTCCTCTGGCTTCTCTATCTGGGGCACGTGGCCGCAACGGTCGAGGATATGGAGTTGGGAGTTCTTTACCATCTGGTGAGCGATATGAGCATGGGCCACGGGGATGAGAGGGTCTTGAGCGCCCCAGATGATGAGGGTGGGGACCTCGATCTCCGGAATTCGACGTAGGAGGGATTCCAAGAGTTTCATATTCTGGCCCCGGAGGTCGATGCACGTCCGGGCCACCGAGAGGAGTATTTCCTTAGTCCCAGGCAACCTGGCTAACTCTGCCATCTGATTGACAAATTCATCTGTCATGACCTGGGGGTCATAGACGATGGACCTTAGACTGCGCCTCATGCCCGGTCTAGTACACCAAGACCAAACGATCAACTCTCCCACGATCGGTATCTTGAGCAAGCGAAGAGAGAGGCGTACTTCTCTGCCCAACCCCCCACTGCTCACCAAAACCAGTTTCTCCAGCCGATGGGGGTACTGGACGGTGAACTGGAGGGAGACCGCACCGCCCAGGGAGTTACCCACCACGCTGGCTCGCTCCACCCCCTGCGCATCCAGAAAGGCGGCCACGAACTCCCCCGCAAAATCGGGGGAATAATCATCTATCCTCTTATCCGAGCGGCCGGAACCCGGTAGATCGAAAGCATAGACCTGGTAGCCTTGGGAGAGGGCCCTAACATTGTATTGCCAAAACTCACAGGAGGCTCCCAGCCCGTGGATCAGAAGGAGTGGACTCCCGTGGCCTAAGACCCAATAGCGGGTATTGATCTCTCCCACCTTTACGTATCTGTATTCAGGATTCTGCATTACCCTCCTCAGAAAAGAAAGCGCCCATCACCAGGGGTTTACCCCAGATATCATAGACGGACAAGCAGCCCCTGTCAATTCCTCATTCTGCTTTCTCCTTGTTCCCCTAGGACGTTTTTCCTATTGACAAAAATGTCAAAAAGATGCGACAATGATCTTTGGGGGTCAAAGGCCTATCGACAGGGCTTGTCCTCCTGTTTGGCATCTCTTGCCTAGTTGACGCAATGGCTATGGATATTAGGGAGTCGAAAGTGGCAGAGGAAATGAGTCTCTTGGAGGAGGAACTCCTACAGCGCAAGCGGGCGGAGGAAGGGCTGGCGAAGATGAACGAATGCTTTCTGAACTTCGGGACGGACCCGCTTGAGAACATCAACCGCCTCACCGCTCTTTGTGGGGAGCTCCTGGGAGCAACCTGCGCGCTCTACAATCGTCTTGATCGAGGGATGCTCTGCTCGTGGGGACAATGGAGCACGCCTCCGGACTACAACTCCGTGGATAAGCCAGACGGGCACATCTGCTATGACGTGATCAAGCGTGGTAGTGACCAGGTCCTGGTTGTTCGCAACCTGCCCGAAACCCACTACGCTCAGACCGACCCCAACGTGATCCCGTACAAATTGCAGACCTATGTTGGTCGGGCGGTCAAATTCGGCGGCGCCTACGTCGGTTCACTGTGCGTCGTTTATCAAAGTGACTTTGTTCCCAGCGAGGAGGACAAAAGGTTCATGGAGATCATCGCCTCGGCTATCGGAGTGGAAGAAAGGCGCAAGCGGGTGGAGGAAGCGCTGCGGGAGAGTGAAGAAAAATATCGGGATCTTTTTGAAAACGCCAATGACCTGGTACAAAGTGTGGACACAGAGGCTAAATTTCTATATGTAAATCGAAAATGGTTAGAAGTATTGGAGTATACCAAGGACGAGGTGGAAAATTTGACTTTGACGGATGTTTTGCGCAAAGACCAAATACCGCATTGCATGGAACTTTTTAGAAAGGTTTCCTGCGGCGAGGCTGTCAATCAGGTGGAAACCGTATTTGTATCTAAAAATGGGAAAGAAATCCCTGTGGAAGGAAATGTCAACGCTCAGTTTAAAGACGGCAAATTTGTTGCGTGCCGCGGAATATTTAGAGACATCACCGAGCGCAAGCGGGCGGAGGAGGCGCTGCGGGAGAGCGAGGAACGTTTCAGAACTCTCTTTGAAAACTCGACGATAGGACTCTATCGCACTACTCCTGATGGTCGTATTCTCCTGGCCAACCCTACCTTGATTCGAGTGTTGGGATACTCTTCCTTCGATGAGTTGGCTCAGCGGAACTTGGAGGAGGAAGGTTTTGAGCCTGGCTATCCGCGGAGCAAATTCCGTGAACGGATCGAACGGGAGGGCGAGCTCAAGGGTCTGGAAACGGCATGGAGAAGGCGCGATGGCTCAGTGATTTTTATCCGCGAAAGCGCCAAAGCGATTCGAGATGCTGACGGGACAGTTTTGTATTACGAAGGAACAGTTGAGGACATCACAGAGCGAAAGCGGACGGAGGAGGCACTCCAACGGCTGAAGGAGTTCAATGAGAGCATCGTCCAGAATATGGGTGAAGGCATAGTTGTGGAAGACACCCAGGGGTACATCACCTTCGTGAACCCTTCCGCTGCTGCTCTGTTAGGCTACCATGTTGAAGAACTGGTGGGCCAGCATTGGACGGTAATGATTCCCCCGGATCAGCAATCCAAAGTTAAAGTCGCCGATGGAAGGCGTGTCCTAGGCGAAAGTGACCAGTACGAAGTTGAGGCGGTCCGCAAGGACGGGATGAGGGTCCCGTTGCTGGTCACTGGGAGCCCACGCTTTGAGGGAGAACAATTTGCGGGCACCGTAGCGGTATTCACGGACATCACGGAGCGGAAGCGAGCGGAGGCCGAGATACAGCACCATCTACGGCGACTACAAGCGCTGCGGGAGATAGACCAGGCTATCTCATCGTCCCTCGAACTCAAAGGCATATTGGAGGTGCTCCTTGACAAGCTGACAGAGTTGCCCCGTGTCGATAGGGCCTCGATTATGGTCTTGAAACCGGGCACGAAGAAGTTGGGAATGGTAGCGGTGCGTGGCCTGAGTGAAGAGTTCGCCAGAATAGCAGAGGTCAGACTGAGGGATGGTCTGCCCCATTTGGTGGCAGAGCAAGAGAAACCTTTGATCATTACCGATCTTATGGAGGATGAGCGGTTGGTGTACCGCGACCTTCTCCAGCGCGAAGGTGTCGCTTCTTACATAGGGCTTCCACTGCTAGCCAAAGGCGAACTCATTGGAGTTCTTAGCATCTACTCCAGGGAGAGATACCGCTGGAGCCAGGAGCAGACCGATTTCTTTCACACCCTCGCTGGACAGGCGGCTATCGCCATTGAGAGCGCGCGGCTCTACGAGGAGACAAGACGCAAGGCGGAAGAACTGGCAGTGCTCAACGAGATAGGCCGAGCAGTCAGTTCTGTGATGCAATTAGACGACCTTTGGGAGTTGATTAGCCAAGAGGCGAGCCGAGTCATCGACACCTCCAACCTCTCCATAGCCCTCTACGATGAGAAGAAGGAGATAAGTTTCCCTCTATATCTCGAAGAAGGACAGAGACGCACACCAGAGAAGCGACCTGCAGGACGTGGAATAACAGAATATGTGATTAAGTCGGCGAAACCATTGATGATCAACCAGGACCTCGTCTCGCGGTTGAAGGAACTAAATGTCGAGCCCATAGGTAGGCCCTCCAAGAGTTGGCTGGGGGTGCCCATGTTATCGGAAGATCAAGTCATCGGGGTCCTCGCTATTCAGGACTACCAAAAGGAGAACGCCTATGACGAGAGCCACCTCCGCTTACTCTCCACCATAGCCAGCCAAGCCGCCATCGCCATCGAGAACGCCCGGCTATACAGTGAGACAATAGATAGTCGTGAGAAGGCGGAGTGGTATGGTGAGCGGATGCAAAATTTGCAAGAGATAGCCACTTCGATGACAAGCACCTTGAGCCTCGATGAGGTGCTGCAACGGATCGCAAATGGAGCACTCAAGAGCCTGAGAACTCAGGCGGTGGCCCTTTGGGTGGTAGACGAAAGGGACAACACCCTGGAATTGATGACGACGGTTACCTCTTTGGGGAAAGGGATCATCTCTCGGCTGGAAAAAATGATGGAGATGCGAGCCAGGGACGTAAAGTTGCCTATGAAGGAAGGGCAAAACATGCTGGTCGATGCTCTCCTCCACAAGAAGATCATCTTGGGGCAAGATTTCACGTCGGATATCATGGGTCCCCCCTCCATCCTTACCTTGTTGCAGAAGATCCTTCGCATCCAAGCCATCACTGTCATACCTCTCCTGGCCAAAGATAAAGTGGTCGGGGCGATAACCTTCCCTACCCCGCCGCAAGAGGAGATCACCGAAGAGGAAATACGACTGATGACTATGTTCGCCAACCAGGCAGCCATCGCCATCCACAACGCTGAACTTTACAACGAGATCCTCCATCGAGTTCAGACCATCGAAGCGATGCGAGAGATAGACAGGACCGTTCTCTCTGGACTTACCCTCAAAGAGGTGACCGAAGCCATCGCCTCCACCATCGGCAAGTTGATCCCCTACGATCGAGCCAGCATCGCTGTCCTAGAAGATGGCACCTTTGCCATCGTGGCCAGTCTCGCCAACGGTCAGGTCGCGATCCCCAAGGAGATCAGGATCTCGGCGACCGAAACCTTTCTCTCCGAAGTGGTGGCTGGTCAGCAGCCGGTCTATCGGCCGGATATTTCCAGTAGAGAACACCTCTATCGATACGACAAGCAACTCCTAGAAGAGGGGATTACCTCCGACCTTGTCATCCCCTTCGTCGCCAGGGGCAAGGTGCTGGGAACCCTGAACTTGGGTCGCTATCAGCGCAACGGCTTCGACGAAAAGGCGATCTCTCTGGCAAGAGACCTTGCAAGACAACTGGCGATAGCCATCGATAATGCCCAGGCCTACGAGAGGCTCAAAACCCAGAACCTACAGACCATCTCCGCCCTGGCTGCGGCCGTGGAAGCCAAAGACCCCTATACCAGCGGCCACAACGAAAAGGTCACCCAGTTCGCCGTGGCTATTGCCGAGAAGATGGAACTTTCCCCTGACGAAATCGAAGATTTGCGGGTCGCTGGACTTCTTCATGATATCGGTAAGATCGGTATCCCGGATTCTGTCTTGAACAAGCCCGCCAGACTCACGTCGGCGGAGCGCATAATGATAAACTCTCATCCGGTCATCGCTGCGGAGATCGTGGGTAAGATCGAAGCCTTAACCCATCTTGTACCCCCCATCAGGCATCATCACGAATGGTATGATGGCAACGGCTATCCTGATGGGCTCAAGGAAGAAGAGATACCCCTCATGGCTCGCATTCTGGCCGTGGCCGATGGCTTCGAGGCCATGACCTCCGAGAGACCCTATCGCAGGCCTCTAACCGAGGAGGAAGCCCTGGCAGAACTGGGAAAGGGCGCTGGCACACAATGGGACCCCCAAGTGGTTGAGGTATTTGTGAAAATCATGAAGAAGGAGCGGGCTAGAAGCCAATAGGGCCCCCAGATCGTTCATCTGCTCCGCAAGGTGAAGAAAGCAGGATAGTTTCTTACTCTTCGCAGGCTATACCTCTCCTTTTCTACCCCTTTTCACTTCTCCTTGAACTCTTTGAGGACGCAATTCTGTCCCCTTGCCAAAAGCGGCCAAAAAGCGTAAGATGGAGGTGAAATGTCTCGTAATGGTAGCCTTCTTCTCTCCCTATTTCTGTTAGCCGGGTGTGTGGTAAGCCCGCAGGAACCGCCAACGCCCACCCCTCCTGCCTATATCGGCCAGGTATATGAAGGGGGCATCTGGGGCTATATCTGGAACCTGACCGATATCCGATGTGAAGACCAGCCCGATAGGGTACGGCTAGTTTTGGAGATGGAAGGGATGGAAGGGGGCGAAGAGGGTGTCCCCTACTTTGAATTGTTTGAGGTCTATAACGACCAGGTGCTCTTCCCCATAGCCCCCGATGAAGAGGCTTATGACCCCTCCTGGGGGGAAGCCCGCATCGATATCATCATCAGCGACCTCTACGCTTGGGATTATCCGCTGCATGAGAAGTTGCCCATAGTCTTCCCTGATAACCCCTTGGTCACCAAGATCGGCCTCTATCCCACCTATGACGATGCGATGCTTGGCCTCTCCATCGGCTTGAAGCACGCCGCGCCGTATGAGGTCTCGACTGAGGAGTTCCGGGCCCTATACCAGGTTGGCGACGAATTAGAGAGCACGGCGCGGATGGTTATCGAGGTCTTAAGATGAGCGATCTTTTCGAATATGGCCGCCGAGAGGAGATAGCCAAGCAGGCACCCCTGGCGGTTCGCATGCGGCCTCGCACCTTGGAGGAGTTCGTAGGGCAAGAGGAGATAGTGGGGCCGGGGAGACTCTTGCGCCGGGCCATCGAGGCGGACCAACTCTCTTCGATTATTCTCTGGGGGCCGCCGGGCTCGGGGAAGACCTCCTTGGCTAACGTCATCGCCAACACCACCCGATCTTATTTCACCGGCATCAGCGCTGTCCTGGCTGGGGTGAAAGAGATCCGCCAACTGATCGCCGAAGCCAAGAACCGGCGAAGCATGTATGGCCAGCGTACGATACTCCTCATAGACGAGATACACCATTTCAATAAGGCCCAACAGGACGCGTTATTGCCCCACGTGGAGGATGGGACCATCATCCTCATCGGCATCACCACCGAGAACCCCTATTTCGAGGTAATCTCCCCCTTGGTCTCCCGTTCCCGGGTCTTTCAACTCAAACCCTTGAGCGATGAGGAGATGGAGACCATTCTGCGCTCGGTCCTGGCTGATTCAGAGCGGGGCTACGGCACACTTTCGGTGGGGGTGGACGAGGAGGCACTGGCCCATCTTATCCGCGTGGCGGGGGGCGATGCTCGAGTGGCGCTAAACGCCCTGGAGTTGGCGGTGGAGACCACCCCTCCCGGTGCGGATGGTGTGATCCGTGTAGATATCGATGTGGCCCAGGATTCGATCCAGAGGCGGGCGCTACTCTATGATAAGGACGGGGACGCCCACTACGATACCATCTCCGCCTTCATCAAGAGCCTGCGGGGTTCCGACCCCGATGCGGTCCTCTACTGGTTGGCAAAGATGATCTACGCCGGGGAGAGCCCGGAGTTTATCGCTCGCCGGATGATTATCTTCGCCTCGGAGGATATAGGGAACGCCGACCCTCAGGCTCTGGTGGTAGCCACCTCCGCGGCCCAAGCCCTGGAGTGGGTAGGGCTGCCGGAGGCCCAGTACAACCTAGCCCAGGCGGCTATCTACCTGGCTACGGCACCTAAGAGCAACTCCACGGGAGCCTATTTCAAGGCCCTGGCCGACGTGGAGGAAGAGGGCAAGACCGAGGTGCCCGACCACCTGAAAGACTCCCACCGAGATAAGAAAGCCTTAGGACACGGCGAAGGGTACAAATACCCCCACAGTTACCCCGGCCACTATGTCAAACAGCAGTACCTTCCCGACGAGTTGCAGGGAAAGAGGTATTATGAGCCCACGGAGCAGGGATACGAGAGGGAGATCAAGAAACGGATCGAGGAGTGGCGAAAAGGAGGGTAGCATCGGGCCCTAGAGCCGCCTGCCCAGCAGCCTTACGTTAGCGTGATCCGCAATCCTATGTGGAGCGGTATAGAAAACGACCCCTTCTGAGTGAGCATGGAAGGGGTTCTAGTTTGGTCAAGGCGAATTGCTATGGAATGTTGTAGTCAGTCAAATCCGCGATTTGATTGAAGTCAGCCTTGTGCAGCCAATGACACCAAATCTTCGCTCCAGGAACAAAGAGTCTCACGCTCTGCACCGGGCTTCTCCAAGCCGCAACCTCTACGCTGCATATCCCTTGATACCTCTTGTACACAAATCCCAGTGCTGGCTTCAAATCCGTGTCGGCAGAGGCTAGCACACCAATGTCATATTCGCCATCAATGGCTAGGGCAATGAAATCTATGGCGAGGGCGACATCGATGCCCTTTTCTTGGCGCTTACTAGTGGGCCAATCGTACGGGTATCGAAGCGGGCGGGCAATGACCTCTGCGCCCCACTTCTTCCACGTAGCACATTGCCTTCTATTCGCCGCATAGCCCTTAGAGTCCTTGGTGGCGCTAGGTTGACCTGTGTAAACTCGGACCTGATGGAGTACTCTTGTAGTCCCACCCACTGGTCGTGAGGCAATCAGTTGACCTAGTTGTACGGGATTGAATTGGCCATCAATGTGCGAGATGGGATTGGGGAAAAACGCCCGTCTAGCTCCCTTGTAGAAGTTCTGATTATCAACGAACAGGACGAGCCGTTGTGAGGATGACATGGGGCAAAACCCTGTCAGAGAAACCCCGCCAGTGCACCTCCGAAGAGGTGGACGACGGGGAAGATTCTACCTATATTATATCACGGTCCGTAGCTCCTGAACACAATAGATTTGCTAGCAAGACGTCGAAAACAAGCGAAAAAGCAAGGTATTACGGCAATTATGTACGTTTTTTAACTCCGCTTGGATTTGGCTGGCGCTGCCACACCTGACACTCCTAGAAGTGGGGGTTGACAGGCTTATAGCCGTGTAGTATTGTATTACAAGAGAGTAATATGCCCCGATTTGGAGAAGCGATTAGGCAGGCGAGGCGACAACTGAAGGTCAGCCAGAAGTGGGTTGGCGCCCAGGCCGGAATCGGGCAGAGCATGGTGGCCCAAGTGGAGGGCGACACGAGAGAACCGTCCATCGATATCGCCGCCGACATGGTTTTTGCCCTCATAGGTCGCGCCTTCGGGGGCGAGGTCAAAGCTCTCACGTTGCTCGGGTCAACGGATGGTCGGCCTGAGTATTTGGTGGAGTGGGAGAAGGCGGGAGGCCGAATTGGGCGACGCCTGACGAGCTCTCGTCCCCTCATCGAGACCCTGGGGCTTCGCGGTTCACTAAGGGTCTCACGCCACGTCGACCTGATGCTTTTGGCCGAGGTACTGACCTTGGCGATGGAGGGAGCTAAGGAGTAGGTTGCTACCTGCACTCACTCTGTTCTACGTTGAATCCCGCTTTCCCGTCCTTCTCACTCACGCTGCGCCAGCAGCCTGTTCTTGAGCCGATAGCCGCAACTCTCACCGCCAGCGAAGGTCGCCAGCCCCAGCCAGACCCGCCACCTTATGCTATACTGCCTGGAGGCGTTGGGCCTAGAATAGAGGGGAGGTTCTTATGGCCTCCCGCAGAGCGTTTGGAGAGACCACGCCAAGAGGCTTGTCATAGGCAAGCGGATGCGTGCCAGTTTTGGTTCTTGACTCTTAGGGAAAAAGCAGTAGGCTCACCTTGATAACCAACCTCTAAAGGAGGAGGTGAGCCCACATGCTGAGAGTCGAAGAGACCCTCGAGGTAAGTATACCACAAGACGGGCTGGATATGAACCGGTTAGAGGAGATCCTGGCTGAGGCTTTTGAGGAGTTTGAGAAGCGGGTAGTGGGAAAGGTGTTCGAGGAGGTAGAGAAGGAGATCTTGGAGGAGGAGCAAGAGAGGGTGGTGAAGAAGGGGAAGAGGAGCAAGTATCTATGCACCCGTTTGGGGTGGATCCTCTATGAGAGGCAAAAGGTGAGGTATCTGGAAGAGGGGCGTTATGGCTTCCCCCTCGATGAGGCCTTGGGGCTGAGGCCCTACCAGCAGGGAACCGACTGGGTGCGCAAGCGAGGGGTAGAGCTGGCCTGTGATCATCCCTATCGCCAGGCCGCTGATCTATTAGCCCAGGAGATAGGGGAGGAGCTCAGCCACCGCACCCTCCACCGTTGGGTGCAGGAGGAAGGGAGGAGGCTGCGCAGAGAAGAGGAGGCCCAGAGGCGGAGGGTCTTCGAGGAGGGGGATATCCTTCCCTCGGGATCTGTCCTTACAGGATCCCGTAGGGATAAGGAAGATGGAGAAGGGGAAGAGCGAGAGATCGTGGTGGTGGAAGTAGATGGGACTATGCTCTCCAGCCAGGAGAAAGGGGAGGATCGTTTTTCCTTACAGGATCCCGTAGGGAGAGGTGAAGTTAGGGTTGCTCTACACCGGCAAGGAGTTGGAGAGCGAAGGAGCTAAGAAGAAGCGTTACCGGCTGAAAGAGAAGGTACTATACGGAGGAGTGGAGGAAGGGGAAGCCTTTGGGGAAAAGCTCTACCTGAAGGGGGAGCAGAACCTCCATCTTGGAGGAGCAAAGCATCTCCTCTTCATCGGAGATGGGGCTAGATGGATCAACGAGATAGCGGGGGCCGATTACTGGAAGGTTGTCTATCAACTCGATTGGTGGCACTACCAGAGAAAGCTAAGGGAGGCTCTGAGAGGGGAGGAGAAATTGATTGGGGAGTTATTGAGGTTGTTGAGGGAGGGGAAAGGAGAGGAACACCGCCGTCTCCTGAGATTAAGGCGGATGATGATCCGAGAAGAGAGCGAGAAGCTAGATGAACTCCTAGACTACCTGGAGGATAATTGGGAAGGGCTCTATGGATCATGGAGTCTGAGAGGAAAGGTAAAGGCTCAAGAGGTGTTGGTAGTGGGGAGTGGGGCGGTGGAGAAGAACATCGAGCTCCTCATCGGGAGGAGGTTCGAGAAGAGGGGGATGAGCTGGAGCAGGGAGGGGGCTAATAACTTGTTGAAGTTGCGGCTTGAGAGGCAAGAGCCAGATGGTTGGCAAAGGTGGTGGCAGAGGAGGGTAGCCTAAGGTGAAGGGAGATGCAACCCTCCGACCCTGCTTCCATATCGCTGAGGCCCGGAGGATATTGTCAAAGTAAACGAAGGGAGCCATACTTAGTCGCTGAGCAGTGAAGAGGTGAGCCTTCCTGGGATATTGTGTATGCCCGGGATAAGAAGCCCAGGAACCACTTGGTGAACGCAACCTAGGCAAGCCTTTTTGCTATACAGAAATCACCGTATATGATAGAATAGCAGCAGGTGAACAGGTACTACCTGGGAGGTATCGGGAGAGGAGTACCGATGTCCAAAATCGCTATCGTCACCGATAGCACCGTCTGTCTGCCCCAGGAGTTGGTGCAGAGATACGGTATCCACGTGGTCCCCACCTGGATCCATCGGGGCAAGGAAGGCTTCCAGGACGGGGTGGATATTACCCAAAAACAGGTTTACCAGTGGCTCCGAGAGGGTTATTGCCTCGGCACCTCCCAGCCCTCGGTGGGGGAGTTCATGCGGGTCTTCAAGGAAGTGAGCCGAAAGGCGGAGGCCATCGTCTCTATCCTGGTCTCCGCTGACCTCAGCGGCGTCTATAGTTCGGGCTTCAACGCCGCCAAGTCGCTGGCGGATTTCCCCATCCAAGTTATCGACTCCCGCACCCTCTCCATGGCTCATGGCTTTGTCGTCCTGGCCGCTGCCAGGGCCGCCCAAGCGGGGGCGACCTTTGCTGAAGTGGTGGAGGCGGCCAAGGCGATGATCCCCAAGGTGAACCTCTTAGCTGTCCTGGAGACCCTGGAGTATGCTCATCGGAGCGGGCGTATCCCGGCCATCGCGGCCTTAGCAGGCTCCCTTCTGCGAATCAACCCTGTCCTGGAGGTGAAAGATAGTCGGATCACTATCTTCGCCAGGGTGAGGACCAAGAGAAAAGCGCTGGAGAGGATGATAGAGGAAGCGAAAAAGAGGGTGGGCGATAGTCTAATGCACGTGGCTATTCTGCACGGCGATGCCTTGGAAGAGGCGAAGAGGCTAGAAGAGCGCACGGCTACCCACTTCAATTGCGTCGAACTCCATATCGCGGAGATTCCCGCCGTCTTGGGCGTCCATACAGGGCCTGGGGCCTTGGGGCTGGCTTTCTACAAAGAGGAGCGATCATAATATGGAAAAAACGCTGATCCTTACCGCCTTGGCCTTCCTTCTGCCCGCGGGGATAACTATGGTAGCGGCCGCCTCCTCAACGGAAAAGGAGGCGAGAGACACAGCCCTGATGGGGCTTTTGGCCATCCCCTTGGCGGTGGTAGCCTACGCCTTGGTGGGGTTCGGCCTTCAGTTCGGGGGGCTAGGAGTGGTCTCCGACCTACCTGGGGCGGAGAGCCTGATGCGAGAATGGTCGCCTCTGGACGTGGCCTGGGGGCCTGGCTGGGGGGTCATAGGTTTGGGTGGCTTCGGGGTGCTAGGAGGCAACTTTGGCGGGGCTCTGGTCTCCCTCTTCCTCTTCCAGGCCGCCTTGGTAGCCACCGCGACGGCTATCCCCCTCCTCTCCCTGGCTAAGAGGTTGAATTTCCCCCTCCTCTTGCTCATCTCTTTCTTCACCGGTGGTATCCTCTACCCCCTCTTCGGCAACTGGGTTTGGGGTGGGGGCTGGCTCTCACAACTGGGGAAAAACACCGGCTTGGGCCATGGGTTCATCGACTTCGCTGGCTCGGGTACGGTACATCTATTAGGGGCCGGGGTAGCCCTGGCGGGGATAGTGGTCTTCGGCACCCGACTCAAGAGACGCCGAAAGCCCGTGGCTCCTCCCCCGGTGCATCTCCCCTTGTTAGCCCTCCTGGGTACTTTCCTTCTCCTGATAGGCTGGCTAGGGGTGGCCTTGGGGAACCCCCTCCTCGACGAGAGGTTGCCTTTCGCCCAGGTTGTGCTCAACCTGATGCTCTCGGCTTCTGGGGGGCTGTTGGTAGCCGCCACCTACAGTTGGTTCACCACCAGGGCTCCAGACACCCTTATCTCCCTCCGCGGCGGAGTGGCTGGGCTGGTGGCCGCCAGCGCTTCGTTCCCCTTCGTTCGCCCCTGGGCCTCCCTGCTTGTCGGGGCTATAGCCGGCCTTCTCCTTCCCCTGGCCGTCTATCTCGTGGAGGTAAAATTGAGGCTGGACGACTCCACAGCGGTTGTAGGGATGCACGCCATCCCCGGAGTTTGGGGGCTTTTAGCCCTGGGGCTTTTCGCCGATGGACGGAGCGGCGTGGGATGGAACGGGGTGGGCATTGGCGACTACTTGGGGGTCTCTGGACAGGGTGTCTCCGGCTTTTTCGTAGTCCCTGGCTTTCAGCCCGGCCCCAACCAACTCTACGCTCAATTAGTGGGGCTGGGGGCTCTTATTCTCCTAACTGGGGCAGTTTGGCTGGCTTTTCGAGGGCTGGATCGCTTGCTTACCCTCTGGCCTCGCGCCGAAATGGAGAGCGTTAAGGGAGCGGCTTCCTCTCGCCGTCGTAAATGAGGATCAGGAGCCCTCTAGGAGGGCTACCACCTCCTCATCGGTGGTCTGGTCGAAGGTGAGATAAAAACTCCCCACCGCCCAGAAGATCTCCGGAGCGTGGAGAAAGATCAACCGATCTACCTTCCTTTTCAGCCGCTCGATGGTATCACTGGGCCCCACGGGAACAGCCAAGATCAACTCTTCTAGGCCGGTCTTTTGCAAAGCGTCGATGGTGGCCTCGATGGTGGCTCCGGTGGCTATCCCGTCATCCACCAGGATCACCCTTTTTCCCTCCAGATCCGGTGAAGGCTGGTCCCCCCGGTATCTCCTCATGCGCCTTTCTATCTCCTCCCGCTCCCTCGCTGATTGAGCCTTGATATATTCTTCGGAGACCCCCAGCCGAGAAGCCAAAGAGCGGTCGAGAATGAGAGTGCCGTCGCTGGCGATGGCACCGATGGCTAACTCGGGGTTGTAAGGCGCGCCGATCTTGCGAGTAATATAAACATCCAAGGGGGCGCCCAAAGCCTTAGCCACCTCTGACCCCACCACCACCCCGCCCCTAGGGACGGCGAGAACGAGGAGGCTCTCCTTGCCCTTCAGGAAGGATAGTTTCTCCGCCAGGAGCCTGCCGGCCTCTCGGCGATCTCGGAATATCATCTGGCCTACCTCTTTCTGGCCCAGGCGATGGCCCTCTCCACCGCCTCAGCGGGGCTTTGGGCCTCAATGATCCCGGTGTAGCCCTCTTTCTTCAGGCTCCAGGTGTCCAGCCCCACTACCGGGATGCCCAGTTTACGGGCGTGGCCGATCTCCGACAGCGTACCATACCCTCCGCCCACGGCGATGGCCGCCTGAGCCGAAGCAACCACGATGACATTTCTAGCCTGGCCCATCCCTGTGGCAACGGGGATATCGACGTAAGGGTTGGCATCACCGGGGTTCGTGCCTGACAGTACGCCCACCGTCGTCCCTCCGGCGCTCTTGGCCCCCCGGCAGGCGGCTTCCATCACCCCCCCCAACCCTCCACAGATGAGGATAGCGCCCTTCTCCGCCAGCCTGCGCCCCACTTCCTCGGCTAACCTGGCCACCTCCGGCGTGCACTCCCCGGCTCCAATGACGGCGACGATCATCCTCTCTCCAAGGCTATCGTTTCCAGGCGGCTATACTGGGCACCGGAGGGAAGGAGTTTGCTTTTCATGAGGCTTATCTCCCCTACCTCCATTCGGCCCAGGTCACCCACAGAGGTGGCGGAGACGATGCCTCCTATGATGCGCCGCGCTCCCACATGAGCCTGTTTCCTGACCCGGCCCAAGGTGAGGTGGGAGCGAAAAGGTCGCCTTTCAGGCTTGAAACCCAAGGCTGCCAACCTTTCCTCTATTCGCTCCTGTAGCCGTTTTAGCCTGCCTGTCTCCTCCTGCACCCCCACCCAGATGACTCGGGGGTTATTCGTATTGGGGAAGCAACCAAGCCCGGAGACGTCGATGATGAAGGGACTAAGCCCCACACAAGCCTCTTTCAGCGCGGCGGTGATCTCTTGGATTCTATCGAGGGGAACGTTGCCTAGGAATTTGAGGGTGAGGTGAACGTTCGCCGGGTCCACCCACCGGAGATGAGGAGTGGCGATCTTCTCCCTGAGCATCTCCTGCGCTCGTGCCAGTTCGCTTTTGATCTCTGCACTTAACTCGATGGCTACGAAGGTGCGTATCTCTTCCATCTCCTTGACCCATTATATCATAGCCTGGGCGGGCTTCCAATACCTCTCACAGGGCCCTCTTTCCGGGGCCAGACTGGAGGCGTAGGCCCGCACCCGCCGCCCCATTGCCTCTTCTCTCCCAAAAAGCATGAATATCTGCGAGGCATAGAGGGCTATGCTCTCTATCTTCTCTTCGATAGTGTCGGCTATCCCCTCCAGCGTGGGCGACCATTTTTCAGCGCCTAGAGCCAGGAGCAAGGCTTCTTCCCCCTCGACATAGGGGAAATCCTCATAGTAAACCACGGGGTACCCTCGCCGCCTCAAGGAATCCGCCGCCCTCCTGGCTATCTGATGGTCCACATGATGGCCCGCGGCCAAGGGGGCATAGATGGGAGGGGTGCCGAACCGTTCCGCTATCCTTTCCAAGAGGGGCAACAATTCCCGCTTCAAGGGCTCATCCTTGGGATGGAGGGAGCCAAAGAGAGCCCTCTCGCTCTTATAAAGGAAGCCCGCGTCCTGGCGGTAGATGGCATCCAGGAATTCCAAGTGCAAGAAGTCTCCTCCTAAGGAGCGAACGGCGGCTTGATCCTCCAGCCGGCGGAGCCCTACTAGGTCAGGGTGGTTGCCCACGGTGAGGTGGAGAAAACGGCCAAAGGGGGAAAGGTGCTCATAAGAAGGGACGCCGGCGAAGAGGGTGACTACCAGCACCCTCTCACCAGCCAGGGTCTGTTTCCTTATCAAGCCACCGCAGGAGAGGACGACATCATCCAGGTGGGGAGAGAGGTAGAGACGGTCATACTCCGCTTTCGCCACGATGGGTTACGACCTTTCTTGCCCGCCGAATTGGAAATCCAGCACCGCCAACCAGACTATCACCTCTCCTTATCAGGGTCAAGCCTTGACACGGGCGCCAACTGTGATATGATTTGAGGCTAAAGGAGGCAAGAATGAAGCGTACGGTTCTCTTATCCCTGATTTTGCTCTTGGTAGCCGCTTGTGGGCCCGCGGCCGCTCCCACCGCCCTATCGCCCCAGGGAGCCGATACCCCCACTCCTGCTAGCGACGAGGAGGCGATCCTGCAACTCCTGACCGCCGAGGCGGAAGGGGTAGTACAGCAGGATATCGACCGGCTGATGGACCTCTGGGCTCCCGACGGGGTGGTGGCCGACGCCAACCATACCCCCGATGACCCCAGCGATGATCTGGTCTGGGAGGGAGGAGAGGCTATCAAGGAGAGGTATCTGGTCATCTTCCAATCTTTCCCCACCCAGGCCACCCACCCGGACGTGGAACTGACCATCAATGGGGAGACTGCCGAGGCTACTACTACCACCACCATCGGCGTGGATATGGCTCCCAAGGGCGACCGTTGGACCTTTACCAAGATCGAGGGGCGCTGGTATATCACCAGTCTGACCTTCAACCTGGAGGAAGAGTAGCCGAGAACTGAGCAACTAGCCCAAATCATAAGCCACCCCGTCAAGAGAGGGGGTGGCTTTGTCTTTTTTTCGTGGTGTCAGGAGTTAACCCCTGACATTACTTTTTAGCGTCGCTGTCAAATTGGGAAGAGGAATGTTTTTGAGAAATCAGAAGCTTAGGGTGAACTGATTGATATACCCCGTATATATTAGCACGCCGTGGGCAAGAACGTCTCTCCCAACAAGGCATTGTATCTGTTGCCCCTTGAGGGGTGCTTCTACCACTATTGCCTCAACTATCACATTGTTGGGGAAGATAAGACGCACTGCGTATTGATAGCATTGAACGTTCTCTGAGGAGGGTGTGCTTATTTTAGCCACACCAACCGGCTGTAGTCCTAACTTCTTGGCTATCTCTGGCTGGATGACGCTGCCGGTGGCACCCGTATCGATCATAGCCTTGACTGGAACTGGATCGGGTAGGCTCGTCCCACTCTTGCTCAGAGCCTCTTCTACAGGAGTTCCGATCCATACCCTCATCTCAACGAGGGGACCCAAGGCTTGCAGGTTGGGAAGTTGTGCTGTAAAAGATGGCATCCTAGACTCCTAGTAGGTTCGACACAAAGTCGAGGGGCGTTTCCACCTTTATCACTTGTTTCACTAGGAACGGGACATTGCCCAGCTCCCGGTAGCCCCATCTTATTGCATCTAACTGAGTGTCGAATGTCCCGAGCACCTTGTCGCCTTGAATGATAACGAATCTGCCTTCTTGAGTGCCGAGTAATGTCTCCAGATTCTCTTTATATGTTTTGAGTTCAGTTGCAAGTTGCTCTGTCATCATAACCCTCACTTTCATTCAAAGAGGTCAGGTCCCATCCATCCTAATTATACTCTTTTTGCTATCGTTGTACAATTCAAGCAGCGTCAGGAGTTAACTCCTGACACCACTTAAACTTGGCACGGAACCATTATACTCTTTTCTCCGTCTACTAGACAAGAGAGCCTTAGTTGAGAAGGAGGCACGAGATGAAAAGGATACTCTCCTCGGCTTTGATGATTTTGGGGCTGATTCTCTCCACCACAGGCCTGGCCTACGCCGACGGGATAATCATCCCCCACCCCCCTCCCCACGTGCCCCCCATTGAGGTCCCCAACCTGGCGATAAAATATCACCGGGTGAACGTGACCATCGATAATCAGGTGGCCACCACGGAGATCGACCAGGTCTTCGTCAACGATTCACAATGGGAACTGGAGGGCACATACATCTTCCCCCTGCCGGAGGAGGCGGCCATCTCGGAGTTCGCCATGTGGGTGGATGGCGAGAAGTGGGAGGGGGAACTTTTGACCCGGGAAGAGGCCCGGCAGATCTACGAGGATATCGTGAGGCAGCGCAAGGACCCAGCGCTTTTGGAGTATATAGGCCGTGACGCCTTCCAGGCTAGCATCTTCCCCATCCCATCGGGAGGGGAAAGGAAGATAGAACTGGCTTATAGCCAGGTGCTTCTGGCCGATCAGGGGCTAGTGAAATATGTTTACCCCCTGGATACCGAGCGGTTCTCCTCTCGCCCCCTAGAAGAGGTGGTGATCACCGTCCAGATACATTCCTCCCAGGCGATTAAGGCGGTCTACTCCCCCAGTCACGAAATAGCCATCGACCGGGTGGATGACCATACCGTGAATCTCAGTTTCGAGGCCACAGATGTGACCCCCGACCGGGATTTCGAACTCTACTACAGCCTTTCCGATGAGGAGTTCGGAGTGAACCTTCTCACCTACCGCGAGAGTGGTGAGGATGGCTTCTTCCTCTTGCTCCTGGCCCCCAAGGTAGAAGTGGGGAGCCAAGAGGTAGTGGCTAAGGATGTTATCTTGGTTCTCGACACCTCGGGTAGCATGGAGGGCGAGAAACTGAGCCAGGCGAAAGAGGCCCTCAGGTATGTTTTGGAGCATCTAAACCCTGAGGATCGGTTCAACATCATCGCCTTCAGCACCGGGGTCAGCCTCTACGCCGACGAGTTGCAGCCCGCTGCCAACAGCCATGAAGCCCAACGGTTCATCGACAGGCTAACCGCCGTGGGCGGGACGAATATCCATCGCGCTCTCCTAGAAGCCTTGGCCCTGGCCAGAGGCGAGCGGCCCCAGATCATCATCTTCCTCACCGATGGCCTTCCCACCGAAGGGGTGGTGGAAATGGAGGAGATCATCAAGGATGTCAGGGATGCGGCTTCCCAAAACGCCCGTATCTTCGCCTTTGGAGTGGGTGACGATGTGAACACCCTGCTCTTGGATACCATCGCCCAGGAGAACCGAGGGGCCAGCGTTTACGTGCGCCCCCACGAGAGCATCGAAGAGGAGGTGTCCAGTTTCTACGCTAAAGTCAGCACCCCGCTCCTGGCCGATACAGACCTGGGTTTCGGCGGGATTCGGGTGGAGGATACCTACCCTTACCCCCTGCCCGACCTCTTCTTGGGGAGCCAGTTAGTGATGGTAGGGCGGTATTCGAATAACGGCCATACCACCATCGTCCTGCGAGGAGAGGTGAACGGCGAGGAGCAGGAGTTCCGCTACGAGGCCGACTTCCCAGCCCAAGGGGGCGAGGAGTTCATCCCCCGCCTCTGGGCCACCCGGAAGATCGGCTACCTCCTCAACCAGATCCGGCTTCACGGCGAGAACAAGGAACTGGTAGATGAGATCGTAGAACTTAGCATCCGGTACGGGATAATGACCCCCTACACCTCCTTCTTAGTGAACGAGGAGATGGAGATCTTCGCCCCTGAGAGCCGGGATATCTTATTAGAGGAGGCGGCCCCCATGTTAGCGGCTCCCACAGCCGTCTCCGGGGGCGCGGCGATCAAAGATAGCGAGGCTCGACAAGGGCTGTCTCAATCGGAAAGGGTGGCGGAGAGCCAAGTGGTCAAAGGGGTGGGAGATAAGGTCTTCATCCTGCGGGATGGCACCTGGACCGATACTACCTACGAGGGACAGGCCACGACAAAGGTAGGCTTCGCTAGCGAGGACTACTTCCGGCTGCTCAGCGCCCACCCGGGGTGGGCACGATATTTCTCCCTGGGCGAGAAGGTTATCGTGGTCCTAGACGGAACAGCCTACGAGGTCACAGAAGAGGCTCAGCCTTCCATCGATCTCCTGACCACCCCTCCCGACCGTAGCCCCTTCGAAAGCCTCTTCGATTTCCTGGTTCGGCTCTTCCACTGGCTTATGAGTCTTGGTAGATAAAATAAGGGGGCTGGGTTTTCCCAGCCTCCTTTGTATTCCCTCGTCAATTGTCGACGGTGCACGCTAAAGCTTCTTTGGTGGCAGAGGCCACCTTCTCCTTTTCCCCCGTCGCTTGTGAGACGCGATTATGTTCTCAGCTATGGTGTCTATACCTTCGTCCAATGAATAAATGGCAGAGCCGCTAGTCCTTATAGCTGCAGATTGAATAGCCTCCGGAGTTCGTCCAGGGGTGACGAATGCAACAGTAGTAGGTTTATCAAACTCCTGTTCGAATTCCTCCACAAGAAGCCCGGAGGCAACAACCTCTGCCGATGTAGCACCTGCGCGCGGTCCCAGACCAGGTTTTAACTCCACAATAGTGACGCCGTCTGGCCATTCGATGGCGATATCCACCATCGTGCCAGTACGCATCGCCCGCTGCTCCCGATGCAACTTGACTTCAGGTTCGTCTTCAAGCTTGTCTTGAAGTGCCTTAACAATCTCATCTACTATTCCGTCATGCTCAGGTCGTAACATAGTAGTCTAACCCTCCCTTCCTGGCGACGGGATCACGAAAGCATTGCACCAACGCTATGATGAATGTGAAAACAAAAGTGAACAAAACCAGCAAAATCTCGTCACTAAAATTCCAGTTTTCTGTCTGGATCCACCTCCCCACCACTAAGACTATGCCTGCTACCGTAGCCCCAATTATAGGTTTTAGCCAACCGACTATTGTGTTCCGTAGTCGCGAGAGAAAGGTCACACGACGCGCTTCTACACCTGTGGGGTTGGAGTATACATCAGCGAACTTCAGCGAGATAGATAATTTTCTATCTCGTGACGAAAGGTGACGGACAAGCTCTTCAACCAACCTGTTGCAGCAGTTTCTTAGCTTATCGAAGTCATCTGGGGCAGCGACGTGCTCTGAAGCGTTTCTCCCTTGAAACATCATACTGACGTTTACGTCGATGACCACAGAATACCGAAACGCTATGTAGGATCTGTGGATCACGAGGACTTGATACTCATCCCCGTACTTGTGCGCTGCGAGAGTCGGAGGGTCTGCTTCCTCAATCGCTTTCCGTTGGCTCTTCGTGAGTTCTGAGGCGTTAGGCTTAGCAAAGGGCTGGCTAAAGCTAGATATAGCCTCT
The DNA here is from genome assembly GCA_964383935.1 of uncultured Anaerolineales bacterium. GTDB lineage: Bacteria > Chloroflexota > Anaerolineae > UBA7937 > UBA7937 > UBA7937. The sequence continues at coordinate 8,908 of CAYLIE010000003.1, read as the reverse complement.
TCTGCCATACAATTGAGTCTTTCTACGCCCGTGCGACTCCACCACCTTGGTTGAACTTCTATCTGCAACTGAACAGGCATACGCTCTACCCTTGGGTTCCTGGATATTATAACTCCGAGATGCTCTCCGAGTCAATCTGAAATCCCTACCAGTTTTCTATGGCCCAGGCGAGTTCCTCTTGGGTCACGGTGGCATTCCCCAGTTTGCGCACTACCAGGCCCGCGGCGTAGTTGGCCAGATAGGCCCCCATCACCGGGTCGAGGTCGGCGGCCAGGGCCAAGGTGGCCACGGCGATCACCGTGTCCCCCGCCCCGGTGACATCGAAGACCTCACTACGGTTGGCAGCGGGGATGTGGAACGACCCACCACCTCGGGTGGTAAGAGACATCCCATCTCCGCCTCTGGTGATGAGGATCGCTTTCGCCTCCAGGTCGGAGAGCAGCCGTTCTCCCGCCTCATCGAAAGCCTCATCGACAAGGAGAGGTTTTCTCAATACCACCTCCGCCTCCCGCCGATTGCATTTCACCAGATCGAAGCCACAGAAATTGTATAGGTCACCTTGAGAGTCAACGGTGATCACCTTTTTGTGCTTCTGGGCCAGCCGCAGACCGGTGGCGATCATGTCGGTGCTTATGACCCCTGTCTTGTAATCGGAGAGGAGGATAGCCTCCACCTGAGAGGCGATCTCCTCCAGGTGCGAGCGGAGAGCTTGGGCGGTGGTCTCGTGCAGGGGTCGCCGGTCCACCAGATCGACACGGGCCAACTGTTGAGGGAAAACCAGAGTCCCCTCCGCCACTACCCGGCTCTTGGTGGTGGTAGGACGGCTGGGATCGACCACCACGCCGGAGATCTCTATCTCCGCCTCCTCCAGTTTATGCGTCAAAGCTTTCCCCGCCTCATCATCACCTACCACCCCTATCTGATAGGCTACGCCTCCTAGAGAGACGATATTGTGAGCCGGGTTGCAGGCTCCGCCAGGGAGGTGGAAGCGGCGCTTGAACTCCAAGACCGGCACCGGAGCCTCTCGGGAGAGCCGCTCCGGGCGACCCACCACGTAGTCGTCTAAGAATAGATCGCCGATGACGACCACGCGCTTATCGGCCAGAGAGGGGATGGCGTCTAATAGGGCTTGTTTGTCGATCATGATAGTTCTGCCTTTCTATATCCTCTTGCGTACATCTGTCTTTACAGCCAACTCCTTCAAAAGCGCGGCAAGGCGCGCTATCTCCACTCGAAGCGCCTCGCTCGTTTCCATTATTGGTGGGTCCCTCTGTTCTAACCATTCCTCGGACAGTTGCAGACCCTTGCCAATGGCTCCTTCCACGTACATCACCGTCCCTGCTTGTGCGCTGAGCTGGTCAATTTTCCGAAATATGGAATCGAGAGACCCCGCAATTTCGGGGTCCAGAGAAGCAAAGACCACGCGAGGAGGATTGTTTCGGAGATTGTGAATCTCGTCTACACAATGTCTGAGCATCTCAAGACTGAGCTCGCTCCAGTATTGCTTCGTCGGTCGCTCTGAACCCGCACCAGGCACCTGAATTGTGTCTATTAAGAGGCAATTCAAGTTCATGAGAGCACAATGTAATTCTGCCAGCCAAGGCTCTATCTTCTCTAAGCGGGACTGGTAGAACTCGGTCTTGCGTCGTCTGTCCTCCAGCCTCGTGGAAACCCAATACTGGGCAATAACCCCCACTAGAGTGGCACCTACACCGCTGAAGAACCAAATGAGTGCACTCCAGTCCATCTACTTCCGACTCCTAATTACCAGCCAGACGAATTTGGGCAGAGCCAGCATCCGTCTCCACCGCCAGGGCTCATGAAGGAGGCGGTGGAACCATTCCAGGCCCAGTCGTTGCATCCAACCAGGGGCTCGTTTAGCCCTGCCGGAGATGAAGTCGAAGGAGCCGCCGACCCCCATAGCCACCGGTACCTCCAGTCGTCCCAGATGGCGATGGATCCAGAGGTCTTGTTGCGGGGCTCCATAGGCTACCAGGAGTACGTGAGGTCTGGCGGCTCTAATCATCTCCACTATCTCCTCTTCTTCCTTGGGGTCAGGTGACCCGGCATAGGTGCCCGCGACTTTGAGCCCCGGACTCTCCTCTTCTAGCCTCATGGCCGTTTCCTCGGCCAGCCCTTCCGCCGCGCCCAGAAGGAAGAGCCTGTACCCCCGCTCCGCCGCCAGACTGGCTATCCTTCTCACCGTATCCACCCCGGCCAGTCGCTCACTTAAAGGTGTTCCCAAAAAGCGAGCGGCCCAGAGAAGCCCCACCCCATCGGGCAAGGAGAGATCCGCCTCCTTGAGAACCTGGAAGAACTGGGCATCGCTTTGGGCCGCCATCACGAACTCCGGGTTCACGGTGACCACCTGATGTGGCCGCCCGTTCTCGATGAACGTCTCGATCCTGGCTAGGGCTTCCTCCTGAGTGACGTTATCCACAGGGACACCCAAGATCACCGCTCGGTCTCTCCTCACCATCACTTACCCTTGTAAAAGGCGTCCCGCGGCGGCCAACACCACCTCGGGGCTGACCCGGTTTATGCACTCCGGGTTTTCACAACCTTCTATGTTGCCCAGTTGAAAGCCGCGATAGATACAGGGGCTGCACTCGAGGTCTACCTGCACCACCTCATGGCTTGGCCCCCAAGGCCCCCAAGCCAAAGGGTTGGAAGGGCCGAAGATGGCCACTACCGGAGTGCCCACGGCGGAGGCGAGGTGCATCACCCCCGAATCGTTGCCCACGAATAGACGAGATAGCCTCAACAAGGCGGCTAATACAGGTATAGAGGTCTTGCCTCCCAGGTCGATAGCCTTATAGCGCATAAGGGAGGCAACAGATTGCGTTAGTTCCGCCTCATCTGGGCCACCCACGAGGGCTACCTGAGTCCCATATCCCTCCGTAAGGGCATCGGCCACCTGGGCAAAGCGATCCGGGGGCCACCGCCGAGCCAGGCTATACTCGCCTGAGCCAGGGTGGATAGCCACCAAAGGCACGCTCTCCCTCCATCGGCCTGAGCCTCGGAGGAGGGCTTGGGCTTCCTCCACCGCTCCCTCGGATACCGCAAAACTAAGGTTTTCGGTCTTCGCCCCTACCAGTCCCACCACCTCCAACCAATATTCCACCTCATGGCGACCACCGAAACCTAGATCTTTCACCCGCTGGGTGAGGAACCAGCCCCGACCGTTGTCCAGCCCGACCCGCTCCCGGGCTCCAGCAGAGAGGGCTAACCCAGCATATTTGAGGGTCCCCCAGCGAGTGGTCAGGTGGTGGAGGATGAAGAGCCAATCATACCTTCGGCTTCTCAGATCTCGCCACAGTCGCATGATGCTCCAGAGAGAGGTGGGCTTAGCCGTTGACAGGGGGCTATCATACAGGTGCTTCTCGAAAGTGAGAACCTCATCCACTAGGGACGCCCCTTCTAGAATAGGAGCCGAGTGGGGCGTCACCAAAGCCTCGATGCGGCAATGGGGGAACGACTCCCGCAGCGCCCTAAGCGCGGGGGTAGCCGTGAGGAGATCGCCCATGTCGGCCAGTTTAACTACCAAGATGCGTTGAGGTATCTCCCTATCAGCCATCGCTCCCTGTCACTTTTTCCAGCACGCTCAAGGTCTGGCGGGCACATCTCTCCCAGGAGAATATCTTGGCCCGTTCCAGCCCTCTCTCCACCAATTCTGCCCGTAGCGCCTCATCCTCTAAGACCCTTCTTATCGTTTCCCTCATAGCCTCCACACCGTGAGGGTCGAAGAGGAGGGCAGCGTCGCCCGCCACCTCAGGCAGGGCCGAAGCGTTGCTACAAACCACCGGGGTACCTGCAGCCATCGCCTCCAGTATGGGGAAGCCGAACCCTTCGTAGAGGGAGGGGAGGATGAAGAGGCGAGCCCCTCTCAAGAGAAGAGGGAGATCCCCGGAGGCGATATAACCCGGAAAGTGCACCCTCCCGCCCAACCCCTCGGCTTTGTGGAGGATCTCTTCATAGAGCCAGCCTTTCTTCCCCGCCAAGACCAGATGAAGGTCGGGAAAATCTCTGGTTAACGATTGAAAAGCCTCCAAGAGACGAAGGATGTTCTTACGAGGGTGAAGGGTGCCGAGATGCAAGATATATTTATCGGGCAGATGATACCGCTCCCTTACCCTCTTCCACCCGGTTTCATCTATAACCGGCTCTAGGTTACACCCAGGGTAAACCACCGTGATCCGTTCTTCAGGCACACGATATTCTCGAACCAAGTCATTTTTCGTGGCTTCTGAGTCGGCGATGATCTGGCTGGCTACGCTGGCATTGAAGCGGGTGGAGAGGTCCAAATAGAGCCTGTCGAAGGACCTATGGGCCTGGGGGTAATATATGTAGCCCAGATCGTGGACGGTGACCACGGAATGGGGGTGAATCAAGGGTATGACGTGGGCGGGCACGAAGAGGAGATCAGGAGGGCGGCGCACCATCTCCCCAGAGAGACGGAGATGGGTCCAGAGGCGGGGAAAGGGGATCACTCGGGCCTCCCAGTTATCGCTTTGAGGAAATAACCCCGGGGGAGGGGTGGTATTGAAGTAAAGCCGGTATCTGAGGGCGTTGAGAGCCAAAAGATGGCGTATAAGGTAGAGAGAATAGTTTTCCGTACCCGTTCTTTGAGGGCTGGTGGCTCGGCTGGCATCGATGCCCACAAGCATGGCAACCTCAGGCTGGCCTCTCCTCGAGGCCCATCACCTTCTTCACCCGACGCCGATGCCGGTCGGCATCAGAAAAAGTAGCGGAGAGCCAAGTTTTGACGATCTCCTTGGCCAACTCCATGCCTATAACTCTCGCTCCCAAGCATAAGATGTTACTATCATCATCCTCCCGACTACTGCGGGCGGAAAAGGTATCATGGCAGAGGGCAGCCCGGATACCTCTCACCTTGTTGGCCAGGATACACATCCCCACCCCGGTACCACAGATGAGGATCCCTAAGTCGAACTCCCCTTTAGCCACGGCTCTAGCCACGGGTACGCCGAAATCGGGATAGTCGTCTCCTGGGTCCTTCTTGCGGGGGCCGAAGTCCCGATAGCTGTATCCCAGTTCTTCCAAGAGGCTTATGATCTCGGCCTTCAGTTCATAGCCCGCGTGGTCCGCTCCCACGGCGATGCGCATGAGGTCTCCTTCCTGTGTAAATTATTTTAGCATACCCTGGGGGAATTACAAAGGGTTAGGTGGGGGATTAGTTCGGCCAATCTTTCTACGGCGATGGCTCCCTCCCGCAAGACGGCAGGAGGAGAGACGCTAAGGTCTACCACCGTGGAGGGTATGCCCCCCGGAGAAGTACCACCATCTAGGATAAGATCGATGCGAGCCCCCAGTTGCTGGCCCACCTCCTCAGCGGTCAGAGGCTCCGGTCGGCCTGAAAGGTTGGCGCTAGTAGTGGCCAGAGGCGCTCCCGTCCCCTCGATGAGGGCCAGGGCCAGACGATGGTTCGGCACCCGAAGGGCCACCGTTTCGCCGCCAGCGCAGACTATCTCTGGGACGGTGGCCTTTCGAAAAAAGACCAGGGTCAAACCCCCGGGCCAGAACCTCTCTATGAGAGGCCAAGCGGTGGGGGGGATATCCCGAGCCACCAAGTGAAGATCCTCCCTTTTGGCTAAGAGGAGAGGGATGGCCCTCTCACGAGGCCGCTCTTTGGCAGCGTAGAGCCTGGCTACCGCTTGGGGGAGGAAAGCATGGGCCGCGACACCGTAGACGGTATCGGTGGGGAAGGCCACGAGGCTACCGTCCTTGAGGAATTCGATAGCCTCTGGAAGGGCCGATGGCAGATCCGCGGGGTAAACTTTCATTTCAGTATATACCTTTCTATAGCCACCACCGCCCCCTCCTCATCGAGGGGAGGAACGATCTCATCGGCCACGGCCAAAAGGCGAGGACTGGCGTTGCCTACCGCCACCCCCAAGCCCGCCCAGGCTACCATATCCACATCGTTATCGTAGTCGCCGATGGCCATTACCTCTTCACGCGGTATCCCTAGGTGGCGGGCGAGGTAGGCCAAGCCTTGACCCTTGGAGGCCTGATGATGAGTGGCTTGTAGAGAGAAGGGATCAGGTCTCGCTAGATTGAGGAAGCCTTGGAACCGCTCCGAGAGAGGGGATTCCAGAGTCCGGATCACACCTTCTTCGCCTTGGAACCGCATCTTGTGGGGCTCGCCAGGGAGGGAGAAGAATAGGCCCTCCACCGCTCTCACCTCGACGGAGGGGGGATAGACCCGAGGGCTCTGGCCTTCCAAGTAGAGGGTATCGCCCACATAGGCGCTCAGTTTCAGTCCGGCTTCCCGGGCTACGGCGATCAATTGATGCGCTAAGGCCAAGGGTATAGTCCACTCCGCCAAAGGCCGCTTAAGGGGAGCCCTAATCATGGCCCCTTGGGACGATATGATGGGGTCCCTGATCCCCAGTTCTTGGGCAAAAGGGAGCGCGCTCCCGAAGACCCGGCCCGTGGCCAGAGTCACTACCACGCCTTTCTCCAGGACACGCTCCACTACCCTTTTTATCCTGGAGGAGAGGGCCGAACTCCGGCCCATTATGGTGCCATCGAGATCCAAAGCCAGAAGCCGATAGGTCATCGATCCCTTTATGTCGTTATGAAGACCACTCTATCCAACCCCGCTAAATCCTTGATCACCACTACCCTCGCTTGGGGGAACTCTTCCCGGGCTATCCTGTTTATCGCCTGGGCTTGGCTGGCTCCCACCTCCAGGCAGATATTCGCTCTGGGCAAGAGATGGGAAGGAGCCTGAGCGAAAAGGCGTCGATACTGATCCAGCCCATTGAGACCTCCATCGAAAGCCCGATGGGGCTCATATTCCGCTATCTCCGGTGGCGCCCCCTCTAGTTCCCGGCGGGAGAGGTAGGGGAGGTTGGCCACTACCAAAGCCACCGGTTCAGGCAAAGGCTCCAAAAGATCCCCTTCCAGGAGGAAAATGCGGTCCAAGACGTCATGATGACGACAGTTCCTCCCTGCTACCTCCAGGGCTGCGGGAGATAAATCGGTAGCGTAGATCTCCGCCTGTGGCAGGTTCACCGCCAGGGCGACAGCCACCGCTCCGCTCCCCGTGCCTACCTCAACCACAGGGGATTTCCCTTGCCTGGCCGAGGCCAGAGCCACCTCCACTAGTATCTCCGTCTCCGGCCGAGGGATTGGTACCTGGCGGTCCACTTGAATCTTGAGTCCATAGAACTCCTTATATCCTATGACATAGGCCACTGGTTCGTGCAGGCTCCGCCGTTCCACCAAGGCATGGTAGCCGTCCTCTATCTCCGGATCCAAGGCGAAATCGAGGCGAGCCAAAAGCTGGCTTCTAGTGATGCCCAGGTGGTGGGCCAAAAGCACCTCGGCATCAAGGCGAGAGGTCTCAACCTGCGCTTCCCTTAGGACGAAGTTCGCGAGGCGCAAGGCCTCGCGAACGGTCACCCTTCCTGATGCGGCCTTGGCCATCATTCGACCCCTAAAGATTGCAATTTGGCCGCCTGATCGGCGATGGCTAACTCGTCGATGATCTCGTCCAGATCTCCGTCCAATATCTCTTCCAGCCGGTGACTGGTATGATTGATGCGGTGGTCAGTTACCCGGTTCTGGGGAAAATTGTAGGTCCGGATCTTCTCACTTCGCTCGCCCGTTCCCACCTGGGAGCGCCGCTTTGCTCCTCTCTCTTCCAGCCGTTCTCTCTCCCTCAAAGCATGAAGACGGGCCCTCAGAATGGCTAGGGCTCGCCGGCGGTTCTGCAACTGGGAACGCTCATCTTGGCAAGAGACCACTATCCCCGTGGGGAGGTGTGTTATCCGCACCGCCGAATCGGTAGTATTGACGCTCTGACCGCCATGGCCTGAGGAGCGGAAGATGTCGGTGCGTAGATCCTCGGGCTCGATATCCACCTCCACCTCCTCCATCTCCGGTAGGACGGCCACGGTGGCTGTGGAGGTGTGGATCCGCCCGCTGGACTCGGTGATGGGGACCCGCTGGACCCGGTGTACGCCGCTCTCGTATTTGAGGCGCGAGTAGGCACCCCTGCCCTTCACTTCCAAGATCACCTCTTTTAAGCCCCCCACTCCTGTCTCGTTGGAACTGAGGATCTCTGTAGCCCATCTGTGATTCTCCGCATAGCGGGTGTACATGCGGTATAGGTCCGCCGCGAAGAGACCCGCCTCCTCGCCGCCAGTTCCAGCCCGAATCTCCACGATCACATCCTTCTCGTCATAAGGATCCCTGGGTAGGAGCAGGAGTCTCATCTCCTCAAGGAGTGCCTCTCGTTCTTCCTCCAGGGCTTGGAGCTCCTTCCGCACCAACTCTGCCAACTCCGGCTCCAGATCCTCTTCCAACATAGCACGGGTGGGGGTGAGTTCCGACTCCACGGCTTTGTATCGACGATACTTGCCAACTATCTCTCCCAGTTGAGCCCGTTCCTGGCTATACCTCCGGACTTTCCCAGGATCAGAAACAACCTGAGGATCGGCCAGATAGCGGGTCAATTCCTCGTATCGCTTCTCCAAATCGGTAAATTTGTCTAGCATCTTTCCACCCACTTTTCTATTATACACCCTTCCTCCTTCCTCTGCAATTTTACCTTGCTCGTTCTTCTACCATGACGAAGGGCTTTGATTCACACAACGGATTGGAGTACCTTTTTGTTATTCATCCCCTGTAGGCCCCCGTGATAGACAGAGACGATGATGAACATCGAGTTCACTGTCGACTGTCGAGGTGAGCCCTTCACCTTGAGGGAGATTTTACTGACTTTACTTTGTATGGTGAACTCAGTATGAACCATCTGGTAGAGGCTAAGGACTCCCCTTAGAACCCTGAAAAAGTGGTCACGATCTCTTGGCTCACCTACAAGGATGCGTGCGACTTTTGGGAGGTTGACAAGGGAGGGGAAAAGAGATAGGCTCAC
>CAYLIE010000002.1:123919-158659 GCA_964383935.1 uncultured Anaerolineales bacterium | reverse complement strand
CGCGATATCGCGTATCCCGGGTAAGAAGCCCAGGGACCACTTGGTGAACGCAACCCTCCAAGTCTCTTCCTCTTGACTCTAGTCAGAATCCATGCTATACTGAACATTAGTTCTATTCTCTTCAATTCGAACCATGAACCTAAGTCAACTCCTCACCCAGATGAGGACCGCCCCCGAGCTCGCCGAGCGAGTCACCGCGTGGAAGGTCACCCCTTCCAGGGAGGGATCTTTCGCGGGCTTCCCACCTAGTGTAGATCCTCGTCTCATCGACGTGCTCAGATCGCGAGGCATCGAGCGACTCTTCACTCACCAGGCTCTGGCCATCGAGGCCGCTCAAAGGGGAGAGAATTTCATCGTCGTCACTCCCACGGCCTCCGGTAAGACCCTCTGCTACAACATCCCGGTGCTCAATTCCCTCCTCGAGGATACACACTCGCGAGCCATCTACCTCTTCCCCACCAAGGCGCTCTCCCAGGATCAACTGGACGAGCTCCACGGATTGATCACCGCTCTTGATGTCGATATCAAGACCTACACCTATGATGGGGATACCCCTGTCAATGCTCGAAAAGCCATCCGCGCCGCAGGACATATCGTGATCACCAATCCAGATATGCTACATACCGGCATCCTTCCTCACCACACCAAGTGGGTGAAGCTCTTCGAGAATCTGAAATACGTAATCATAGATGAGGTCCATCAATACCGTGGGGTCTTCGGGAGCCACCTGGCTAACGTCATCCGCAGGCTGAAGCGTATCTGTAACTGGTATGGCACCAAACCTATCTTCATCCTCTCCTCGGCCACCATCGCCAATCCAGAGGAGTTTTCCAGAAAGCTGATCGAGGAAGAGGTGGTTCTCATCGACACCGATGGCTCCCCCAAGGGAAGGAAACACTTCATCTTCCACAACCCTCCGGTGGTGAACAAGGAGTTGGGTATTCGCCGTTCCTCGGTCCATGAGGCTCGCTCCCTGGCCAAGAACTTCCTACTCAACGACATCCAGACTATCGTCTTTGCTCGCACTCGAAAGACGGTGGAGATCCTCCTTTCCTACCTCAAAGAGGATATGAAGTTCAACAACAGGGACGAGGAGAAGGTAAGAGGGTATCGTGGCGGGTATCTCCCCAAGCAGCGTCGGGAGATCGAAAAAGGGCTTCGGGATGGGGAGGTGCGCGGCGTGGTGGCCACCAATGCCCTTGAGTTGGGCATCGACATCGGCCAACTCGATGCTTGTGTGATCACAGGCTATCCAGGAACGATAACCAGCACCTGGCAACAGGCGGGACGGGCTGGCAGACGGGCCGATGTCTCCTGCGCGATTCTGGTGGCGAGCTCTGCTCCCCTGGATCAATACATCGTCACCCATCCGGAGTACTTCTTCTCCCAATCCCCCGAACATGCGTTAATCAACCCAGATAACTTGCTCATCCTGATCAGCCACATCAAGTGCGCCGCTTTCGAACTCCCATTTAGGGAAGGGGAGCGGTATGGCGGACAGTCGATCGATCAGATACTCCAATTTCTGGAGGAGCAAGGTATCCTCCACAAAGTGGAGGGCACCTACCACTGGAGCACCGAGTCATATCCAGCCGACGAGATCAGCCTGCGCACGGCGGCCAGGGACAACGTGGTCATCATCGACACCACAGAGGTTAAGCCGCGCGTCATCGGGGAGGTAGACAGCTTCAGCGCCCCCACTATGGTGCATGAGGAGGCGATCTACATCCACGAGGGAGAGCAGTATCAGATCGAGAGACTCGACTGGGAAGGGAAAAAGGCCTACGCCACAAAGGTCGAGGTGGACTACTACACCGATGCCAACCTGGCGGTGCAGGTGAGGGTCATAGACCAATTCGAATCGGAGAGGTATGATCGCGGCGGCAAGGCTCACGGCGAGGTCCTCGTCTCTGCCTTGCCCACCATCTACAAGAAGATAAAGCTATGGACCCATGAGAATGTTGGCTGGGGAGATATTCGCCTTCCGGAGCAGGAGATGCAGACCACGGCTTATTGGCTGAGCTTCCCTCAGAGAGTGACGGGGATGTTGACCCGTGCCGACCTGGAGAGTGGGCTGGTAGGTCTCTCCAACGTGCTGGTCAATGTCGCTCCTCTATTCCTCATGTGTGATCCGAGGGATATCGGGGTGAAGCCGGAAGTGCGCTCTCCCCACACCGGCGAATCTACCATCTTCATCTATGATCGGGTACCGGCGGGCATCGGCTTCGCGGAGAAGCTATACCGCATCCACGACCAGCTTCTGGAAACCGCTGAGAGGCTGGTGAGGGACTGCGGCTGTGCCCAGGGGTGTCCATCCTGTGTGGGGCCGGTGGGGGAGATAGGCCCCTATGGAAAGAGGGATGCCCTCCGTCTCATAGGGGAAGCTAGGAAGGGTGGATGATCGAGGGGAGCAAGTAAGGATGGAGGATCTTCGTCAGCAGCTCGAACGTTTAGGTGTTCGGCTGGGAACGACCGCTCTCGAGCGGCGTCCAAGGAAGCCTTCCAAGGCAGTTGAAGAGATCGTTGGTGGCGAGGTCGTCGAGACCGAGTACGGGCCTTGCGTTGTTGTTGATCAGGTCTATCCCCAAGGCTACCGTCACGGACACATCCAGATCGCTGCCGCCTTGGATCATCGTCCAGAAACCATTGTCGGTATCGGGCGCGACCCTGACCTGACGGAGCTAGACTTGAACAGGTGCGCCTTCCTCGACGTGGAAACGACAGGCCTCGCTGGAGGTGTGGGGACATATGCCTTCCTGGTCGGGATCGGGTGGTTCGAGGGAGGGGATTTCCGCATCTGTCAGGTCTTCATGCGCGACTACTCGGAGGAACCTGCCCTCATCGCCCTTGTAGAGGAGATGGTAAAACCCCTCTCCGGTATCGTCTCCTTCAACGGGAAGGCGTTCGACGTGCCGGTGCTGGAGACTCGCTTCATCATGTCCCGGCGGCGCTTCCCCCTCTCGGCCGTGCCGCACTTTGATCTCCTTTTCACGGCCCGTCGCCTGTGGCGTCTGCGCCTGGACAGTTGTAGTCTATGCTACCTGGAACCGGAGATCCTGGGGCTACACCGCCAGGGCGACGTGCCAAGCCATCTCGTTCCCCAGATCTACTTCGACTACCTCAGATACGGTCGTGTCGCTCCACTACGAGGAGTCTTCTACCACAACGCTCAAGATGTCCTCTCTCTCGCAGCCCTGACCGCGCTGGCGTGTCGGGTCTTTGAGGAGCCGTTTGAGAATGGGGTGGAGTACGGGGAGGATCTCTACAGCCTTGGCAGGCTATATCTCCATCTTGGGATGAGTCACCGCGCGGAGACTGCGCTGCGCGCTGCGCTGGATGTCGATCTCCCTGACATCCTGAGGGAGAAGACCGTCTTTCACCTCTCCTTCCACTATAAGCGACAAGCCAGATGGGAGGAGGCCATCGATCTCTGGTATCGTGCGGTCAGGGAGAAGCGCGCCAGACTCTACCCCTTCGTGGAGCTGGCCAAATACTACGAGCACCGAGCCAAAGAGTTCGAGAGAGCCGAGGAGCTGGTGGTGAGGGCCATCGAACTGGTCGAGTCTTCCTCTCTCACCCTCCACATCTCGTGCAGGGAGCGACGCTTGGCGCAGCTCGAGCACCGTCTAGGACGAGTCCGGCGTAAGAAAGCCAGGCTCGAGAGGGCAGACAGCTGTGGACGCGAGACCCTTGATCCCTAATTACGAGGCCGCGATGAAGGTCATTCCTTCTTGCCCGAGCCGCTAGAAGCAAAGAGAAGGTCCCTTCCCGAGTATTTGGAAACACACCTGGATATTGGGCGACAAACTGAATTGCAGCACTTACTGGCGCTTGTTGGAACCTCCTATCCTAGTCATTGCTTCACCATGTTGTTTGCCGGATTCACTCACAGACGAATCAGAGGTTCTGTGTAGCTCCGCTGTGCAAGCTGCATAGTTACGTGCTGTCTTAGCAAGCCTCTAGATTCAACCTTGCGCTCCCGGCAAGTTTGCCCGCCCAGCACGTTGCTCAGCCACGAGAAATCCTTAGCCAGGAAAGGGCTCAAGCTTCCATGACTTCAGACGCGACGATGCGCCCTAGGACCCAGTTGTCACCGTTTGCACCGTATGGCTATCACTGCCGTATCGCCTGGGTCTATCCCAGAAATGCTCGCGAAAGGCAAAGGCATGGCGGCTACGATAATAAGGTATGTCCTTACGGTCTCCCTGGCATCACCGAAATACCGACCTCTTGAGTTTCTTAAGCCAGGCATCGGCCAAGATTCTACATATTGCTGAAACGAAGGCGTGGATATTCAAGAACGAATCGCCCAACGCCAACGGAGCATTGACAGCACTTCCCACCGATGATATTATTGAATCGGATTCCCCTTACCAGGCGATCTTGTGACTTGTACGTGACTCCAGCTGGGACCATGCTCACCGCGCAAGGGCCGATTCTAGAGAAGGACTCACCCGTTTGGAGGCTCTCTAGAACCTTTGACCCATGGGCGAAAAGGAGTAGTTGATAGTGGAGAAACAAGTTTCCCCAGGTGCGTTGTGTCAGATACTTGACTTGCGGCTGCTTATTGCCCGAGCAGGCGAGCAAGATTGTCTGGCCTGGTGGGACGGCCACGCCCTGGGAGAGCAAGGCCAGTGGGTCTTGGCTCGTCTCTACCCACGCTACGCAATATATGCGGGAGCACGCCTGGCGATCGAGGCTGCGGCCATGGTTCATGCCAAGATCATCGGCCACCGATCAGCAGTGACATTGTTCAATCTAGGTGCTGATCTAGACGCTCGCGTAATGCGCCAGCTTGACCTGCGGCGCATGGATGATGCGCCGTTGACCATTGTGCCACCCATACGCTCAGGAAGTGAGCTACAGGCTCGACTGAGCCAGACAGTTGCGCTGACAGACGATGATCTTGCAGTTGTCAGGTCAGCGCTGGTCAATGGCAGCCTGGTCGAGCTGGAGGCCGTGACCGAAACTGACCTATGGTCAGGGCGTAAGCTGAAAGCCATCGTCCACCGCCTCGCCGCTGCCTACACGCTTTCTGAACCTGGGCACCTAGTCGTGCCCTATTATCGGCTTGAAGAATAGGAGATGGTCGTGACCGACAACCACAAGCAACGCGTTTATTCTTCAAAAATCATCAAAGCTAGTGGGTTGTTGGCTGACACCAAGACGTTCTTTGCCTTTTGGGATGAGAACAAGACGGCGGAGGAGAACCTCCAAGAAGCACGGCGGGCGAACATCTTTGGGAAGGCATCGCGCTCTCGTGTCGAAGACATCCTGACTATCTTCCGCCAGCGGTACTGTCCCGCCGATGGCTCGGACCTAGCCCTGCGCCGCCTCGTGCGCTCACGCCTGCCGGCCGAGATCGTGGACCGTGTGCTGTACTACTACGCAGCATTGGCCGATCCGCTCATCTACGACTTCGTGACCGGGTACCTTTGCGACCTTTACAGGCGGGGACGGCACGTGCTCACCGTGGAGGATGCGCTTAAGTTCCTCGGTCGCGCCATTGCGGCTAGGCGGACCATGACACCCTGGTCTGACACTACACAGAAGAGCGTTGCCAAGCATCTTCTCGCCACGCTACGTGACTTCCGACTGCTCCGGGCCGCGAGAGGTTCGCCGCGCAAGACGTTCGCACCCATCTATTTGCCCGTTGAGGCCTCTTTGTACATCGCTTTCGACATTCACCGCATTGTCGCCTCTGGCGAGCTTATCCTGCGCCATCCCCACTGGCGGCTCTTCCTTCTCGATGTGGACGCTGTTGAGCGTCTCTTCGTTGAGGCTCATCAGTTGGGTTACCTGCGATACCAAGCTGCCGGCAGCATCATCCGCATCGAATTCCCGTACAGAGATTTGGTGGCCCTGGTGGACGGCCTGGCTGAAAGGTGGACGATGTGGAATCGTTGAAAGCACGGCTGGCTAGGTTGGAGGCTGACCTGACAAACCCCGAGCAGCCCATCGGCCACTACCACGACCTGCCCTTCGCCATCTTCTGGTACCCGCTGGCCGAGGAGTGGGCCATGCGCGACGAGATGCGTCGCCTAGCCGTGCGGCTGCGTGAAAAGACGGGCAACGAGGTGGTGGTCATCTCCCTGGCGGAACTGCTGTGGCAGGCAATTGAAGAAACAGAGGGGATCGAGGCGCTGGCCGAGGCGGAGCGGGCGGTAGGCTTTGACCTTGCCCAGGACACGGTTCACAGCATCCTGACGCATGACCGGCCCCTGCCCGACCTGCTGGCGGCTCGTATGGCCGAGCTGTCACCTGACCGACACATCGCCTTTCTGACTCGTGCCGCTGCCTTTGCGCCAACCATCTACCAGATGTCAGCGCTATTGGATCAGCTCAAAGCCTATCGGATCCGCGTGCCAACGGTGTTGTTTTACCCCGGCCGGCGCGATGGCCCGACGACGCTGGTTTTCATGGAGTTGCCCGACCGGGAGGCTATGGGCAACTATTTCGTGCCGATCTACTGATGCTTGCATCGAGCTTGTCGAGATGGACAAAGGGACGCGCAACCAGATCAAGAATACCGTCCTGGAAATCCGCCGCCTGCTGGAGCTCGACGTGGCCGAGCAACTGGAGGGGGTGTACGGCATCGCGCGCACCGGGAAAGCCCAGCCGCCACTGACGATGCCCACCCTCCGGGAAGACCCGGTACTCCGCCACTGCCGAGGGCAGATTGATGCGGCGCTGAAGCACGACTCCAACGCAGGCCTATCCCCGAAAGAGACCGTGGCCCGCTTCATCCACGAGACGGCTTACACAGCCCTCAACCGCCTAGTCGCGGTCAAGATTCTGGAAGCCCGGAGCCTGCTGCACCGCGAGGCAGTGGCCGAGGGACGGGGTTCGGCTGGCTTCAAAGATTTTCAGAAGGTCTGCCCTCAGGTCTGCCAGGTACAGCCTGACGGTGGGTACCAGCTCTTCCTGGAGTTGCTGTACGACGAGCTGGCTGCCTCGACCCGTCCGCTCTTTGACCGCGGGGGGCCGCACTCCACCATCTTCCCGCGCTGGACGGCGCTGGACCAGGTGCTGAGCCTGCTCAACGCGCCCGAACTGGCTGATGTGTGGGCCGCAGACGAGACCATCGGCTGGGTCTACCAGTTCTTCAACACACCTGACCGGGAGAAAGTGCACCAGGGCGGGCGACCCCAGCGGTCGCAGGATGTGGCCGTCATCAACCAGTTCTACACCCCGCGTTACATCGTCGAGTTTCTGGTGGATAACACCCTGGGGCGGCTGTGGCTCGAGATGCGCCGTGGTGAGACCCGCCTGACCGAGACCTGCCAGATGCTGGTGCGACGGCCCGACAAACCGCTCCGCCGCCGCGCATCCAAGGACCCACGAGAGATCAAGATCCTCGACCCGGCTGTTGGCAGCGGCCACTTCCTGCACTACGCCTTCGACCTGTTCACGATCATGTACGAGGAGTCGGGCTACGATCCGGCCGTGATCCCGGCCCTGATCCTGGAGAATAACCTGTTCGGCATAGACATTGACCCACGTGCCGCACAACTGGCCGCCTTCACCCTCTACCTGCGGGCGCGGGCCTATGAGCAGGCCCACGGGGCGCCGGCCCGAGTCCGCCTGCCGACAGCCAACATCGTGGTGGCCGAGCCCATGCCGGGGGATAAGCGGCTTTTCGAGGAGTTCATAGCCGACCAGCCACAGGTGGTGCAAAGCGTTTGCCGTCGTGTGTGGGACCTGCTGGCGCTGGCCGCCGAAGCCGGCTCTCTGCTGAAGGTGGAGGTGGCCTTCGACGAAGCCATTGCTGGGGAGCGGGTACGGCTGACGAAGGAACCCCTGTTCGACACCGAGGAAGTGTTGGATGATGCGGCCTTCTGGGCCGAACTGGAGGGGCGCATCGTAAGCCTGTTCAACGACTACTACCGACGCGCCCTAGCGCAGGCCGACGTGGGTCGGGCGCTCTTCGCCGCTGAGGGTGAGCAGGGCTTCCGCTTCCTGGACTTGTCGCGCCAGGATTACGACGTGGTGTTGATGAACCCGCCGTATGGCGATACCACTGAGACTGCGAAAAGATATCTGGAGGACGCCTACCCGGATACGAAGAACGATCTCTACGCTGCCTTCATCGATCGGACGCTACAACTCATCCGCACCGAGGGCTATATAGGGGCCATCACTAGCCGGACCTTCATGTTCCTGACTTCATTCCGGAAATTGCGGGAGAACACGATTTTCACCCAGGCGCGCATGAGCCCAGTAGCTGATCTCGGCTTTGGTGTGCTGGATACGGCCATGGTGGAGACAGTAGCTTTCGCGTTGGAGCGGCCGCTCCACGATGGCGGTCCCTCAGTTTTCTTCCGACTGCTGAAGGAAGATGACAGGGAGGCTGCCCTGCTCCGCTGTATCGCCGACCTACGCGCCGGCCGCGAGAACGACTTGACCCACACCGTGCGCCAGGAAACCTTCGCCTTGCTCTCTGGCACTCCAATGCCCTACTGGGTATCAGACCGAGTGCGTGAGGCTTTCGGGGCTTATCCCTCATTTGCCAAAGCGCTCGGGAGTGTCCAAGTGGGTCTTTCGACTCAGAACGATTCTCGCTTTGTGAGACTCTTCTGGGAAGTCAACCCCGCTGATATAGGACAAGAGCGACAGTGGGTCGCATTTGCCAAGGGCGGAGAGTACTCGCAATTCTATGATGACGTTCACCTATTGGTCAACTGGGCAAAGGGTGGAGCTGAGATCAACGAGTACATTGTTAATCGCTATTCGTACCTGAACAGTGCTGACTGGCTTACACACCCGGAATCTGACTACTTCCGGTTCGGCTTGACTTATCCCCGGACAACTGTCAAAGGATTCAATGTGCGGATCTTGCCATCGAACTGCATCTTTGGAAACAAGGGGCCGGGCATATTCCCGCCGAACGAGAGCCTGGTCTATTACTGCTTGGGCCTTTTCAACAGCAGATTGGTAGAACAAATGCTATTGATGCAGACACCCAGCCGAAGTTGGGAAGTAGGTAGTGTGCAAAACATTATATGGATTGCCCCATCAAAGGACGTGGTAGCTAAAGTCAACCGCGATGCTAGACGGTGCCATCATCTCAAGCGCGACTTGGATCGAATCAACGAGATCAGCCACGCCTTCACCCGGCCGAAGCTGTTGAGGTATGATGACAAAACTTTGACTGACCGCTTCCTCGCCTGGCTAGCCTACCAAGACTCTTGCGAGGTGCAGATCGCCGAGAACTCATTTCGGATCGACCAGGCAGTGCTGGACCTGTACGAGATTTCTGAGCGGGACCGGCAGACGATTGACCGCGAGCCGGGTTCCCACATGGGTTCCTACCCTCGGAAGGATGCGTGGAGCGAAGAGGACGATGAGGCGCTGCGACGGCTTTACCTAGACGACGCCCGCGACCTGGAAGCGATCGCTCACAGTCTGCAGATCCACCCCACGTCGATAGCCGTCCGCCGCCAAGCCCTAGGCCTCTACCGGCCCGACGATTTCGCCGAGGCTGTGGTTGATCTCATCTCGTACTGCATCGGCTCTCTCTTTGGCCGCTGGGACATCCGCATCGGTGCCGGTGAACTGGACCCGCCGCCCCTGCCCGATCCCGAAGAAGGCCTGCTTCTCTACCCGCCCGGAGCTCTGCGGCCGGATAGCTCTGCTTTGGAGCCCATCGGCCCGCTGGGCCAGGTCATCCAGCATTTGGCCCGCCACACTATCTTGGTGGATGACCCCGGCCACAAACACGACGTTGTCGCCGCAGTCGAGGCCTGCCTGGCTTACCTGTTCGGAGAGGACGACCTGCTGGCGCCGCAGGCACAGGCAGAAGAAGCCCTGGGCCGCGATCTACGGAAGTGGTTGGCCCGCTATTTCTTTCCCCTGCACATCAAACGCTACTCGAAGAGCCGACGCAAAGCGCCCCTATACTGGCAACTCATTACCCCGAGCAAGGGCTACTCCCTCTGGCTCTACTACCACGCGCTGGGGCCTGATACCCTTTACACGGCTATCCGCCAATACGCTGCTCCCAAGATCGAGTTCGAGGAGGGCCGGCTGAAGGAACTGCAAGGCAAATTCGCCCAGACCAAGGAGAGCAGCCCGGCTCGGGAGGCCCGCCGGCTGGAGAAAGCTATCGAGGACCAGGTAGCTTTTCTCCAGGAGCTGTACGCCTTCCGTAGCGAACTGCGCCGGTTGGCTGACTGGGGTTACGCCCCCGACCTCAACGACGGCGTTCTAATCAATATCGCCCCCCTGCACCGGCTGGTAGCCTGGAAGGAGGCGGAGAAGATGTGGGAGAAACTCGAAGCTGGCGAATATGAATGGAGCACGATGGCTCAGCATATGAAACAGCACAGGCAAGAGGGTAGATAGATGAAGATTTATGACATTTTCCAGGAACGCATTGACCGACCCATCGAAGAAGTCATCAAAGTAGACCAGGTCAACGAGGCCGTGGTCTACGAGGAGCTGCGGGAGTACATACCAACTGCTGCCATCCAGCGTCACTTCTGTGACGTGCTGGAGGCCATCAATGCCTCCCGTACGGAGCCCACCGAGGGGATTGGCGTGTGGGTCTCCGGCTTCTTCGGCTCCGGGAAGTCCAGCTTCGCCAAGGTGCTGGGCTACATCCTGGCCCAGGAGAGGGTCAAGGGTCAGAGCGCCTCGGACCTCTTCCGCAGCCGGCTCACTGACGACCGCCTGAAGAATCTCCTCGGCTTAGTCAACCGCACCATCCCGTGTACAGTGATCATGTTCGACATCGCTACCGACCGGGCAGTGCGCACCGGCCGGGAGAACGTCAGCGAGATCATGTACCGGGCTCTCCTGCGCGCCCTGGAGTACGCCGAGGATCCCGATCTGGCCGAAATGGAGATCACTCTGGAAGGGGAAGGGCAGCTGGATGCGTTCAAGGCTCGCTTCCGTGAACTCCACGGCAAAGAATGGAATGACCGCAAGCACCTCATCGCCTTCGCCCTAAATGAAGCCAGTGCAGTGATGCACAACCTGGACCCACAGACTTATCCCCTGGCCGACTCGTGGGCCAAGACTCGGCGGGAGATCCATGTGGATGCCAACCTCATCGCTGATCGCGCCTTTGAACTGATGCGCCGACGGCGGCCAGGTCAGGCCCTCATCTTCATCGTGGACGAGGTCGGGCAGTACGTGGCGCGCCACGTGGACCGCATGCTCGACCTGCAGGGCATCGTCCAGGCCCTGGGCCGGGCGGGCAAGAACTGGGTGCAGCAAGGCAAGGGACCCTTCCAGGCCTGGCTGGCGGTCACCTCGCAGGAGAAGCTCTCCGAGGTGGTCGACGCCCTGGGCGACCGGCGCATCGAGTTGGCCCGTCTCCAGGACCGCTTCCCCGACCGGCTGCGGGTAGACCTGGAACCGACGGACATCACCGAGGTCACCAGCAAGCGCGTGCTCACTAAGACCAAAGCCGCCGACGAGGCGGTGCGCCAGCTCTACCGCTCCCATCGCAACCGGCTGGCTACGCATACCCAGTTGCAGAAGACCAGCCGTCGCTCGGACCTGGACGAGAGAGGAGTCATCAACCTCTACCCATTCCTGCCTTACCAGATCGACCTCATCATTGACATCGTCTCCGGCCTGCGGGCCCAGCCGGGGGCCAGCCGGCACACCGGGGGCAGCAACCGCACCATCATCAAGCACGCCCAGCAGATGATCATCAGTCCCAGGACCAACCTGGGCGAGCAGCCCGTGGGCCGCTTGGTGACCCTCGACCTGGTCTATGACCTGCTGGAGGGCAACCTGACGACCGAGCGGCGCAAGGACATCGCCGATATTGCTACCCGACTGTCCGACACCCCAATGACCCTGAGAGTCGCCAAGGCGATTGCCCTGCTAGAGTTTGTCAAGGACCTGCCCCGCTCACCTGAGAACATCGCCGCCGTACTATACGAGCAAGTGGATGGACAACCCCTGGTCGAGGAAGTGAAAATGAGCGTCAAACGGCTAGAGGAGGCCCAGTTCGTCCGCGAGACGGCCGAGGGCTGGAAGCTCCAGACAGCACTGGAGAAGGACTGGAACACCGAGCGGCGCAGCCTCGCCCCCAAGCTGGCTCAACGCAAGGAGCTTCGAGCGGAGATCTTGCGCGACATCTTCAGTGACGCCAAGGTTCGGGCCTATCGCTACCGGGATCTGCGTACCTTCCGTTTGGCCGTGGCTGCTGACGGGAGGACAATCGCCGAGGGCGACATTTCATTGACACTTTACCTGGCAGAAGACGAGACGGACTTCGAGCGATTGAAGGGGGAAGCGCGCGAAGGCAGCAGGCCGGGCACGGCGGGCGAAGACATTCTCTACTGGCTGGTGCCCATGACCCAGGAGGTCGAACGGGGGCTGGTGGACCTGTACCGGTCGCGGGAGATGATCGCCCGTCACGAACGGGAAGCCAAGACCAGCGAGGAGTATGCCCTGCTCCAGAGCGAAAAAGACAAGCGCGATACCATCTTGCGCAACCTCCGCGCGGACCTGGCGGCCGCCTTCCCACGGGGTGTTACCTACTTCCGGGGTGTTGAAAAAGCTGCCCCAGCCTGGGGTAAGACGCTGGCCGGTGGGTTGAAGGCATTCCTAGACAAGGCCGTTCCTGACTTGTACCCTAGGTTCGATTTAGGCGCGTACCCAGCCGATGAGCGGGATGCGGAAAAGTTGCTGACTGCCGCCAACCTGGCCGGCCTGCCCACCCTCTACTACAAGGGCAAGGAGAGAATGGGGCTGATCCGTCAGGAGAAGGGCCGATTTGTCGTTGACAGGGACGCTCCCATGGCTGCCGAGGTGATGACATACATCCAACGGATGCACGGCTACGGTGAAAAGGTCACCGGACGACTGCTAGAGGAGAGGTTTCAGGGGCTGGAATACGGGTGGGATGTGGGGGTGCTCAAGGTGGCCCTCGCGGCTCTGGTACGGGCCGGGACCCTGGAAGTCTCTTACCAGGGGCGCCGCCATCGGGACTACCGCGAACCAGCAGTACGGGAGGTCTTCGCCAAGGTGCCCGCCTTCCGCTCTGCTGCCTTCGGGCCCCGCGAGGCACTGGACTTTGCTATCCTCAGCACGGCGGCTCGCAATTTCGAGCAGATTTACGGTCGCGAACTCGATCTAGAGGAAGGCGCCATCGCCCAGGCGGTCATCGAGAAGGCTCGCGAGGAGCGGGAGATCCTCTTGCCCCTGGAAGCTCGGGTCAAGGCGCTAGGTTTGCCCGGGACGGATTTCCTGGCCGAGTTCCGGGCCACCCTGGAGGGGCTCATTGCCAGCCCGCCTGATGACGTGGTCAAGACCTTTGCCAGCGATGGCAAGGGATACGGACAGTCGCGGGAGCAGATGCGCCGCATCGCCGACGGGACTTCCGGAGGCAACCTGGAGAGACTGCGCCAAGCGCAGGTCGTGGTAACCCAGCAATGGCCGGCGTTGGCTGTCAGAATGCTGGAGGATGATCCAGCCATCGCTGCTGGCGCTCGCCTGCGTGAAGTTTTGCAGACCGACAGTGTGTACGATCGCCTAGCTGACATCGGTCGCGATACAGCGGTGGTCGTGCATGGCTATGAGGCATTGTACGCAGAGCGCCACCACGAACGGCGAAAGGTCTACGAGGAGGCCATCCCTACGGTTGAAACCCATCCCGAGTGGGGCAATTTGCCCCAAGAGGCCCGGGAGCAAATCCTGGCGCCGCTGGCTAGCCGTGCCTGCGGCGACCTGCGTCTGGACGGTACCACCTGCCAAGCATGCCATGCCACGCTTGACCAGATCGAGTCGGACCTAGCGGCTGTGGTCGGAATTCGCACTCAGGCGCTGGAAAGGATTGACGAGTTGACGGCGGCTGAGGCCCCGGTTGTCCGTGTTCGGCTGGCCGAGTTCTTCAGCGGGGTCATCCCCGACGCCGACGACCTGGATCGGCGGATAGAGGCATTGCGAGAACATCTGCAGAAGCTCCTGGCCGAGGGCGCGCGGATTATCTTTGAGTAGGCAGGCCGCGGCTTGCTCGGGTCTGGACGCTTACTTCAACGATGAGTTCCGTGAGAACGTGATGACCGTGGTGCTGACCAGGAAACGGTATGCTCTCAAAGAACTTGGAAACTTGGTCATGACCTTCGATGACTACCTCTCGCTGGGAAGTTGGGCCGATCCCCACGAGCGCCTTCAACAGATTCTGGAGAAGAACCTCGAGCGCAATACCCTGTCCAACTCCAATGGGATCACAGAGATGACAGCTGCCTTCGTGATTAAAGAATTCTGGGAACGGGTGGGCCAGGAATGTGGTGAGAAGGCCAGCGATCTGCGGCGCTGCATTGACGAGATTGCAGCCCGGCGGAATGACATCGTTCATCGAGCAGATCGGCCCAAAGAGGACCAGGAGGCCAACGGCAGCGGGTTGCGACCTGTCTCCCGCGCCTGGGTGAACCTCCGCCTGCAGACGGTGAAAGCCCCAGTGCTGGCAGCGGAGAAGATCATCAACGAAGAGATGAAATTGCCACGCGAGCAGGCCAGAGGGGAAGGTGGATAATGGGAACTGTCACCGCCTATCTCCTGCAATTGCTTGAAACCCATATTGAGCGCTACGGTGTGGTAGTGTGGTACGATCCCCACGGCCACTATTCAGACGTTATCACGGCATTGAGTTGGCCTGACACGGCCGTGCATCGCTATCAAGGTAGCTTCTTCCTATTACGCCACGAGATCGAACCCCACCTGGCTCGGGACCAGCTACCACGGCTGATGGTCTACGTGCGTGCAGACCCCTCGGCAACTAAACATGCCTTGGCTGAGGTGGAAGCGGCTGGGGTGGTGCTTGAGCCAGAAGCTTCGGGCGAGCGAGACACAGCTCTGGCCACGATTGGCCGGGCAGCGCTCGCCGGCACCCTCTCTCCGCAAGCGTTAGAAGAAGTGCTGCGCAACGAGAGCCTCACCCTGTCCGACCTGGATCGCATCGCTCAAGGTGCCGGCCCAGTGGCCCGTACGCTATCCTTGGTATTTGGGTCGTCGGCTTCTCCCTCGGATGCCGCTCTCGTCTTCATGGCCGACCCGGACGTGGACAACGCCATCGCTGCAAAGTCAGCGGAAGCTGACCTTGGGGCATTGTTGGTGGAGAGCTTTGGCCTGCCAGAGCCGGCCTCCCAGGCCTTGCGTGACCTGCGGACTGAGTTCACGCGCCACGTTCTGTTGACCGACTTTCGTGCCTCTTTGGCGAACGAGACAGCCTCAAAGGTTTTGTCCACTGTATCGTTCCCCAGTGCCCTGTGGCAAATCGAGGCCTGTCAACGGTTAGCTGCCCGTTGGCGGGATTCGGTCAAATACCGGTCGACCTACAAAACTGCCGCCTGTGAGGTGGAGCGGGACTATGCCATCCACGATCTCGATGTGCCCTGGGAGGCCTTACGAGAGACGCAGACTTTCCTGAGCAGCGAAGCCCGGTTGCTTGAGACGGCCGATAGTTTGATCCTCGACGGTGCATGTGCCGAAGCCGTGACCTTGGCTGAACAGCGACAAGCCTCCTTCTGGAGCCTGGACGAAAGGGCTCTCCATTGGTCTCTGATCCGCATAGCGGCGCTCTTGCCTATGAGCTGCACGAGGATGACAGAAGAGCTGGAGGCGCGACGGTGGACGGCGGCCGAGATGATTGAAGCCTACGCCCAACGCGCGGGTGGAGACAGCGAGCCCTGGTGTTTGCTGGATACGTTGCACCGTCACATGGAGCGACTGTACGCTGGCCTGGGATCTACGCCAGCCTTGGATCAGGTGGTGGGGCAAGCTCGACGGGCATATACGGCTGTCGGACATGCGATGGCAGAGTGCTTTGCCGAGGCCCTGGTCGAGGCCCAGTTTCTGGTTCCGGAAGCGGCGCAGCAGATCAACATCTTTCGAGAGCAGGTGGCTCCGCGAGCACAAGAGGGCAAGGTCGGCTACCTGTGGATAGATGCTCTGCGCTTCGAGATGGCGCGTGAGCTGCTGGCTGGGCTCTCAGAAGCAGGTCAGTTATTACTGATCCCAACCCTCGCAGCCCTGCCAACGTTAACCCCGGTTGGCATGGCCGCATTGTTGCCCGGGGCTGAAAGGGGAATGGAGCTGGTGGACATCGGAGGGCAACTGGCCGCCGAGATTAACGGCCGGCCGCTAAAGGTGCGAGGGGAGCGGGTGGAATACCTGACGCAACGTGGTGGTTATGAAACTGAGGTCTTCACTCTAGCGGAGGTGCTGAAGCCCAGCCGTGCCGTCAAGGAGCGAATCGGCCGGGCACACCTCGTTGTGGTCACTTCGCAGGAAATTGACCAGATTGGTGAACAACAAGCTCCCTATCTGGCACGGAGCGTGATGGATGACTTGCTCATACATATCAAGCACGCCCTGCGCAACCTGGCCGAGCTAGGTGTGGGCACCTTCGTCATCGCTTCAGACCACGGCTTCCTGTTTGGCGATGAGCTAGCTAGCGATATGCTGATTGACCCACCGGGCGGGCAGACAGTCAAGCTGACTCAGCGCGTATGGATCGGCCGGGGTGGGACGACGCCGCCAGGGTGCCTGCGGATAAAAGCTAACGAGCTCGGCGTGGGTGGTGATCTGGAATTCGTGTTCCCCAAGGGGCTAGCCAGCTTCAGGGTGCGGGGGGGAGCAGACCCTTACTGCCACGGTGGGCTCTCGTTTCAGGAGGTGGTCGTCCCGGTGGCTATTGTCCAGATGGCACCGCCTGAAGTGCCGCTGGCCCCGGTGACTTTCTCCCTGACAATGGAACGGCCTCGATTAACCTCCCGCGTCTTCACCGTCGCTGCCAGCTATTCGTTGACCGGTCTGTTCGACGTCCCCCGCCGGCGGGTGCGCTGTGTGGCCCGGCATCGAAGCGAGGTTGTGGCCCGCGCCGTCGCCGCCGCTTACGGCTACGACGACCGCACCGGGGAAGTCGCGCTGGAGAAAGACCGGGCCAACTATATCACCTTAATGATGACCAAGGAAGTGACCCAGGGGCCCCTGACGGTCTCCCTAGTGGACCCGGAGACGGAGGCTGAGTTGGCTCGCCTGCAGGACGTGGCTGTCGAGATCGCGATCTGACGGAGGCAGGGTGATGGAAGCTGAACCAGAACTGAACGCGTTCGACCAGAAGGCCAACGCGGTGTTTGGCGGGAAGGTCGTGCGTAAAGACGTGGTGCGCAAAATCAAGGTGGGTGCCAACGTACCCATCTACGTACTGGAGTACCTGCTCAGCAAGTACTGTGCTGCCGACGATCCTCAGGCGGTAGAGGCGGGCCTACGGCTCGTGAACGACACCTTGGCTGACAACTTCATACGGCCGGATGAAGCGATGAAGGCACAATCCCGCGTCAAAGAGCAAGGCCAACATCGCTTCATCGATACGGTTACGTTAGTGAGGACAACGCGTCTTCTCTACCCTCCCTGGAACAGAACGGATGCTCCTGCACAGAGACTATCCTTTCAACTGCGTCCTGTGAGTCCGATCGGCTTGGCGGGTGGAGATCCGAGTCGTGTTTAGGATACCATGGTCGAGCTGCTTTGCAACTCCACGGAAGGGCACACCGGGGTCTACCAGATTCTTGCCGAAGCTATAGCGTAGCGTGTGCGTACTGATGTCTTCAATTGATGTCGCGTCGTAGCCATGCTTCTTAGCATGCCACTATATTCCTGGAAGCCTCAACAGCTTCGCTTTCTACCTTACGAATGGATAACAATTGTACCGTGTGAGTCAGAAGCAACTCGGAGACCATGGCTATCAGAGTTCCATATCCCAAAGAGTCATCTGAAGCGCGCACTAAGGTCCTGAGGATTTCGTCCACAAGCACTGGGTTCTGATCGGTCAAGAGTCCTCAATGCCTTTCGGAGAAGAAGAGGGGCTCCTCGGAGTCCGAAAAGGCGCCACCACAATATCTGAGTCCCTCGCGCAATTCCTCGCTACACCTTCGGCCAAACGCGGTACGTAGGATTTCACCCACCTAGCTGGAGGCACCTAGACCAGGCGAACCCGCACGCAGTTGCACTTCAAGGCGTCTTAGGTACTCGGTATCCTCCATGGCTTGCGGCCGGCTGGACTTAGGCTCAGGGAGGATACTTGATCTCTTTGCGATCTCTGTTTCGACTTCCTCAGCAAGGCCTCGGTTCTCTTTCAGAAACTCCCTCGCGGCATCCCTTCCGTGTCCCAGGCGGATCTCGCCGCAGGAGTAATAGGCCCCACTCTTGCTGATTGCCCCTAGCTCTGTTCCGAGGTCAAGGAGCTCCCCTTCCCTGGAGATTCCCTCATCATAAAGTAGATCGAATTCTGCAACCCGAAAGGGCGGGGCGACCTTATTCTTCGTAACCCTCACCCTGGTTCGGTTCCCGATGAAATCGGGGCCGTCTTTGATGGCTTGAACCCTCCTAATATCCAACCTCACGCAGGCATAGAACTTCAGGGCCCTCCCGCCTGGCGTCGTCTCAGGGTTTCCAAAAGGGATACCTATCCTCATTCGCAGCTGATTGGTGAAGACGACGGAGGTGTTCGACTTCTTGATGGCGCCACAAAGCTTCCGCAGAGCCTGAGACATGAGCCTGGCCTGGAGCCCCATCTGAGGGTCACCCATCTCCCCTTCCAGTTCGGACTGGGGAACCAGGGCAGCAACCGAATCTATCACCACCACATCGATGGCGCCGCTTTGGACGAGCTCCCTGGTGATCTCCAGGGCTTGTTCGGCACTATCAGGCTGGCAGATCCAGAGGTTTGCCACATCGACACCACACTTGGCTGCATAATCAGGGTCAAGAGCATGTTCCACGTCGATGAAGGCGGCAACTCCTCCCCACCTCTGAGCTTCGGCCATGATGTGCTGAGCCAGGGTGGTCTTGCCCGCCCCTTCGGGACCGTAGATCTCCGTCACTCGTCCTCGAGGGATACCTCCCACACCGAGAGCGATGTCCAGGGAAAGGGAACCGGTGGGGATGACGTTCACTTCCATAGTCGGGACTGAGCCCAGCTTCATGATGGCCCCATCACCATACCGCTTGCGGATCTGACTAATCGTCTCCAACAGCCTTTCTTCCTTCAACTCATTCCCTATCTGCTCCATCCCTTATCACCTCCTATCTTGCTTGTGCCGGTGCAAACTGCACCCTTGCGGAAACCTCCGCTCCTCTTCGCTTCTGTGCTGCCTCGTACATCTCCATAGCACCCTGCCAACCATGTTCTCCCACTGAACCCATCATCTCGTTCAGTTCCTCAATGCGCTCACGTCCCGCCAGGCTCTGAGCCTTGGTCACTGTACGCCTGCCTTCTCTCTCCTTGGTGACCCTCAGGTGATTGTCGGCAAGCGAAGCGATCTGTGGCAGATGGGTGACGCAGATGACCTGATGGGAACGTGACAGTCCCAACAGCTTCTCCGCGATCACCGCGCCCCCTCTGGCACCCATCCCGGAGTCTATCTCATCGAAGATCAGTAGTGTTGTTTGATCTGCATCGGACAAGACCGATCTTACGGCAAGCATAATCCTGGAGATCTCTCCGCTTGATGCGACCTTTCTCAACGGTTTGAGGGGTTCACCCTTTGCTGTAGCCACAAGAAACTCAACGTGGTCGATACCGGTCTCGTTCAAGCGATACCCCTGCCCCCCAACTCGTATCTCCTCTCCCTCCTCCTGTTCCACGGCTATCCTGAATCGGACGCCAGCCATCCCCATGGTGGGCAGGACTTCTTCTATCTCAGATTGCAGTCTTTCGGATGCTTCCAACCTGGTGGTGGAAAGCTCACGGGCAAGCAGCGCTATTTCGGAGAGGAGTTCAGCTTTCTCTTTCTCGAGGGCATTTGTTGTTTCCTCGCGGGTCGACAGAGCATCTAATTCCCTCCTGGCTTTCTCCGCATAGCCGAGTATCTCCTCTATTGAGTCACCGTATTTGCGCTTGAGGTGATTGATGAGCCGTAGTCGTTCCTCAACGGAAGCGAATCTCCTGGGATCGAGGTCCACACTATCTCTGTAGGCTCGCATACCCCTGCCCAGTTCCTCCAGAACGGGCAATACCTCCTCCACCATCTTCAGGTTCTCGGCCGCATTGTCGTCGATCTGTAGAAGTCGCTTCAAGAGTCGGTAGGCATTGGCTAGTTGGTCGCGTGCTGACGGCTCCCTCTCAGTGCCACAGTCCACACATCGATAGATGGCGTCGGCCAAGTGAATTACTCTTTCCGCGTTGCTCAGAATCCCCAGTTCCTGTTGCAGTGAGGTGTCTTCACCTGGCTCGAGCCTTGCCCTGCTAATCTCCTCTACCTCGTACTGCAACCTGTCGATCCGCCTGGCCATCTCTCGCTCGTCTATCAGAAGCTGCTCCAGTTCACGTCGCACCTCACGTAGTCGCTTGACCCTGGCAGCCAGGCTATCACGCAACTCCTCAACCCTGGCAAACCCATCCAGTAAGTCGAGCTGCTTCCGAGGCTCGGTCAGAGAGACTTGTTCGCCTTGCGCATGGAGATCCACCAGCTGCTGGGCCACTCCCGAAAGAAGAGAAAGAGTGGTGACGCGGCCATTGATACGACAGAGGTTCGACCTCCCTCGCTTCAGCTCTCTGGTGAGGATCAAGGTGTGATCATCGAGGTGGATGTCGCTCTCCAGCAATAGCTCGAAGATCTCTCCGCTACAATGGCTTGGTTCTATCTTGAAAACCGCATCTACTCGCGCCTCCTCTTCGCCCCAACGTATCACCTCATCGCCCACACGGGTCCCTCGTAGGGTCCCGAACGCCTCTACGATGATCGACTTCCCGGCGCCCGTCTCGCCGGTCAAGACGTTGAGACCGGGCGTGAAATCGAGCTCTAATTCGTCGATGATGGCGAAGTTGCGAACACTCAGGTCTGTCAACATGGTTCACCTCCGTTCGTCACCGAAAGTTCCTGGAAACCTCCCTTTGTTCCAGGGGAGCTCCTTCCAGCTGTTCAAGCCTCCTGGCCAGGATGCTTACCAGTTTCCCTTGCTTTTGTAGCACCCCTTCAACCATGAGGATTGGCGATCTCTGAATCAGTCGCCGATTCCTCTTCCATATCTGAGGCCAAACTATGACATCCACCAATCCGAATTCATCCTCCAGGGTGATGAATAGAAGGTCGCGTGCAGTGGCAGGGCTTTGCTTGACCACCACTAAGCCAGCGATCTTGACTTTCTGGCTATTACGTAACTCCTCAAGCTCGACGGTGGATACCGCGCCCCGTTCCTTCAACCAACCCCTGAAGAAGCCCATCGGATGCTGGTGATCGCTGGTGGTAAGGCCCAGGATGGTGTAGTCCATAGTCGTCTCTTGCAATCGGGAGAGAGGTGAAAGCTTCACTCGTTGGGAGGGAAAGACGAGTTCAAGCCTCCTCTGCCCCTTACGTTCATTCCCATCATCGTGGATCATCCCCAATTCCCAGAGCAAGTCCCGCCGTGGGATTTGCCAGCCGTCCATAGCACCCACCATGATCAGGTTCTCCAGAGGACGACGTTTCAATCGAGTCCTTCGGTAGAAGTCGCGCAACGATCCGTATGGTCCGTTATCCCTTTCATCAACGATCAGGCGAGCGGCTTTCTCTCCCAGGCCATGGACATAGGTCAAACCTATCCGCACGTTACCCTCTTCCGTGGTGCACTTCTCCCCGCTACGATTGACATCTGCCGGCAAGATCTCCACACCGTGCCGCTTGGCGTCATTCGCGACCACTGAGACGTGATAGAAGCCCATCGGCTGGGTATTCAGTAGAGCACAGCAGAACTCAGCGGGGTAATAGA
This sequence comes from uncultured Anaerolineales bacterium, assembly GCA_964383935.1. Classification (GTDB taxonomy): domain Bacteria; phylum Chloroflexota; class Anaerolineae; order UBA7937; family UBA7937; genus UBA7937. The sequence goes on along the minus strand of CAYLIE010000002.1, from coordinate 136,945 downwards.
CCTTGAGCCAGGCGGTGAGATAGGCGGTCTGGGCGAAGGCAGCGGCGTGGGAACGGCAGAAACCGAACTCGGCGAAGCCTGCGATCTGGCGAAAGATCTCAGAAGCCGTCTTCTCCTCAACCCCCTTAAGCCGTGCTCCCTCCATCAAGCGCTGGCGGAGTTTCTCCATCTCCCAGCGGGAGCGCTTGCTGCTCATGGCCCGCCGCAGACTATCGGCCTCAGCGGCGCTGAAGCCAGCGATGGCCATAGCCACCTGCATCACCTGCTCCTGGAAGACGATGATCCCCATCGTATCCTCAACGATGGACTTGAGGGATGGGTGAAGATAGGTGACCTTCTCCCGACCCTCTCTTCTCCTGAGGTAAGGGTGAACCATGTTCCCCTGGAGAGGCCCTGGGCGGATGAGGGCCACCTCCACTATCAGGTCTTCGAACTTCTCCGGCAGAAGACGGGGAAGGGTATTCCTCTGGGCCCTGCTCTCCACCTGGAACATGCCGATGGAGTCTCCCTGCTTGAGGGTCTCGAAGACCAAAGGGTCATCCAGAGGCACCTTATCAGGCTCTATTCTGATGCCGTGATTCTCTTCGATCATCTCCAAGGTGTCATGGATCAAAGAGAGCGTCCGAAGGCTGAGGAGGTCGATCTTGATCAACCCCACCTCCTCTATCCACTCCTTGTCGTATTGGGTCACCACCCTGCCTGGCATCGTCGCTCTTTCTAAGGGCACCAGTTCCACTAGGGGTTGAGAGGTGATCACCATCCCCCCAACGTGGATCCCCAGATGGCGCGGGTAGTGCATGATCTGGTTGCAGAGGCTGATGAACTTCTTCCAGGGCAGAGATCTCTCCATCCCCTTCAGGTCCATCTCCTCGATGATGTGCTCGCTCAAATCCTCCGCCCAGCGGTCGACGGACTTGGCCAGCCCATCCAAGACACCTTTGGGGAAACCCAGAGCCTTGCCCACATCCCTTATGGCTTGCCTGGCCTTGAAGGTGTAGTAGGTGCACACCATCCCCGTGTGATCCTGGCCGTACCTTTCGTAGACATAGCTGATGACCTCCTCCCGATGGTTGGTGGAGAAATCTATGTCGATATCAGGGGTGCTTGAACCCTCGGGGTTGAGAAACCTCTCGAAGAGGAAGTTGTAACGCAAGGGATCTACCTTGGTGATGTCCAGGACGTAAGCCACCAGCGAGTTGGCTGCCGAGCCCCTCCCCTGGGCAGGGATGCCCTTCTCTTTGGCCCATCGCATGATGTCCCACACGGTGAGGAAATAGGTCTCCAGATTCATGTGGCGGATGATCGAGAGTTCGTGCTCCAGCTGCTTCCAGGCCCTATCCCTGGGAGGGTCGTATTTTCTCTTCACTCCCTTCCGACACAGTTTCTCCAGATGACTCGAAGCGGTCTCCCCTTCGGGAAGGGGGAAGCTAGGGAATCCGTGTTCCCTTAGGTTCAAGTCGACCTCACATCGCTTGGCGATCTCCACCGTGTTTGATATCGCTTCGGGATAGGCTTGAAAGAGGTTGACCATCTCCTGGTAGGATTTGAGGAAGTATTCGGAGTTGGGTTTCCGAACCTCACTTGGCTCCTCTACTGTGATCTTTTCCTTTATACACACCAGGAGATCCTGCAACTCGTGACCATCCCTTACCGCGTAATGGACGTTGTTGGTGACCACGTAGGGAAGCCCCAGCCTATCAGCCAGCTCCACCAGCTCACCACAGAGCAGGGCGTCATCTGGAAGGAGGTGGTTTTGCAACTCGATATAGAAGTTCCCCTCACCGAAGATGGAAGCGTATCTCATGGCCGCTTCATAGGCCTCCTTGTGCTTCCCTCTGATCAGATATGAAGCCACTTCCCCTTTCCGACAGCCAGAGAGGGCGATGAGATCGTGGGCATATTCCTTAAGCGCCTCCAGGGTCAGAGACGCCTCTCCCTTTCTATGAGAGAGCTGAGCGTGACTTATGAGACGGCACAGGCTGTTGTATCCCCTCTCGTTCTTGGCCAGGAGAACCAAATGGAAATCACCATCCAAGGTGAGCTCTGCTCCGATGATGGGCTTTATCCCCCGCTCTTTAGCCGCCAGCCAGAAGTTCACAGCCCCATAGAGGCCGTCATGATCTGTGATGGCCAGGGAATCCATGCCCAACTCGGCCGCTCGATCCAGTATCACCTCCGGGGGAGATGCCCCATCCAACAGGGAGTAGAAGGTGTGGTTATGAAGTTCGATGTAGCTAGCGTGCCTGGTCAAAGCTGCTCACTCCTCCTTCGCTCGCCCTGCGAGGAAGGGTGCGTAGTTTGCAATGTATACATCTTTCTGATATAATGTATATGTACAAGGAGGATCCATGGCCGGCAGAATGGAGCGTTTGCAGTTCTACTTGGAGCCAGAGTTGGATCGGCTCCTGGAAAAGCTGGCTGATCGCCTAGGACTTTCCAAGTCAGAGCTGATCCGAGAGGGGGTGCGGGCAGTCCTCCGAGAGCGGCTCCCCGTCGAGGACGATCCCCTGATGGGAATCGTCGGCTTGGGCCAGAGTGAGGCAGGGAATCTCTCGGAGGAACACGATCGTTACCTGGCCGAAGTGAAGCTGGGGCGCGGCTCCAAAGATGATTAGCCTTTTCGTCGATACCTCGGCGTGGTACGCCCTTGCCGATGAGGGAGACATCAACCACCTGAGGGCGCAGAGCTTCTTTCGGGAAGCTATGGCCAGGGGAGAGAGATTTATTACCTCTAACCTGGTCGTCGGCGAGACTTATACCCTCCTCTGCACCCGGCTGGGTTATGAGGCGGCCTGGGAGTTCTTGGATCGAACGAGAGCCAGCACCCGTTTGGAGATCATCCCCATCTCCCCAGATCTGGAGGAGGCTGCCTACGCGCTTTTGAAGCGGTACCGCAATCAGCCCTTCAGTTTCGTCGATGGGACCTCCTTTGTCCTGATGGGGAAGATGGGACTCGATCGAGCGTTCGCCTTCGATCGGCATTTTGAGGTGGCTGGTTTTACGTTGGTACCTGATCAGGTGTAGGCACGACGGAAATGGCGGAGCTAGAGGAGGGCCGCTTCCACCTGCTGATGCGCAGGGGGAAAGGGGATGTCTGAGATGCAGAAGCCTAGGATCCGCATCATCCCCACCACTGAGGCGTGTACCCGGCTCCGAGAAATCTTGGACGCCGTGTGTCAAGAGCCCGTACGCATCATCGTCCCGCGTTGGGGCCAAATGCGGGCAATCATCACGGGCTTGGAGGAGTTCGAGGATCTTATGAAGACCTGCTCTTAGCCGGATGATTCCATGCACCTCAGCTCCATCTATCGCGCGCGACGAGATCACCTGCAAGGGGATGTGGGCACCATGGAGGAGATCTCCACTTTCCTCGAGCAGGCCACGTCGGCCTCCGGAAGCAACGGATGAGAAGTAGGCATGTGATTCTGCTCCGCGTGCGCCACCGACGCGAGGTCTATAAACATTAGGATGAAACGAAATAGATCGGGGAAAGAAAAGCTCCTTAAAGCCCTGAGCGAGGCTGCTCGGGCGTGGACCGACGAGAACTATGTCCACCTCAGTACCGTGGAAGATGTCCACCGCTGGCTGAGGCGTATGAGAGATGCTGCCAATAAGCGGCTGAGAACGCTCCATCACAATCTCCCTCCCTAGTCGTATATCCTCGCCAAATACCACTCTCCCCCCGTCTCATCCAGATAGAGGTCGCAGAGGAGTCCATCTCTCGTTTCGACCTTGTAATATGCTCGTGAGATCCTTCTCTTCCACCAGTCGGTATCGACCCGCCAGCCGTTGCAGATGGCCACCACCTCTTCGGAGCTATTACCCCAAGTGAACGATCTCGGCCTTCCGTCTTCGCCGGTAACGACCTCGATCCGGACCGGCCTCAGGAGTAAGCGGGTCACCGTCCTCTCTCCTCCGGAGAAAGTCGAACGGCTCCATATTCCACGAGCAAAAACCTCCTCTCGGGGATCAGGGAATTCACGTTTTGAAGCAGGGCCTGCTTGATCCGGCCATGGCCGAATCTTTTCCGGAGATGGGACACTACTCTCTGCAGCCTCTCTCGCTGATTAATGTCGACTATCTCCAGACCCAGTTGTTTCCCATCTAGACCACAAAGCCCACCCAGGAAGACGGTTATGCCCAACACCCCAGAACCATAGCGCTGTCGTTTGAGTAACCGCTCTATCCGGCTTTTCAATTCCGAGGTGGAGGCCGTAGGCTCACTCAAGGACAATCTCAATTCCTTGACTCGATCATCGCTCATCATCAACGTGATCTTTACCTCTCTACACATCCATCCTCCCCGGTGCAATCGAAAAGCGAGATGGTCCACAATACCATCGACTTGCAACTTCAATCCTTGAAGGCTCTCTATGGGCTCCCAGAGCTCTATCCCCTCCTCCAGCACAGGAGGGGTTTCTCGGACCAGGACGTGATCCCCGCTCATTCCCAGAGCCAGCTGGTGGGCCATTTGACCATTGGGCCCAAACTGCACTCCCACATCTGAAGCCGGTAGAGTGCTATACTCCCCCACCCTCTCGATGCCGAGCAGGTCAAGGCGCCTCAGTAGCTCCTGATCCTGGGCCAGTATCTCCACCGGTAGAGGTGCAAGAAAACCTCTCTCTTCTCCCGGTGTAAGAACCTTTGTGTTTCCGGAATCGGCACAAGATGCAGCAATATGAGCCGCAAACCTGGTCCCGGCCACTCCTACCAGAGCAGCCAGTCCCGTCTCATTCTGGATGGCCTGGGCTATTTTTCTGGCCAAAACCTCATCTTCACCAAAGAGCCCCTGGCAACCGGTCACATCTACATAGGCACAACCCAGACCTTCGGGCTCGATCTTAGGACTGAAGAGTTCCAGAACCCCCAATACTTCGGAGAAGGCCTGTCGATATTTCTCCTCATCGAGAGGGAGAAAGATCGCCTCCGGGCAGAGTTCCTCTGCCTGGCTGAGGGGGATCCCTACCCGAGCACCATGCTCGTGAGCCTCCGATGAGCTATCGAAGACCTCACCTCCTTCATAGGGCTGCCCACCAACGATAACAGGTTTGCCCTTCAAATCCGGCCTTTCCCGCCTCTCCACAGCAACGGCGAAGTGAGGAATGAGTACATAGGCGATCCGGCGATGCTTAGAGAAAGCTGAGTTGTCTAGGCTCATCGACATCCTCGTAGAGTACCTCTATCTCCGCCACGCGAAAGGGAGGTGCTAACTTGTTCTTAACCACCCGAACGTCCGCCTTCAGGCCGATGATGTCTGCCCCTCTACGCAACCAGGCTTCTCGCTCCATCCTCAGGCGGATCGAGGCGTAGTGTTTCAAAGCCTTTCCCCCGGGGCTTTCTTCTTGATTCGAGCTAGCAGCTATAAGGCGATTGACGAAGATGACCGAGGTTTTGCTCCTGGCTATGATACCGACTAGGCGACGCAAAGCTGTTGACATCAGCCTAGGGTCGAGAACCGTACTTCTTGATTCCGAAGCTCCTGCTGCTAAATCGAAGACCAGCAAACCAAGAGCCTCACTACTTATCAAGGTTAGGGTTATCTCAAACCCCTCCCTCAAACTATGGGGTTCCACGATGAGGAGTGAATCCATCTCCACCCCCAATCGCGCGCCGACCACCGGGTCAAGATCCCCAGAGAGGTCCACATAGGCCACCATCTCACCGCTGCTCTGAGCCTGAGACATGAGGCTGAGGGCGAGGGTGAGCTTGCCTGAGGAGGGAGGCCCGAAGATCTCAACAACTCTTCCTCTGGGGATGCCACCTACACCCAGAGCCTTGTCGAGAGAGGGGAAGCCAGTGGGGATGGAGAGCGCGCCGCTGGAGAGTGGGGCGTCCGTCAGACACCTCACAGCGCGGGAGCCTACACGCTCTTCGATAAGCCCCTCGATATCCCAATCAACACCTTTCCTCGAGATCACAAGAACCCCCTTGACAACTAGGGCGAAATGCAGTATTATTAGAGCAAATGTTCTATTCTTGCAGCGATATTATACTATAGAACGTACGTTCTTGTCAAGAGGGACAACCTTAAAAGTTGCTTCCACAGGGTGCGTCTCTCGACGCGGTGCACGAAAGGAGCGAGCATGAAGAAGGCCTTATCGGAGCGACAGAAAAAGATCCTCGAATTCATCGCAGCGTTCACTCGTGAGAACCGCTACCCTCCCAGCCTCCGAGAGATAGGAGAGGCGGTGGGGATCTCCTCCACCTCAGTTGTCAACTACAACCTCAACATCCTGGAGAGAGAGGGGTATATCGAGCGCGACCCCCTGGTCTCCCGGGGCATCAAGATGGTGGGCTCCCATGCCCTCGCACCCTGGGAGACCTGGACCATTCCCCTTTTGGGGCGGATCGCCGCCGGGGAGCCGATCCCCGTCCCAGATGAGGGCCCTCCCCAGGAGACGATCGAGGTGGCTCGTGATCAGCTCAAGAACCCTGCCGGGATATATGCATTGGAGGTCAAGGGCGACTCCATGATCGACGCCCTGGTGAACGATGGGGACATCGTGCTGATGAGGCACCAAGAGACCGCCGAGAACGGGGAAATGGTGGCTATCTGGCTCAAGGATCGAGAGGAGACCACACTCAAGAGGTTCTACCAGGAAGGGAAGTGGGTCCGACTGCAACCTGCCAACCCTACGTTGAAACCCATCCTCGAACCAGCGGAGAACGTAGAGATCCAAGGCAAAGTGGTGATGGTGATCCGGCACCTGTCCGCCTAGCTGTTCCCCAGGGGAGGCGGGGGAGTGTCTCTCCCCGGGCAAACACTATGAGCGTGATGGGAATACCTAGTTGAATCGCATGTGGGAGGTAGCGACGCTGACCGAAATCTTTCTCGGAACGCAGAGTCTAGGCTCTCGCTCTTGGATAGGCAGATTCTACCCACCCAACCTCAAACCTAACCAGTTTCTCCAATTCTACTCACAGGTCTTCAAGGCCGTCGAGATCAACACCACCTTCTACGGTATCCCCAGAGCCTCCACCGTTGACGCCTGGGCCCGGGCTACCCCAGACGATTTCGTCTTCTCCGCCAAGATGCCCAAGGAGATCACTCATGAGCACCGCCTCACCAGCGCTCTGAGGGCCTTGTATGAGTTCCTGAGAGTGATGAGTCATCTGGGAGGCAAGCTGGGGCCTATTCTCATCCAGTTGCCCCCTACCGTACACTCCGGCTACAGGAAACCACTGGAAGAGTTCCTTGCGGGATTACCTCCGGATCAGGAGTTTGCCATCGAGTTTCGAGACGGCTCCTGGATCCGAGGGGATGTCTTTCAACTGCTGCGGAATCACGGCGTTGCCTCGTGCATCGCGGATACTGACCTGATGCCAGCCGTCCCCGAGATCACAGCCGATTTCACCTACATCCGTTGGATCGGAAATCGCGGAATGGGCGCGCGAACGCACAGGGAGAAAGTCGACCGTTCTAGAGATCTCGAACTCTGGGCGCAGACTATCAAGGAGCTAGGGAAGAAGGTCGGGAGGATCTACGGTTTCTTCAATGATGACTATTTAGGTTATTCTCCGAACGATGTCAATCACTTGAAAGAGCTGCTAGGGATTCCAAGGGTTGAACCTTCTGGCCTCTGGCCACCACAACTCCGCATGGCATGAACTCCAGCCACGGACTCAGCGGGTACCTTCGAGTTCCCCCTCGCAGATGCGTGTAGCTGTCCTCGGAGCGGTCTGGATTAGGAGCAGGTGGGGAAGGGGGGACATAGGCCCGCGTATCAAGACGCATCCCTTGTGGTTCAGGACAGCATCGCGGACAGATGCCCAACAGACTTAAAATCCGCTGGAGTAATACTCCGTGCGGGTTCGAATCCCGCCCCACTGACGACGAAAACTCTCTCTGTCAAAGGCAACGACTCTGCCTCTGGAAATCGCTACCTCCCCGACTACAAAGATGGCATTCAAAGAATTCCCCCGCCACCGGCAGAACCGGAGCGCAAGCCAGGCCAACTCCATCGGCCAGACACAGGATTCAAGATCCTACTCTTCCCCACATAGAGAGTTATATATCATCACTATCTGGAGCCCTGACCCGACAATGTTCGCGCGAACAGATGCTAGATAGAGCACTTGAGCCCTTCTTCTCCCAAGGGTGTAGATGATAAATGTTCTACGGGTTCAAGCTCATGAGGGATGATATATCACCCTTAAGACAGGCTTCCTGTCTACACAGATGCTCGCTGACAGGAGGCGGCATGGCTCGGATAGGAGCATCTTCTCTCTAGGGGAATTTGTGCACTTTTAAGGTGTGAACCTTGACACCGAGGCATGAGGTTGCTAATATGTAATTAGTCCAAAGTTAGGGCGGCCATCGAGTGCGGGAGATAGTCTGTGGCTAGTCTTTCCTCTCTCCTAGTCAAACTGCGAAGGGCCTCGATAATGGGTTCTGCTCGCAGTAGGCGCTATTGGAGCCAGACCCTTCTAGCGTATGGATATCTGTTGCCCGCTGGTGCCGTCCTTCTCGTCTTCCACTTCTTTCCGGTCGGCTATGCTTTCTACATTAGCTTGCATGAATGGAAGATCAAAAAGGGCGCTTTCATAGGTCTATCCCACTACAGCAAGGTCCTGGGCGATCCCCACTTCTGGAACTCCTTCAAGGTCACTATCTTCTACGTCCTAGGGACGGTTCCCTTTACCATCGTCATCTCCCTCCTCTTGGCCTATCTGCTCTTTCAAAACATTCGCGGGCGGGGCTTCTACCGCACCGTCTATTTCCTGCCCTACATCACCTCCTCTGCGGCAGCAGCGGCGGTATGGGCCGCGCTCATCTTCAACGGCAACCCGGAGCGAGGGATCGCCAACCAGGTTCTTGGCCTTATGGGCATCGGTAGTCAGCGGTGGCTAACAGAGCCTAGGGGTATCTTCGCCTTGGTTCTGGAGCGCTTCGGCAGCGGTGTGCCAGGTTGGGCCGAGGGGCCCAGCCTGGCCTTAGTCACTATCATGACCTACGTGATATGGCACTACGTGGGCTTCGACACCGTGATTTTCCTGGCCGGGCTGGTGAACATCCCTGGCGAACTCTACGATGCGGCCAAGATCGACGGCGCGGGACGATGGGGGCTCTTTCGTCACATCACCCTGCCTCTCCTCTCACCGACCACCTTCTTCATCGTCCTGATAGCCACCATCGGTTCCTTCCAGGCTTTCACCAACATATTCGTCATGAACCGCGCCGCCGTCGTACGTGCCGGGGGACCTTTGGACACCACAGCCACCACTACGGTCTACCTCTACAAGTGGTTCATTGGGGACTACGGATCGCCCAATATGGGCTACGCCGCCGCCATCGCCTTCGTTCTCTTCGGGGTCATCCTGTTTTTGACCTTCCTACAGTTCCGCATCGGAGAGAGGCGGGTTCACTATGGAGAGTAGATCGCTCTCAACCCTGGTCAGGAGGAAAGTGTGGTAGATGAGAGCAGACGTGCTCGCTTGGCTGGAGTGCTAGGAAGAGCCTTGATCCATCTGATCCTCCTAGGAGGGGTATTGGTAGCCGCCTTCCCTTTCCTCTGGATGGTGTTGACCTCCTTCAAGAGTTACGAAGAGTGGATTATGGCTACTTTCCTCCCCTCTACTTTGCGACTATCCAACTATATGGAAGCCTGGAACTACGCTCCCTTCCCGCGCTACCTTGCAAACAGCATCTTTCTCTCCTTCAGCCAGGTAGTGTTGGTGCTTCTTACCTCCGTGCTGGCTGCTTATGCCTTCGCCCGCATCGACTTCTTTGGCAAGAACGCTATCTTTCTGGGCTTCTTGGCCACCATGATGATCCCCTTTGAGGTGACCCTCATACCCAATTTCATCACTATCCGGCGGGTACCCTTCCATCCTGAACTTCCCCTCTTTGGATACAATCTGCTAGGAACAGAACAGAGTGGCTGGTATAACAGTTACGCAGCCATGGTGGTTCCCTTCGCGGCCAGCGTCTTCAGCATCTTTCTGATACGCCAACATTTCGCCGCCATCCCTCAGGATCTCTACGATGCCGCTCTTTTGGATGGCTGCGGCCACTTTCGATTCCTGATCAGCGTCGTCCTCCCCTTGTCCAAGCCCGTTCTCCTCACCGTTAGCCTGCTCAACTTCCTTTGGAGTTGGAATGCCTTCCTCTGGCCCCTCATCGTCACCGGGAAGGAGGAACTGAGGCCCATACAGGTGGGGATCAGTTCTTTCGTCACCGAATCGGGGGCGGAAGTGCAACTATTGATGGCTGGCACCACCATGGCCCTCGTGCCCATCATCGTGCTTTACCTTTTGGCCCAACGGCAGTTCATCGAAGGCATCGGTCGAACGGGCTTGAAGGGATGAGTCTAGAGAGATGGTGATAGGGTGAAAAATCGCTTGGTCACGACCGCTTGCCAGTGGACTACTAAGGAGAGATAGATGAGAACTGCGAAACCCCTGGTCTTGATCGCTGTAGCCATACTCTTCATTGTCGGCTGTGGAGGTGCTGCTGAGCCCTCTACAACACCGACGCCTACACCAGGAGAGATAGAGGCATTAGTTACCCCTACCAAGGTGCCGCCCCCACCAACGCCTACCTCTGTTCCTACGGAGGAGGCAGAAGAAAAAGCGATGGTCGCTATCCCAGCCGGCGAGTTCCTCATGGGCAGCGACCACGAGGACGAGAGACCACCACACGAGGTCCATGTCGATGCCTTTGAGATCGACAAGTTCGAGGTGACAAACGAGGAATTCGAGAGGTTCGTGACCGAGACAGGCTATGAGACGGAGGCAGAGAGGGCAGGGGAGAGCCAGACATGGCAGAACTATGCTGAGGGCAGACCTCAGCATCCGGTGGTTAAAGTCACCTGGAACGATGCCCAAGCCTATTGTGAATGGGCTGGGAAGAGGTTGCCTACGGAGGCAGAATGGGAGAAGGCAGCCCGAGGCACGGAAGGGTATATCTACCCCTGGGGTAACGATTGGGATCCCACCAAGGCCAACACCAGGGAGGCAGGCTATAGAGACACGACCATCGTAGGCAGTTTTCCTGAGGGGGCCAGCCCCTACGGGGTGATGGATATGGTGGGGAATGTAAGAGAGTGGGCCTCCGATTGGTACAAGGCTTACCCGGGGAGCGATTATGAGTCTCCCTACTTCGGTGAGAAATACCGCGTGATCCGAGGAGGGGGTTGGTTCGAGGATACGGAACTGGCGCGCACCAGCAACCGGTTTGCCAGTTCCGAGGAGGCCAGAAACGACGACCTCGGTTTCCGTTGCGCTCGTTAGCCTGGGGGTTATCCCCCTGCCTACCTTGTAAGCCCCTAGGCGATAGACTACCAGAAAGGAGGGATGCCTCTGAAGAGAATGGTCATGGCGTTCTGGAAGTGGTTTTAGTTCCAAAGAAGGAGGCAGCAAGAGATGTCTAAGAGGACTATCTATTTGGTTCTGGCAGTTGCCCTGCTACTGACCCTGGGCCTGAGCGTGGTCAGCGCTGCCCCGCTTAGCCAAGAGATCTATACGGTCGTACTGGGCGACAATCTGTGGACCATAGCGGAGAAGTACCTGGGCAGTGGGCCGGCCTATCGGGCCATTGCCATGGCCACCAACGCCAAGCATTTGGAAGATCCCACCTTCGCCGAGATCACCAATCGTAGCCTGATTCATCCTGGTTGGAAACTGTTGATCCCCAGCGCGGAGGAGGCCGCCGAGTTCCTGGCCGACCTCCCACCGGGGATCGAACTCACTTTCTGGCACGTCTATGGAGGGCGGCAGGGAGAAGCCCTACAGGCTATGCTGGACGACTTCAACGAAACTAACCCCTGGGGCATCACCGTGATAGGCGAAGACAAGGAGGAGTACACCGTCTTGCAGGAGTCGATATTGGTGGCCATCGCGGCCGGTACCGTGCCCGACTTCGCCCAAGCCTACCAGAATGAGGCGGCAGCCTATGCCGAGGCCGAGGCGATAGCGCCCTTGGATCCCTACGTCGAGAGCCAGAAATACGGGCTCAGGGAGGAAGAGTTAGCCGACTACGTGCCCGGCTTCATAGCCGGCGACCACTATCCGGAGTACGATGGGGCTATGCTGAGTTTCCCGCCAGCCCGTAGCGCCCAGATCATGTACTACAACGTGGACTGGCTGAATCGGCTGGGATACGATGCCCCACCCACTAGGTGGGACGAGTTCGCCGAGATCTGCAAGAAAGCCACCCAGGATCTGGACAGCGACGGCAACATGGATACCTTCGGCTTCGCCTGGTACCCCTCTGAGGATGCCTTCTTCGCCTGGGTGTGGGGTCGCGGCGGAGAGATCATGAACGAGGCTGCCACTGAGGCGACTTTCAACAACGACGCGGCGGTGGCGGCGGCCAACTATCTGATGGTGTTGAAGAACAGCGGCTGCGTCTACAGGCCCACGGAAAGGTACGGGGAGCAGACGGACTTCGCGGCCCAGAAGGCGCTCTTCACCTTCGGCTCCGTGGCCGGGCTACCCTACTATGCTCGCTCCGTGGGCGTCGATGAGACCACCGGCAAGCCGACATTCAACTGGTCGGTCACCCATTTCCCCTACGACCACTCGAAGGTGGATGAGCCAGTGGCGGTGATGTACGGGCCGAGCCTGGCCATCTTCGAGACCACCCCGGAGAGACAGTTGGCCTCTTGGCTCTTCATCAAGTGGTTCACCGAGCCCGCTCAGACCGCTACCTGGGCCCAGAACCTTAACTACTTCCCGGTGCGGCTGTCGGCCATCGATTCCCCAGAGATGCAGGAATACATAGCGGGGAACGCCCAATACGCCGCCGCCTTCGATCTGGTGAAGTACGCCAGGGCTCAGCCTTCCGTTTCCGGCATGAACGCCGTTCGCAATGCGGTGTATGACGCTGTGGTAAGAATCTGGGAGGGGGAGGATCCCAAGACCGTCTTGGATGAGGCCGTAGCCGAAGCCAACGCGCTTATCCAAGAATAGCCCGGCGGTTTCCTCCATGGCTGCTCAACAGGGTGGCGAGTTGCGGAGCGCGCCCCCACACCCCCCGTAGTGTTGGGGTGGGGGGGGGGGGATTAACAAATTTTTAATACGGCG
>CAYLIE010000002.1:0-123909 GCA_964383935.1 uncultured Anaerolineales bacterium | reverse complement strand
ATCCCCGGGGGTTTCCCCCCTGGGGGCCCCACCGGGGTGGCGAGTTGCGGAGCGCTCCGCAACTCGCCACTTCTTCTGCTGGTGGAGGGGATGGCATGAACAAGTTTATCATCCGGCTACGAAGAGGCACCCTTTTGCTTCTTCTCTTAGCCGCCTTGAGCTGTGGACGGCAGCCGAGGGGCGAACTTGCAGCCACGGCTCGTCCCGAAGCCACTTTGGAAGAGACCCCTCCCCAACACCCAGCGGTCATCATCCTCTCTCTGGACGGGGCACGAACCGATCTGGTGGAAGGTTACATGGAAGATGGCACTATGTCCCACCTGGCTGCCTTGGCCTCCCAAGGGGTGAGGGCTGAATACGCTCGTTCTGTGGATCCCACCCTGACAGCGGTGGCCCATAACTCCATCGCCACCGGTTATTATCCCAATCGTACAGGCATCGTCTCCAACCGCTATCATCAATGGCAGAATCCCGTACATTGGTACACTGATGGCTTCGACCAAGCCTCGGCGGTGGAGCCCTTGTGGCAGACCGCCAAACGAGAGGGGCTTACCACCGCCACTCTCTTCTGGCCAGGCGCTAGCCCCCAAATCGCCGGCCCTCAGGCTGATTACTCAGTGGGCTACGGAAAGCGGGAGGTCTATTCAGCCTCTCATCAACTTATCTTCGAGTTAGCAAAGAGGTGGGAGAACGCTCCTCCATCCTACAGCCCGATCTTAGAGGCTTCCTTTGAGATCGAAATTGAAACCCCCATCTATCTACTGGCCCTCGACTTCACCGATGACCAAAGAGAGAACTATGATACCTTCATCCTTGACCGGGACAAGGGCATCGGCCAGGAAAGCGCAACCTTGACGGAGGGGAAATGGGCACCTCTGGTGATCTATGAACGGCTCGAAGCCGGTGCTTACTTCAAGATCATCGACGCTGATCTGAACCACTTCGTCATCTTCCAGAGTCAGGTCTATTCCAACACCATCGTCCCCCGCCAACTGGCAGAGGAGATATTCGAGCGCTTTGGCTTCTCCCCTCCCTCACCGGACTGGTATGCCCTAGAGCACGGCTGGATCGAGGAGGCCGATTATATGGAGATGATGGAGATACAGTCCCGCTGGATGATGGAGGTGACCATATATCTCTACACTACCTATCATCCCCATCTGACCTTCACTTGGCAGGGACCGCCCGACGAAGCAGGCCATCAATTCCTCTTGGTCGACGAGCGCCAGACCCTATTTACGTCAGAGAGAGCCCCAAAATACGCCGAGTATCTGCGCCGGGGGTATGAATTGGCCGATGAGAACCTGGGCCGGCTCTTGGGGGCGGTGGATCTAGAAAAGGCGGTCATTATGGTGGTTTCCGACCATGGCATGGCCCCGGTACATACCCAGATCTATGTTAATACCGTCTTAGCCAAGGCAGGGCTTACCGTCTTCAAGCAAGAGGCGAACTCCCCTTTGGATGAACGGAGAAGCCAAGCGGTGGGGTTCGCCTCGGGAGGAGCAGCCAACATCTATATCCACCTGCAAGGCAAGAGCCCAGCGGGCGTCGTCGCGCCGGACGATTACCAAGATGTGCAGGATCGGATCGTTGCAGCTTTTGAGGCGATCACAGATCCGGCGAGCGGAGAGCGGGTCTTCGCCCGCGTAGTGCGCCACAAGGATCTGGAGGCTCTGCATCTCGACAATGAGAACTCCGGGGACGTTTTCGTGCAGGCCAATTTGGGATACTATCCTTCCGACTGGCGAGGTGAGGAGGAGGTATTGAAGCCTATCGAATATCCCCTGGGCCAACACGGGTATGATTCCTCACTGTCAGAGATGCGCGCCATCTTCATCGCTGCCGGTAGCGGTATCAAGGAGGAGGTCGTTATCGGCCCAGTGCGACTCATCGACGTGGCTCCTACTGTGGCCAGAGCCTTGGACCTAGCCTATTCTGCCGATGGGCAGGTATTGGAAGCGATATTCGAATAGAAACTGCGGCTGGGAGGCTAGGTTGGAAGGTAAACCCAAAGGCCTCCGAGCTCTTGATGGCCAGAGTCTTGTCTTGGCGATGCGGGTTTCGTCGTGAGCCTTCGGCCCGAGATCAGGCCCAGGGCTGGGCTGAACGGCATTGAGGGAGCGATCGGTCTGAGCAATCACCGTTTTCACCCTAGTCATTAGACTGTTCCTGTGAGACCGCCGACACATCATTTTACGCCCCAAAGAACCGGTGCTTCGAGGGGTAGGTAGTCCAATTGGCTTGTTTGCTCTCCAACTCCTTTATCAGTGTACGTCAACCCTAACTTCACCTCTCCTTCGGATGCTAAGCATGCTTCAGGAGGCAAGCGCATGAGCGTCTATACTGACCGCCATAGCATCTCTGCGGTCAGCCGCAAAGAGCGAGCCATCGAGGAAGAGTTGGACGGTCAAAAGAGCCTGCTTAGGTAGCTGCTGCCCTCGAAAGACTCGGCAGTCATCTCATGGTGGCCAACACAGCCTCCAATCCAGAGGGCGATCGAGCGCTTCTAACGCACCTTCATTGGTGTCGCAGTTGCATCTGCCGGCGCGAGAAGATGAGAAGAGACCTACCTCATGATCTCGACCACTACAACCTACAACCCTAGAGTGGCTCTGCGGAAGTAACGATGTGTCTTCGCTCTCACCTCCGAGCAGTCGCAACCCCTCACTCCCCGCCGTTGCCGCAATTTGACCTATCCGCCCACTCGTGCTAATCTTCCAATGAAGAAAAGATCCCCTTCCGCGTAGCAGGGGACGTCAAGCCAGCTCATGGAACTGCGGACAAAACTACTCGGACTTACTCTACAAGCAGATCGATTTAGAAAGCTGCGGACTTTGAGAAAACGAAGGCCTGCGATGGATACGGACCTACTCGATATGAGCGAATTGAGAGCAGAGACACCACATATAGTATGGAGTGGACTCGGATAGTGCTAAGGACTTAAAATCCGCTGGAGTAATACCGCCTCTCGGTGTTTGCCTGTGGCTCCGCCCTTGTGCACATTGCTCCGGAGGACAGGCTAGGCGCGTTTAGGGGCTAGGTGTGCAGTTGATTCCACGAAACTCGAGCTATACAAGAATACGAGATCTCAACCCCCAACCACGTGTCCCAGCCTATGGCGGCTCTACCGATCTCCTACGCTTCCCGGCTCCATGAACCCCCGGCACTACGATCCTCTTGATCCTCACAAGACAGACTTCGATTCTGTCCAGCGCCTGGAGGAGCTCCTCGGTCCACGTATCACCCACCACCTCTCCTCTGCCCGCTCCGGTTCCCGGCGCTTCCAGAAGCGTCTCCAGCCGTTCCATTTCCTGCAGTAGACGCTGCTTCCAAGTGACCAGCTCTTCCTCAGCCCCTCCCTCGGCTGCGCCACATGCGGGCTCGCGTACTTCCCTGCCGCTATGCCCTGCCCCTTCCCGGGCCTTCGCCTTGCGGCGCGAGGCCCTCACCACATCCCGGGCTGCAGTGGCGCTGAGTTCGCCCCTCTCAACCGCCTGTCTAACTTTCTCGTCTGTAAGCAAGAGAAGCCGGCTACTCACCTGGGCCCCGGAGATGCCCAGCATGTGGGCGATCTCCTGCTGGGTAAGCCCCCTCTCTTCCTTTAAGAACTGGAAGAACTCCGCTTCCTTGACCGGCTCGAGGGGCCTGCGGATCGAGTTCTCCTCGTAGGTGCGCATTATCCACTCGTCTGCAGTGAGGTCGTCCACGAAGATACAGCGCACGTACCGAAAACGGTCGGCCTCCTCCGGGAACATCTCCACGGCCAAGAGATGAGCATCTCTACGGGCAGTCCCGGAGACCAGACGGATCTCGCCCTCCGTGGTCTTGGTCACCATCAGCGGGTGGTATAGCTCACCACGACGGATGCTCTCAGCCAGCCTTACCAGGAAGCTCCTCTCCTCCTGCGTCTCGTCCGCTGTACGTGGTTGGTCGCGGAACATCCCCTGATAAGGGTTATCCTCGATCAGGGTCACGTCAACCCGCTTTATCAGCTCATCCTCGATGGCGGGCGGCTGATCACCGTAGACGCTCTTCGTTCCTCTTGGCATATTCCATTTCTCCCCGGGGAGCCTGTCCTGGCACGATTTGGGCCAGGGGCAGCCTCGATGAGAATCCTGGCCAACTCGCGGTACGCGGCCGCCTGTGTCGAGTGGGGCATATAGTCCAGGATCGAGATCCGAAGGCCCATCGCTCTCTCCAGAGCTACCCCCTTGTTGATCGAGGGGAGGATCCTTAGCCGGGGGTAGAGGCACCGCAGACGATCCATCTCCACCCGAGGGACTTTGGTCCTCGTATCGACGATGCTGGGGATGATGCCGAAGACCCGAAGCTTAGGGTTCAGCCGATAGAGGCGATCCATGGTGCTGAAGAGATAGGGCAGGGCCGCGGTCGACAGCGGCGTGGGCAGATAGGGCACCAGCACCTCGTCGGCGGCCACCAGGGCGTTCACCATGAGGGTCCCCAGGCTGGGTAGACAATCGATGAGGACGAAATGGTAGTCAGATGCTGACACTACGCTGATCTGGTAGGCCAAACGCTTCTGGGGTTCCAGGACCGTCAGGAGTTGGAGATCCGCTTCCGCGAGTTTGGGATGGGAAGGGATTAAGTCCACCCCACCGATCTTCGTTGAAAGGACGACATCGCCTAGGTGCAAGCCCTCATTAAAGAGGAGATCGTACAGCGACCGCTCCAACTCCAGGACGCTCACCCCTAAGGCAGCGGTGAGTGAGGATTGTGGGTCGCAGTCGACCAGGAGGACTCGCTTGCCGTTCGCGGCCAGGGCCGCTGCCAAGTTGAAGCAGTTAGTGGTCTTGCCCACACCCCCCTTTTGGTTTGCCATGGCATAGATATGTGTCATCGGCCCCTCCTTATCTGGATAACGCCGCTGAGCCCCGGGGACGAGTCGCCTGTCGTGGCGGGACCCTCCCCTACCATCCTAACGAATGCTTCCGTGACCCGACGGTCCCATTTGCCGTCATCCTGGATCAACATCAGAAAGGCCTTCTCGATCGTCTTAGGCGCTCGATAGGATCGAGGGTTGGTCATCGCGTCATAGGCATCGCAGATGGCCACGATCCTCGCTCCAAGGGGGATCTCCTCCCCACGAAGGCCATCGGGGTAGCCCTCCCCGTCTATCCGCTCGTGGTGGCCGCGAACCACCTTTCGCACCTCATCCCCGATTGGAAAGGGTGAGAGAACCCGCTCTCCGAGCTCAGGGTGCGCTCGAATGGCGGCCATCTCCGCTTCGCCTAGGCTCCCCCCCTTGCCCAGGATCGCATCGGGAAGGGCTAGCTTCCCCAGATCGTGGAGTGTCGCACCGACCTCCAGTTCGAATGTGGATCTCTCCGAGAGGTCGAGCGCCTGTCCGAGGGCAACGGCCAGGGAGGCAACTCTCAGGCTGTGAAGGTATAGATCCGGCGACCTGGCCTCCATGAGTAACGTGAATGAGCGGAGGAGTTCGAAAGATAGATCATCAATGTGGCTCACGGGTATCCTCCTCCCTTTCAGTGGAAGGGTTCTGTGTTCCTTCGGATGCTGAGGCATCCTCAGGATGCCGAACGCAGGGCAACCAAGGGACGAGGTCTTTCGATGTCGGCGTAAGCCAGATAGGAGCCAGCGGGCCTTCGGCAGCGATCAGCTGCTGTGTTGTCACGTAGAGGGGGAGAACCGCCACACCCAACCAGCTGGCAACTCGCTGGAAGGTGGAGAGGATGCTCCTCGCCCGGCCCAGGGTGGTCGTCACTACCAACACCGAGGGAAAAGCGAAGCCATGCTCCACGAACTCCCGGCTGCGCCGGAAGATGTAGTAGCTCTCCGCTTTTCTCTCCAATGAGCGCCCATGCACGGTATCCATGTCCATCTCCAGGAAGAAGCGGTAGCCACGATCTCCCAGTCGGAAGATCCCATACGCATCCGGCGCGAAGACCCGCTTGAACCCTCGGTACCCGTACCGTCGGTTCTTGCGAAACTCGCTCTCCCAGAGGTGTAACCCGCAAGAACCAGGAGGGCTGCCCTCACCTGTGAGATCGGAAGCTGCTAGGATGGCTATGCACTCGTAGAGGGCTCGGGTGTGCCGAAAGTGAACCAGCATCCACCTGACCGTCCGCTGCCAGTGGTGCAAGAGGAAGGTCCGGTACCTCTCTCGCCGCCGCTTCACCAGCCACCTCACACCCCGATCTGTCAAGAGGTACATGGCCTCACCCTGGAAACCCTCTGGGGGCTCAACCCGCTCTATCAGGCCCAGCTTCGCCAGGCGGGGGATGTCCCTCTGGATCGTGCTCTCTCGGTTCCCCATGAAGAGGGCCAGCAGTCTCACCGAGAGAAGCGGGTGATCCCCGATCCAGAGGAGCACCTCCTTCTCCCTGCGGCGCAGTGCCAGGTTGACCAGGGCGATCTCCTCTTCCCCTGCGTGTGGGAAGAGGCTCCTCAAGGCTTGAGCCCTTTCGAGGAGAGGATCGCCCAGGATCTTGCGACGAGACCGACGAGGGATCTCCGTGGG
The DNA here is from genome assembly GCA_964383935.1 of uncultured Anaerolineales bacterium. Lineage (GTDB taxonomy): Bacteria > Chloroflexota > Anaerolineae > UBA7937 > UBA7937 > UBA7937. Next base: position 117,410 of record CAYLIE010000002.1, on the reverse strand, counting down.
GAAAAGCCGCTCCTCCCGGAAAGCGCTGTACTCCTCCCAGGGGAAAGAGGGAGTCCCATTCAAGAAGGGCACCTGTTGCCCTGCCCCATCGAACCAGACGGGACGGAAGAAGTTCCACTCTTCTCCCTCAGGCCCGGGCCGCAGGTCACGTCGCAAGGTGAGATAGAGGTGCACATCCGCCGACTGGCGGCGAATCGCTGAAAGACGGAGCATCCGCTGCCACTCGAGAAGCCGCCAGTGATCGGTAGTTACCACAGCCAGGGCTGGGAAGCGGCGGTATTCGGCGGGGAAGGGGTAACGATCCGCCTCTCTAAGGTCATGGAACCTATGGACCCTCCCGCGGAAGTGGCTGACCCGACCGTACCCCGCGTCCCACAAGAGGATGAAAGGGTAGGCGGCATCTCCAGCCCGATAGACGGAGAAGGCATGGGGGCGAAAACGTCCCTCACGCCCGCCCCTGGTGAAGCGAAAGAGCGGCTCCTCCTCGAAGAGGACCACCTTATGCCCGTGCCGGCGGGCCGTTTCTCCCAGTCGGACCATGAAGGTGCGCAACCCGTAATAGATGGGGAGACTGTTGATTATCTTATAGAGACGACCCTTAGTCAGCCGACGTCGTCGGACACATTGCACACTGGATAGCCCCTCCGCCTCAGCCAGAGCTCTGATCCCCTCGTCCGTTGGGATGTAGGCCTGCACCCCTTTTCGAAGCGCGGGGTCTGCAAAGGACACTCGCTCGAGGAAGCTCAGTTCATCCGTCAGGTGTCTCAGGTACCCCTTGACCGAGTCCCAGTCCAGGCCCAACGCGACCGCGAGTTGGTAGGCGCTCATCAGGGGATAGCTGACGAGCCAGTGGAGGATCTCCAGTTCGATGTTGCGGATGGTATGCTCTTCGACCTCGACCTCCTCCATTCAGAGAGACGATCATTCAGGGCTCTTCTTCAGTCGCTGGCGACGTGCCCGGCTGCGGCCCCGTCGGGAGAGTTCCCCCTCATCGAGAGTCGACTCGCCCGTGGTGCCTCCTACGTGATGGGGAGCCTCCACCCGCTCGCCCGCAGCCTCCCCGGGATCACCCTCTCTCCCCGTCTCCCCTTCGGACGCCTTACCGGGATAAAGGCGCGACTCAGAGGGGGTCTTTGCAACCACCTTCTCCGCAGGGAGGGTCACAGGGTAGTAGCGCTCTTGGATGCTGCTCCTTCTCTCCGCCTCCACCTCGGCCCTATCCCGCCCGTACCGCTTTCGGGAGAGGAGTCGCACTCGCTCGGCCTGCTCCGAGGAACCTTGTTGAGGCGGGAGGGTCTCCAGGGTGAAGACGGGCATCCGCTCCCCGCCGATCATCGTCTTGACGTAACAACGAAACGGGCCCAAGTTGGTCAGGTCTGCCACCGATACTGGCCGATCCACCTCATGAACCAGATAGCGGGCGTCTTCGGCACTGGACTCGAAGATGAATAGAGTGCTCGAATTGGCGAAGATGGCTCCTTTCAGACCCGGTTCCATCGTCTCTATCATAGCCAGGCTCTGGGTGCCCAGGACCACGTTGGCGCCGAACTTGGAAAGCTCCTGCAAGAACTCCCTATACTTCCTCCCCGATCCTTCGATGGCCTGGATCTCGTCCACGATCACGGTGGCCAGGGCTCGCCGCCGTCTCTCCTCTTGCGCCTGATAGCGGAAGACCGAAGCTAGAATATCCAAGATGGCCGAGCCCAGAAGAGAAGCCGTCTCCTTCCCCACCAGACCTGAGGCCAGGTTCACCAGTACGATCTTCCGGTCTTGGATCGCCCTTCCGATGTCTGCACTTGACCGAGGCTGTCCCAGGACGTTCTTGGCGATCCTGGAGGCCACGAAGCGGTCGATTTTGGTCTTTACGGGAGAGATGACCTCCATCATGAAGCGGGAATGTCTCAATCTGAGGGGTTCGTACTCCTCCCGCCACCAGCGGTGGATCTCCGGATCCCTGATCTGGCGGAGGATATCCCCACGGAACCTCTCATCCGATAGAAGGAGGTTGACCTCCAGGATGGTCATCTGCCGCTTTGCGGTTCGGTTATGTTCGGCCAGGGTCAGGAGCGCCCACCTCAGGTAGATCTCCATGCGAGGACCCCAGAAGCGGACCCAGATGTCGGAGAAGCTGTCGATGATGTCGGCCACCACCTTGTCCCGGTCGATGGGGCTCTCTCGCCGGTACTCCAGGAGGTTGATCCCTACCGGGGAGTCTCGATCGAAGAGGTCGATGAGTATCACCCGCTCCTCGTGGCCGGGCGGGATGCGAGCCTGCAGAGAGCGAACCAGATCCACGTGAGGGTCGATCACCACCACCGCCCGGTCGCCCGCCGCGATGGCCGACTCCGCCAGGAGCTGCATCAGGTTCGACTTCCCCCGCTGGGTCTTCCCCACCAGGAAGACGTTGTGGTGGAGGATCTCGAAGGGGAGCCGCACCTCCACTCGCCGGCCCTGATGGACCGAATGGCCCAAGAGGATCCCCTCCCCCGATACCTCCGTTACAGGGAGAACCACTCGGGCGGGGGCACGCCTCAGCCCCTGCACATCGACCTCTCCCAGGGGCAGGTGCCACAGGCTGGCCAGCTCCCTGACGTTCAGGATCGGCTTCCTCGCCCACCAGGCCCTTAGCTCTCTACCCAACAGGGGAAGGTTCGTGGCCAAGGGGTCTGTACCTATGTCAGTGGGGTCGAAGACCACCTTCCTGGCCAGGAAGCCGTTACCCGCCGGGAGGTTGTAGAGCCTGTACGCTGAGACTATGTCCCACATCCTCTCTTCCAACTCCACCTCCTCCCCAGCGAAGGCGGTAATCCGCAGCCAGGTCTCGAAGGCCGGCAGGTGGACCTTCTCCCGCACGATCTGGGGATCGTCCTCCCGGGTCAGAGACCGCAGGGGATAGAACAAGGCCACCTCTCCCAGGAAGAGAGCGATCCCCGCCAGAAGTGCATGGCCCCTCAACCCCTCCAGCCACCAGAAGAAGGCTCTCAAGAAGAGAAACAGGGCCCAGAATACCATTAGAAGGAAGATCCCCACCGCGGCCTGCCCCCGAGGAGAGGCTTTCCGCTCCTGCCAATGGCGCTGGCGAGCCAGGTCGAGGTACCTCTCCGACCAGTTGTCTGGCGCCGGTCTAAGGATCAACTGAGTCAGGGCTCGTCCTCGAGCGCCCAATGCTGAGAGGACTTCCAGGAGTGGATCCGAGCCCCGAACTCTTTCGTCCTGGTAGGTGGTATAGGTCTTTATGGGGAGGTGAGGACCCGTCCGGAGATAGAGTTCCATCGTCAGAGCCCGCTCCCCTGGACGTGGTCGGGCCGGGTCCCGACGGGGCTCCCGAGCGGGGTTCACCACCTCCAAACCAGCGTGAGGGTAGATCCCCGCCAGGCGCGATCGGAGATGCTCGATGGCTCGGGGTGAGCCCCTGGCCAGGAAGCGCTTCCTTCCCCCCTCGCCTGCGATCTCCAGCGAAAAGGGCTCGCTCAGCGAGAGGGCAGCCAGCATATCCTCCACCGCCGCAGCATCCCGCTCGTTGTCGCGAGGTGGCGTGATCTCAAGCAGCAAATCCCCCTCGTTGCCCGACCTGCTCGCGGTCACACTGGCGAAAGACATCCTGACCTCCTAACTGGACAAGATCTCATACTCCTCCAGCTCCCTCAGCCGCTGCAGTGCCTGCTCCAGTCTGTTTCCCGTAATGTCCTGGGCTAGCCAGGCGAGCTGTCCCATCACATACCGAAGGGTAACTTCGTCCTCATCGGGCAGGCCGCGCAGGGCCTCCTCCAACTCCCTGCTCCAGTTCTCTCTCAGGAATTCAAGCACAATGTGGAGGCGTGGTCCCCAGAGCCCCTCCTCTGTCAGTCGCTCTTCCAGGGCGAAGAGTAGTGGCGGTGTCGCAACCATCTTCGCCAGCTTCAATAGGAGAGATAGGGCTCGGGATCCACTGGCCATCCACGGTGTCGCACCTCGTAGTGAAGGTGCGCACCGGAAGCTCTCCCTGTGGATCCCACCGTCCCGATGGTTTGTCCCCACACTACCCTCTCCCCTATAGAGACGCGGATCTCGTCCAGGTGGGCGTAGTAGACGGAAAAGGCTCCTTCCTCGATGACAACCAGGTTCCCGAAGCTCCCCGCGCCACCAGCGAGTGTGACCTCTCCCTCCAGCGTTGCCATCACCGGCGACCCCAGCGGAGCCGCGATGTCGATCCCGAAATGCGTCCTCCCCGTGCTCTCCCTGTAGGATGGATCGTGGAAGGTGGCGCTGATGGGACCCTGAGCCGGCCACCCTTGAGGGCCACCTTCGAACGGCGGTTGTATCGAGAGGGCCCCCTGAGGGCCCAATACCCACTTCCAGGCTTGCTCCTGTCCTGCGGGCAGGGCCTGAATCACCATACCTAACAGGGCAAAGTAGACGCAGCATAAGAGGACCCCTATACTGCCCAACACCGCGCCCAGGCAACCGATGAGCTGGCGAGGGTCCAGCGGCTCCCACACCGACGCGAATCACGTTTACAACACCCCCAACCGCCTGGCGCTCGTGAGGGCCAGGTAGAGCGCGCAGAGCAGAGTGGGGATGGCGATGATCAGGAACAGTTTCATATTGAAACGAGGTGGTTGCACGATCTTCCTCCAAATGAGATTCATTGACTTCCTTTCCCTCCCTGCCTGAAGACGATCACCTCCTGGGGCTTCGTCGTGTAGAGGGGGTATCTCTCCTTCGGGATAGGGATGTACAGGGGGATGTGGTGGTGCCGGGTGAGAAGAAGGGCCTCCCCGGGGTGAAGGACCACCAGCTCTCCCGACTCCGCACCGCTAAGGGCGAAGCGCGTCTCGAGCAGGGGGATGGCGGATGGGTTCTGGGCGAAGAGGAGCACCACGGACGCTGTATCCCGGATGAACTCGGCATCGGTGTTGCGGGCGAAGTCCTCGGCATGTTGCGTGCTCAGCCAGAGCCCCGCATACCGCTTGCGGAAGCGGCGCGCCATCGCCGAGAGGTCGCGAGCCGTCTCCAGGTCCTGGAGGAGCCACCAGGCCTCATCGACGATCACCAGGGTGGGTCTTAGCTCCCTTAGCACGTTGGACCAGACGAAACTCTGGATCTGCCGCACCCGTACAGGCTTCAGTTCGTCGGGGACATCCTTCAGGTCGAAGACCACGAGGGATGAGTCGAGGGTCACGTTGGTCTGGCAGTCGAAGGCCTCAGCCAGGAGCCCCACCGCGTAACGCGCGATCCGCTCAGCGAGCTCGTCCGCGTCCGGCGTTCCCCTCTCCCGTAGAACCTGGTACCAGGTCGAGAGCGTCGGTGGGGGGGTCCGCCAGGTCGAGGAATCCTCCTGCTGGATCCCGGCCTTAGTCATCGCCTCCTTGTAGGTGGTATCGACCAGGTTCTTCTCCCTGGCCGAGAGGGAGGGCTCCCCCCTTCGCTCCCGGAGAGCCACCTCCAACCACCCCAGGAAATCGTAGTACCCTTCGGTCAAGGGGTCGCGGTCCTCGGGGTTGATGTCCAGGACGTTCATCTTGTGCTCCGCGGCTGTGCAGAGGTCGAGATAGGTTCCCCCCAGGTCCGTGCAAAGGGGGCGGAACTCCCCCTCCAGATCGACCACCATGCAACGCGTGCCGGTGATCACCGCCTGCTCCACCTGGTACTTGAGGAACATCGACTTCCCGCTCCCCATGTTCCCCACGGTGATGAGGTTGGTGTTCTGCTCCTCGAAGATATCCACCGTAACTAGCGTGCCGTTGGCTCGGTTGATACCCATGAAGTGGCCCCTGGGCGCGAGGTAGTCCGAAGAGACGAAGGGGAACATCGCCCCCAGGGCGTGAGAGTCCATATTCCGGGCCTGGTTGAGGAGGTTCACTCCCAGGGGGAGCATGCTGATGATACCCGCCTCCTGCTTGGCCATGGCCCGATGAGCCCGAACGCCCGCGTCCAGGAAGAGATCCTCTAATTGACGCGAGGCCTTGTTCAGTTCGTCTAGCGACCGAGCGAAGAGGCAGACGTAAAAGGAGACGAGGAGGATGGGAGCTCGCTCCTCCTGCAGCTTACGAAGGACCTCCTCAGTGCTCCGCTCCGTGGCGATCACCCCATAGTCGGGGATCTTCCCCTCCTGCTGTCCGGAGAGCCTCTGGGCCCGCAGCTGAGTCAGCTCCCGCTTGACGCTCTGTACAACGAGCCGGGGATCGAGGGGACGGACGAAGATAGAGACTCGCAGGTTCCCGGGAAAGCCGTAGATGTCGTGGAGATAGGTCAGGCCCAGCCTCTCAGGCCAGTCCTCCACAAACCAAACCCTTCCGTACTCCGTCGTGGAGAAGTGAAAGTAGTCCAGCTCCAGGAAGAGGCCACTGGGTGCCATACGATCGATGATGCTCCGTCCGCCGATCTCCAGCGGGCTCCCCTCAATATGATGCTGTTTTCCCCTCAGTCGACGACGGATCCTCTCCAGGCCAAACATGATCTATTAGACCTCCTCACCTACCCCCAGAAGGGGGGAGGCCACCAGTCGGAAGTCCACCGACACCTCCTCTGGGATAGTGGGGAAGTAGAAACGGAGGATCTCCTCGATGATCTCGTCGTCGTCCTCCAAACGGGCGGGGAGGCCGATCCGGGCCAGGCCCCGCACCACCTTATGCAGCCGTTCCATCAGCAGTTGCTGTGCCTCCCGAAACTGCTCCTCCGTGAGGACCTCTCGCCCCGTCACACGGCGCTGCATCTCCACGAGGAACGGGTTGTGGGGGATCACCCAGTGATAGGTTCTCACTAAGGCGTTCACCCCCTGGGCCAGGGCCTCCAGATGGGCCATCTGGCGGTAGAGGAGGTCGATGCGAAGTTCCAACCTTTCCCTTTCCTGGCCCGTCTGAGCCCCCTCCATCTCTTCCTCCCACTTAGAGAGGCGTTCTTCCAGGTAGCGAAGGTAGGTCCGCATCTCCTGTCTCTTCGTACCGACGACGACCTGGTTTTCGAAGCGAAGGCTCCGCCACAGGTCATCCAGCTGCATGATCTTCGCCGTACGCTGGTCTCGATCGAGAAGCATGATGTCGATGGCGCCAACCTCCAAGATGACCGCCAGGGTGCCGTTGCGGGCGATGGTGATCCCGTCCAAGATCCCCTTGAGGTAGATGTGCTCCTGTGTCGGTGGAAGATCCCTCTGCCCCCTCACGAAAACCTCTTCTCCTCCTACCACAACCCCCAGACCGACAGATCAGCCAGTCCACCCTTGGCGCCATACACGATGAGCGTCGAGAGGGAGAGCACGATCCAGAAACCGATGAGGAGACCCAGCGGAGAGTACTCCACAGCGATCGCTGGAGGGGAGAGGACCGCCGGAGCCGCCTCCTCACCGGTCACCAATTCGATCCTCTCCTCTCCTATCTCTTCCCATATCGTTTCCCCTTTGCGCCACACCCGGCGGCGCGGCGAGAGGTAGAATCGCAGGAGGGTTGGCAGCCAGGAGTCCAAAGGCTTGCCCCAGAGGGGGATGAAGGAGATCCCCAGCCCAGTCCCGGCTATGACCCCTCCCATCGCCAACCTGAGCCACAAGGGGGCTCCGCCCAGATCACTTAAAACCAGGATGCCGGCGATGCTGAAACTCCCCACCAACCAGAGGATCTGTCGCAGGCTCAACCCCTTGTAGGGCCGAAAGCCGAAATCGAGTCGCCTGGGGAAGCGGATGCTAGCCATCTCGATATCCTCCAGATAGAGCTCTTCGCAGGATCCGCCACAGTGGAGAGGGGTCCTGCTCGTCCAAGTCAGCGATTGTCTGCTCCAGCAACCTCGTCAGCGATCGGGAGCCCAGCTGAGTCGCACCTCCCTTCTCCAAGCCTTGGCTGGGACACTTCGCGCTTTTCACCAGGGCTCGGAGGGTGCCAGGATCCTCTTTGCGCAGGCGGAGAACGAGAGCGGCCAGGAGGGGAAGGAAATGCATCCGTCCCATCCCTTGCGCAAGCAGGCTCGCCTCCTTCCAGTCCCTATAAGTGGGATACTCCCCAGCCACCGCCGACTTCCTCCCTCCCTCCCCTGCGCTTGGATGGCGGAAGATGACCTCCGCCTCTCCCTGGTAGGCCCCCCGAAGCTCCTCCTCCACCTCAGAGCCCACGAAGGCCCCCACTGTGGGGAAGCCCCGCTCCGAGGCCAGCGAGGTGAGAGATGATGCCTTCGTCACGGCGGCGAGGAGGGCAAAGGGACGCTTGACAGCGGCCAGCACCCGCTCCGTGCCATAGGCCTCTTCAAGAAGCAAGAGAGCATCCAGGATCTCCTTCACGGAACCCTTGTCCTTCCCCCATCTCCCAGCGAGTCGGAGGGCCAGCACTAGGTAGTCACTGCGTCGGGAAGCTACGGGGTGAAGATCTCCACCTATCCGCGGCGCGGAAACTAGCTCTACTTTCTCTCCACCACGGCGTAAGAACCGGTCCACGACCAGAGCCTTCGCTCTGAAAAGGATCCCCACCGAATCGCTACCTCCCGGCGTGCCTACGGCTGTACCAGCGCCAGGCCGCGGGCAAGGAGGACTCAGAGAGAACCCCAAGCAACTCGGGTCGGGATACGATCTCGTTCACCCTCTCTACGAACGCCCCTCCCGGGTCCCCCTCCCACCCCTCCTGCAGGCCGAGACCGTGGACCTCGTCCGCAGCCCTCATCAGTTCTTCGGTGAGGTCGGTGCCCCACCGCGAAAGCTTCCAGTGGAGCAGACCATGAGCCTCGATGTTTTCCGGCCCCTCCCCCAGAAGATCCGCGATCCTGGCCCCGCGCTGGAAGTCGTAGTAGTCCGGACGAGGGCGGTAGCCCAACTGGACAGATGGCTGACCTTCCAACGGTCCAGGAAAGAGTCGGCCGAACTTCTCCCCTGCCCGCCCCGGTCGTCCACGAATGGCCTCCTCGATCTCCGTTCCCACGAAGGCTGCGGGATCCCCTTGCAACCCGTCAGCCCTCCGGAAGCCTCTTCCCCTTGCCATCGTGGCCAGACTTTCCCGGCCAGCCCGCTTGCGGTGCTGGCGAATGGCTTCTGCCACTCCACGGGCGCTGGGCCAGAACGCCTCCGGGCCATAGGCGCTCTCCAGACGGGACATGGTTTCCTCGATAGGCCCCTGGGTGCCAGCGTCGAGTTCAGGGTCTACCATCCTTCGAATGAGGGGCGCAGCCTGGCGGCCAAATCGAGCCCGTGCCTGCCTCTGGTCACGCTCCTTCTCCAACCCCTTGAAAAGAGCCGCTCTTTCCGCCCGATCAGCGCGGAGGGCTTCTGTCCGTCCCTCGAAGTCTTCTTGGGTCTCTTCCCGACGGAGACCAAAAAGCCTCTCCCTTCCCCAAGTCCGTATCCCCGCGCCCATGCTCCTCAAGAAGCGCGATTCGCTCTGCAGGAGACCGGTGCCCAGCGCCTCAGCGCTCGCCGCACGGGATCTACTCACCCCACCCAGTGTCGGGCCAATCACACCTTCCCCTCCTCCGACCACGCCTCCACCGCCGAAACCCGCTCCCGCTATGAGCGCTCCACCTGCTACCGCTGCCAACCGCACCACGCCCGAGACGGTGGTGGTTGCTCTCTCTCGGACCTCGTTGATGGCCCCGAAGACCAGCTTGATGACGGTGAAGTTGATGGTCAGGAGCAAACTCAACACTCCCGCGGCGACCACGAACCTCACGAAGACACCTACCGGATTGACCGTCTCCGTCCATGCCCCCTGGGCCATCAAGAGAACCAGGACGAATAGGAGCGCATTGATGGGCTGAAGGAGCTCCACCAGGATGAAGCCCCGCAGCCAGTTCCTGGAGATCCACTTGGTCATGGGGAAGATCTCCCCCAGGAGAGCCAGTGGGGCGATGGCCACCAGGACGTAGATGAGGGCGTAGCGGGCCACGTACTGAAGGATCAACGCCATTACAATCAGGAACCCCATTATGGCCATCACCAGTGTGAGGAGGAGAAAGGCCACGGCAGCCCCTGGGATCACCATGCTGAGGATCCCCACCGTCCCCAGGATCAAGAGATTGACGATGGCGTTCATGAACGCTTCCGGGCCCAGGCCACCACCTGGAATGGCAAGGAAGGCCATGGTCAGGGCGTTGGCGATCCGATTAGCGCCATCACAGAGGTAGATGCTCGCTCCCGACAGAAGCACCACCACGAACCACCTCAGCACACCCTCGCCCATGCTATCAGCAAGCCCCACGCTGAAAGCGTTGCGAGAGACGATGGTCGCCCCCAACAAGGCCAGGCTTATCGGCCAGAAGAGGGCCGCTACCCACCGAACCTCCCTCCACGCCCGCTCGATGGTGGGCGACTCAGGGCCGCCGACTATCTGCGGTGAGGAGAAGACGGTCGAGGCTAGTGCGGCGCGCAGGGGATCGGCCAGTCCTTCGAGGTTGGCCTCCAGCATGGAGATGAACGCCTCCTCCAGGGCCACCCGTAGGTCGAAGGCCGGGAAGACCATCTGCAGGGTGAGCACCCCGTCCTTCAGAGCTTGGAGGATGCGACACACGACGTCCCCCTCATCGCACCCTTGCTGGGGAGGCGCCTCACCTGGCCATGAGCGGGGCGATAGAACCCCCTCAGATGCCGCAGCGGGAGGAGTTCCCACGGGAAGGCATACGAGAAGAAGGGCGACCAAGGTAGCCACTATCAAGGCCTTGCCCACCGGCTTGGAGGTATCCTTTCTATCTGAGCGCATCCACATTGATCGTCTGACTGGGCGCACTAGAGACGATAGCGTCGATCAGGGCGTTGGCCGCGGGTATCGCAAAAGCCACCCCCAGGAAGCAGAGCACGATGCCCGCGATACGGACCCAGGTCTGAGAGAGCCCATAGGGGCTACCGGCCATCACCGCGATCTGGCCCTGCACGAAACCCGTGGCGAATCCGATGGCCAGAAGCAACCCTGATGCGATCAACAGGCCGTCGATCACCTTCTTGGCCAGGGCAGCGAGAGCCCCGGCGATATCCCCCTCCTGTCGGGCGGATGCCGCCCATGCATCTCCTGAGGGAAGGATCAGTGTCACCAACAGCCCGTAACACACCATCAGTAGCACAGCCCGCACTCTCCGATCCAAGAGAACTCCCCAGATGAGAGGAAAGATCGTCCTTACTCTTTTCATCGTCACCTCCAAGTCTATAGGCCCATAGCTACGAGCGTCTGGATCACCCAGTCGCTCAGAAGCGGTGCGAAGATCACCAGTAAAAGACCGAAGATCATAGCTACCACCCGTACCCATAGCCGACTCAAGCCCAGGGGGTTGCCCGTCAGAGTCAGTACCTGCTGACCTACGAAATTGGCAGCGAAGCCCACCGTCACCAAGATGCCCGTCACCACCCATAGGAGGGAGAGAACATCTCTGGCCATGGTGCGAATCTCTTCCATCTGAAACCTCCTTCATCCAACGACTTCACTCCACCAGATGGACCGGGAACCAATGTACCTCCCAGTAGACCACGTTGCTCCTAAGCCCGATCTCCGGTAATGATGCTTGCGCCGACCAGGTCCCCAGCTCCCTCGTTCCGAAGTAGGGATCTCCTGCCTCTGCCGGGCCAAGGAGAAAGTTGCCCCCCATGTCGGTCCAAGTCAGAAACGCCTGAGCCGCAGACCCCGGCTCGCTCACCTCGATCCTCACCGTTGTGCCCGCGGGCGGTGGAGGAAGGACGTATCCTCGCAGGGTCTGCGCAGGCTGCCCAAGGAGAGGCCCGTAGTAGACGACCCATGGGTAGTCCGCCTGCAAGACAATTTCTGAGGGCCTGGGAGTCGGCGTGGGGGTGGGCGTCGCCGTGGGGGTAGGTGTTAGCGTAGGAGTCGGCGTCGGCGTTGGCGTCCGAGTAGGGGTTGCGGTTGGTGTCGGTGTAGGGGTAGGTACCGGTGTCGCTGTGGCGGTAGGGGTCGGCGTGGGAGTGGGTGGGGTCCAGGTGTAGTTTATGCTGGCGCACGGGTTCCAGTTCCATGCCCTGCGCAAGCTCCCATCTGGAGCGTACATGTTGACCACCAGACGGTGCGTCCCTGTCCTGGGCATCCAGCCCGGCGCTGCTGACCAGTTCAGAGTAGCGGAGCGAGTCACATCGGCTCCACCCCCACCAGAAACTGTGGCGAAGTTCCACCACCCCCCCGACGTACTCCCATCGGTAGCGCTGTTCAGGTAGAATCGCAAACTCCCCACCCCTATCCCGTCCCAGGCCCGGGCGTAAACGGTGATGTTCGTACCCTCAGGCTGGGGGCTACCGGGGGAGACCCCTACGATGCAAACTCCGGCGTCGGTCTCCACATCTACGTAGTCCACCCTGAGGGTTGGATAGCGCCCCGACCACGCCTGCACCGTGAAGTCCCCCATGATCAGCTCATCCGGCCTGTCGGGATGAGTTCCCCTGTTGACCCGGTCGGCCCTCAAGATGCCGTCCACCCACAGCCGCCACCGGTCGCCAGTCTTCCAGACCTCCAACGTATGGATCGCCGTGTCGATGAGCCCCAGCCAGACCTCATCCGACCAGCTGCCGGGCAGGAGGCGGGCCCGGAAACCCAGATCCCGATGCATGTATACGTTGAAGTGTCGGCACCTGGGGTTCGAAAAGGCACAGCTTCCCGCCCCGGCCCAGATGTCCACTCCGTACCCGGCCACGTTTGGTGGGAACCTATACCGGAAGCGGACTATGACCCGGAAATTCCCAGCTGTTGGAAAGAGCCGACCTTGATCGCCGGCGTAGCCGTTGTGCCGCTCTATCCAGGGCGCTCGAGTCGTGTTGGTCGGGGTCCTGAGGCGCACCCAGGTTCCACCGACGATGTCGATGGCTCCTCCGCGCCGATGCTCTACCCATAGCGGGTCGGAGAGGTTCTGGAAGGGACTTGAGTGGTAGGGGAGCCAGTCAGCACCCGTCTGAGCCTGACCCAGAGCTGCCCCCAGAAAGAGGGTTAGAACCAACACGGCTAGCGGGACGACCCGCCGGATGACTGTAGTCGTGCACATAGATCCTCTCATCTATTTGCCCTATCCCATCCCTTGGGATCTCCCTTGGGATCCCTGTGGGACCTGTGGGACGGGATCCTGTTAGGAAGCCGTGGCCACGCCCGCCGCGGCGAACACATGCACCTGGATCGGTCGGTTGCCGTTGATGAGGCCGAAGAGATAGGTCTCCACCGGGACGACCAAGAAGACGCCCACGCTGGGTTCACTCTCATTCCAGGAGGAGACGTTCCACTGCGAGGCCCGCGCGACCGGGGGATAACCGGGGATGGTCCCTCCCTCCGGATCGGCCACGGCACGGATATCGACTGTGTACTCCACGATCCCCCTGGCTGCCATCTCCTCCTGCACACGTTCTCTAGCTGCTTCGATGGCCACGCCTTCATCGAGGGAAATCACTCCTGTGGCCATGAAGTGGGCATAATCCCGTCCTGAACTCGCGCCCGCCAGAGCAGCATCGGAGGCGGCCTGGTAGGCCCATGACCGAACCTCCTGAAGACGATAGAGATCCACCAGGCCCGCCGTGATCAGTATGACGATGACAGTGGCCACGACCCCGGCCACGCTCGCCTGACCGCGCTGGTCGGATAGGGTTTCGCTCACGGGAACCTCTCTATGTTCTGAGAATGCACCGCCACGATCGTTCGAAGGGGGAGGGGAAGAAAGGGAATCGTCGCCTGGTAATCGACCTCGGCCCGAACCGTGAAGGTTGCCCCGAAGTAGGTGGAAGGCATCTCCACCGTCACTCGCGCCAGATCCCCGTATGCACCCCCTAGTACGTTATTATCGATCTCATCCCGGATCATCCTCTCCGCCGCGGACATATCCGACGGGTCTATGGATAGGTACCGTGCCGCTCGATAGACCCCCACGTCCATCGAGTGCTTGATGGAGAGAGCCCTCCCCAGCTCCACGGCCCCGAAGAAGGCCAGAACGAAGAGGACCAGAAAGAAGGTGGCTTCCAGGGTTACGTTGCCCTTTTCATCCAAGCCTTTCATTCTCATCCTCGACCTCACCAAAGGAGCCATGCATAGCCTATCCCTGCCAGGGCGAAGATCCACGTCGTCGGCCGCCCTCCCTCTTTCAGCTCCCTCCCCGTGGGAAAGAGGTGCCCCGTCCACACCCTCTGGGCCAAACCCCTCACTAGCACCAGCGGTGACCTACGCCGATACTTCACCACCAAGATGGGCAGACTACACGCCAGGGCCACGACGCTCAGGGTTACGAGGAACCTAGGGCCTGGGAAGAGGGCCGTCTCCACCATCAGGAGCTTCGCGTCTCCGCCGCCGAAGAGATGAGCCGACCACAGGAGGAATATGACCAGCCAAGTGACGAAGACCTCATAACGACCCTCACGAAAGCGGAGACCTCCCACGAGAGCCATGGCCGGCAGGGTCAGGAGAGGCGGGACCTCCCTGGTTCGCAGATCCCAAACCGCCCCGCTCACTAAGAAGGCGCTGATTGCCCCCCTCAGAAACAGCTCCTCAGAGTTCACTGTTCACCCCTTGCAGGCTGCTGCGGAGGGAGTCGAAGATGCGCGAGAGAACCGCCAAGAGCATCAGGGCCATCAAAGCCCCAATGGCCACGTATTCTATGCTCACCGTTCCCCTCTGATCATCGATGAACCGAAGTAGTATGCACACCATTCTTCCACCCTTTCCTCTCAAGGAAGGTAGCTCTGGACCGCGGCGTCGGTTCCCTGGCCCCGAACTCTGGCCGCCTCGTAGAGGCGGGAGAAGACCCCCACCAGCAAAAGGATCGCCAGGGCCCCCACGGCCACGTATTCGATACTCACCGTGCCCTCATTGTCCTTTAGAAAGCCCACTTCGTATTCCTCCTTGTTTGGGCAGGGTGGGAGGAAGGGATGGACTTCCTCCCACGCTTCACTCCTTCCTAGATATGCATCTAGGGACCCATGTCGGTCGCTGGGATGTAGGTCTCGTACGTGTCGGTGGCCTCGACGTGGCGGGTTCGGGCATCGGTGAAGAGCCGGTCGAAGACGGCGTAGAGGATCAGGATCACCAGAGCCCCCACGGCTACGTACTCGATGGACACCGTCCCTCGGTTGTCCCTTGCGAAGCTCGCAAGAAGTTGCACCATCTCACTCACCTCCTTGTATGATGTTTTCGGCAGACTAAGGCCCTGTCTGAGGAGTCTATCTAGAGAAGCCGGTGGTAGTGATCCCGGCGATGAGAGCCATGGCTAAGGGATAGACCACCAGCACCACGATGGTGGGAAAGAGACCGATCAGCATGGGCAGTACGAGGCGGGTTGGTGCTTCCTCTATGGCGTACTCTGCTGCCTGGACCATCTCTTGCTCCACCCGCTCCGCGCTGCCCCGCAGGGCCTCCCCGTACGAGAGGCCTCCCGCTCGGGCTGCGTTGATCTGTCTCAGGAGAGCGGCGATCTCCGGAGAACGGAAATCCCGGGCCAGGGCCTCCAGCACCTTCTCTGGCGTAGACGTAGCCAGCTTCGTCCGCACGTGGTGACGCAACCGCTCATGGAAGAGGATCTCTCCGCCTGGCCTGCCACGCGTTGGGGCAGGCTCCTGCTCCGCGATACCCAGCAGGGCCTGGGAGATCGTCTCCCCCAGGCTCACCGCCAGACGGAGGCTGGTGATGAAGTCGCGTATCTCCCTCAGGTATCGCCACTGGTGGGCTCGCCTCTGGGTTCTCTTGACCATCTGCGGCACGAGAGCAGCAGCTCCGCCCAGCAGGGCCAGATAGGACGTCCCCATCTCGGCGAAGAGGAGGAGGTAGAGCACCCCCATCCCCGCCACCCCCGCCAGGAGACCCGCTCCTCTCCACCTGGCCTCGCTCCATCCATATAGCCTCTCCAGAGGCAACGTATCACCTTGCTTCTCAGCTTCGCTACGGCGTCCATACAGCTTGACCAGGGCCAGCCCACTCTTGTGCCGGCGCATGAGGCGCACCAAGACCTCCTGGCTCAACCTCGCCAGGAGAAACGACCCGCTCACCACGACCCCAGCCACGGAAAGGGAAAGAGCTACTCCGAGCGTATTCACAATATCCTTTCCTCCAGCATCCTGACCTCCTGGTCGAAATAGATCGACGCAGCGAGCACAGCCGAAACGGCGGCCACGAAGATCCCTTGCCGGGCCAGGGTGCTCGTGTAGAACTCCCGCAGCACTGGAACGAAGGTAGCAGCGCCGATGGCGGCTACGTTGGCCCCCTGCAGGAAACGTGCCTCGCCCCTCAGGAGAGCCAGGGCGATCTTGCTCCTTCCCCTTAACCTGTGGCGCTGCTCCATCCGCTCCTCCAGATCGCTCAAGGCCTCCTGAAGGGCCTCACTTGTGGCCTTGTCTGCCCTCTCGAGCATGAAGGCGAACTGACAGAGATAGGGGTGATGGCCACTTGACTCTCGTAGCGTATGGAAGGCCTCCCTCGCCGAGCCCGTGACGTAATACCTCTTAACCGCCTGCTCGATGAGACCCTTCAAGGGCTCCTCGAGCCCCTCCACCACTTCTTCCAGTATCCCGAAGACAGATGGCTTCAGCTGGTACCGGCTCCGGAACTCGCTCACCAGCTCCTTCACCTGCTCATCGATCTCTCTTGCCCCTTCCTTCGTTCGTCCGGCGCGCAGGTAGCGAGCTAAGAGGTACCCTGCCCCGACCAGATAGGCACCTATGAGAGGAGCCGAGGCGAAAAGAGAGGAAGCGGCTACCAGAGAAGCGGCAAGGGGGAGGTAGGCGACCCAGCGCCCCTTGACGTCAGAAGGGGAGGGTAGGGCCGTTTTGCCTAGAGTGGGGAGGCTCACCAGGCGCATACGCTTACGACCAGCATAACGCCTTGCGAGGGTCAAGAGCTCGGTCAGAGCTAGATGAATCACCAGCCCCGTGCCTACCGCCAGAGTCGCTGCGAAGGCCCAAACGATCATCGGTGCCTCCCCCCTTGATCAGCCCAGAGCACCCTGACCCGCGGTTTCATCTGCTGCAAGTCATCCCCAGCCCTGGCAGAGAGGGTCTCGACCTGGTAGCGGTTGTGCTCGTCCAACCCCTCCAGGGCTGCCACCTGAGCGACGTAGCGCTTCCCATCAACCGTCCGATCCAGGTGAACCACCAGGTCGATACCTCTGGCAATCCTCTCCCGCGTAGGCACCCAGTTCAGGGTGGCCTTGTTCTCCAGTACTATGCTCTCTAGCCGATGGAGGGCGTCCAGGGCCGAATTCCCGTGAATGGTGGTGAAGGCGGTTATCCCTAGATTGATGGCGTGGAGGAACTCGACCGCTTCGTCGTCGACCACCTCACCCACCACCAGGATGTCCGGCCTCATCCGCGTGTAGAGGACGTTCACCACCTCCCGCATGGAGACGCCTCCCTCCTCGCGCTCACCGACCTTTACGACCGCCCTCGCCAGGTGGGGGTGTTGAAGCTGGAGCTCTTTGAAGGTCTCCACCAGGCAGATCTGTGCTTCCCTGGGGAAGTGGAAGGAGAGGGCGTTCAGGAGAGTGGTCTTGCCCGCCCCAGGCCTCCCGGAGATGAGCACGCTGGCCGCCACGGAGGAGGCCACCTGGGCCAGGAAGCCCGCCGTCCGCTCATTGAGGCTACTCAGATTCACCAGATCTTCCAAGGAGAACTTCCTCTTGGCGAAGACCCGGATGTTGATATTCGTGCTCTCTCCCAGGGGAGGGATCATGGCCGTGAAGCGGGAGCCGTCAGGGAGGTCCACTAGCACGAAGGGGCTGGCTGCTCCGAGAGGCCTCCCTCCGAACTCGGCCACCCTCCTGGCCAGTTGGCGGAAGTATTCATCGGAGGCCAGAGGACCCACACCCTCGATCCGCCCATACCTCTCCACCTGTACAAACCCATCTCTCACGATGATCTCCTCGACCCCTTCGGTTCGGAGGAGAGGGTCCAGAACCCCCAACCCCAGCATCCGACTGGCGGCCTCGGCAGCGACCGCCTGGAGATCCCTCTCTGGGATGCCCAGCTTCAGCTCCACCAGGGCTCGCAAGACGCTGGCCGTGAAGGCCCTCCTTTCCCTCCCCTCACCATCTCGCCAACCGGGTATCGGTACACCCTCTGTCAGTAGGCGGTCTTGTAGCTGCGGGATGATCTCGTCGAAGTCGTAGCTCTGAGATAAGACCTTCATCAATACGTCCTCTCCAAGACTACCTCCCAAAGGGCCCCCTCTGGTGACACCTGCAAGGCGATCGGTTCGGTCCTGGCTCCTACTACCTCCAGAGTGAAGGTTCCAGGGGTGACCACGAACTCGAAGGTCCCATCTGCTTCTTCCCACGGCTGGGGCTCGATCAGGCTCTCCGGGGGGCAGCAGAAAGCTATCTCCACGCTCATACCGGCGATCAGCCTTCCCTCCTTATCCTGTACCCGTCCCCGGATGTAGCTGGTACCAGGGGAAGGGCTCCAGTTCTTAGAGCGCACCACGAACTCATATGTGGGCGTCGGCGTGGGTGTGGGAGGTACCGGCGTCGGGGGCTGAGGGGTGGAAGTAGGTGGAATCTCCGTCGGGGTGAAGGTGGGTGAGGGAGTCTCGGCGATTTCAACGAAGGAGGCCGAATCCTCTACGTGTGCTGTCGGCGTTGCGGTACGGGTAGGGAGCGTAGCATCGTAACCACCAGACGAAGGGATGGGATCGGTCCTGGTGCCCTCGCTTGCCTGAGGTGTTGTCTCCCTCTTCGCCAGGGGAGCCAGAGAGACCCAGAGGTCGTACTGGCCCTGGGTTTCCCCCATGAGCCGGGTTATCTCACCTGCCACCTGGGGCTCCACGGCCACGGTCAGGATGCTCAAGGGCAGCACCTGCGTTCCTGTTGCCGCCTGCCGTTCCAGCTGCGAAGGGTTGCCCTCAGGGCTTACCCCTGCTGGCTCACCTCTGGTGGAGCGTACATCCACCACCAGCACATCTTCCGCCAGAACCTCCACCGCGGCTCCCGCCTGAGCGATGACCGCCTCAGGGGGTGCTCCATGGTCGATCATCCCCCTGGCGATACGGTAGACGTTGATCCGCTGGAAGGGGCGTACCTGCCCTCCTACTGCCTTGGCCGGATCCACAGGGAAGCTGATGATCTCCAGGTATTCGTCCTCCACATAGCGAAACTCGCTGGGAGGGACGGCGAACTCCTCGTAGAAGAGCGCACCCCTGGGGATGGGTATGGTGCTCATCTTCCCCAGCAGCGTCTCCCGGCTCAGATGGATGGGCTCGAACTGCAACGTTTTGGGCATCTCTCGCAGGGTAACCATCTCCTCCGAGATCAGGGTGTAAGGAGGGATATCCTCCGCGGCCACCGGTATCTGCCGGGTCGCAACCAGTCGCTCAAACCGCGCCCTGGCGTACAGCCCTATCGCCGCTGCCGCGACCAAGGAGATGACCAAGAGTAGCTCTGAAGCCTTTCTCGTCATGTCGCCTCCAGTTCCGATAGATATGAGAGAGTATCTCTCCGCCCAGCCGGCCCCTGAACTGATCCGGATTGGAGATATGGGGGAGATCGAGCTCCCTCTCCACCCCCAGGAGGAGCATACTATCCGTTGCCCTCTTGGCGTTGATCACCAGCGAAGCCCGGGGAGCCAGCTCCTCTTTCAGCTGCAGGGCGTTGAGGATGGCGTCGTCCCGCGGAGTAGCCACCACCAACCACCGAAGAACCTCCTTCCTCACGGGTTCCAGGAGAGCGTGGGGATAGCAGGCGTCTATCACTGTGAGGATGTGACCAGCCTGCTCTTTCTCCAGGTACTCCCCTATCTGCTCCAAGGGCAGAAGCTTGGCCAGGTCGTAGTCCATAGGAAGCAAGGTCACCCCTCGCCACTGGGCGGGCTTGGTGCCTTGAGTGAGGCAGTCGTAGAGGTGGGGGGCCTGCATCGGTGAGAGGGTAGCCACTGCTGAGATGCCGTGGCAGAACTCCACCAAGAGGGTGGGTAACTTCGTCACCTCGGCGAAGTGGATAGCCGTATCCAGGGCCAGTGTGGTGCGACCGACCCCTCCGCTATAGCTGACGAAGGCCACCGTCTTCGGCGGGAGATGGGGTATACGGGCGCTGACACCCCTTCCCGTTTCCAGCCAGGCTTCCGGGTTAGCGAGGAACTCGTCGCCCGTGGTCAGGGGGACGGCTGCCTCCTGAAGCAGACCGGCGAGGGCCTGGCGGGAGAGGGAGGACTCCACCAGCTCCTCCAGCTCCACGATGGCCAGATGGGCCTGGGCGAGGCCCTGATAAGCACCCTCTGTGGAGACGGCCTCCAGGAGCTGCGCACCCTCACACCGCTCGAAGAACCTGTACACCTCCTGATTCCGCGTGGCCACCAGTACCCTCACTTCCTTCTCTTGCTCGTTACCTCTCATCTTGGATCACCCCCTGAACCTCGATGATGGGCACCGGCTCCAGCACCTGGCGAGTGAACCACCAGGTGGGGTTCCCGTATTCGCGCAGGTCGAAGACGTGCCAGCCGTCGAACTTGTTTACCCACTCCCTCCTTAGGCACCTTCTCACCACCTGCCAGTATGGATCGTTGGCCTTGTCTGGGTTCAGGTCCCCGCAGCCTGAGTAGTTGGGCTGGGCTCGCTGTACGCATTCCCTCTCCTCCTCCACGCACTCGTAATGCTCGTACCTGATCGCCCACTCCGCGGCCCAGTAGGTCTGGTTCGTCACCTGATAGGAAGGTAAGCCTTCTGGACCGTTGCGGGGCTTCCCCCAGGAACTGGTGAGGTAGGTGTGGGTGGCCGCCTCCGAGTGCACCCCCTTTTCGATCCCTGCGGCGATGTTCCAGGGCCTCTCGTCCCAGTCCCAGGCGGTAGCTGGCGGGGGAGGATCGAGGATGGGCCCGTTGGCAAAGGGTGGGTACAGTCTCCGCCACCGCAAACCCAACTGCCAGTTCCTCGTGTTCTCATTGGGTATCCCTTGGGGCAGCTTCTCGGACCAGGCCACTCCCCCGATCTCGGGTGCCACCACCCAGAAACTGTTGGGGACCCTCACCATGCCTCGAGGGTAAGGGCTCCGACCCACCTGGGGAACGGGACAGGTCGATTCCACGGAGATCTCATACTCGGAGATACACTCCATCCCTTCCTCCCCGATGACCACATCCTCGCACTCATCCTCCTTAGGAGGCTCGGGAGGCCTGGGCGTGGGTGTGGGCGTCGGCTCGCAGATCTCACACGTCTTCCAGAGGATGGCGATGGGAGCTCCCCGGCAGTCCACCAACCAATAGTCCACGATGTATACCCACTCCACGACCCCTATTAGACATCGTGTGTCGGTGCAGACCCGCCGCACGAAAGTCTTGGTGCAGGGGGTCGGCGTAGGGGCCGGTGTCGCCGTTGCCTGCAGGGTGGCCGTCGCTTGCGGGGTTTCCTGGGGCGGTGGGGTGGGTGTGTCTTGCGGCTCCACCGTCTCCACCACCTCACACTTGCATTCGCAGTGAATGGTGCCCGTCTGGGGATCAAACCAGCAATCGGAAGGGGAGCAGCCAGGAGGACACTGTCCATCTCGCAGCGGACGCGCCTGGGCCTGGAGGGGCACCAAGATGATGCAGACCGCCAGGAGAAGGATCATGGCCAAGAGCCAATGTCCCCCTGCAGACTCAGATGATACTCTTTCCTTATTATCCATCTCCCTCTTCTCCGCCCTGCAACCTCATCTCTTTGAACTCCAGATAGCCAATCTTCCACCTCCCATCCTGCCCATCGTAGACCATGGTAGCTATGAAGACCCCTTGGGGGAGCTCCATCTCCTCTTTCACGGCCAGAGTCTCCCCGTCGTAGTACCGCAACAACCGCTGCGCCCTCTGGCTGTCGGAGACGTAGGTCGACTGGCCGTCGGGGGAGAAGTTGCTCACCACCACATTCCTCTCGCCATCGTAGAGATGCAACCGGAAGAAGACTCCTCTTTCTCGATCCTCCTCGAGGGTCTTCTTCATGGCACTGGCGGCCAGGACCCCCGTCCTCTCGGGGTCATCGATGAAATGCCTGGCGGTCTCGCCCGGATCGGGCTTCACGTTCTCGTAGAGCCATCGGTAGGCTTCCAGATAATCCTCTATCACCATCTCCACCACCCGCTGGTCACTCACCATCCCCACGGGGATCCCCTCTGGCCCCGCCTCCATGCGGACCGTCCAGGCCTGCGGGCGATCCTCCATAGGCGTATCAGGCTGTCCAGTCTCCGGGGTCGACAGTTCAGCTGGACCTCCTCGGGGGAGGTTGATATTCATCACCGATATCACTTGAGGAGCCTCGGTGACCGGTCCCTGGTACCCCGGAACCGGGCTCCTGAGCCTGCGCCAGGCGAGCCCCAGACCCGAGACCAGGAGCAGGACCATCACCCCGACAGCCACGTAGACCAGTGGATGGCGTGGCTTTCTCTTACGTTTCTCGACTATCCCATCTAAGCGTGACACGGTACCCTCCTTTTATCGATAGGTGATCACTGGGGCGCGCTTTCGATGCCATACCTGGGCCGGGCGACCCCGCGAGCGGCGATCCTGACCTCCGGGATTCCCACTACCTGCATGAAGATGGTGGGCATCCTCTCCTCCACATCGACAGCCACTCCATCGGCCCAGACCACAACCCTCGTCACCTCCATCGCCCCCCTGGAGTTGACTTCAGCGTAGTTGAGAGCTATCCCGGTGGCCCTGGCCACGTCCAGCCGTACTTCGTTGGTGGCCGTGAAATGGGCCTCATCTACGGCGTGACTCGCCGCCTGGGCAGCCAGGGAAGCCACATTCCGCACTCGGCGGTACTCCCTGAACATGAAACCTCCATCGATGGCCAGGCCCAATAGGACCACCACCAGAACCAGGGCCATCGCCGTGTAGACCAGATACTGCCCTCTCTCATCGGCGAGATCGATCCTCAACCTGATCCACCATCTCTCCGTCAATCTGCAACTCCTTTTCTACCAGGCCCACCGGGACTTGAACTCCTCCACCCTCAGGAAGACGGTAGAGTGGAGGCGTAGGCTCTGGTCAGGATAGAACCACCCCACGAAAGGGATATCCCCCACGTATGTCCTGTAGGAGACGTCGCTTCGGACGGGGTAGCCATAGCTCCATCCCGCCAGGGGGGCCAGCCTGATCCTCGCCGCGCCAGGGTCGAGGTAATATCCCCTCAAGGTACGCTGTGCCGCCTCGATCCCCTGGGGAATCCCCCTCCACTCATTCAGCGTCTCCACGGAAGCCCTCGCAGCGTCGGCCGCCGCGGCATCGACGGCGATGCCCACGTAGAGTACCCGACCGAAGAAGAGGATGCCGGAGACGAAGAGAAGCATCAGGAAGAGAACCAACAGGAGTTCCACGTAGGCCTGACCCTCTTCTCTGGAGAATAAGCTCCGAAACCGCCTATTTCCTCCTCTCATCGCTCACTCCCACTGGTCGGGAGGGCCCGGGTAGAACCTCTCCCATCTCTGGAAACTGGAGGCCTCGACCCGTAACGGCGAATAGCCCGGCCAGGGGAAAGGGATCGAATGAGAGATCTGGCCCTCCACGCTGCGCAGAGGCCCTATCCGGACGATGGAATACCGTCCCTGGTAGTCGGTGGCGAACCCGCCCAGCCCCGCGGCTAAGTCTTCCCAGACCTCCGTATAGCCAGCTCCGATAGTGCCTCCCTCGACGGCGGCGTAGCGCACCCCGTCACTGATGGCCGTGGCGGCAAGCAGGTTGTTCCACCACCACCAGGCAAAGACTCCCAGGATCAACGCCAGGAACATGTAGAGCGGCCAGGAGATGATGAACTCCACGTAGCCCTGTCCTCTCTGGTCTCTCAGCGTTGCCGCGGCACGGTCCACCATTCGAGATACGATGTTCTTCATCTCCCTTTCCTTCCAGGACTCTGTAAGAGCCCTTCCGGGGGCCGAAGACCGCAGCCTCGGCCTCGTGCGCCTTGCCTGCTCTAACATCGCTAGCCTGTCCTGGCGATGATAGGCCGGGCGAGCAGGCTCCGGCCCCCTTCCTTTCCGCTTGCCCGAACGCTTCTTAGGCCCTCCACAGAGCTGCGCCAATGAAGCCTTCGGGTATCCCCTGGATCCGTTGCCCTGAGGCCTGGAACTTCTGCTGCACCACGGTGAAGAGGAAATAGATAGCCCCCATCACCATGAGGCCGAAGGCCACCAGGGTCACGTACTCGATGAGGGCTTGCCCTTCCTGTCGCACGAAGAGCTTCGCGTATCGAGCCTTCAGCCCTCGCAAGGCCTCCTGAGCCCTCAAGTAGATCCTTCCTACCATCTCTTCTCACCCCCCTATCTAATGAGATCTGCCTGCGGCGACACCGGCTACAGGTTCCTTATCGCCAGGAAGAGGCCCGGGGCCATGATGGCCAACCCCACACCCAGCATCACGATGAGGCCGATGGGGATGGGCATGAGAACGGAGTTCAAGAGACCCCGCGAGAGGATCAGGCTCTCCACCCTCTCCCTGGTCGTTTTGGCCATCACCTGCAGCGCATCGGCCAGGTTCGTGCCCCGCCTTATGGAGACGACGAGCCGACTGGCGAGACGGGTCACTTCATCTACATCGTTCCTCTCCGCCATGGCTTCGATCGCCTCCACCAAGGCCACGCCGGAGTTGTAGTCACGTGCTATCTGCTTCAACTCCAGGGTGAACCAGCCACCAGGCGACTCGGCCAGCTGTGTGATCACCACCGGGAGGGTGCGCCCCGCAGCCAGCTGGATCGCCATCCGGTCCAGGACGTAGCTCATCTCCACCAGCATCTCCTCTTTTCTGCGGTTGGCTGCCTGGGCCAGGTGGATGTCGGGCAGGTAGAAACCGAAAAGCGCCAGCCCCAAGGCCAGGAGGAGAAACCCCACCTTGCCCACAAGCAACGAGAAGACCAGACCCATCAGGAAGAGCCCCAGCGAGAGGAGAACCTTCCAGGCGTAAAGGTCGTTCACGTTGCTATAGGGAGGCGGAAAGGCGGCCCGGAGAAGCTTCTTCCTGTCCTCCTCGCTGGGAAGGAGGCTGAGAAGGCGCTCCACCCACCCTTCCACGGTGGAGCCCAACAGCCGATCCAGCCAGGGGCGCCGCCGGAGGATGGTTATCCTGGCTTTCTCGGGCATCACCCCCATCTCCTCGAACTTCCTCCCCAGACGGGTGCTCGGCGCCATCACCTCCACGTTGAAGAAAGCGGTGAAGATGAGCAGCATTCCCAACGCACCCACAAAGGCCAAAGTCGTCATCTGTACTCAACCCTTCCCAGCGTTATGCCCCGCCCTCCCAGCTTCTTCATGAGCCAGTAGCCAAAGAAGGAGAGAAGAGCAACTACTATCAGGGTGGCTTGCCCCAAGGCCGAGCCGTAGTAAGGGTTCACGTAGTTGGGAGCGATGAACTTCAAGGCCACCACGGCAGCGAAAGGGAAGAGGGCCACGATGCGGCCCGTCCAACGCTGACGCAACTGCTCCGCGTCGATCCGCTGTTGGATACGGATCTGTTCCCTTATCGATTCAGCCATCCGCTTCAGGATCTCCCCGATCTCGCCCCCCTCCTTCTCGTGAACCAAGAGCGTCTCCGCCATCTGATCGAGGAAGGGGCTCCTGCGCCGCTCCTTCACCTCCTCCAGAACGGCCTCCAAGCTCGCTCCAGCCGTAAGGCCAGCCGTCATGCGCCGGAAATCCTCCCTCAAGGCGGGCGGGCCGTTCTCAGCCACCATCTCGAAGACGGCCTGTAGGGAGGGGATCACCGCGAAGTTCTCCCTGATCAGGTCCGCGCCCTCGGCTAGGGCGGATCTGTAGGCCCTCACCTTCCTGTCCCGACGGTTCTCCAGATAGATCCAGTAGGCTATCGACCCGGCCGTGAAGGCGAGGATGGTCATCACCGGAAAACCTACCAATAGGTGAATTCCCGTGGCCGTCACCCCTCCCAAGAGAAGGCTCGCTCTGAGGAACTCGCGGGCCGTGACCTCCAACTCCGCCTGGTCCAGCCGCCCCTGAAGCTCGTCCAGAAAGCCTCCCCCTTCCTCCCCAGTCAACCGCCTCCTGAGGTTGACCCTGGCCACTGAGGCCAACCCCAATACCATCATGATCACTCCCGCGGTCCCGACCAGGGCCAGGGCCGCGTTCACTGTACCTATGGCTCGGGCTATAGATTCCATGTGGCTAATTACCACCTCTCACCAGAGCGGATGCCTCGCTGAGCTCAGTCTCAGCGCGAACCTCGGACTGATCGCTCGTTGATATCACCTCTTCGAAGTCGAAGCCACACGCTCTGAACCTCTCTCCCCAGTGGGGACGGATACCGGTCCAGATCAGCCCCTTCCCATCCCCCCCATCCACGAAGAGGAGCTGCCTCCTGATCACCTCCCCCTCCAGGCTCCCGGGCAGTTCCAAGATCTCCACCACCTTCCGTTCGGTGGTGCCCCGTACCCTGGTGAGGAGGATCACGTACTGAAAAGCTCCTGCGATGTAACGCCTGATGGAGCGTTGCGAGAGGTTCCTCGCATCCTCGGCCTCGTAGGCCAGCACCTCCAGCCTATCCAGCGCCTCCTCGGCGGTGTCAGCATGGACCGTGGCCATGGTCCCATCGTGGCCCGTGTTGGCCGCCTTCAACATGTCGAAAGCCGCCTTGTCCCGGGCCTCCGCCATGATGATGCGGTCCGGGCCCATGCGCAAAGCGTTGGCCACCAGGCGCTGCTGTCCTATCTCCCCCCTGCCGTCCAGGCCTGGGACTCGCTTCACCAGGTAGACCACATCCTCCAGGGGTATCTCCAGCTCCCTCGTGTCTTCGATGACCACCATCCGTTCGCTGGGATCTATCAGACCACACAAGACGTTTATGAAGTTGGTCTTTCCCGTTCGCGTCCCTCCCGTGATCAAGACCGCCAACCTCGAACTCACCACCATCTCCAGGAAGCGCGCCACCTGGGGCGTGACGGTCCTCAATCTCACCAGATCTTCCATCCTTCTTGCTACGAGACGGTGTATGCGGATGCTCACCGAAGGCCAGGGTTCCGCGATGGGATAGGTGCTGGCGTGGAGACGGGCTCCGCTCACCAGATGCCCATCTACCCAGGGGCTGGCGGTGTCCAGCTTCCGACCCGTGTGAGCTATGGCTCGGTTCACCAGGGCCACGACCTCCTCGGGGCCGGAAAATGAGATCTTGTGTCTCCGTTTGCCCAGCTCGCCATCTGACAGCACACAGTCAGGGCCATTTATCGATATCTCCTCTATAGTATTGTCTTCCAGGAGCGGCTGGAGAGGTCCCAGCCCGAAGATCTCGTTGAGCATCCGTCGGGCCACGAGATCCACATCCTCCCGGAAGGGCTGCAACCGCTGGGAGAGGGCCATCTCCTGGTAGGCGGCGATCCTCTCCCCTATCAGCACCTCCACCGAGGAACGCACCTCCGAGGAGGCCTCGACCAGTTGACCAGCCTCGTAGAGTTGACCGATCTCCTTCCTCACGTCGCGCATCACGACGGCGTAGGGGTCCTCTCCCTTTTGTCCCGTGAGGCGGCGCTCTAGCTCCAGGCGAGCTATCCGACTCAGCTCGCCATCGCCCCCTCTCTCCAACGGTGATGATGCAGTCATTGATCTCCTTTTCGTTTAGACCCTCAGGGCCTTCCAGGCCCTCTGCAGGATGTTCCCCTTTCTCCCGGTCACCAGGAACCTGCCTCGTGCCTCCCAGATGTCCCGGATGGGGCTGTAGAAGGTGGAGGTGACATCGATGAGAGCATCTGAGACGGGGCTCCGCCTGGGCTGCAACACGAGGGGCTCAGCCCGGTTGATGCTGATGGTCACCTCCTCGTTATGGTCAGTGGGGATATAGCCAAACTGGGGAAGCTCCAGGAGCTGGATTGCCTCCTTGCGGCTGATCCCGTGGGCTTCGTTGAACTTGTTGAAGACCAGCTTGAACCGTTCGGGATCTATATCCAATATCTCCTTTAAGGGTGGGAGACTCTTGTAGACGTCGTGGATGGAAGCCGCCTCCGAATTGACGATTATCAGGTTCAAGTCGGCCTTCTCCAGAGCGGTGACGTGGACCGCGTGGTGATACGACTGACCCAGATCGATGACCCGGAAATCGGAGATCCCCTCTAACGTATTCAAGAGATCCTTCATGAACGCTTCTCCATGTGCTCCGGTGAGAACCCTCTCCCCTCCCAGGGTCATCACCGGGATCCCCGCCAGGACCTGGAGCTTCCCTCGGTAGGGCACCAGCTTGGCCATCACCATAGTCGCGCTCATATGGCCCTTGGCTGCGTAGGCGTTCGCTAGCCCGAAGATGTTGTCCCCCGTCTCCTCCACCCGCTTTCGGAGGTTCATCTGCACGTGGATGTTGCCCTGATTCATGTCCGCATCCAGGAGGATCGTAGGCTTGTTGGCGATCACCCCCAGGGCGCAGGCGATGTTCACCGCGATGAAGGTCTTCCCCACGCCCCCCTTAGGGGACCAGACGGTGATGGTACGTCGCTGCCAGCCACCGTGGTCTATCACCCTCGCCGTCTCCGCCGAGAGCTGGGGGATGTAGGTGGGAGAGGCCCGCTCCATGTAGGCCTCCTTGATGAGGCCGGGAATCATGCCCACCAACCGAGAGACCTGAACGCTATCCAGAGGGGTGTTGATGTGGGCTTTAGCTCCGATCTCATACATGGTGCCCGCGTAATCGCTCCCAGCTGGCACCGCGGCCACGGTGATGATGGGCTTCCTCTCGTAGTGCCACAGCTCGCGGATGGCGTCCTGCCCCAGACCCTTCTCGCTGAAGCCAGGGAGGTGCGGATCCAACAGCACCACGTCGGCCTCGAACTCCTTCGCCGCCTCGTAGACGTCGACCAGAGTCCGAAAACCTCCCTGGACCTCAATGCGATGAGGGTTGCCGCTGGGCAGCTCTCTCATGAGGAGCTCCACGTCGTTCCAGTTTCGCAGACCGACGATTAGGGTTATCTCCTGGCCCTGCCTGAGCAGCTGGCCGCCCGGCTGGGTCAAGTCCCGACCGGTCGCCTCAGTATCACGCTGCACCGTTAGCCCGGGCCATTCACTTTGCCCACCAGCTTGGTCATGCCTCATCTCAACCCTCCGGAGTCGGTGTGGCCCCAGGAGTGGGGAGCGGCAGCACCTCCGTTGGTGTAATGGTGTAGGTGTCGGTGACGGCGTAGGTAGCTGCCGCGCCCCGCTCTCCTAAGAAACGCTCCACGAAATCCGGCCACATCACCCCTGGCAGAGGCACCACGGGCTCCTCCACGGCCAAGGGAGAGACGAGAGCGACCCGAATGGCCCCGTTCTCCAGGGCGAAGGTGAGCATCTCCTGCTCGCTCTCCGGGATCAAGACCACGATGCTCTCTATCTCCCCCTGCAGGAAGGGGCGCTCCCCCGTACCGCTTGTCCCGTCAAAGCCAGCCCCCAACCCATAGTTGGGGTTGGGGATCTGCTCGAAGTTCACCCTCAGAACGGGCACCCTCTGGAGGAGCGTCTTCGCCAGGGGAAGAACCACCTCTTCTTCCTCAGCAGTAGCTTCCTCCTCGGAAGGGGCGGCCATGAGTGAAGGAGTTGCCCCTTGCCCTCCCGCTGCGAACTCGATGTTCACGTGATCTCCCACTGCGAGTTCGGAGACAGAAGAGTCCCCATCCACGGGGATCACCATGGCCACCATCGAAGGGTCATCGAGGCCCAGGGAGAGGCGATAGAGACTCCGCGGGTTGTCAGGGAGGAGGAGGCGGTTCTTGGTGAGGGGCTCCCCGATGTAGAGGGATTCGATGGGTACCGCCTGGAGGTAAAGCTCCAGCTCCTCCTCTAGTACGTACCTTTGGGCCACCTGAGGCGCGATGATCTGCTCATCTACAACGAACATCTCCTCTCGCAACTCAGTAAAAGGAGGGATGTTCTCCACGGCCACCACGACCCGATAGGGAGGTGGATTGGTGAGTCGCCCCCACAGGAGAAAGCCTAGGAAAGCACCCACCGTCAGCAAGAGCCCCAGCAGCAAGGTCAAAGACCGCCGGATCACTGGTCACCTCTCTTTCATCTCTTCTCAGGCCCGCCCCCTCCCCCGTGAGAAGCTCTCTCTTGAGTTGGTTTGTGGACGAGCGTCACATTCTTAGCCAAAAAAGAAGACCCTCCTCGTCCATCGAGAGGCACGATGGAGCGAGCCAGATCCTTGGCTCGGCGGATGAGCCCATCCTCCTCCAACCTAACCAGATATCGGTGGACCGTCGACGTGGACCTCACCGAGGTCCCGGCCACGATATCCCGCAGACTGGGCGCGTACCCCCTGAGGTTTCTAAACTCACATATAAATAGGAAGATCTCGTCTTTTCTGTCCATGGTCTTGTGGAAGAGCATCACAATTATAGCACGAGTGTTCTATTCTGTCAAGCCCTTCTTACCTTAAAATTTGGCGCTCTCAAGGTCTAGCAGAGGGCCTTCTGTTGACAAGCGGCACAAAGTGTGGTATCCTTCCTTTAGAGAAGAGATGAAATACGAGATCGACGGTTCAAAGCTCCGGTATCTCAGACAGGACGTCCACGGCTGGACCCAGGACGAGCTGGCCGTCAGGGCCCAGGTGGATCGCAGTCTCATCTCCAAGATCGAGACCGACCAGAAAGAAAACGTCTATATGCACGTGGCCCTCTCCATCGCCCATAGCCTGGGGGTCCCGGTGGAGGAGATCATCGTGGGCTCGTTCCCTAAATCGGAGCCCAGCCTCCTGGTTATGATGCGCTACCTCGAGGGGATGACCCCGGAGGAAAAGAAGTCCGTCTTCGACTACATCCAGTTCGTCCTGTCGAAGCGGAGCGAATCTACCTGACCGGTACAGGATCTTTTTGCCCGCAAGGGCCTGTCCTGGTATGAGTTGGACCAGGGCCCGCCACAGGGGCGGAATCGAGCACTCCCATATCTCAGGCATCGCAACGAGCTACCCATATCCGAAAGAAATACCAGCTCTCCACGCCCGTGGACCTGGACGTGATCTTGGAGGCAGAGGATCTGGAGGTGACTCCCTTTCCCTTCGCCGGCAGGGTTCCCGAGGTGATCGTTGGACGCGATATCGGCATCAAGGATTCCATCACCAACACCAGGTACATCCGAGAGCTCATCGCCCACGTCTTGGGGCATCACTTCTTACACGCCGGCAATCAGCTTTTCTCCCTGAACCGGAACGACCGTCAACGAACCCTCTCCCAGGAGAGGGAAGCGCGCGAGTTCGCCTTCCATCTCCTGGTGCCTGAGGAGGAGATGAGAGCATGCCTGGCTCAACAGATGGACCTCACGGAGATGGCCGATCACTTTCAAGTCACCGAGATCTTCATGCAGGCCCGATGTGAGAGCGTGTCCTTGGGAAGACATCTAGCATGATACGGAAGGTGGAGCAGAAAATCATTGGAGCGCCGACTCATCATGCCGACATCGTCAACAAGGGCGCAGTCAAGCGAAAGAAACACTGACGCTCGTAGCGGGCCTCCCCCGGAACCCGGCCTTGGAAGATGCGCTGATCGATTACCTCGCCGAAATGGCGAGGTTTTTGCTTCACTGCGAACGGGCGTTTCCTCAGAGGAATGCCGATGGCGACCCTGGCGCGACAAGTAGCGCAGCGGGTCACTCGTGACATCGGGAGGGACGCAGGCGAGAGGGTATCGCCCTCGAAAGCATCGCTCATGCGTGAGTTTCTGGAAGAAGACAGAGAATAAGGGGGCGAAAGCGGAGCGGCCGCTGGGGTTCGTGGGAGCACGCGGCTGGCCAGCTCATATCGCTGACCTGGCGGCAAGCCAGGCTCGAGGTAACCCTGGGCAGTGCTTTCTGAGCTGGCTGCCCAGCCGGCGGTTGCCCTGGCCCTAGGGGTTAGCGTCTGAGTTTTACGACGTAAATTTCTCCGGTCAACACTCTCCTGTCAGCGCATGCCTGCGGTCCACGAGCGTCTCTCGAGGCGCGAGCGGGTCAAGAAGAGCTTCCACTCGATGCAGATGCGCGACGGGCTGTAGAACCATGGGCAGCAGGACGGCCTCGCATTGCGGGGGCTCTACAAAGGGAAAGGCGTGATGCTCGTGGTGATGAATAGGAGAAGGCCTGTAATCGCCCGTATGAGGCCCTTGTGCTTTACAGCGTGGATAAGAGCGCTGTTAAGACCATGAGCGGGTCTAGTTGCCTTGCGGGTGCGATGGCCTATCTGAGGAACGGCACAGATTCGGCCTGGGACCCGATTCTCCCTAGGAAGGCTGACAAGAAATTCAACTGAGGGCTGAGGAATAGATGGCTGACTCAGCGCGAGTGAGAAGCGTTTATGGGCTCTAAGGTGGCTAGACGATCAGGAAACGAAAGTAAGCGTACGGATAGAGACCGTTCAGATGACCTGGTCGTAGTTGAGGTCAGATGGGAACGGAAGTCTGGAAACCCGTGGCTGTTGCGTGAGCTCTTTGACCTCCTACTTCGTGACCCTGACTTGACTGATAGACACACACCGTCTACAATGGAACCCCAGGCCATTCCAGACGAGGAAGGAGGCGAAGGATGAAGCGAGCTGCCATCTATGCAAGGGTTTCCAGCGAAGAGCAAGCATCTGAGGGCAAGGCAAGCATTGCCGAACAGCTTAGCGAAATCGAAGAGCTGTGCAAGGTGAAGGGCTACGAGATCTTTGACCGTTACGTTGACGATAGGAGGTATCGCTCCAAGGGAAGGCTCGTGGAGCCCTCTGGGACGCGAAAAGACCGACCTGAATATCAACGTATGCTGAAAGATGCGAGAGAGGGCAAGATCGACTTGATAGTGGCGTGGGATGATACGCGACTCTCTCGGGGAGTCTTTGCGACCGTTCCCCTGGGAGAGTTGTTAGAAGAACTCGCCGAAATAGAGATCGATCTAGTACATGGCGTCTTTGACCGCAATATGCTCTTCATCAAGGCTTCGATGGGAAAGATAGAGATAGACAACATGAAACGCCGGATGATGATGGGGCGACGGGCTAAGGCGAAACAAGGCAAGTTTCCTGGCGGGCGTGCGGCCTATGGCTACAGATACAATCCAGAAACCGAAGAGCTTGAAATCGACGAGAGTCAAGCAGAGGTCGTCAAAAACATTTTCTCCCGGTATGTCACGGGAGAGGGAGCGAGGCAGATCACCCGCAGACTCAATAGTGAGGGTGTGCCCACCAAAGACCACTCACGGCAGGGTTGGAACAAAACATTAGTGCTGAGCATCCTTAGGAGAAAATCGTACTACGTTGGGGAAACGACTTTCGGTGATATAGCGGTTCCTTGTCCGCCGATAATCGACGTAGAAACTTGGGAATCAGCACAACGTGTCAAGGCCCAAAACAGAATCGATTGTCGTCGGAACCTTCAGACGACCTACCTCCTACGCAACCTTCTTTATTGTGAGGAGTGTGGCCGAAGGCTCTGCGTGAAGACCAAGTACCGCCGCCGCAACGGAGAGAAATATGTCTCTTCGAGGGCGTACCAGTGCGCGAGTTCTAAGGACTATGCTGGTCTCTATGAAGATTGCCAGCCCCTCATTCACGTCAATGCTGACGAGCTGGAGGGGTTGGTTTGGAATGAATTGGACAGGCTGTTGAGATCGCCGGAGATGCTGGGGACTGGAGTCCGAGATCGGTTGGCAGTGATGGAAGAGCAAGTCAACGAGGCCAAATCGAGAGCTGGTGTTCTCAAGAAGAAACTAGAGAACCTTGACCGGGAGAGACAAACGGTGATCACCTGGGCGAGAACGGGAAAGATCACCGAGGAAGATTTGGCTTTGCAACTCTCAGAGATAGAAGAGCGCCGAGAAGCATATCAGGAGGACTACGAGAGAGCCCTTGAAACCCAGGCTTGGAAAGCGGAGGAGTTTGACGCCCAACGGTTCGCTATGGAATTCTGTCAGAAGGTTTCCCATAAGTTGCAACGGCTGTCAAGCGAACCATTGACGGAAGGGAAGCTCAAAGAGAGAAAAGAACTAGCCAAGATGCTTCTGCGTCGGGTGTGGATCAACAACAAAGGGGAAATCAGGATAGAGGGGCGGATTCCTCAGTTGGAGACTGATCTTGATTTTGAGTATGCTTTACCTCGGTGATCTCCCCTCCCATCTCCAAGGCGGCCTTGATAAGGGGGTCTTCTTTTGCCGTTTCGAGGGCGCGTTTTTTGGGTGACTCCCGCCTCTTCTCCCTATCGGCCAGGAGCACACACTCGATATGGTAAGGCCGACCCATCGCTTGGCTTAGGGCCTCTTCCACTAGGCCCTTACACCTGGGCTCTTCGATGCGCCCCTTGTGGAAGGGGTAATAGAAGCCCAGGACTACTATGTCCTCTTCCACGGCCACGGGCTGACAGGATTTCAGGAGGGCTTCCACGTGCATGTTCTGCTTCTTTATCTGGGCCAATACCCCCTCCCAGAGGTTCTCAAATCGCTCCAGGGCCTGGGGCTCTTTCGTCTCTCTTGAAGGGAGCATCTTCTTATCTACCTTAGCCTCTGCGGGCGGGGGGGAAGCCGTTTCCTGCCTTTCCTTTGGCTTTGTGTGTCGCGGCTTGGCCGGCGATTTTGGCCGGGTCTCGGCCTTGGAAGGGAGCTCATCTGCCCTGCGCGTCTTCCCGGTCTCGGGAAGTGTGGCTTCTACGAAGGCCAACTCTAGAGGGAGATGGGGTGGGAAGGCGGCTTTGTCCAAGGTGGCCTGGCTGAAGAGCCTGATGGTGGTGAGAAGTCCAGCCAAGGAGAACTGTTTCGCCCGCAAGGCCATCTCCTGAGCCGTCTCGGGGGTAACCTCGGGAGGGTTTTGGCCCGTCACTTTTATCAGGAGCACGCCGCGGAGATATTCGATGATTTCCTGGCCGAACTGCTTAGGTTCGGCGCCATCAGCGATGGTCTCGTTGATGAGGTCCAGCCCTCGCGATACCTCTCGCGCCGCCAGGCTAGCCACAAGGTCGGCCACCGCTTGGGAGGAGGTGGTGCCCAGGATGGTTTGCACTTGGAGAAGGGTGATCTTCTCGTCTCCGTAAGAAGCTACCTGGTCCAGGAGGCTATCGGCGTCCCGCATGCTTCCCGTGGCCTGGCGAGCGATCAGTTCCAACGCCTCTCGTTCCACTTCTAATCCTTCTTGTTCCGCTATCCACTCCAGGCGGCCTATGATCTTCTTCATGGGGATGGGACGGAAGTCGAACCCCTGGCAGCGGGAGAGGATAGTGGCCGGTATCTTATGGGGCGCGGTAGTGGCTAGGACGAAATAGGCGTGGGCTGGGGGTTCCTCCAAGGTCTTCAAGAGGGCGTTGAAGGCCGAGGTGGAGAGCATATGCGCCTCATCGATGATGTAAAACTTGTAGCGGGCGTCGCTGGGCGCGAAGTGGATCTTCTCTCTCAAATCCCTGATATCGTCCACTCCTGTATGGGATGCGGCGTCGATCTCGATGAGATCGAGTAATCTCCCCTCATCTACAGAACGGCAGATGAAGCAATCGTTGCACGGCTTCTCTCCCTCCTCAGCCAGGCAGTTCACCGCCTTGGCTAGGATGCGGGCCGTGGAGGTCTTCCCTGTCCCTCGAGGGCCGCTGAAGAGATAAGCGTGGACGACCCGCCCTGCGGCCAGTGCGTTCTGGAGAGTGCGGGTCACGTGCTCTTGGCCGATGACCTCGGAGAAACTGCGGGGACGGTATTTGCGGTATAAGGCTTGGCCGGGCATGGTAACCCAAGTGTATCACCCCCCGTTCAGTTTTGCAACCCTTGAGCCTTAAAATTTGTTTCCCTTGTATAGAGGGGAGGGCTATTGTAGAATAGGGTCTTGGAGGTGTAACCTGTCTGGCAAGATCCTGCCCCTCTCTCGACTTCAATCGATCGCGCAGCGGTTGCGGGAGGGAGGGAAGAGGTTGGTTCTCACCAACGGCTGCTTCGACCTTCTGCATGTGGGCCATGTCCGTTACCTCAAAGAGGCCAAAAGCCTGGGCGATCTGTTGGTCGTGGGAGTTAATAGCGACGATTCTGTCCGCCGCCTGAAAGGGGAGGGACACCCCTTGATGCCTCAGGAGGAGAGGGCGGAGATCCTGGCGGCGCTGGAGGCGGTGGACTATGTGGTCATCTTCGAAGAGGATACGGCCGAAAGACTCGTCTCCACCCTGCAACCGGATCTCTACGTCAAAGGGGGCACTTACACGCTGGAGAATCTTCCCGAGGCTTCAGCGGTAACCCGCTATGGAGGGGAGGTACGCATTTTGTCTTTAACCCCCGGCCTCTCCACTTCTGAACTGGCGGATCGTATCCTGGCCCGATTTGGAAAGAAAGGGTAGCCTTGGAACGAGAGGTTATAGAGACCCCCTCTGCTCCTCCACGAGTGCCAACGGGGGAGACCCGCCTTATCGCTCAAGCGGCAATGGTGATCATGTTGGGCCAGGTAGCCAGTCGCGTCCTGGGCCTGGTTCGAGAGACGGTCATCTCTCATCTTTTCGGCGCTACCGGATTGGTGAGCGCCTTTCGGGTGGCGGCTATCGTCCCCACTATAGTCTATGACCTCCTCATCGGAGGGATGATTAGCTCGGCCCTGGTTCCTGTCATAAGCGACTACACCCAGCCCGAAAGACGAGAGGAACTGTGGAAACTGATCAGTCTCCTCTTCAGCCTGGCTATCGTCGTCCTCGCCCTGGTGGTCTTGGCCCTGGAGTTGGGCGCTCCTCTGGTGACCTGGCTCCTGGGGGGTGGCCTCAGCCCCTCCTTGCAGGCCCAGACCACCAGACTGGCCCGCCTAATCATGCCTGCCATCTTCTTCTTTGGCCTCTCTGGGGTGGCAACGGGGCTCCTCTATGCCCGACAGCGCTTCATCTATCCCGCCTTGGGCGCCGCCATCTTCAACGGGGGGATAATCCTGGGGGCCCTCATCCTGTCCCCCCGGCTGCGTATCGCTTCTCTATCCTTGGGGATAGTTCTGGGCTCTATTCTCCAGTTGGCCATTCAACTTCCCGGCTTTCGTGACCTGAGGTTCAACTTTTCTTTAGACTTTAACCATCCGGGTCTCCGCCGCATAGTCAGGCTCTATATCCCTGTGCTCTTGGGACTGGTGGTGAGCCAGGTGGGGATAGCCATCGACAGAAGCCTAGCCTCCCGCACCGGGCCCCGGAGCATCGCCTGGATGTACAACGCCACCACCCTCGTCCAGTTCTCCTTGGGGCTGGTGGCGGTAGCCATCTCTGCTGCCGTTCTCCCCTCTCTATCCCAGTTCGCTACCGCCGAGAAGATGGCTCGCTTCCGCCGTACCTTGGCTACGGGCTTGAGGATGGTTTTAGTTCTCATCCTTCCTGCTGCGGCAGGGCTTCTGGCCCTGGCAACCCCTATCGTAGCCCTCATCTTCGAGCATGGAGCCTTTCAACCCTACGATACCTTACACACGGCTCAGGCGCTTCGCTGGTATCTTTTGGGGTTGCCCTTCGCGGCTATAGACCAACCCCTCATCTTCGCCTTCTACGCTCGCAAGGATACGAAGACCCCCGTGTTGGTAGGGGTATTCTCCGTCCTGGTCTATTTGGTTGTGGCCCTAGCCACCATCCGGTCTATGGGGATGATAGGATTGGTCTTCGCCAACTCGGTCCAGTGGGCTAGCCACGCCTTGGTGATGCTCGTTCTAGCCCATCGACGGCTGGGTCTGTTGCGCGGCCAAGGCTTGCTTCTCGCTCTGAGCAAAGCGCTTTTGGCCTCTACGGTGATGGCCTTGATGGCCTATGGGACGGCCAAAGGGCTAGAGGCGTTTGTGGGAGGGGGCTTGCTGGGGGAGCCTCTAGTTGTCGTCGGGGCTGGAGGGGTGGGGTTTCTCACCTATACCCTTCTCATCGTCGTTTTTCGCTCCGAGGAAGCGAGTCTGGTGATCGAGCTGGTGAAAGGGGTATGGCAAGGAAGACGTTTACAATTTGACGTAACATCCAGAGGGAAGTAGAATAGATTCGACTAGACAAGGGTATGGTTGACGAGCGTTCTTCAGAGGGTCTATCTGCTGAGGAGTTGGAGAGGCTGCTTTCCGCCAAGCGGAGGGCCGAACGGTTACGTCGTTTTCGGGCCACTGTTGAGGAGGAAGGGCGGGAGGCCTCGGTCAGCGAGGAGTTGCCCGGCCTTCTCCCTACAGGCCAAGAGAGCCCTGCTAGGCCGGGTGTGCGCAGAAGTTATCGACCTCCACAGGAGGAGGAGAGAGGCCGGGTGTGGCGTAGGTTACGAGATCGCTTTCTTCTCCTAGTGGAGTTAGGGGCCCTCTTAGGGCTTATAGGCGTGGTGGTGGTCTCCTTCTATAACCTGCGCCTCCTCAACCGAGAGGCGGTCCAGACAAGGGGTCAAGGGGCTACCGTCACCCCTGTTGCACTTCTCCCAGGGAGCAGTTTTCCACCCACCAGTGAGATGCCCGCTCCATACCAGCATCTAGTCCAAGGGCTTACCCCTATCCCCATTCCCACCCCAGGCCCGGAGCAGGCCACCCGCATCGTCATCCCGGCTATCGATGTCGATGCCCCAGTGGTGGAGGGGGACGGCTGGGAGGAACTGAAGATGGGGGTGGGCCATCATATCGGTTCGGTGAACCCTGGGGAGCGGGGGAACATGGTGGTCTCCGGCCATAATGACGTCTTCGGCGAGGTGTTCAGGCGTCTAGGGGAGTTGGGGCCGGGGGATGAGATCATCGTCTATGCAGGAGAGACCCCTTATCGCTATCTGGTGAGGGAGAGGAGGATCGTGCAGCCCGACGAGGTGAGCGTGATGGAGTCTACTACTAAGGCTACCATGACCCTTATTACCTGCTACCCATATCTGATCGATACCCATCGTTTGGTGGTCATCGCCGAACTAGAGGGACAGTAGAAGAGGTTAATATGGCTAAGAAACGTCGTAGTCGAAGGCGTCGAGGGAAGAAGGGGCGTGCTCCTGTGGCGGCCGCGCGGCTGGCGCCACCCCGTGAGGAGAAGGGAGCAGAGGCGAAGGCCGAGCCAGGCGTGGAGGCGGTGGCTTTGGCCGAGCAGTACCCTTACGTTTACGATGACCTGAAGAGGATAGCCATCCTGGCGGGCACCATGTTCGCCATCCTCATCATCCTATCTTTTGTGATAAGGTGAAATAGTGGGCGTTCGGTGGCCACTTTCCTAGCCCGGTTACCTTTGGTCTGAGTGGTAGACTGCTGCTTCGCTGCTTTTCCCCTGGAGTGGTCTAAAAAGGCCCAGCAACTTGCTGGGCCTTTTTTGGACATCCTTAGATGTCAGGCGATACGCGCTCCCCGCTTCCGATATAACGCCCCTAGAATAGCGAGCAACCCCATCTCCAACCCCAGGTGGATAGTGGCACAGAGCCAGAGGTTGCGGGTGAAGAGGAAGAGGATGGCTATCACCAGGGCTAGGCTCCCTGTCCAGAGTATCTCCCCCTGTCGCTCCGTCCCTAGGGTGCGGCGTAATTTTGGATTCGTGGCCCATTCAATAAAGACGACGCCTAAGCCGGCAAAGACCCCCCAGTAGTAGTCTCCTAGAATCGCTAATGGCCCGCTGCGATAGAAGGCCCAATGGGCTTCCAGGTAGATGATTTCCAAGAGGATAAGGGGCCAGCCCCAGGGCTGGGAGAGGAGATGCACCTCCGCTAAGCGGGGCCTCTCCACATTACGACGCCCCAAGGAGCGGATGTGGTGGCTCCAACCCCAGACCAGAAGAAGGAAGGCCCCCAACCCAAGAGGCACACCAGCACCGATGCCCCCGATCCAGTCGAGATCGCTAAGGCCCAGAAGTCGGGGGCTCATAGTCCCCCTGATGAGGGCCAGAAAGGGGAGGCCCACGTAGTAAGCGAAGCGGAAGATCTGAGCGAGCCAGAAACGATGGGGCCAAGAGTCGAGCCTGGTCACCAAGCGACCGAGGCGGGTGTGTGGCGAGCGACGACCATAGTCAAGAAAGTTAACGGCCAGAGCGTAGAGGGCTACCGAGCCGACGATCCAGAGGAGAAGCCGCGCTTTGTAATCGAGGAGGATATTGAGGAGACTCACAAGGTATCTCCCTTGCTTTTCAACCCAGGTCGCGAAAGTCCGCGGGAGAGCCGCGGACCATGAGCATGGGCGAGACAGGACTCGAACCTGTGACCTTACGGATGTGAACCGTACGCTCTAACCAACTGAGCTACTCGCCCTGGCCTACATTATAGCATCGGGCGAGGCGAATTGCAAGGGTTGCCTTTTAGTGATATGATTGAGATCAATGCAAGATAGAACCTATGCCATAGCCTTCCTATTGGTTCTAGCCATCATCTGCTTGGGGGCCTATGTGGCTGTCACCACTGTTCTCTTTCGCCCTCGGGTTCCCACTATCTCCTTGGGGACACCGACGCCTCCCACGCCTCTTGAAGTGACGGCTACCCCAACGCTGCCTCTCTTCCCTACCCCTACCTCCCCTTCTTCCCTTGTCACCCCCGTCGCTCCCACGCCTACACCTCTGCCTCCGGCCACCCCCACCCCTTCCCCTTCGCCCACCCCTACCTCAGAGCCATCGCCTACGGGCCCCACTCCAACGCCAGCGCTACCCACTCCGGTGGGAGGTTTCCTCTACCGACTTCTCAGCATAGAGGGGCCCAACTGCCAGTGGGGAGCGTATGTCCGAGGGCGGGTGTATGATGCCCAGGGCAATGGGGAGCCCGGGGTTAGGGTGCATCTCTTTAACCCCTGGGGCTACAGTGCCATCGTGGAAACCAAGAGTGGTCCAGATGAGCGAGGGGAATACAATTTCGTGTTGGGAGGAGAATCAGGGCACTTCCATATCGAGATCGTGAACAGCGTGGGTCAAGCGATCAGCCCCACATGGGATATCGACTACCAGGGTGGCTGCACTACCTTTGTTGATTGGCGGCGAGTATAGTGAGATGAATGTTAGGGTGATGCCGAAAACCGAGGCTTTGGCCTCGGCTCTTGGTGTGAGTATCAGATAGATGGGCTTATATCAAGGCAGTGTCCCATCTATGCGAGCGTTTCTCAGCGCATGGTAGGCCGGACGGGGGGTGCCGTTCGGGCGGAGGATGCCAAAAGCGGCCATCTCATTCGAGGCACCATGCGTTACCCCAAAGTTCAAGTTCCAGAGGAACATGACCCCCATATAGCCTTTCTGACGGCCGATCTGATAGGCTCTGACGATGTGATCTGCCTGCTCGGCCTCGGTGTTGTCGGCGGCGTACTCGTAGCCCGGAGCCGGTGGCACCCCTAAGCCATCCACTGAGGCCCAGCCGAACTCCGTGGCCCATAATCTTTTGCCTCCATCGCCGAACTGGGCCATGATATTGTGATACCCCTCTATGGTGTTCAGGAAATAGAACTGGCGGTTATCGTCATGGCTGCGGTCGGGGTCGGGGTCGCCGCCTGTATAGCGCATATCGGGCGGGTTGGCGAAGCCGCTGGGGTGTACGCCCACCGCATCGCAGTAGTTTTTCAGGCCTGCTTGATACATCTGCCTGAGATAGACGAAATCGTCAACGTTATCAGGCCCTGTCCACCCTACGGGTGTAAGGGCCCCAGCAACGACGGTGATGGAAGGGTCCACCGCCTTTATGCGGTCGTAAGCCACTCGGAGCAAGGCCACATAATCGTCAGCCCTCAGCCCGCGGGGCGATGACCATTCCCGGCTTAGATTCTGTTCGTTCCAGATCTCGTAGGCATCAACCCGGCCCACACTACCTGGTTTTCCGCTATAGCGGGCAGCCATAGCGGCCATGAAGTCTCCAAAATCGTTGTTGTTCGCCGGAGGCCCCTCGGCGGAAGGGCCGATAGCCGCCCACGCTGGGCTACCTAGCATGCTGAAGAGAACCTTGATCCCCGCCGCGTTGGCAGCCCTCACCCAATCATCGGTTACCCAGGAGAATTGGCCCTTGCTGGGCTCGATCCAGTACCACCGGACTTGGAGCCTCACCCAACGGAACCGGAGGTCTTGTATCTGGCCCATAAGCCCAGCCAAGTTCCCGTAGTGGGGGTCTATCTGGATGCCGTAATCGAAGCCCGTGCCTGGCACGGGAGGGTAGGTAACCGATGTAGGCGTAGGTATCGGTGCGCTGGTAGGGGATGGGGTTGGTGCCTCAAGAGAAGGCGTAGGGGTTTCAAGGGAAGGTGTAAGGGTCTCAAGAGAAGGGATCGGGGTCTCTGCTAGGGGTGTAGGTGTGATAGCCTCCCTTTCTACCGTGGGCGTTGAGAACTCTAGCGCTTCCAATTTAGCGATGGGCGTGGCCCCGGCCCTGGCTAAACGGATGGGAAGGTGGGGGAAGAGACACAGGGCCAGAAGAGAGCCCGCCAAGAAGGCAGCGATCATAAAGAGCGCTCCGACCCGCAAGTCAGGCCGCTTGTTCCCTATCCTCTTGGGCCACTCGAACTTCATAACTTCTCCTACCCTGGTTCGTCCTGATACCAGAAAGCGGTGCTGGAGTAGGTCACGGAAAGGTTGTTGCCCTTAAAGCCGTGCTCCACCTCCACGCGGAGGGAGTTGGTGAACTCTACCTTGTTTGTAAGGTAGAAACGGTATTGAGATGTAACCTCTCCCCAGTTCTCGTGATCCTTCCATGTGTTCCCACTGAGGGGGAAGATCCAGTTACGTCCAGGAACGTCTGTATATATGTAATAATACCCGGCATCGAAATCTCCTTCCATCCCCGTGCCGGGGAGGGCGTATCTCCCATCCACCCAGATATTCATGTCGCTCTCTAAGTAGGCGAAATACCAGTGAGGAGCGTTGACCGCGTCTACCGGGCTCCGGTCCAGATCGTACATGGTGAGGATGCAGCCCACATATCTTCCGCTCCCCGCGAGATCGGCCAGGATGTAGTCGCCTCCATCATCGCCTCTGGCCTGCAGCCTTTCCCTCTGGAAAGCGGCGTGGAACCGGGGGATATTCGCCTTGAAGGGCGCGAGATGGTAGAGGATCTCCACCCGCATATCTGTGGCGTCTCCCCTGCCGTTTTCGAAGAGTATCCTCGCTTGGTTATTGAAAGGCATAGGGAAGTAGTTGTAAAACTCATTTCTCTCCCCGTTCCAGATGGTCCCTAAAGGCAAAGAGCGGTAGCGTCTCATCTCTTCCGCCGTCCCGAAGAGAGGGCGGATAGGCCCTTCCACGCTGGGGCTGCCCTCGCCGTCCCAGAATATCTTCATACTCATCCTCTCGTCCATCCCGCTGGCCAGATAGAGTTCCAGCGAGGTTATGACCCCCGGGCCGGGAAGGCTTATCTCGGTCGAGGAGAAGGGAGGGATGGTCAGGTCTCGCTTCAAGGCGAGGAGGTCTCCCCGGGGGTAATAAGGGTGTTCCCTCCGGTTGTTCCAGAGGTCGATGACCCGATTCAGTTCCTGGGCCTCCCTGGGGTTGAAGGAGATGTTGAAACTGTCGAGGTTCCCTGGCTCCTGATTGAACTTGACTACCTCGATCTCGAAGATGCGGGGCAGGCCGGTAGTAGCGATTAGAACTGAGCGGGAGAAGGGCATGGGCAGGTAAGAGATGTTGCCTCCGTTGGCGGTGCCGTAGTGTCCTACTAGGGGGGCCAGGAAGGGCCAACTGTTGCCGCTGAAGAACTGGGTCACCGGCATATCGATGCGGGGGGTGGGCTCGTCGTCGAAATAGAAGCGGATATTCCCCACCTCGTGGAAGAACCCCCATTCGGTGGCCTCGGGGCTTTCGGGGTTGTCCCCTTCCTCCAAGGCCCAGTTATGCTGCCGATGGGTGAAGTAGATGCGGGCGATATAGCCTGGCCCCGCCGTCCGCCCCAGGATGACGTACTCTTTCTGGCCATCATGACCGTTGCGGATCTCGAAC
Source organism: uncultured Anaerolineales bacterium (assembly GCA_964383935.1). Classification (GTDB taxonomy): domain Bacteria; phylum Chloroflexota; class Anaerolineae; order UBA7937; family UBA7937; genus UBA7937. The sequence continues at coordinate 73,875 of CAYLIE010000002.1, read as the reverse complement.
CCTCGGGAGCGAAAGAGTTCGTCGCTATTGAAGTAGTCCCAATAGTGTTCTAAGTGGTTTCTGTCCTGGCTGGAGGTCTGGAAGAGGGTGGTGTTCTTGGGGGCAGGGAGGGTGGAGAGATCCCTCAGTTGGCGCAGGAGTTGGCACATCACCGTCCTGCAGAGAGCCACTGGTGCTGGCGTTGGCGTGGAAGTGGGCTCTGGGGGGTTGGAGGCCGAAGGTGTGTTCGTGGGTGTAGGGGAGGAGGGCGGTGAGGTCGCCACCGGGGGCGGGTTCTCCGTAGCCGTTGCCGATGGTTCTATAGGTGTGAGGCTAGGCGTAGGTGTGGGGGGTTCAGGTGAGGGCACGAAGGTGGAGGCGGCAACTCTCAGGGTCGATCCATCTAGAGTGGGAGTGGGCGGCGAAGGAAGATGGACCGCCTTGGGATGCCAGGGGAGCAGGGGGAAAAGGAGCCAGGCGGCCAGGGAGCCAAACAGGAGGGCGGTGAAGATAATCAACACTCCTACCCCCCTATTGAACCAGCCGCTCTTCGATCTCATCCTCTTTGTCTCCAAGAAAAGGTGTGGAGCAGTGTTCTTGCCCCACACCTATCGACTGCCGTCCGCTAACCTCTCACTTGGGCATGTTTGCCAAGGCGTTGTAGGCTGGTCTATGGGACCAATCAGACCTCACGATGCCGAAGGCGCTTTGTTCGCAATGCGCGCCGCAGACAGGAGCGAAGTTGAGGTTCCAGAGGAACATCACCCCCATATAGCCCCGGGCCTTGGCGATCTGGAAAGCCTTCACTATGAAGTCGGCCTGCTCAGCCTCAGTGTTATCTCCGAAGAACTCGTATCCCGCTGCGGGATACGGGGTGAGATTCTCGATGGAGCCCCACCCCCACTCCGTGGCCCAAAGCCTCTTGTTCCCATCGCCGTTATTCTGCATTACGGTATGGTAGACGCTAATGGTAGCCTGGAAGAACCAACTCCGGTGCCCTTTGGCGCCAAAGGTAGCGGTGGGATCGGTATAGGTCTGCCAGTTGACATCTGGGGGGTTGTTGTAGCCTGAGGGATGGACCCCCACGGCATCGGAGCAGCCCTTGAGACCGGCTCGATACATCTGCTGTAAGTATTGGACATCATCGATGGCTGTGATGCCATCGTTCCAACCGGTGGGGGTGGGAGCGCCCGAGACCACAACGATACCGGGATCGACGGCCTTGATGCTCGAATAGGCCCGACATAGGAGGTCTACGTATTCTGCCGCACTCAGGGGTCTCCCGGTGTTCCACTCTCGCCTCAGGTTCGTCTCGTTCATTACCTCTATAGCCTTGATCCTGCCCTTAAAGTGTTGACTCAAGAGGCTTACGAAGTCGGCGTAGAGGTTGAAATCATTTGGAGGACCAGCCTCTTCTTGGATGCTCCTCGACCACTTAGGCGCTGCTACTACGCTCAGGAGGATCTTGATCCCGGCGTTATGGAAGGTGTTCACCGCGTCTTCCAGGCCGTAGGCGTTCCAGTTCCTTTGACCCTGCTGGGACTCTATCCAGTTCCAGGGGACTTGGAACTTCACCCATCGGACCCCCAACCCCTGTACCGCGCTCACCAGTTGGTTGAGGTCCACGTTGTAAGGATGAACCTGGATGCCGTAGTTGAACCCCGTCCCCGTTGGCGCGGGTCTAACGACGGGCACTGGAGTGGGTGTAGGAGTCTTTGCGGGCGCGGTGGAAGAGGGCGGAGCAGGGGTAGGGGTGGCGGGAATGAGCGTAGGCGTGGGGGTGGGCGCTAAGGCTACCAAGAGAGCCTCCCCTCCGACGACGGAGGTGGTTTGCCCTCCGTCATCGGAGATGGCGTAAGAGATAGTATATTCCCCGGCCTCCGGCACCGTCCAGGAGAAGGTGGGATCGTCCAGGGGGCACACCTCCTCCGCCACCAACTCTCCCTCGGTGTCCGTCACCTGCCATAGGATGGCAAACTGGCTTTCGATTGTGGAAGGCAAGGCGGCAGCGTATTGACTCAAGGCCTCCCAAACCCTTTCATCGCTGCCCTTATCCAAGAGCCCCCTGATCACCACCCCTTTCAGGTTAAAGGCTCTGGCCAGTTCCAACTTATGGGCTATGCTTTCCGCGTTCTCCAACAAGATGGTGTGTTCACCTCTCTCATCTTGATGGGTGAACCAATAGGTATGAGTCTCCTCCAGGTATTCCATCCCCCAATCCCTGAGGGAAGATGGTTCCATGGTCAGCTTCTGGCCAGGGTTTAGCTCCTCTGAAGGGAGAGCTATCTGGCTACTCAAGAGCCCTAGAGCCTCCTCGTAGGAGAGGGAAGCCTCTTGATCCCCCACGCGGTCACGGGCCTGGGCGGAGAGCGTGAGGCGAACCTTGTAGCGATCCACTACTCCTACGACATAGTTTAGGAGCGCTTCCATCTGTCCACCAGGAACGTAGGCCTGGGGGAGAGAAAGGGCCGGCAATTGGAAACCATCCACTGCTCGTCCCAGCGCCTCCCAATCGTACCCCCCTGTATCCCAGCGATCCTCCGCTATCTGTACTGGAGTTTCCACCCTTACGGTTAATAGTTTCTCTTCGGCGTGCAGTTGATCTGCTAGTTCGGTGATGAAGGCTGTGAAATCCTCTCGCAGAGAAGGGCCTATCCCCGCGTAGTCGATCCGAATGCCAGCGTAGTCGTTCTTCACTACTAGAGCCACTATCTCTTGGATATGGTTTCGCCTCAGATCCTCGCTCGCCAAGATGTTGTGAGTGAGATCGTCCCGTATCACCCCCTTCACCCTGTTCTCCAGGGTTGGTATGACCACATAATCTCCTACTTGGGCCAAGGGGCCGATCCCTCCTCCGATCGTCGCTTCGCCACTTAGCCCATCGTTCTGGAGGAAGAGACCTCGAGGGCGGATCCCAGCCAGGATATCGCTCTTCGCCCCTGCCAACGTGCCTTCCTCACCCAACTCGGCAGCCACCGAGGGGACCCGAAGCCCGGTCTGCATAACCGCTATGGCCCGGGGGAGGGAAGAGAGCCAGGTCTCTATCGCGTCGTCCTCGGGGATGATCTTATGGGGGAGCCACTGCCACTCCTCGCCAGTCCACTGGTAAATGTCTAAGGTGGCCAGTGGCTCGGCATCATTAGGGATGGGGATGGTTAGAAAGGAGGCTTCTGGCATGGGACCTCTCACCTCCAAGAGGTAGAGAGGGCTCTTCATGTCCAGGTAAGGGGGTATTAACTCCCTAGCCTCTCTCTCTTCCGTCTTCCCCGCAAGGAGGTCCAGGCGAGGGAGGGAGGTGAGACGCACTCGGATGCGCTGGGAGAGCCCCTGAGGGAGAATAGTGAGTTGCGTCCCGTCGGTATCTACTACCGAGCCGCCACCCAGAGTGATGGTGGTAAAACCCGCGGCCAGCACCCGATCGACTAGAGAGAGGGGGGGTAAAATAGCGGTCAAGATAACGAGGACGGGGATGAGCACGAAGTTGATCAGTTGCCCCGTCCGTTCCCCCTCCAAAAGGATCTCCAAAGCCTTGATGAAGGGACTCTTCTCTTCGCTCATAGAAGCCATTTGCTCCTCTCTCTCCTTTTAGACGCGCCTATTATAGCCTTAGGGCTCTGTCTTGTCAAACCGTACTAGGAGCCTAGCTGGCCAGCCTTGACCAGGCTCAAGCCGGAGCCCCCAGTGGAGGAGCAGGGAGGAGGCTTGATAGATCCTCTCGAAGCCGCTCTCCGACTGGGAGACCGTCTCTATGGGGAAGCGCCATAGGGTGGCCTCTGGATCGACTTTGAGCCTTATGGCCAGCCCCAGGTCGCGGTTCACCAGCCGAAGGGCCACTACCTTCTCCGTCTCCCCCGTCGAGTCAAGGTGGCCTAAGGTATATCCCTCTATCTTGTAATAGGCGCGGGGAGAATGGCCGGAAAGCAGCCCGAAGTTGAGTTCTATCCCAAAGTGGACGGTTATCGTTTGAGGGCTGTTGTTGGTTACCTGATAAGTGACGGGCAATTCCACTTCCCCAGAAGGTATGGAGAATCGTTTCTCTACCCGGAAGGGCAAGAGATCACCCTGGTGAAGGTACCCGTCCCGGAAGAGGGTGAGACGTAGTCTCCCCGGCTCCTCCCTTATCTCATACTTATACGGTTGATCAACGAAATCGCCTATCTCCTTGTAGTCGCCTCTCCAGAAATCGGGAAGAGGCAGTTCAAGGGGTAGGAAATGGTCGATGAAGGCGGTGCGCCTATAAGGGTCGTAGACCAGAAAGGCTTCTAAACCTTCTTCCTTCGCCTCTACGATCTCGTGTATCGTTCTGGGGGCCTCCTCGCTTTCCCGGGTGCCACGCTGGGTTATCTCCTCCAACTGTTTGTGGTACCCCTCTGGGCGTCGGCTGATGTTATTCAGGAGGTTCAACTCCTTTTCCCGCCAGTCCCATTCGAACAACGCGCCTCCCCGCTGAAGATCGAAGTAGAGGTTTATAGAGTCCCCGCTGACCAGAAGTTCCTTATGGGTGTCCCGCCGGAAATCGACGATGGAGTATTCGAGCCACCCCTCTTCGGGATGCAAGGCTTCGTCAGCCAGCCTCTCCGCAGCCAGAAGGTGCTGGTAGTTGGCAGTCCTTATGTGGGGTAGATAGATGCCCCCGAAGACCCCATGCCAGTAGGGACAGTTTGATTGGCCTTTCCAGAGTTCGTCCAGGGCTTTCTCCTGCCAGGGGGAAGGAGGCATGGCTCGCACCTTGTCGTGGACCAGGAGCATCTTCTTGTGCATGTCGTTCACTTCTGGATATTTCACCAAGAAGTGACGCCAGAAGCCTCCCCGGATGAAGGCGAGGGTCTCTTCTTGCCCTTCTCGCTTCAGTCGATCCTTGATTTCCACTATTTGGCTAGAGAGGGCGGAGGGAAGGGCCCATTCCGTCATTTCCTCGTAGGAGGCGTCAGGTAGGTAGACGCGGCCAGCGGCGGGGTGCCGCTCTGCATACTCTCCCAGGGTGATCGTCTGGAGCCAGGAACTGTTCTCCTCCAACGCGGTGAAGAACTCCTCCATCCACCCCCTCTTCCAGAGGTGTTCGTAGGTCCCTGGCCAGAGCCCGAACTTCTCGCCGTCATCTCCCATGACGGCGATCTTCGTCCCCTCCGGTGTGGCTTCCTCTTGTAGCCATTCTATCGTCTCTCTCACCTCTCGCCAGGGGATGGTGTATCGAAGTCGCTTGCTGGAGGCGTAGAGTTTGAGGGGCCATCCTTCCTCTTCGGTCAAGTAGTAGCCGAATATCTCCCCTCGAAAACCAGCGTAGCGGAAGTGGGTGTCATCGACCACCGTATATTCGACCCCCGCTTGGGCGAAGACCTTTGCCAGGGAGGGTTCCCAGACCCTCTCCGTCAACCAAGCCCCCTTTGCTTCAGGGCCGAAATCCTCTCGCAGGGCTCGGGTCATCTTTCGGATCTGGCCCAGCCTGTCATCCTCCGGGATAGCCACCAGAATAGGCTCATAGTAGCCCCCGGTCATCATCTCCACCTGCCCCCTCGCTACCAGGGCGGCTACCCGAGGGAGAAATTCCAGGCGGTTGGCCATCAGCCAATCACGTAGAGGGCCTGAGTAGTGGAGGGTCATCTTGATAGTGGGGTGACGCTCTAGGAGAGCCAGGAAGGGCTCATAGGCCTTCTCGTAGGCCTCGGCGAAGACGAAATCGAAGTTACCCACCGGTTGGTGGTTATGGATCGCTAGGCCGAGATAGATAGACCTGGACATGGATCGACCCCTTGTAATAACTATTCTAGCACAGGGTGAACTCTAAGCCAAACCAGCCTGTCCCCTGGCCCAAGTCGTACCAGGACGGGCCGGTACGTGCCAGGCTGGGGGGCAGGCTAGGGTCGAGATATAGCACGATGTCCTGGCTCGCCTACGTTTTGTCCTTTTCTTCCGCCTCTCCTTGGGTTATAATTAGATTGGTCTTTATATAGGGGGTATAATGGAGATCAATTGGTATGGTCATTCCTGTTTTCGGCTGCGGGACAGGGGAGGGGTGGTGGTCACCGATCCCTATGGCAAGGAGATGGGGTACACTCTACCACGACTGCGGGCCGATATCGTCACCATCAGCCACCACCATCCGGCCCACAACTACTCGAAGGGGGTAAAGGGCTCCCCCAAGGTGATTGACGGGCCCGGCGAATACGAGATCCAAGGGATATTCATCACCGGTATCGCCTCCTATCACGATAGGCAGAAGGGTCGGGACAGGGGTAAGAACACCATATACCTCTTCGATTTTGAGGGACTCACCGTTTGTCACCTGGGCGACCTGGGGCAGGTACCCACCCAGTCGCAGGTGGAGGATCTGAGCAATATAGATATCCTCCTTGTCCCTGTAGGCTCCCATACCACCATAAATGCGGCCGAGGCCTCGGAGGTGATAAGCCTCTTGGAGCCGCGGATGGTGATCCCGATGCACTATCGGACCGAGGCTATGGGGAAGTCCCCTTTGGACTCAGTGGATAGGTTTCTTAAGGTGATGGGAGTGAAGGGGACCTCCCAAGAGAGCCTTAAGGTCACTAAGAGCACCCTCCCCGACGATACGCAGGTGGTGCTCCTAAAGCACAAAGGCTAGAAAAAGACCATGTCTTCTCACTACGAGGCTATCCTCTTCGATGTGGGCATGACCCTCATCCAGCCTCGCTTCTCCGATGTCGAGATCTGTGCGACCATCTGCGCTCAGCATGGCTACTCCGTACCCCTGGCTCAGATCGAAGAGGAGATGGGTAACTTTAGCGATACCTTGGTGGCCCGGTATAGGGAGAAGGGGGACCTCTGGGCTTCAGAGGAAGGCGTGCGGGAGTTCTTTGTGCAACTCTATGCCGAGTTTTTTGAGGCCCTGGGGCTCCCGCAACCACGGGAGTTGGGAGCCTGTGTCTATCAAAGGGCGCAGCTCCCCGAGAATTGGTCTCCCTTTCCGGAGGTGGTGGGACTTTTGGCGGAACTGAAGAAGCGGGGGCTGATCCTGGGCGTGGTCTCGGACTGGGGGGATTGGCTGCCCGATTTGCTTTTAGGTCTAGAGTTGACTCGCTATCTCGATTTCGTGATCGCATCCGCTGTGGTGGGGGCCACTAAGCCCACCCTTCATATCTTCCAGTTGGCCCTACAGCGGGCAGGGGTGCGACCCAATGAAGCCCTCTACGTGGGGGATAGTTACCACACTGACATATTGGGTGCCCGGAGCGCGGGCCTCAAGCCGATACTTCTGGATCGCTCCGGTTCCGCGCCTACTACCGTTGACTGTCCGGTGATCGGGAGTCTGGAGGAGATCTGGGAGTTTCTCTGACCAGTTGCCACGTTACTACGTTCTTGCGAAGATCAAAGAATAGGAGGGTAAGGGATAGGTGGACCAACGACGCATAGAGAAAGCGGTGAGAGAGATCATCGAGGCTTTGGGTGAAGACTCTAAGCGGGAGGGGTTGGTCGAAACCCCTCGCCGCATCGCCGAGGCTTATGAGGAGATATTCTCCGGGCTGACGGAGGACCCCCTTGAGGCCTTGACCGTTGGCTTCTCCCAGCCCCAGAACCAGGAGATGGTGGTCTTAAGGGACATCCCCTTCTATTCCGTTTGTGAGCACCATTTTCTGCCCTTTCACGGGATGGCCCACGTGGGGTATATCCCCGTGGATAGAGTGGTGGGGATCAGCAAATTGGCTAGGGTGGTGGAGATCCTGGCTCGCCGCCCCCAGATGCAGGAGAGGCTCACCAGCCAGGTAGCGGATACCATCATGGAGGGGCTCCAACCCAGGGGGGTGGGGGTGGTGATCGAAGCGGAACACCTCTGTATCACCATGCGAGGTATCAGGAAGCCGGGTAGCCGCCTGGTAACCTCCGCCACGCGGGGCATCTTCCGCACCAGGGCCGAGACCCGAGCGGAGTTCTTCTCCATCATAGGGGAGCATCGGGTATGAGTTTTAACCTCCGCTTCTTGAACCTGGATACCCCTGAAAGGCTCCGGGTGGAGATGACAAAAATCGGGGCCCACCCTGCGGGGATCAAGATCATGGTCTCTAAGGGGCTCTTCTACACCGTAAAGTTAGAGGGGGTGAAATTCGCCGCGGCCAATATCATCAAACAGGAGATGCTCTCCCTGGGGGGCGAAGCGGTCTTGGCCGGAGATATATATTTTGGCGAGAGGGAGACGAGCGACATATTGCTTCTGGGCACCCAGCGCCACTACGAGGGGTTGGTTAAGAAACTCCGCGCCCAACCTCTAAAGAGCCTGGTGGCCGTCGCTGCCGAACTTCAACAGGGGCTAGCCCGCTACCTTGGGGAGAGGAGTTCCCTCACCATAGGGGATACGACTTTTCACTGGGGGAAGAGGACCTATATCATGGGTGTCCTCAACCTGACCCCCGATTCTTTCTCTGGCGATGGTCTCTTCGGTGATGTCGATAAGACGGTGGCTCGAGCCCAGGAGTTCGTCTCCCAGGGGGCCGACATCATCGATCTGGGAGGGGAATCGACCAGGCCGGGTTCCGAGCCCCTCCCTGCTGATGAAGAGTTGAAGCGGGTTCTCCCCACCATCGAAAGGTTAGTGGGTAAGATCGATCTCCCCATCTCCATTGACACCTATAGGGCGGAGGTGGCAGAAAAGGCCCTCTCCGCTGGTGTTAGCATGGTCAACGACGTTTGGGGCTTGCGGATGGATCCGGGTATGGCCGCTCTGGTTGCCAAGCGGCAGGTTCCGGTGATCATCATGCATAACCGGAGCCGACCCAAAGACGCCGTGCAGACGGAGAGGTTGGGGGGACGTTACCTGGGAGTGGAGTACCGAGATCTCATAGCCGACATAATCCGGGAGTTGAGGGAGAGCGTAAGGTTGGCCCTGGAAGCGGGGGTGGATCGGGCTCAGATAATCGTCGACCCCGGCATCGGCTTTGGGAAGACAGTGGAACAGAATCTGGAACTCCTTTTCAATCTGGCGGAACTGAAGGTCTTAGGCCATCCTATCCTTGTGGGCCCCTCTCGCAAATCGTTTATCGGCTATACCCTCAACCTTCCGCCGGAGGAGAGGCTTGAAGGGACAGCGGCCGCTGTTGCTCTAGCCATCGCTGGGGGGGCGGACATAGTCCGCGTCCACGATGTGAAGGAGATGGCTCGGGTGGCCCGCATGACCGACGCTGTGGTGAGAAGGGGGGCGGCCTCCAAGGCTTAGCCCAGAGGTGAAGCAAAGTCAGGAGTATGATGTCCTTATCCTTACAGGATCCCGTGGGATACGAAAAGACTACCTTGGAGAATGGCTTACGCATCTTGAGTTCGAGTATGCCCCATACCCGCTCGGTGAGCATCGGCTTCTTCATCGGTGTGGGCTCCCGCTTCGAGGATGAGGAGGAGAACGGCATCTCTCATTTCCTGGAGCATATGCTCTTCAAAGGGACGGAGAAGCGGCCCACGGCCAGAGAGATCGCTGTGACCATCGAGGGTGTGGGCGGGGCCATCAACGCCACTACGGGCCAGGAGCTCACCACCTACTGGGTCAAGGTCCCTCAAGGGCATCTGGCTTTGGCTATCGATGTCTTGGTAGATATGTTGCAGCGCCCCAAATTGGAAGAGGAGGAGATCGAAAGGGAGCGGCGAGTGATCATAGAGGAGATCAATATGATGCTCGATCTCCCCGCCGATTGGGTCCACCTCCTACTCAATCAACTGGTCTGGCCGAATCACCCTCTAGGGCGTGATGTGACCGGCACCAAGGAGAGCGTAAGCAAGATAGATAGGGAAAGGATGTTCCGCTACCTGGCTTGCCATTATCATCCTGCCAATACGGTAGTTAGCGTAGCGGGTGGAATAGAACATCAAGAGGTAGTTGAGGAGTTATCTTCGACTTTGGAAGTCTGGCCAGGTAAGGAAAGGGAGGCTTATCTCCCTATGGAGGAGGCTCAGCGTGAGCCGCGACTCTCTCTGGGCTATAGGGAGACGGAGCAGGCTCACCTGGCCCTCAGCCTTCAGGGGATACCCCGCTCTCACCCTGATCGGTTCAATCTGCAACTCCTCAGCACCGTCTTGGGTCAGGGGATGAGTTCTCGGCTCTTCCTAGAGGTGAGAGAGAAGCGAGGGTTAGCCTATAGCATCAGTTCGTATGTAAACTACCTCCACGACACAGGGAGCCTCGGCGTCTCTGCGGGGGTCGATCCGCGACGGATCGAGGCTGCCTTGGAGGCGATCTTGGGGGAACTGGATAGACTTCAGCGGGAGCCTGTGCCCGCTGAGGAGTTGAAGAAGACCAAAGAGTTCACGAAAGGGCGTCTCCTTCTCCAGATGGAGAACTCCTTCGCTGTGGCCTCTTGGCTGGGGGGACAGGAGATATTGGAGGATAGGGTCCTCACCATGGATGAGGTCCTTGCGGCCATAGATGCTATTACCGTGGAGGATATCCAACGGGTGGCTGGTGAGCGGTTCCGGGAGGAGAGCCTTAATCTGGCTGTGGTAGGCCCCTTCCAAGAAGAGGAAAGACTAAGGAGTCTGCTTAGACTCTAAAGGGTGGATTCTCCTGCCCTCCAAAGTGGGGGTGTGCCTCTTCTCGTTCTATCGCTGTTTTTGGTTCCCGACTTCCTGCTTTAGCTTAGATCACGGTGCCGGGCTTTTGCACCGTGAGTCGTTTCCCCGAGATTTTGATCTTTGTTAGACTTTCCCCATTAAGCCCGTGGTTTCCTCTCTTGAACCCAGGTCGTTTTGTGGACCGAAGCGAAGGGTGCTAGAATCTCCCATAGATGGTGAAACCTAAGTCCGTTCTTAGGATACGGCCCATTATCCTTCTCTTGGTTCTCCTTTTCCTATTGAGAGGAGACAGCCTCTCCCCCCGCGACTTTTGGAGATACCAGGTCGATCCCTTCGTTGGTCCCTACCTTTTCGATTGGTGGGGCTATGAGGTCGAAACTATCTTCCGGAAACTGCCCTCCATAGGGGGGGGAAAGGAGCCTGCTGGCGAGGATATGGTGCAGGAGGTGAGGAGTTATTTCACTCTGGTGGCCGAAATCGACCGCTTAAATAGTGTTATCCAAGAGGCTAGAGCGAGGGGAGGGAGCGCTGAGGAGATAGCACCCTTAGAGGAGGAACGGGAAGCCTGGGAAAGAGAACGCCAGGGGTCCGAGGATCTGGTGGAGAATATCCTCCGACAGCAGGTAGAGGAGATCCTCGTCGAGGAGGGGATAGCCTTCGATTTACCTCTGCTAGGAAGGCAGGTCTTTCCTCCTGTGGAGTTCGAGTTTCAAACCTCACCTCATCTTCTGGTCATCTCTCGCCGGGACAGGATAGAGACCCTGGAGCGGATCTCCCTGGTGCCGACGTTGAGGCTGGGGGAGGTGGAGGAATTGGAGCGTCGAACCGATGAGTTGGGGGTCTCCTCGCTGGTGGTCTCCACGGGAGGGATGGGTTCCTATCCTCCCATCATCCTCGAAACGAGTCCCCTTCCCTCCGTCATAGGAGGCGTCATCCACGAGTGGGTGCACAACTACCTCTATTTCTACCCCCTGGGTCAGCATTACAGCGACAACCAGGAACTGATCACTATGAACGAGACGGTAGCCAGCCTAGTGGAAGAGGAGTTATCGTTACTCCTGGAAAAGAGATACTACCCGGAGATCTATGCCCAGCGTATGGAGGTTTCTAGAGAGGTCGAGGAAAAGGTAGAGCCTGGGGAGTTCGATTTCAACGCCTTTATGCGGGAGACGCGCTTAAAGGTGGACGAGCTCTTGGCTGCGGGAAAGACAGAGGAGGCGGAGACCTATATGGAGGAGAGGAGAAAGGAGTTGGTGGAGAAGGGGTACTATATCCGGAAGTTAAATCAGGCCTATTTCGCCTTCCACGGCTCCTACGCTACGGCTCCCACCTCGGTCAGCCCCATAGGAGGACAAATGAAAGAGTTGCGGGAAAGAAGCCCTGGCCTGGCTCATTTCTTGAGAACCGTGGCCCAGATGAAGAGTTACCAGGATCTCCTAGACGCACTGGTTGGTTAGGAGATGCCTTCCTCGTCAGAAGCCAGTTTGTACCCCTCTCCTTGGGAGGGGAGAAGGGTTTTCACCTTGAGGTCCGCCTCGTCCAGGAGTTGACCACAATAGTTAACCAGTTCCATCCCCCTCTCGAAGAGGGCCATCGACTCCTGGAGGGTTAAGTCTCCCTCTTCAAGCCCTTGTACCGTGTTCTCTAACTCCTGGAAAGCCTTCTCGAAGGAAAGTTTCTCCTCGCTCATAACCTCTCCTAATCTACCGTGCCTTCGAACTGGCCATCGGTGACCTGCACGCCGATGCGATCTCCCTTGGCTACCTGAGCTACGCTTTTCACTACCACCCCACTGTCTACTCTCCTGGTGATGGAGTACCCTCGCCCCAGCGTGGCTTTGGGGTTAAGGCTCGTGAGTTGCAAGGTGCGACTCCGTATCCGTTCCCTTTGGAGCGCTATCCTCTGCTCTACCTGTGACAGAGCCTGTCGGCCCAAATCATCAACTCGCAACCGGTACCTCTCCAACACTGCTCTGGGAGATAGTCGAAGCAGGGTTTCTTTAGCATAGCGGAGATCCTCCCTCTCTCTGGCTATCTGCCTCTGTATAGATTCGGCTAGCCTTCCTCTCTGGCGCTGGATGGTGGCCTTATACTCTTGGGCGTCAGGGGTGGCGGCGGCCGCGGCAGCGGTTGGGGTGGGGGCCCGGAGGTCGGCTACGAAGTCGGCGATGGTGAAATCGATCTCGTGGCCCACGCCGCTGATCACCGGCACCCGGGAACTATAGATAGCCCTGGCCACCAGTTCCTCGTTGAAAGCCCAAAGTTCCTCTAGGGAGCCGCCGCCCCGAGCCACGATTATAAGATCCACATCTGGTTCTTGATTGAGGGCTCTGATGGCATCCGCTATCTCGCGCGGGGCTTCGGGGCCTTGGACCAGGGCTGGAGCCAGTATCACCTCTAGGAGAGGGTAGCGCCTCTCTAGGACGTGGAGGATGTCCCGCCAAGCGGCCGCTTGAGGAGAGGTGACCACGCCTATGGCGCGGGGAAAGGGAGGTATAGGTCGCTTCCGCTCAGGGGCGAAGAGCCCCTCCCTCTCCAGCCGATCCTTGAGGGAGAGGAACTGGAGGTAGAGAGTGCCCACGCCAGCCGGTTGGACGAGATCGACGTAGAACTGGTAGGCCCCTTGTACCTCGTAGACCGAGACCCGGCCGTGGAGGATGAAAGCCTGGCCATCAGCGGGAAGGTGGGTTTGCTCCTCCGCAACATACCGCCAGAGGACACATCGGATGCTGGCCTCTTCATCCTTGAGGGTGAAATAGATGTGCCCCGCCGTGGAGCGGGAGAAGTTGGAAACCTCGCCCCGGATCCAGAGGTCTCGAAGGAGAAGATCCGACTCCAATAGATCCCTTACGTAGCTGGTCACCTCAGAGACGGTGAGAACCGCAGGCTCCAGTTCCCTATCAACATTCATACTTGACCCATTATATACTCCCCTTTGCTCCCAGTCAAAAGCAGAGAACTCCATCGCCTATAGTTGTCGATAGAGGATGAACGTGATATGATGGTTTTGTTCAGAAGGGTGCCTTAGCCGGCGAAGTTAGTATGAGGGATCCTTGCCATCAAAATTAAGGAGGTGGAGTTATGGCTGTGGTGAAGGTGATAGAGTTGATCGGCGCTTCTCCCAACAGTTGGGAGGAGGCGACGCGGAACGCGGTGGCCAAGGCGGCGAAGACGGTAAGAGATATAGTGGGTGTGGAGTTAGTAGGCCAGACAGCGGTGGTCGAGGGTGGCCGCATCACCCAGTATAGGGCTGATGTCAAGATCGCCTTCGTCATCGAGGAAGTGGCGGAGGGGTAACCTCGAGTAGGGGTGGAGACTTGACTCTTCGCCCCTCATCGCCACTCTCCCTTTTCATAATTCACCCCTTGGATAGAGATGCTTGAGCGATTGAAGTGGACGAGGGAGGAGCATGGTGATTTCTTGCTCTTGGCCCTCCTTTTCGCCGTTTTCCGTCTCTTCTCTCTCCTTCTTTTCCGCCCTGGGGGTTTCATACTAGAGTGGTCGGGCTACTATATACCCGAACAAGGGTTCATTCAGTTGTCCGATCGGGGCCTTTACCCTTTTCTCCACTACTGGATGGAGTACCCTCCCCTATACCCTTGGCTGGCAGTTCTTGCCTATCGGGTCTCTTTGCTGATTCCACCCTGGGTGGATCCTGAGCTTTGGTTTAACCTCATCTTCGGAGCGATATTGCTCGTCTTCGAGGTAGGGAACTTCATCCTCATCTACGCCTTGGCCCAAAAGTTGTATGGCCAAAGGCAGGCTATACGGTGCGCTTGGTTTTATGCTCTTCTGTTCGTCCCTCTCTTCACCTTGATGGGTTGGTTCGACAGTTTCTCTCTTTTCTTTCTCCTCTTGGGTTTGCGTTTTGTAATCAACGGGCGAGCGGCGGTTTCTGGGCTCGCTACCGGCGTGGGCTTTATGATAAAGCCTTTCCCCCTTCTGGTGGCCCCTCTCGCTCTTCGGGCTCTGCCCAAGATCTCTCAGAAAGCGATCTATGTTGGCACCGCTTGCCTGGTAGCGTCGCTTATCGCCACCCCCTTTCTCCTGATCAACGCCCCCCTACTTCTCGCGGCTTTCATTAATACCTTCTCCTTGGCCCCTTGGGAGACCGTCTGGGCCCTTCTTGATGGCTATTATGGCGGCGGGCCTACCAAGCCTTTTAATGAACGGTTCGACCCGGCTACGGCGGCGGTGGATATCTACGTTTCTCGCTTACCTTGGCTCTGGATAAGCTTGGCTTTTGCCCTTCTCTATCTGGTGCTCTACACCCGCCGTCTCGACTGGAACAAAAGCAGGAATGTCGTCGCCTTCGGTGGTTTGACGGTCAGCCTCTTCCTTATCTATTCCAAGGGTTGGAGTCCCCAGTGGTTGGTCTACGTTTTGCCTTTCATCACCCTTCTCCTGCCCCATGTTAGAGGGGTCATTTACACCGTTCTTTTCAGCCTAGCCAACTTTCTAGAGTTTCCTATAGCTCTGGTGGTGTTACCCCAGGAGCATCGGCTCTTAACCACAGCCATCATCTTTCGCACGGCGCTTCTGGCTCTCTTGTGCCTGGAATGTGGCCTCATCCTTTGGCCTTCGGTTGCTATCCAAAAGGTACAGAGAGGGGCCTTCGCCACCCTTTTGGTTTTGGCCCTCTTGGGAGGCCCTATGGTTGGACTCGGTGCCTTGCGAGCCTACGTGGGTGAGAGATATAGCCAAGACCCTTACAGGGAGACTATGGCCTTTCTCCGCTCTAAGCCGCCGGGGGTTATTCTTTTTACGGAACGAAGCCTATATAGAAGGTTTTACCCCTTCGTAGGGAGGGGTAAGGAGTTATATCTCTTGGAGGATGTGGATAGGTTGGAGGAGATCGTGGGGGGACACTCTTCGATCTGGGTGGTCTATGCTGGCGAGGAGAAGGACCGAGAAGCCAGCGCAAAGGTGGAGCGGTGGCTGAGTGAAAACACCTTTCCGGTAACTACCAGATGGTTCCCCAACTGTCGCTTGAGCAGATATTCATCGGCTCTTGTGCTACCCCCTCACCCTTTGGAGGCGAATCTCGATGGACAGATCCTTCTTTCAGGGTATGCTTTTGATGAGGACTCGATGCAGCCCGGTCAGGTGTTCCCTCTCGGCCTCCGTTGGCGAGCCCTGAGGAGAGCAGAAACCGACTACACCGTCTTCGTCCACCTACTCGATTCCACTGGCCGAGTCTGGAGCCAGAGGGATAGCCAGCCGCTGAACGGCTTTCGTCCCACCTCCACCTGGGCAGCGGGGGAAGAGGTTACCGACTACCACGGACTCCCCTTGCCCGCCGATATCCCAGCAGGCGACTACTGGCTGGAGGTGGGACTATATGAGGCAGCGACGGGGAAGCGGCTCCTGACGGAGACTGGCCAGGAGGACAGAGTCTTGATCGGCCCTCTCCGAATCGTGAGGTAGGCGCATAGACGCTCCGGAGTACCTCCTTACTCCCCTTTCGAGACGCTTATCTGGGCAAGGCTCGTCTTTTCGCCCCGGACCCTTCCCTCTTGGTCTATGATGGGAAGCCACTCCCAAACCCCAAAGAGGTGAATCCCGATCTCTATGCGATATAGGCCAGGGTGCACTCCCAGGGGGAGTTGTAGTCTGTGCTGGGAGGGGATTATCTCTCCCTCTTTCCAGAGGTCCGTGGCGTACCTTCCCGCTGAAGGGGAGCCGTCCTTGGTTATGAGGGCCTTCCCACCCTCATCGATGACCTGGATGAGGAGCCAGTAGTCTTGATCGATCTTTTTCAGCGCTTGCCAATAAAGGGAAAGGTTGAAGGTCTCTCCTGGCGCTAGCTCTCTAGTCTCCAACTCGTAACCCAGGAGCCTGATCTGGTCTCCAAAATCGAGATTCGTTCGGTGCCCTATCCTTTCCACTTCCGAAGGGGTGAGGGTACGGGGCAGCGTGTAGAGAGGAGCGATGTACCGGATGGGGGTGATAACCGCTAGAAGGAACATTCCCATCCCTACCCCGTAGGCTAAAGTCAAGCCATGCTCTCGAGAGACCCATTGCCTCCCTCCTAGGAAGAGGAAGATAAGGATGGGCGATAGGGCGGGGTAGAGGAGCCTGGCCTGACCTGCTCCCAAGACCACGGTGGTCCAGCGCAGGAGGGCGAGAAAGACCAGGAGGGTGTGCAAGCCTAGGAGAGAGAGCAAGATAGGAGTGGATGGTTCAAATCCCCTTCTTTTCAGGATCAGCACCCCTAGCCCCCCCAGGGAGATGATGATCGTTAGGGCGAGAACAGCATAGATCGCGGTATCGAGTTCGATCCCCACCCAGGCTAGCCCAAAGGAACGGTAGAGGCCGAGCATGAAGTCGAGCCACTCTTCCTTGCCCAATGGCCCTTCCCTGAGGGCGTTTAGTCGCAAAACTTGTGCCCAGCCCAGGGGATCACCGTATAGGGTTTGATTTCGCAGGAACCAGGGCCCACTAATCAAGAGGAAGGGGATAAACACGGCCCCGAATATCTTTGCCCCTGGCCTTAACCCCAAACGGCGCGCCAAGAGGGCGATGACCACCAGCACCGTGGGTATGAAAGCCAGGAGGCTCATCTTGGTGAGCACCCCCAGTCCCAAAAGGAGCCCTAGAAGGAAGGAAGATCGAGGGCTTCCCTTTCCTTTGGTCAGCCTAACCATCAAGATGAGGATCAATGAGGAGAGCATAGTGGCCAAGTTGTCGTTGTTGGCCACACCACTGATGAAGAGGAATTGAGGGATGAAGGCGTTGAGGGCTGCGCTCCCCAGGGCTATGGATGGATCACGGGGGAAGATCTCCCTTGCTAGAGCGTAAGTGGCTCCTATCGTGACAGCCCCCATGATGACCGAAAGCAGCCGCACCAGGTGCCAGGCTAGGGCCCAGCCTCTATAGGGGAAAGATTCTGCGCTGGTATGTAGCAAGAGGTTCTGGGGGGCCTCTGGATCGGTGAAAGAAAAATCGGAGTTGGCTTTGATGACGAAATCATCGGTATCGATCCAGAAAGTGACCAAGGCCCCCAGGGCGTAGTAGAGAGGCGGCTGGAAGGCTTCATGCTCCTCCTCTCCAGTAGGGTATCCTCGCTCTCGAGCCACGTAGCGGATGAGGGAATAGTGGGGGGCTTCATCGGGGGCTTCCCCCAAAGGTATGGTGACGCTGTACCAGGAAGCCAGAATGAGGTAAGCGATGAGGATGAGAAAAAGCCCTTTCCCTTTCTTCATCAGTTGGCTCGGCATCTCTATCGGACCTCTATCAACCCTAAGGGTATCCTATTGTCGGATGCCCCCCCTTCTAACACGGTGAGGTTTCGCACCGTCTCGTATTCATACATACCGGTGAATATCCGGTAGGATCCAGGAGGCGTTTCTTTGGGAAGCACCAGTTCGTGGGGGTCCACTATCAACTCTCCAGCCATCCACCGGGTAGTGGGGGTAAAGCCCAAGACGGGGTCGTCATCGTGCTGAGCCCACATCTTGGTTTGTTCTTCATCCATGAGGTGGACGAACACTTTGTAATCCTCCGTCATCTCCTCCAAGGCGAGCCAATAAAGGGTCACCTTAACCGCATCTCCTGGATGGTAGATGCTCTTATCCACATTGTAGCCTAAAAGCCTTGCCTTTCCCTCTAGGTTGGCTTCTAGTTCGATGGGTTGGGTAACGAAATCGAAGGGTCGAAGGTGCCAGGCTAGGAGCCCTCCTAATAGAAGTATGATCGAAAAGGCGACGAACAGATACCTTTTTGGGCCGTATTTCAGTAAAGCCGGGAGGAGCAAAATTAAGGTTGCCAGAGAGAGCGCGCTGCCCAGTTTTCGCTCCCTCGTCCCTTCGAAGCGCAGGAGAAGTTGGTGCTCTCCAGCGGGCACGTCTAGGGTTACCAGTCCAAATTCTCCCCCTGGGTAGGTATCGACTTTCTTCTGATCCACGTAACCTTGCCAACCGGGAAAAGAGAAGATATGAAAATGGAGGGTTGTGCTTTTCGCACTTTTCACCCCCAGTTCGTACCAGAGATACCCTTCTTTGATGACCGTTACCTTTGGGGCCTCGAAACCTCTTGGATCTAGGGCCTTGGGAGTTGAGGGAGGCAGGGAGATCTCGGAGCGATCGGCCCTCACCCAGACAGGTAGGTACTCCGCTGTCCAAGTAGTTCCGATCTGACGGTGAGCGAAATCCTCCTCCCACATGCGAATCACGGTCACCGCCCTCTCCATCATCTCTTCGGGGAGGCGAGCCAGGCCGGCGATAACCGATAAGGCTATCAGGGAAAGCCCTAAGGCATAACCCCAGAAGCCCCCTTTGCTTTCTTCCTTAGCCCAGAAAGCAATCCCACCGGCCAAGAAGGCCACCCCTAGAGAGGCTATCCCCATGAACCGCCAAGGGTATTGGAGAGAGGCCAAAAGGGGCTCTAGGGATTTCCATAAGGGGAGGGAGTAGGTGAGGGTCATGAAGAAGGAGAGGGCGGCTACTAGGAGGAAGAGGGCCATCTGCCACGATGCTTTCTTCTGCCCTGCCTTGGCAAGACGGAAGACCGCGGCCAGGGAGATGAGGAGCAAGAAAAAGTGAATCATGCTGAGGGGATGTTCGGCCTTTACTATCTGATGGGGGGAATAACGGTAAAGAAGGAAGGGAGAGATGCTCTGCCTCAAGGGGGTCAGATGGTCGCGATAGCCGGTGGAGGCAAGGCCTGCGGCCAGCCCGACCCATCGCGCTTCTGTCAAAGCGGGGAGCCAGTAGAAGGCTGTGACACCCAGAGCCAGGAGAAAGGAGAGTCCAACCAGGGCCAGGAGTCTAAACTCCCTAGTAGCCAGTGTCCAAAGGAGAGCGTAGGCTAGAAATAAAGGGGCGAAGATGAGGGCGGTGAGGTTATGAGTGAGGATCAGCCCTCCATAGGCCAAAGCAGCGGCGACCGCGTAGGCGATGTCCTTTTGCTTGAAGAGCCTGCCTATCGCCCAAAGGGCAAGGGGCATGAAGACGAAGGCGAAAGATTCGGCCAGGGCTCCCCGTATGTATGTGTCTGCCAGGTGATAGGGGGCGTAGAGGTAGGCCACCGCGCTCACCAGGGCTGGGAACCGCCCCCAGGAGTCACGGGTCCAAAGGTAGAAGGCCAGCCCAGAGAGGAGGAGACCTGCGAGAAAGGCGAGTTTGGTGGATAGGATGAACCCTGCTCCCCAGAGGTGGAAAGCCTCCCCCAGGTAGTAGGCCAGGGGGCTATAGTAGTTGAGGACCGGATGGCCGTAGCCGTAGGCGAACTCCGGAAACCAGCGGGGATAAATGATGCCCTGGTGAAGCGCCCTATCCAGACCCGCCAGACGGTGGAGGTGGAAGAGGCCATCGTGGGAGATGAGATAGCCTCCTCTTAGGAGGGGAAGGCTAGCGGGCAACGAGAGGAGGAAAAACCAAAAGGCACCAGATCTGAGGAGGCTGGTGGTGACGCTCTTGACATTTCTCATAAGCCTCCCCCTCGCTCAACCCATTGCTTGCTCCCGGGTTCCCACAGGATCTTTGCCCCATTCTTTGACGGGGGTAGTGGGACTCTTACTGGCTCCTGATATACATATATCGGATCAAAGTGCGTATGTACTCCGTGGGAGTAAGCCTGTGGGGGTACATTCGGTTCTTCAGGGCGTAACCTTTCCATATTTTGTAGATGATCCAATAGAGTCGGTTCCTCGGCAGCCTGATGAGGGGTTTGACCAAGGGGAGGAGGAAGGGGAACTCGACGACTACCGCAAAGATCTTCTGCAGGTTCTCGATCTGTCGCTTCTCCAGCGGGCTCTTGAACTTGATTGGGGTATTATCGCTCACCGAACCGCTCAAGTCGTCGAAGGTGCCCTCCATGAGCCCTTCCCTGAAGGCCATCTCCCCCAGTTCTGTCTTAGGGTAGGGCTGGTAGAGGAAGACGTTGGCGTAAGAAGGGCGGCACTGGAGGTTAAGCATTAGAGTCTCGAGATCCTCGGCCAGACCTCCCTTGGGCAGCCCTAACATGTTGTTGGTCATGAAGGCGATGCCTTGTTCTCTCAGGATGCGGGAGGCCTTCAAGATATCTTCCTTGCTCATATGACGGTTCAATACCACGTTGCGCAGGTAGTCGTCGGCTGTCTCCAGCCCGAAACTGATGCTAACACAACCCGCGTCTTTGAAGAGAGCGATCTTCTCCTCGGTCACGAGATCCGCTCTCACCTGACACCAGAATGGTAGGCCTATCTGTGCCTTGTACTTCTCTGCGAACTCCCGCAGCCACCTTATGTTCAAGATGAAGGTGTCATCCATGAAGGTGATGAACTGCAGGGGATACCTTTCCCTCACTTCCTCTATCTCGGCGATGAGGTTGTCCACGCTCCGTCGCCTGGTGCGGAGGCCGGCGCCCTCATAGAGGTCCGAATAGGCTTTGTTGAAGCAGAAGGTGCAGTTGTATGGACAGCCCCGTCCGGTGATGAAAGGCTTTACCTTGTTGTCCCGGCTGGCGGGCCGGGCGTGATAGAGGAGTTCCCGGTCAGCAAAGGGGAGTTGGTCCAGATCCTTGATCAAGGGGCGCAGGGGGTTCTTAATGATGCGTCCCTCTATTTTGAACCACCAGTTGGGGATCCTCTCGAAGGGCTCATGGGCCCCCAGAGCGTTAAGGAGGTCGAGGGTGGCGTACTCCCCCTCCCCTCGACAGAGGCCATCCACTCCCTCCTCCTCGATCATCTCTGGGAAGAAGGTGGGGTGGGGACCTCCGAAGATGGAGAAGACGGGCAGTTGGGCCCGCAGGCGCCGGTTCAATTCCAGGTAGTAACGCTGAGTCCCGGTGTAGACGCTGTAGCCTACCAGGCCTGGCTTCAGGCGGAGGGCAGCCTCTACGGGTTCTTCCTCGGTGGCTACTGCCATGCTCACTCGATGGCCAGCCTTCTTGAGGATGCTGGAGAGGTGTAATACTCCGTGAGGTTCGTTATCTATCTCTTTAAAGATGAAGAGGATATGCATACTAGGATTTGATGCGCATGTAGTGGCGCACGATCTCGATATAGCCCCGCAGGGAGAGGCGAGCCGGATGGACTCTGGTCCCCAGGGCATACCCTTTCCAGAGTTTGTTGATCAGCCAGGCGAGCCTGTTCTTGGGTAGTTTGATCAGAAAACGGATGAGAGGCAGGAGGCGGGGCCATTCCACAGCGATGGCGAAGAAACGTTGTAGGTTCTCCATTTGACGTTTCTCGCTCTCTTCGAAGTTGAGGACGCTTTTATCCCACATGATCTCGCTCATATCGTCCAGGGTGCCCGCCATCCACCCCTCATCCCGGGTGAACTCTCCCAACTCCGTCTTGGGGTAAGGCTGGAAGAGGAAGGCGTGGGCATAGGCCGGCCGACACTCGATGTTTAGTTGTACAGTCTCGAAATCGTCTTCCAAGTTGCTGGCGGGTAGAGCCAGCATATTGGTGGTGGTGAAATTCAGCCCTCCCTCGTGGAGGAGCCGACAAGCGTTGAGGATCTGTTCTCGGCTCATGTTCCGCTTTAGAAGTTCGTTCCGGATGCGGTCGTTTCCGGCCTCAATCCCCATACCTACGCAGAAAGCCCCAGCCTTCTTGAGCAAACGAACCTGCTCCTCTGTGACCAGGTTGGCCCGAGTGTTACAGAAGAAGGGGAGGCCTATCTTTTTGGGGTATTCTTCTGCGAACTCCTCTAGCCATCCCTTGGAGAGGACGAAGGTGTCGTCTACGAATATGACGAACTCAAGAGGATAAGCCTCCTTTACCCGGCGCAGCTCTTCTATCACATTGTCTACGCTTCGTTGGCGGAATCGCTTTCCTTTCCCCTTGTAGATCTCTGAGAGGGCGTGATTGAAGCAGTAGGTACAGTTATAAGGGCAACCCCGCCCGCTGATGAAATGTTTTATCTTGCTGTGGCGGGAGACAGCATCCTTGGAGTAGACGAGCGCCCTGTCTGGGAGGGGCAGACTGTCCAGGTCGTCCACCAAGGCGCACACCGGGTTCTTGATCACCTTCCCGTTCACCTTGAACCACCAGTTGGGGATAGAAGGGTCGAGCCTCCCCTCATGGAGGGTGTTGGCCAGGTCGACTATCACTCCCTCGCCCTCTCCGATGCAGATGCCGTCTACCCCTTCCTCCTCTATCATCTCCGGGAAGAAGGTGGGGTGAGGCCCCCCGAAAGCGGAGAAGAAATCAACCTCCTCCTTGAGGCGGCAGTTCAACTGGTAGTAATAACGGTGGGAGCCGGTGATCACGCTGTAGCCGATGATCCCCGGTTGGAACTCCTTGGCTACCCGCACCGGGTCCTCTAGAGCGTCCACCGCCAAGGCTACCTCGTGGCCTGCGGCCTTCAGCGCGCTAGAGAGATGCATTATGCCATGAGGTTCGTAATCTATCTGTTGCGTTACAAAGAGAACCCGCACCTCACCTCCTGGTTTAATAGTCTAACATGACGGTCTCGGAGGGGCAAAGGGGTTACTCCTTGGGTCCTCGCCTTCGAGGCAAGATGGGACCCAGGAACCCACCCCATCCTCGAACCTGGCCCAAAGCCGCCTGCAAGGCCTCGAAGTCGGCTCTCCTCCCTTCCAGCCAGGTGCGACGAGCCGAAGTGGGATCGGAGAAGAGCTCCTCTAACCCTTCGGCATCTTCCTCCACGAGGAGCCCTCTTATCTCCTTGAGCCTTTCGATGAAGAGATCGATGGAGCGACAGAGGCTATCTACGTTAGTGAGACAGATGTCGCGATAGGTATCTGGTTCCGAAGAGGGGAACTGAGTGGCCCGCTCGAAGTTATGGGAGACGAGTTTAGTCATATCCTGCCAAGCGGGTGCCCGGGAGGCCATCCGGAACAGCGCTGCGGCCAGAAGATAAGGTAGGTGCTCGGCCACAGCCATCTGACCATCGTGCTCCGCCGGCTCCAGATAGAAGGGCTTGGCTCCCAATGCTCGCACTAGGTTGTCCATAAATTCCACGGCCTTAGGGTGGGCCCTGGGCGAAGGGAGCAAGCAATAGGTAGCCCCGTGGAAGAGGTTCGCCCGAGCGGCCTGGATCCCGGTCTTCGCCTCACTAACGATGGGGTTGCCGCCGATGAAATGGGCTGTGGGGGGCAAGAACTCATCGGCCCACCTCAAAACTTTCTCCTTAGTGGTGGTCGTGTCGGTGACTATTACCCCTTCTTCTAGATAGTCGGCTATCGCCTGCATGGTCTCTTTTACCGCTAGAACGGGGATGGAGATGATCACCAGATTAGCGCCCTCCACGGCGGAGATGAGGTTCCATTCTGCCTTATCGATGGCACCGATTTGGCAGGCCCTCTTGGTCGTAGCGGAATCTATATCGTGACCGACGATCTCGAACTCGGCCCCGGCCTCCTTGAGAGCCAGGCCGATGGAGCCACCTAGGACCCCTACCCCGATGATGGTAACCTTGGCTTGGGGCATATCCCCTCCTTTGACCGTCTACATAAGGAAGATCAGGCGGCCGGTCAACAAAATCCATAGAAATCGGATAACCGGTCCCATAATCACAGACAAGATATTTGCTCCCCCAAACCCTGGCAGGATGAGGAGGATGAGGAGGAGAGGGCCGTAGGGCTCAAGTTGAGCCAGGGCATGCGACCAGCGGTGAGGAAGAAGACCCATCGCTACCTTGAAGCCATCGAGGGGGGGTATGGGTATGAGGTTGAAGACGGCCAGGATCACGTTGACCAGGATAGTGGTGGTGATTACCATCTCTAGGGAGGGGATGATCTCTCCTCTCAGGGTGGGCATCACCAGGCCTAGGCGCACAGGCAGGGCTAGAAGGGCCGCGGTGATGAGGTTCGCCAAAGAGCCGGCGAAGGAGACCATGGCCATCCCGCTCTTGGGGCCGTTCCGCAGGTTGTAGGGGTTAACGGGGACGGGCTTGCCCCAACCGAAACGTGCCAAAATCAGCATTAAGGTCCCCAAGGGGTCCAGATGGGCCAAGGGGTTCAGCGTGAGACGCCCTTGGTATCTGGGGGTGGGATCGCCCAGTTGGTCGGCCATCCAAGCGTGGCAAAACTCGTGGACATCGATAGCCACCAGAAGGGCGATAGCGTTAGCGATGTATTGCGCGATTATAGGTATCAACTCCTTTCTCTATCTTAATTATAACACAGGTGGCGGGAAAGGTTCGCCAGAGGGTTGGAGATATGATATAATTAGCGCCGTTGTGGTCATGGAGGTCCATCTAGGGGATGTGGTTCGGCTAAGGAAGAAGCACCCCTGTGGCAGTCACGAATGGGAGGTGGTTCGTCTGGGAGCTGATATCGGCATCCGATGTCTGGGGTGCCAGCGACGGGTGCTCTTACCCCGCCGTACCTTCGAGAAGAGGGTGAAGGCTTTCCTCTCGCGGGGAAAAGGCCCCTCTCTTGAGGCTGGAGCCAACCGATGTTAAGGGTGTCACAAGAGGAGGGTTTCGGCGCGGTCATCAGGAATAGGCACTTCCTTTTCCTTTGGATTGCCCAGGCCATCTCCCAGACCGCTCAAAACGGCATCCATTTCGTGCAGATGGTGCTCATCGAGAAGTTGACCGGCTCCACTAGCCATATGGCGGTCATCATCTTAGCCTTTAACCTCCCTGGTGTCCTCTTCACTTCTTTCGCCGGGATCGTGGTAGACCACTTCTCGAAAAGGGCAGTGATGATGGCCTCCAACGGCCTGCGGGTGCTCACCGTCTCCGGCTATATCCTTTTCCTCTATACGCTGAGGGGGGGTTATCTCCTCTTGGCTCTCTACCTCCTCACCTTCGTATCTGCAACCATCGAGCAGTTCTTCAGCCCGGCCCAAGCGGCGACCATTCCCCTCCTGGTGGGGGAGAGGAGGCTGCTCTCGGCGAACGCCCTTTTCAACCTCACTCTCATCACCACTCAGGCGGTGGGGTTAATCATCTTGGCCCCACTGGGGGTTAAACTCCTGGGCATCGACCACTCCTTCGTCTTCATAGCGGTGATGTACCTGGCTGCCACGGTGCTCGTCTCCCTTCTACCCCGCGATGCGCCCAAACTAGAGCGCAACTCTCAGCTCTCTCTCTGGGAGGAGGCGTGGGAGGAGATCCAGGAGGGGTGGCGGTTCGTGGTCTCTCGCCGCCCCATATTCCTGGCCATCTCTCAACTCACCCTGGTAGCCACTCTCTTCTTAACTTTGGCTATGTTGGCTCCCGGCTTCGCCGCTCGGGTGTTGCACCTCGCGCCAGAGGATGCTATCTACGTCTTCGCCCCGGCGGGGTTAGGGTTGGTTCTAGCCACCATCTTGGTTGGTCGGTATGGCCATCGCTTTCGCCGGGAGAGCCTCTCCAATACCGGCCTACTCACCCTAGGTCTGACCTTGATGGGGCTCACCTTTGTGGCAGGGAGGATGGGATCTTTCTCGCTTATCTCGCCCTTGACGGTGATCAGTATCCTGGCCTTCTTTATGGGCGCGGAGATAGCGATGATCACCGTTCCCGCTCAGACGGTGATGCAGGAGAGGTCACCAGCCGAGATCAGAGGCCGAGTCATCTCCTTTTACTTCATGGCTTCCAGCCTGGTAGCCATCCCTCCCATGCTCTTTATAGGGGTGGTGGCTGATCAGGTCGGTCGCCTCTTAGGCGACCCCAGCAAGGGCATACTTTCGGTGATGGTATTTCTGGCCTTAGTGGTTATTTTCGTCGCGGGGGCCAGCGTGTGGCGAACGCATAGGCTATCGCCGAGGGGCGAGAAGGTGAGGGAACTCGCTGGCGAGAGACGAGAACAGGTCGGCCGCGCGCCCAAAGCACCTGACTTAGAACCCCCATCTAGCCCTCTTACGAGATGAGAGGTCTAGAGAAGCAAGCCTCAAAAGCGCTCCTTCGTCTCGGGACTCCTCTAGGGACGACCTTCGCCGTAGTGGCTATCCTCCTCTTGGCTTTTGCTCTCCGTCTCTATCGCCTCGCCGATAGCAATATCTGGTGGGATGAGGGGTGGAGCGTCTGGCTGGCCAGGCAGGATCTTTGGAGCATCGCTCTCCGCACGGCGGCCGATGAGCACCCTCCCCTTCACTATCTCACGCTTCACTTCTGGAACGCCATAGCGGGGGAGAGCGCCTTCGCGGTTCGCTTTTCCTCTCTTGCTTTAGGCACTTTGACCGTGGCTTTGCTCTACCGGATGGGCAGGTCGATGGCAAATGTTTGGCTTGGGCTCCTGGCGGCGCTTCTCTTGGCCATATCCCGCTTCCACATCTGGTGGTCGCAGGAGATAAAGATGTACAGCCTGGCCTCTCTCTTATCCCTTTTCTCCCTCTATCTATTTCTCCGCCTCCTGCGAGATGGAGACTGGCGCCTCTGGCTCTCTTTCGTCTTGGTGAACGCTTTGGCCCTCTGGACCCATTATCTCACTATCCTTGTCCTCCTGGCTGAGAACGGTACCATGCTTGTTCTTCAGTGGACCAAGAGGGGCAACTTTCGGCCATCCCTTATCCGCTGGGCGGCGGCTCAGATCGGTCTGATCTTCCTCTTCGCTCCCTGGCTCTATCTAACGCTTACTCACCCCACTGTCTGGAGTTCCCCTCCTCCCTTCAACTTTCCCCTTTTTCTGCGTATGGCCGCTACCGTCCTCAGCTTAGGGGTGACGGTGGAGATCGAGCGGTATCTCTGGCCCACACTGGGCTTTATGGCCTTGGTCTTGGTGGGTCTCGCCTCCCTCATCAGGGCCCCAAAAAGGGAACGCCAAGGCGGTCTCCTTTTGGCCCTGACGCTTTTGCTTCCTCCTTTGGTCATATACCTTCTCTCTCTGCCCCCGGCTACTTCTTTCTATGCTGCCAAGATCGAAGCCCGGTACCTCCTCATATTCTTGCCAGCCTACCTATTGCTTTTGGCCTGGGGTATACTCCTGGGGCGACGCCTTTGGTTCTTGGGCCTGCTCGCCTCGTCCTTTGTCCTGGGTAGCCTGGGGTATACCTTGCCAGACTACTACGCTGGCCGGCACCTGAAGGACGACTATGGCACACTGGTGGGCTATATAGGGAGTTACTGGCGAGAGGGGGATGGCGTAATCCTGGATACCGACTTCTCCTGGCCTATCTTTCTCTACTACTATGAGGAGGGTCCCTGGTACGGCATACCCAACGCTCTAGAGATGACTGCTGAGGAGGCGGAGTATCTTCTCTCCCCTATCTTGGCTCAACACCCTGGGGTATGGCTCCTTATGAGCCCCGATTCCCTGGTTCGGGACCCCCAAGGGTTGATACCCGCCTGGCTGGGTAGCCACGCTCGTGAGGTGGTAAATCTGAAATACGGCGATAAGAGACTCCTGCTCTATTCTCAAAAGCCACGCGACCTCTGTGTCATCCCTTCAGAGAATTTGGAGATTCAACATCCTCTATGGAGGGAATTGGCCCCTGGCTTGTGGCTCGAGGGCTATGATCTTCCCCTGCGAGAAGTACGCACTGGAGATCTCCTGCGGGTGGTGTCCTACTGGCGCAGCAGTTCAATGGTTCACCAGATCACGGCGAGGTTGATGCCCGCCAGGGGAGAGGTGGTCAAGGAGGTGACTTTGCCTCTAGGGGCTGGCTGTCCGGAGGGTGGATGGGGGCCAGGAGTGATACGTTTACAACACGATCTGGTCATAACCTCGGAGATACCCTCGGGAAGATACACCTTGGTATTGGGGGTAGAAGGGGGCGAGAGGCAGACTCTAACGGATATAGGTTTGACTCGTACGAGGGTAGGTGTAGTCGAGGCGGCGCCCCAGTACCCTATGACTCTTCTCTTGGGGGAGGAGGTTCGCTTTAAGGGGTTCGACCTGCCTGCCCTAAGGCGTGCCAGGCCGGGGGAGCGCACCACTTACGCGCCGGGGGAGGTGATGAGGCTCATCCTCCATTGGGAAGCCGTCTCCGAGATGGAGACCAGTTACGTAGTCTTTACCCATCTTTTGGGGAGGAGTTATAACCCCCAAAGGGGCAATTTCATCTGGGGACAGGTAGATGGTGTCCCCTTAAGGGGCACTTATCCCACCACTGGATGGAGCGTGGGGGAGAGGGTAAGAGATGAATACTGGATACCGATAGAGGCTGATGCCCCAGCAGGGGAGTATGAACTAGAGATAGGTATGTATGAGCCGGTTACCGGTGAGCGGATCCTGGTCTATAGCCAGGAGGGTACTCTCTTAGGGGATAGGATCCTACTGGGGCAGATAACGGTGGGGGAGTGAAGGTTGTCTGGCGAGGATAGGTGGGGTATAATGAAACACTGTTATCACATCTGGCAAGGAAGCGTCGATGATTAATAAGGTGCTAGTAATCGGAT
Organism: uncultured Anaerolineales bacterium; assembly: GCA_964383935.1. GTDB lineage: Bacteria > Chloroflexota > Anaerolineae > UBA7937 > UBA7937 > UBA7937. The sequence continues at coordinate 45,152 of CAYLIE010000002.1, read as the reverse complement.
TAGATGGGGTTCCTCTTAGCCTCATCGAGGGGTGGGCGAAGGAGGGGCTGCTTCCCACCTTTCAACAGGTGATAGAAGGAGGGGCAACCGGGCTTCTTAAATCTACGGTACCTCCCACTTCAGGGCCTTCCTGGTCTTCCTTCATGACCGGCAAGAACCCGGGGAAGACGGGCATCTATGACTTCCTCTACCGCCGCCAGGGTGGCTACATCTTCCCCCCGGTGAACGCCAACCGGCGGGATGGGAAAAGCCTTTGGAGGCTCCTCAGCGAGGAGGGGAAAAGGGTGGGGGTGGTGAATGTCCCTATGTCTTACCCGGTGGAGGAGGTGAACGGCTTCCTCATCGCCGGTTGGATGACCCCCTATAGCGCCCAAGATTTCATCTACCCCCCGGAACTCTATGAGGAGTTGAAGAGGGAGATCGGATACTATCGGATCTACCCTGTCGAAACCTTCGCCGAGGAGAGGAAAGAGGAGTTCCTTAAGGCTGGCGACGATCTGTTGGACCTTCGCACCAGGACCAGCCTCTATCTTATGGAGAGGTACCCTTGGGATCTCTTTATGACCGTCTTCTTCGATACCGATAGGGTTCTGCACCAGATGTGGCATTACCTGGACCCCACCCATCCCTGGCGGGCTGGGGACGAGGGTGAGGATAAGAGCGCCCCCGTAAAGCGGTACTTCCAGAGAGTGGATAAGGCCATCGGAGAGCTTCTCTCTCGTGTGGACGATGATACGTTGGTCTTTATTATGTCCGACCATGGTATGGGGCCAGCCCATAACTTCATCGTCTTGAATAACTGGCTCCTGGACACTGGGCTTTTGAAGTTGAAGGACGACCCTTTGCGCTGGCTCAAGGGGGGGCTCTTCCGCGCAGGCTTCACCTTACGGAATGTACATAAGATAGCCGACCGGTTGGGCTTGGCTAAGCATGCCGAGTATAAGGGTCTCTACTCCATGGATCACCTCATGAAGTTGGTCTTTCTATCTTTCTTGGACGTCGATTGGTCCCGTTCTAAGGCCTATTCCTTTGGGAGGCACTTGGGCTCGATATACATCAATCTGAAGGGGAGGGAGCCGGAAGGAGCGGTGTCCCCGGAGGAGTATGGGGCTGTCCGAGAGGAGATAGTTCAATTGGCTAAGGAGTTTGTCGATCCCCGGACTGGCGAGCCTCTCATCGGCCAAATCCTGCGGAGGGAGGAACTCTATCAGGGCCCTCATCTGGATCGGGCTCCCGATCTCATCCTGCGTCCTAAAGACGCAAGGAATATCTTCTTCGGGCTGGCCGATTTCGGCTCCAACGTCACGGTGGATACCGTCTACCGTTACTCCGGGATGCACCGTGACCAGGGGATGCTTATGATGAAGGGGAAACCGGTGAGGAAAGGGGCTAGGATTGAGGGGGCGAACATCGTGGATCTAGCGCCCACCATACTTTACGTTTTGGGGCTGCCGATACCTCAAGATATGGATGGGAGGCCTTTGCCAGAGGCTTTCCAAGAGGAGTATGTGCATGCTATGCCCTTGGCCTATAGTGAAGTGGCTTCCTCCACGGGATCAAAAGAGACCGGCTACACCGAGGAAGGGGAGAAAGAGATAGAGGAGCGACTTAAGGGGTTGGGTTACTTATGATGAGAAAGGTTCTAGTCATCGGGCTTGATGGGGCCACTTTCGATCTCTTGACTCCCTGGATAGAGATGGGGCGGCTCCCTACCCTCGCTCGCCTCATCGAGGAGGGGGTCTCGGGGACCTTGGAGAGCACATCGCCCCCTATCAGTTCCGCCGCTTGGGCCTCTTTTGCCACCGGTAAGAACCCCGGCAAGCACGGAGTAGTGGACTTCGTTCACCCGGAAGAGAACGGGTACCGGGTCACCATAGTCAGTTCCAAGAAGCGGGGCTCCAAAGCCCTCTGGAACCTGATCGGCGAAGCCGGAGGCCAAGTGGGGGTGGTGGGTGTCCCGGTTACCTATCCCCCTGAAGAGGTCAACGGTTTCATGATCTCCGGTTTCCTCACCCCCAGTTCCAAAAGCGATTATACCTACCCTCCTTCCTTGCGGCAGGAACTGGATGAGAAGCTGGGAGGCTTTCAACTCCTGCCCAGCGAGAAGTACCGCTCTACGGCCTCCACCGATAAGTTCGTAGAGGATATGATCGCCGATATAGAGAAGAGAACCGAAGCGGTGGTTTACCTGATGGGGAAGCCTTGGGATCTCTTCTCTTGCGTCTTTTGGAGCCCCGATATGATGCAGCATGAGGTGTGGCGGCTCCTGGACAAAAGCCACCCTCAATACGACCCTGTCGCCGCCCAAGCCTACGGTGAGCAGATAATAGGCTTCTATGAGAGGTTGGACGACTGCGTGAGGCGGATCCTGGATCAGGTGGACGAGGATGTCACGGTGGTGATCATGTCGGATCATGGTTTTGGCCCCACTCACAACTTCTTTTTGGTGAACACCTGGCTTGAGAAGACGGGCCTACTAAGGTTGAAAGGGGATCCTTTTGCCTTAACGAAATATCTGATGTTCAAAGCGGGCGTCACTCCCCTCAATGCCTTCCGGATAGTCAAGGCTTTGCGTCTAGGGTTCCTTCGTCGTTGGTTTCGCTTCCAGAGGGGAGGGGGCCTGATGAAACGGCTATTTCTCTCCTTCGTTGATGTAGATTGGTCCCAGACCAAGGCTTTCGCCGTGGGAAGTTTTGGACAGATATATATTAATCTGGCTGGCTGCCGCCCCCAGGGCATCGTCCAGCCGGAGGAATACGAGGGGCTGAGAGAGGAGATCATCGAAAAGGCGCTGGAGATCCGTGACCCCCATAATGGGGAACCGGTCGTGGAACGCGCCTACCGTCGCGAGGAACTATACTTTGGACGCTATCTGGAGAGGATGCCGGACATCATCCTCGTACCGCGGCGATATGAGTACATGGCTTTCGGCCATGCCGACTTCGGCTCCCACCGTTTGGTGGAGCCTATCTTCGGCCTCTCTGGCCATCATCGTCCCCAAGGGATGGTCATCCTTTGGGGGGAGAAGGTCAAGCGGGGTGAAACTATAGAGGGGGCCTGCATCATCGACCTAGCACCTACCATCCTTTACCTTATGGGGGTTCCCGTCCCCATCGATATGGACGGCCAAGTGCTCACCGAGGCGCTCAAGCCGGAATTTGTCTCCCAGAATCCACCTCTTTTCAGCGATCTGGGCTCCGACCGGGAATCCGGTCCAGGTGTGTATTCTCCTCAGGAAGAAGAAGAGGTTCGAGAGCGACTGAAGGGTTTTGGTTACGTAGCCTAGGGTTGTCCGTCAAGGATCCCTGTCCCGCAGGGATCCCGAGGGATGGGAGAGGTATCGGTTGAATAGAAGGCGGGTTCTATTAGGGGTGGGTGTGGGCCTCGTTCTGCTCCTCTTGGTCTTGGTCAAGGTAGACCTCCGAGCCACGATGACAACCCTCAAGTCGGCCAGTTACGGTTATCTGGTGCCTGCCGCTCTCTTCTTGATGCTCTTCCTGGCGCTCAAAGCGGTGCGTTGGAGTTATCTCTTAGGTTCCGCCGGAAGGGCGAGCCAGGAGGGTATCTTCTCTGCAGTCTTAGTGGGTTACTTTGGGAATCAGGTACTTATCGCCAACTCCGGGGAACTTTTGCGGGCCTTGGTCTTGGGACAGAGGGAGAATCTGAGCAAGAGCGCCATATTGGGCACCATAGTTGTGGAGAAGATCATGGATGTCTCGGTGCTTTGCCTCTCTCTCTTGCTCCTCCTCTGGCTGATGCCCACCCCTGTTTGGGTGGGCCAAGTAGGTTTGGTGGCCACTATCATTTTGGCTTTCGGCCTAGCCATGGTGGCCCTTCTTCTCTATCGGAATCGGAAAGCCGTTGATCTCTTAACCTCTCTCTTGGACCGTCTCTCCCCCGTTTGGGCCCAGGGTGTGGCCAGGCTCTTTAACTCCTTCGTTGACGGACTGAGGGCTCTAGAACGACGAGGGGAGGCCGCGGTGGCTTTTCTTTTGGGTTTCCCCATGTGGGCCCTTCTTGTGATCAGTTTCTATTTTGTCGGGTTGGGAGCCCGCATCACCTTGCCCCCCCAAGCCTATACCCTCCCTATGGTGCTTGTCGCCCTGGGGGCTTTCATCCTCACACCCGGGGGGGTGGGTACCTTAGAGTTCTTTAGCATCGGTTCTTTGGCTATCCTCTCTGTGGATAGCGGCCAGGCTTTGGCTTTCGTCATCCTTGTGCGAGCGGTGCGTCTCTTGCCCATAGCCTGGGGTTACCTCCTCTTTAGCAAAGAGGGCTTCGGCTTGAGGAGCCTGGGGCGAGAGGCCTACGATACCTCCAACCCCCAAGATTAATTCTTCCGGCTTTATCTCTGGCTGGGGCAAGAAGGCCACTGTAACGTGGCCTTCTTTAGAGTACAACCCAGGAAGACAACCTGGTGATGCCGCATCACCCTTTGCCCTTCCCTGTCAGTTCTTCCCCCACTTGGGGAAGACACTCGGAGGCAGCGAAGGCCACCACTTTGTCTCCGGCCTTGATAGTGGTCTCTCCATGAGGGATCAGGATCTGTCGATTCCGCCGCACTGAGACGATGATACAATCCTCTGGTACAAGGAGGTCCTTTATCCGCTTGCCTGCCGCAGGCGAATCCGGGCCCACTTCTATCTCCAAAAACTCCACACCAGTCACCTTCCCCAGGCGCAATCTATCCATACGGTGTTGAAGTTCTTGGCGGCGCATGATAGCCAAATTGTAGGCCCGAATGATGTCGCTCCGTCGCACTACCCCTAAAAGCTTCTGCGGGTCTTGGCGATCAACTACGGGCAAGCGTCCCACATCTCTTACCCCTAACCTTTTGAGGGCCACCCAGAGGGGCTCGTCGGGATGGACGGTGAGAAGGGAAGTAGTGGCGATATCTCCCGCTTTGAGGTTATTGGCCTCCTCGCCTCTTCGCAAGGCACGTTCTAGATCTTGTATGGTGACCACCCCGTACAATTTGCCTTCTGCATCGAGGACCGGAAAGCCGTGGTGGTGGGTGCGTTGGAACTCTTGCCCCAACTCATCTAAAGTCATATCCCACGGGACGGTATCTGGAGTGGTGGTCATAGCCTCCTTGCTCAGGACTCCCTGCATAACGTCGATATCCCGCCCCCGCTGTAGTCGGATGCCCCTCCTCACTAGCTTTAGGGTATATATAGACTCCTCGTAGAGTCGTTCCGCTAGGACGGTGCTGATAACGGTAGCCATCATAAGGGGAAGGATGATACGGTAGTCACCGGTCATCTCGAAGAGGATGAGAATGGAGGTGATTGGAGCGCGAGCCGCGCCGGCGAAGACGGCGGCCATTCCCACTAAAGCGTAAGCGCCCGGCGAAGCCGTGACGGTGGGGAACCAGGTATGGATTACTTTCCCAAAGATTCCGCCCAACATGGAGCCGATGAAGAGAGAGGGGGCGAATACCCCTCCCGATCCGCCAGAACCGATAGTCAGAGAGGTGGCTAGGATCTTCAAGAAGACGAGGGCTATCAGTAGGAAGATAGCGAGTTGATCTAGAAGGGCGTTTTCGATGGCCTCGTAGCCCACGCCAAATATCTGCGGGAAATAGAGTCCTAGGCAACCTATTAAAAGGCCTCCAACAGTGGGTTTCAGATATTCGGGGAACTCCCAACCATCGAAGATATCCTCGGCTTTGTATAGAGTGATGACGAAAAGAACAGCCACGAAAGAAGCGAGGACGCCTAAGATCGCATACAGTCCCAATTCCCAAGGGCTGACCATGGAGTAAGGGGGAACTTTGAAAGCCGGCGAGTTTCCCATGAAGATGCGGCCGATGACGTTGGCGGTGACCGAGGAGATGACCACGCTGCTGAAGTAGGTGGCAGTGAATTCCCCCAATATCACCTCTGAGGCGAAGAGGGCTCCAGCGATGGGAGCGTTGAAGGTAGCAGCGATCCCTCCCGCCGCTCCACAGGCCACTAGGTTCCTGATCCGCTCGTCGGAGAAGTGGAGGAGTTGCCCCAAGGTGGAACCCAAGGCAGAGCCAATCTGGACTATGGGTCCCTCTCTTCCCACTGAACCCCCGGTCCCGATGGAGATGGAGGAGGCTAGTGACTTGATGACCGCAACGATGGGACGAATCCGCCCCCCTCTTAAAGCCACGGCTTCCATCACCTCGGGAACACCATGTCCTTTAGCCTCACGGGCGAAGAAATAGATTATAGGGCCTACAATTAGACCTCCCAGGGCAGGGATCAAGATGACGTAGTAGCTCCCCAGGAAGCCAAGAAGTTGTTTACCTCCCTCGAAGGCAAGATAGTGGAAGAAAGTGATCATCCAGCGGAAGAGGATGGCTCCAAAGCCGCTACCTATTCCTACTACGAGGGCTGTGCCTATGAGAACCGGGGTCTCTGCCAGTTGCCAGCGGTCAAGTTGGCGCGCCAGACGGCGGGTGAGGCGCTTGCTTGTGAGCTGGAAGGTGGACGTTTCGCCCTGGGACCTTTTCATATATGCTCTCCTGAACAACTTATAGAGACCAAAAGGAGATTCTATCACTATCTCCAGAGAGCGCAAGTCTGGCTACCACTTATGCCCTGAGGTTGGTATAATTGATTAGGGAGAAGATGCGACTAGCCATTACCGGAGCCGAGGGACAGTTAGGTAGAAGCCTGCGAGGGGTTTTTGCTAATCAGGAGATGCTCCTTTTGGATTTGCCCCAATGGGACATCACCAGCGAGGAGACGATTTCCTTCCTTGTCCGATGGGCTCCCGATCTGGTCATTCATGCTGCAGCCATGACCGATGTGGATGGCTGTGAGAGCGATCCAGATGTCGCCTTCTCGGTAAACGGTCAGGGGACGAGGAAGGTAGCCTTGGCTTGCCAGCGCTGCAACGCGACTATGGTTTACATCAGCACCGATTACGTCTTCGATGGCACAAAAGGAGAACCGTACCTGGAGAGCGACGAGCCCAACCCCATCAATGTCTATGGGGTCTCCAAACTGGAAGGGGAGAAGCACGTTCAAGAACTCCTGCAAGATCACTACATCGTGCGCACCGCTTGGCTCTATGGCCCCGGAGGCAGGAACTTCGTGGAGAAGGTGCTACAACTGGCTGAGGAGCGCCCCGAACTTCGCTACGTAATTACAGAGGTGGGTTCCCCTACCTATACCCGTGATCTGGCGGGGGGTATATCTCGCCTGGTTCGACATCCCCAATATGGCATCTATCATCTGACCAATGAGGGGAGTTGCTCCCGGTATGGGTTCGCAAGAGCGATATTGGATCTGGGGGGAAGAGAGGAATTCCCGTTGTATCCAGCGGAAAGTTACCCCCGACTGGCTAAGCCGCCGCCGCACGCTATTTTGGCCAACGTCCGGGCTGCTAGATTGGGGATCCGGTTGCGGCCTTGGCAAGAGGCCCTGGTTGCCTACTTCCAGGAACGGAGCGATGGTTAGCATATACAAGGCTCCCTCGGTTAGCATCATCATCCCTCATTGGAATAAAGCAGGGTATCTCCCTACTTGCCTAAACTCGCTTTTGGGGCAGAGTTACCCCCACTTCGAGGTGATTGTGGTGGATAACGGCTCCACTGATGATTCGTTGGCTATCCTGGAAAGGGATTACCCTTGGGTGCAGGTGATACCCTTAGAAGTTAACCTCGGGTTCGCCAAGGCGGTCAACATCGGCATTCGGGCCACGAGAGGGGAGTTGGTGGCTCTCTTCAATAATGACGTGGAAGCGGACCGACGGTGGCTGGAGGAGTTGGTAGGCGCTCTAGAGCGACACCCCGAGGCTGGTATGGCCACGCCTAAACTGTTGCTTTTCCATAGGCGGGAGGTGATCAACGCGGCGGGAGACTTTTATGGCCTCGATGGGGTGCCGGGGAACCGAGGGGTTTGGCAGGAAGACGAAGGGCAGTTCGATGAAGAGGGGTGGGTTTTTGGGCCTGGAGGGGCGGCATCGCTCTTCCGTCGTTCTATGCTGGATGCCATCGCCTTGCCGACCGATGAAGGTCTCCAGGTCTTAGACGAGGGGTTCGTCAGTTACTGCGAGGATGTGGACCTGGCTTGGCGCGCGCAGTTGGCTGGCTATCGGTGCATCTATGTACCCACCGCTCTGGCTTACCATCGTCTCAGCGCTACGGGAGGGGGAGCCCTGGCTAGTTATTACGTGGGGCGCAATTTTCTTTACCTCGTGGCTAAAGACTATCCCACTTCGCTCCTGGTTAAGCATTGGCCGCGCATTCTAAGGGCGCAGCTGGGCATCGCTTGGGAGGCCCTGAAAGCCTGGCGAGGGGAGGCGGCCAGAGCCACGCTCTGGGGGCAGATAGTAGGACTTTTCACCTGGCCCCAAATGCTAGAAAAGCGGAGACTGGTGCAATCTACTCGGCGGGTGTCTGATGGATACTTGGAAGAGGTCCTGGCGAAGGTATGAACTTCTGGCCTCTTCACCTTATTTGACATATTGGAGTGATAGAGGGAAAGGGTTAAGATGAGGAACCATCATATCTCGCGACGTAATTTCATAACCCAAATAGTAGCTCTCTTAGGTCTAAGCCTGGCTAGTGTGAGGTGTCGCCTGGGGATGGAGGAGAGAGAACAGCCTCTTAAACCTAGTCCTGTCACCACATCGACCTCCAGCCCGACCGCTACTTCCACCCCTGAGCCCACACCGACACCGATGACCACAGCAACGCCTACCCCAGAACCTATCTCTATTCCTGGGCCATCTCTTGTTACCGTGGCCCTGGTGCGCGGGGAAGGGGTAGTCCAGATGGTGCGGCGGGCGGTGGAGTTGGCTGGGGGGCTCACCGGCCTATCTTCTGGGGCCACGGTGTTGGTTAAGCCCAACGTTAACTCCAATGACCCCTACCCGGGCACTACCAACCCAGAGGTGGTGAGGGCGGTGGTGGAGTTGGTGAAGGAGTATGGGCCTGGGCGGATCATAGTGGCTGACCGCTCGAATCCGGCCTATGATACCCTTCTCGCCATGAAGAAGGTGGGCATCTATCAAGCGGCTATCGAGGCCGGGGCCGAGGTCACACCCTTGGAGGGGTACGGATGGGTAGGGGTCGATCCCCCTGGGGCCGAGAATTGGCCTGGCGGATTCGAGTTCTCCCGCCTCCCCCAAGAGGTGGATTACATAATCACTCTACCCGTCACTAAGACCCATAGCATCGCTGGCTACACTATGGCTCTCAAGAACACGGTGGGTCTCATTCACCCCAGAAGCCGCAACCTCCTTCATTCCAAAGGGGGGCGCCAGTTTGGAGCCATGTTGGCGGAGATAAACCTGGCTCGTCCCGCTGATTTCGTGGTCATGGACGGGACGCGGGCTTTCATAAGCGGGGGCCCTTCTCATGGCCAGTTGCGGGAGCCTAACATCGTTCTAGCCACTTCCGATTTAGTGGCTGTTGATGTGGTAGGCTTGGCCTTGCTCAAATATCTAGGGGCACCAAGTTTGCTGGCTGGGAACTCCTGGGAGGAGCACCAGGTGGCTAGGGCGGTGGAGTTGGGATTGGGGGTCTCCGATGCCAGCCAGATCAAACTAGTCAGCGAAGGGGTGGCGGAGGTCGACGAGATCCGGGCTTTCATCTAAAGGAACTGCTCTTGAGGGAGAAGGGAGAGGGATACCTCTCCCTTTGTATTTGAGTTGACGGGACAAAGGAGCGTGTGTATCATTGGGGCACGAGGGGGTATGGAGAGGGTTTTCCTTTCGGTGATCGTTCCCGCCTATAACGAGGAGCAGAGGCTTCCCGATAGCCTACGCCGGATCGTGGGCTACTTGGGGGAGCAGGAGTACACCAGCGAGGTGATCGTCGTTGACGACGGGAGCGAGGATGGGACGGCGCAAGTTGTAGAGGAGATGATGGCTGAACTCCCCATTCTTTCCCTCATCCGGACGGAGCACCGGGGCAAGGGGCATGCCGTGAAGAGGGGGATGCTGGCCGGGCGAGGGGAGTACCTCTTCATCTGCGACGCCGATCTCTCCATGCCCATCGAGGAACTCTATAAGTTCTTACCCCCGGTCCTGGAGGGTTACGATGTGGCCATCGCCTCGCGGGAGGTACCTGGGGCCCGACGATACGATGAACCCTCCTATCGCCATTTCATGGGGCGGGTATTCAATTGGATGGTGAGGCTTTTCGCCGTACGCGGTTTTCAAGACACCCAATGCGGCTTCAAATGTTTCAAGAGGAAGGCGGCAGGGGAGGTCTTCAGTTATCAGACCATGGATGGCTGGGGGTTCGATGTGGAGGTGCTCTTTATCGCCCAGAAGCGAGGGTACGTGATCGTGGAAGTCCCCATCAACTGGTATTACAGCACCAACTCCCGCATCCACCCCATCCGGGACTCTGTTGGTATGTTCACCGAGGTCTTGAAGATAAGGCTCAGTGATTGGAGAGGCAGGTATACCAAGAGAGGATGAAAGTCGAGGCCACTCATCCGAGTGGCCTTTTGGGTATACGAATGGCAGGAATGGGGAGAGCCGCTCGCAAGAGCGGCTCTTGATCTTGTCGAAGCACCAGGGCGGTCCCTTAACGGATGAGTCCTCCCACCGCAGCGGCACCCAGACCCAGCACTCCGATGATGATACCGCCAACGACCATGATCACAACTAGGGCGATCCAGCCCAGGATGACGGTGACGATGGTCTGAACCCACTCCAGGTCCAGTGCCTCCTTCGCCGCTACGAACCAGGCGATCAATCCCAGAATCCAGGCGACAAGGCGGGCTGGGGCCAACAGGCAAGATAGGACGGTGGAGAAAGCGGCTAGTGCTCCAATGACTCCCACGATGTTCCAGACGTAGGCCAGACCAAGGGTGCGAACCAGTTCGTCGAAGGTAACCTCGGCGTTGAAGACTGTGCGCCCCACCCAGTTGACGATGAAGGCACCCACGGCGAAACCGATGACCACAAAGATCGTGCCCACGACAGCGCCGATCAGCCACTTGATCAGATTTGGTTGTGCATTTGATCCGAGTTGGTTGAGGAACCCAATCACTATCACCAAGAACCAGGCCGTGGTGGTGAATTTGGTGTCCCTCTCGACCTCGCCGTAAACTTCGCTGCGAAACGTAAACGCGCCGATGATACGGTCGGTAAGCATGAACCTTCCTCCTTAATTAGAAGACATCATGAGGACGCGTGGGCCGGAACGCGATCTATCGTTTTCTTTGGCTATCTTGTCCTCCTTTCCGTGAAGAGTTGATTGGATTTCGCCCCTTCATAAAGTATAACACCTCATACGGTCAATTGGGTTCGCACCCCAGTCGGGATGTGAGCAGGGTGATGTGAAAGCGGAGGCGGGAGTGGATGGGAGTCGAACCCACCGTGGCCATCTCACCGATGCCCACCTACGGTTTTGAAGACCGCGGAGCCCACCGGGACTCAACCACCCCCGCGTATCTTAATGATATGCTCTTTTTGCCTCTTCGTCAAGAAGTTATAGACCGGCTTCTCGCATCGCCTGTTGAATCTCCGCCGAGGTCAGAGGACGGGGATAGTTATAGAGGGGGTTGCCCGGTCGCTCGTTGTAGTAGGGGCGGTTGCAGCCAGGACAGCCGGAGGTCTGAAAGGCCCTACTGTCTTTAAGGGCATCCGACAATTCGTGCTCCTCTAGGCCGAAGCCCAGGATCCGTCCCTCCGCTGAGAAGACGAACTCTTCGACCCTGGCTAGCCCCGCCACTATGATGTGACGGGTCAACTGAATACGCCGATATGAGGGGAGAGGTGGAGCAGGCTGATTCTCCAAGGCGGTGCCGGGGTTGGGGGTGAAGGCGAAGAGGGCTACGATAACCCCCCAGTCGTGGAGACGCTGAATGAGCCGAGCCATCTCCTCTTCCGTCTCCCCTAAGCCGACGATAAGATGGGTGGCTATGCGACCGGGGAACCGCTTCACTGCCTCCTCGATGAGACCCAAGGCTCGATTGAAACTACCCCCTTTGACGCGGCGATAAACCTCCTCGTTCGCCGCATCCAGGCTCAAGCCCACTATCTCCAAGCCCGAATCCAGAAGTTGAGCCACTTGATCTAGGTTAGAAACGACCACCGAAGCGCAGATAGGGATCCCCTTCAACTGGGCGATGATCTCTTCAGTGCGCGAAAGGTACCCTGGGCTCACCGTCACTTGAAGACAGGCACGCTGGATCTTGCCCCACTTGTAAGTCTCTTTCAGTGCAGAAAGCGTTTTCCTCTCCTCGTAAGGAGGCCAGATGACGCGGGAGAGGGCCTGGGCCGGCGCTCGGCTACTTCTAGCCTGGGTGCAGAAGGAACAATCGCGCTCGCATCTCTCCCCCACTAGAAGGTAGGCGGTAGTAGGAGGGGCATCGATGAACGCCTCGCTGAGGCCCAGAACGGTGGCCGTGCCGGAAGAGATGTGGATGGAGGCCATTTTTGTGGTGGCTAATAGATCAGAAGGTCGCGCAACTCCAGGGGGGTAACCTGGCAACGGTACTCCTCCCACTCTAAAGATTTAGCCCTTACGAACCATTCGTAAACATGGGAACCGAGGGCCTCTTGGATTACCAGGTCTTGCTTCAACTCTTGCAAGGCCTCGCTAAGGGAGCCAGGGAGGGTCTCTAAGTGACGCTCTTTCTCATCAAGATGGTAGAGGTCTTCCTCTGAGGGGGTTGGAGGAGGTACCCTCTTCTTGATACCGTCCAACCCGGCCTTGAGCATCACGGCGAAGGCGAGATAGGGGTTGCAACTGGGATCCGGGCAGCGCAACTCCAAACGGGTCAGATCGAGGCGGCCGGGGTTAACCTGGGGTACCCGGATCAGAGCGGAGCGGTTGATGCGCGCCCAACTGATGTAGACTGGGGCCTCATAACCGGGGACCAGGCGCTTGTAAGAGTTGACCAGGGGGGCCAAGATAGCGCACATCCCCCGTGCATGGTGCAACTGGCCACCGATGAAATATTTCGCTATCTCAGAGAGGCCGTATTCCTCCTCAGGGTCGGTGAAGGCGTTCTGGCCGGTCTCCTGATGAACCAGGCTCTGATGGGTATGCATCCCAGAGCCGTTGATCTCCGCGATGGGTTTGGGCATGAAAGTGGCGTGGAGGCCGTTTATTTGGGCGATGGCCTTGGTTGTCAACTTGACGGTTATCGTGTTATCGGCTGCCTGAAGAGCATCGCTATACTCGAAGTCGATCTCATGTTGGCCAGGGGCTACCTCGTGGTGGATCGCCTCCGCTCGGATGCCGAACGCTTTAAGGGCGTTGACTATCTGGCGGCGCACATCGATGTCGAGGTCGGTGGGGACGTCGAAATAGCCGGCCTGATCGTGAGGTATGGGAGCGATGCTGCCATCCTCTCCCGGCTTAAAGAGAAAGAACTCGATCTCTGGCCCTGTCTTATAGAGGTACCCTATCTCTTTTGCCTCTTCCAGGACTCTGGCCAGCACCCGCCTGGGGTCTCCTTCAAAGGGCTCCCCCTTTGGAGTATAGACGTCACAGATCAGCCGGGCTGTCTTACTCTCCTCTCTCTCCCAGGGGATGATGGCAAAGGTTTCTGGGTCTGGCACCAGGTACATATCGCTCTCCGCGATGCGGGCGAACCCTTCCACGGAGGAGCCATCGAACCAGATCCCATACTCCAAACAGCCTGCCAGTTGATCGACGGGGATGGTCACGCTCTTCGCTATCCCCACGACGTCGGTGAACCAAAGGTTAACGAACTTGACCCCTTCAGACTTCGCCCTCTCTAAAACCTCCTGTCTATCCATAGTTGGTCCTCCCAGGTTTTTGTCATCCTATCAGTGGAACGAGGGCTTGTCAATTCTTGACACCCCTTCCGATGCGTGATAGAGTTGAGGTGGCCCTTCTACTGGAGGGTCATATTTAGCCTGAAGGGGCTCTCTAATGGAGGAGATCGCTAGATCTAAAAGAGGGTGGGAGGAGGGCGTTCTCAGCCAGGCCTTAAAGCGCCATCCCGAATCGAAGGAGAAGTTTCTAAGCGGCTCTGGGATCCCAGTGGAGCGGCTCTATACCCCTGCGGATGTCGATTTGGTCTACTTGCGAGAACTGGGCTTCCCTGGTCAGCACCCTTTCACCCGGGGGATCTATCCTACTATGTATCGGGGGCGGATCTGGACTATGCGCCAGTACGCGGGTTATGCTACCGCTGAGGAGACCAATCAACGGTTCAAATATCTCCTCTCTCAGGGCCAGACCGGGCTCTCCGTGGCTTTCGATCTTCCTACCCAGTTGGGCTATGACTCCGATCACCCTCTGGCCGAAGGGGAGGTGGGGAAGGTGGGGGTAGCTGTCTCTTCCTTGCCGGATATGGAGGTTTTGCTTGAGGGGCTTCCCTTAGATCGGATATCTACCTCCATGACCATCAACGCCACGGCACCCATCCTATTGGCTATGTATATCGCCGTGGCCAAGAAGCAGGGGGTGGCTCCATCCCAATTGCGAGGCACCACCCAGAACGACATATTGAAGGAGTATGTGGCCCGAGGCACCTATATCTTCCCCCCTCAGGCTTCCATGCGGTTGGTCACCGACATCTTCGCCTATTGCCAGCAAGAGATGCCCCGCTGGAATACTATATCTATCAGCGGCTACCATATGCGGGAGGCGGGGGCTACAGCGATCCAGGAAGTGGCCTTTACCTTGGCCAATGCCATCGCCTATGTAGAAGGGGCTCTGGCCAAGGGTTTGGCGGTGGATGAGTTTGCCCCTCGTCTCTCCTTCTTCTTCAGCGCCCATAATGACTTCCTAGAAGAGGTAGCCAAGTTCCGAGCCGCGCGCCGGCTCTGGGCCCGCATCATGAAAGAAAGGTTCAAGGCAAAGGATCCCCGCTCTTGCGTGCTCCGCTTCCACACCCAGACGGCGGGCTCTACCCTCACCGCTCAGCAGCCAGAGAATAATATAGTGCGAGTGGCGATCCAAGCCCTGGCTGCCGTCCTGGGCGGAACTCAATCGTTGCACACCAATTCCATGGATGAAGCCCTGGCTTTGCCTAGTGAGTTGGCGGTGCGGGTCGCCTTGCGGACTCAGCAAATCATCGCCTGCGAGAGCGAGGTCACCAACACCGTTGACCCCCTGGGGGGCAGTTATTGCTTGGAGAAGTTGACTCAAGAGATCGAGGAGGGGGCTCAAGATTATATCGATCGGATAGACGATTTAGGGGGGGCGGTCAGGGCTATCGAGGTCGGCTTGATGCAACAGGAGACCGCGGAGAGTGCCTACAGATATCAGCAGGAGATGGAGAAGGGGAGCCGGGTCATCGTGGGGGTTAACCGCTTCATCAGCCCCCAAGAGAGGCCCAAGAGCCTTCTACGAGTGGACCCCCAAGTACGGGAGAAGCAGACGGAGCGGTTCATCGCTTTACGGAAGGATCGAGATGGCGATGAGGTCAGAAGAGCGTTAGATGAACTTAAGAGTAGGGCCGAAGGGGGTGGGAATCTCATGCCCCCGATCCTTTCGTGTGTGGAGGCCCATGCCACCTTGGGGGAGATAAGTGACATCCTGCGGATGGTATTTGGAGAGTATAAACTAACGGGTGGTCTTTGAAGTAAGCCCTAGAGTTCTGGCTATGATAGCCAAAACGATGACTGGCGAAGGAGGCGGCCGTGATAAAGAAGATCGATCATATCGGTATCGCCGTAAGGAGTATAGAGGAGACTTTGGCCTTCTATAAGACCCTTGGCCTCAGGTTGGCTCATACCGAGGCGGAGTCTGAGCAGCGAGTGGTGGTGGCTTTCTTGCCCGCTGGGGAGAGCGAGGTGGAGTTGATGGAGCCCATAGATGCGGAGGGGCCAGTAGCCCGTTTCCTGGAGAAGCGGGGGCAAGGAATGCACCACATCTGCTTTGAGGTGCAGGATATAGAAGCGATATTGGCTCGTCTGGAGGAAAGGGGGGTGGAACTGATCGATAGGGAGCCCCGCATAGGCACGGGAGGCAAGAAGATAGCCTTCGTCCACCCTAAAGACGCCCATGGCGTTTTGATAGAGTTGTACCAGAAACTCCCCGATGAGAAGATACCTCCCCTGGTGGATCTGGACGCCTTGCGAGAGAGGCTGCGGTTACAGAGCGAAGCCGCACGGGAGAGGTTACGGTTACAAAGTGAAGCCGCTCGAGCAGGGATAGAGGGTTTCCTATCGGCTTTGCAAAAGAAGGACAACGGCCAGGGCGAAGAGTAGAGACGCCGGGGAGGGTAGAGTGGGGCTGAGGCGGGGCTTGGTACAGGTCTACACCGGTGAGGGGAAGGGGAAGACGACAGCCGCCCTGGGCCTGGCTATGCGGGCAGCGGGCCACGGCCTGAGGGTCTATATCATCCAATTCATAAAAGGCTGGCCTAATTACGGGGAACTGAAAACTGTGGGCGGCCACCCTCAGATCACTCTCCGACAGTTTGGCCGGCCGGAGTTCGTAGATCCGAAGAGCCCGGAACCCGCGGACGTGGAGATGGCCCAAGAGGCTCTCCGAGAGGCGCGCCGGGTTCTCATCTCCGGCTCTTATGACTTGGTGATCCTCGATGAGGTCAATGTGGCCTTGAAGTGGGGGCTGATAGAGTTAAAAGATGTTCTGGCTCTCATGGAGGAGAAACCGGAGCATGTAGAGTTGGTCCTCACGGGGCGGTACGCCCTTCCTGAGATCATCGAGCGGGCAGATCTGGTCACTGAGATGCGAGAGGTAAAGCACCCCTACCGAACAGGGGTGAAAGGTCGGGAAGGGATCGAGTATTGATTGATTTACTCTACTGGTTGGTAGGTAGTAGAGGAGGTCGCTAGAATGGAGAAGGACGGTTTAGAGAGACTGCGGGAGAGCCGAGCCAGGTGGGAGGGGACTCTTAAGGACCCCGAGCGGAGGGAGGTTTTCTTTACTATGTCGGGAATACCCGTCGAGCACCTCTACACACCGGAGGAGGTGGAAGATCTGGATTACCCGCGGGACCTGGGCTTCCCCGGCGAGTACCCCTTTACCAGAGGTATCCATCCCACCATGTATCGGGGGCGGCTTTGGACTATGCGGATGTTCGCCGGCTACGGGGCCGCCGAGGAGACCAACGCCCGCTTTAAGTACCTTTTGGAGCACGGGGAGACAGGGCTCTCGGTGGCCTTCGATTACCCTACCCTCTACGGCTACGATAGCGATGACCCGGAAGCGGAGGGAGAGTTCGGTAAGTGTGGGGTGGCTATCTCCTCTCTGGCCGATATGGAGATCCTCTTTGAGGGTATCCCCCTCGATGAGGTGACCACCTCCATGACCATCAACGGGCCGGCGGCGGTGGTCTGGGCGATGTATATAGCCGCGGCGGAGAAACAGGGCGTCCCCCAGGGGAAATTGGGAGGCACTATCCAGAACGATATTTTAAAAGAGTATATAGCCCAGAAGTCGTTCATCTTCCCCCCCGAGCCCTCCATGCGCCTCATCGTGGATACCTTCGAATACGGTTCCAAATATGTGCCTCGCTGGAACACCATCTCTATAAGCGGCTACCATATCCGTGAGGCAGGGGCTACGGCGGCCCAGGAGTTGGCCTTCACCTTGGCCGACGGTTTCGCCTACGTGGAAGAGGCAGTGCAACGGGGTCTCAAACTGGACGATTTTGCTCCCCGCCTTTCCTTCTTCTTCAACGCCCACAACGACTTCTTCGAGGAGATGGCCAAATATCGAGCGGCTAGGAGGATATGGGCCCACGAGATGCGGGAACGTTTCGGGGCCAAGAACCCACGATCTTGGTGGCTCCGCTTCCACACCCAGACGGCAGGGGTCTCCCTCACCGCCCAACAGCCGGAGAATAACGTGGTGCGGGTGGCTATCCAGGCGTTGGCCGCCATCTTGGGAGGGACGCAATCGCTTCATACCAATTCCATGGACGAGGCTTTGGCCTTGCCCAGCGAGGTGGCAGCACGAGTGGCCCTCCGCACCCAGCAGATCATCGCCCATGAGAGCGGAGTGGTCAACACCATCGACCCTCTGGGCGGGAGTTACTATCTAGAGGCCCTCACCAATCGCATAGAGAAGGAAGCCTACCGGATATTCGAGGAGATCGAGGCTTTGGGAGGGGTGGTCCCGGCCATCGAGGTGGGCTACTTCCAGCGGAAGATAGCGGAGAGCGCCTACAAATATCAGCGGGAGATCGATAGCGGCGACCGCGTTATCGTGGGGGCAAACAAATATCAACTTGATGAGCCCTTGCGGATACCTCTGCTTCGCCTGGATCCTGAAGGGGAGAGGCGACAGAGGCAAAGGTTGGCCAGGGTGCGGAGGGAGCGGGACAACGAAGAGTTGAGGAGGAGGCTTGAGGCCCTGCGAGAAGCGGCAATGGGCTCGGAGAACTTGATGCCTTGCGTTCTGGATGCGGTGAGAGCCTACGGCACCCTGGGAGAGATTTGCGGGGTGTTGAGGCAGGTCTTCGGAGAGTATAGAGAGCCAGTGGTGATTTGACTTTAACCGATGGCAGAGAGGAGGCAAAATGCCCAGGAGAATAGAGGCAAAGCGGGAGGAGCGCAAATATCAGAACCGAGGGGTGGAGATAGACCTACCTCAGGTCTATGACGAGTTGGAGGCCAGGTGCATAGATGTCATCTACGAGACCGTGGAGCCCTATCCTAAAGCCACCCGCATGTACGAGATAGTGGTGGGGGATCTAGAGGTGCGGGCGAATTGGGATATGGCGGACTACATAGCGGTGACCAAACTCAACTTCAATGACCATGGCGAGATCCACGCCAAGGTCGCCGCGGCCAGCGCCATCACTATGCTCAAGTTGCTGGTGGAGGCGGGGGTGCAGCCCGATGTGGTGACCTCGGGCGCGGGAGACCTTGATGACGCCTTTCTGGTGGTTCTCACCGGGGCCCTCCTTCACGACTTGGGGAACCAGATCCATCGGGTGGAGCACGCTCACTGGGGGGTCTATCTGGCCTTGCCTCTCCTGGATCGCTTGATGCCCCATATCTACGGCGATCCGGAGCAACGGATCGAACTGCGCAGTTTTATACTCCATAGCGTCCATTGCCACGGCGTGGAGCCGGAGCCCTTGACCTTGGAGGCGGGACTAGTGGCGGTGGCTGATGGGTGCGATCTCACTAAGGGACGGGGCCGGATGGCCTTTGACTTGGGGAACATCAATATCCATACTGTCTCGGCTCTCTCCATTGAGGAGGTGTTGATCACCGAGGGCAAGGAATACCCGGTGGAGATCGTGGTCTTGATGTGCAACTCGGCGGGCATCTTCCAAGTGCAGGAGACCCTGACAGATAAGATACTGCATAGCCCGCTGGCGGGTCACGTCACCGTGCGAGCCACCACCCAGCCCGAGGATAGGCCCATAGACGCCCGCATAGTCCACTCCATCTCCCTCAAGGGGAGGCGCTTCATCACCACCTAGTCCTTTCTGCGGGAGGTTGTCCATTGCGCGTTTTCATCTCTGGAATCATGCAGGGGTCACTACCTGGGGTAGAGGTACACGGCCAAGATTACCGGGGTGCCATCAGAGAGATCATCTTGGCCAGGTACCCGGAGGCCGAAATCATAGACCCCTGGGAGTCACACCCCGAGAGCCCCTCTTACGACGCTGAGAGGGGTAAGCGGACATTTTTAGAATTGATCGAGGAGGCAGGTAGGGCCGATATAGTGGTGTCCTATCTCTCCGAGGCCAGCATGGGCACGGCCCTCGAGATGTGGCGGGCTTACGAGAAAGGCCTCCCCATCCTCACCATCTCCCCTCTGGCAGAGAACTGGGTGGTGAAGTTCCTTTCCACACGGCTCTTCGCCACGTTGGAAGAGTTCGAGGCTTTCGTAGGGAAGGGTGGTTTGGAGGGACTGGGTTGAGGCAGTGCTTAGCCCAGAAGACCGGCTCATAACGAGAGAGGTAAAAACTGGCGGGGAAGGATGATTCCTTCCCCGCTAGTTCGTTAAACCATTGACCCTCTTGTTTCGCCATCGTTATGGGACAGTGATCGACTTGCTGGTCTCCTCATTTGCTGAGACATCGTAGGTCCATCCGCTGAGAACGACGTTGTCTACGGTGAAGGTGAAGGTGGTCCCACCTGGTGCATTCTTTACCTTATCCGATTCGAGCGACACTTTCCCGTTCGCACCAGTGCCCCCGGTGTCGCTATCGCTGGTCGCCCCGCTCCAATGGCCGGAAACCGTTGCTCCCTCAACCGGGGAACCGCCTTGGTCAACGATGGTGACCGTGGCCATGGCGTAAGTCCACAAATTTGGCCCTCTTTGCACAGTGCCTAGGTTCATATCAATAGCGTGCACGTGCATTATACCACCGGGGCCCGGCGTAGGTGTGGCGGTGGGAGTGGGAGTGGGTGAAGGCGTAGGGGTGGGTTGCTCGCCTCCATAGGGGCAGTTCCCGCCGACGGCGTTACAGGCGTTGATCCGCCCGTGGATCCAGTAGGTACCGGTGCCTGCGATGGGGTCGGCGTAAAGTTCGATGCGGTCGCGGACTGCTTGGTTGCCGGTGCCGTATCCGCTGGCCCAGACGAGGGCGGCCAAGCCTGCCACATGGGGTGTTGCCATCGAGGTGCCGCTGCCGTAGTCGTAGTTCAGGGACTTGCCGATGGCGTAAGGATGGTTGGGGAAGGTGGAATAGATATACAGACCAGGCGCAGCCACATCCACCCAATCACCATAGTTGGAGAAGCCGGCCTTGGCGTCATCGTCATCCGTGGCGGCCACAGCAATGCAATTCTCGTACTTGGCGGGATAGTTCGGGCTTGGATTCCCGTCGTTTCCCGCCGCCGCCACCACAACCACACCCTTGCTCCATGCGTAGTTGACTGCATTCTCCAAGGTGCTGGATTTCTGCTTTCCGCCCAGGCTCATGTTGATGACGTGAGCACCGTTGTCGGCAGCCCACACGATGCCGTTGGCGATCCAGGAGTAGTAGCCTGAGCCTTGGTCGTTGAGCACTTTGACGTTCAGCAGGGAGGACTTGTAGCCAACCCCAGCTACTCCCTGGGTGTTGTTGGTCTCTGCGGCGGCGATGCCCGCCACGTGGGTGCCATGGCCGTAGAGGTCATCCCTCGTGGGACTGTTGGTAAAGTTGATATTGCCCGCCAGTTTGTCGTCCAGATCGGGATGATCTTGGTCGATTCCGGTATCCAGAATAGCGATCTTGATCCCCGCTGTGCCGGTGGTGATGCCCCAGGCCTCAGGGGCATCGATGTCCGCGTCTGGCGTTCCGCCCGTTTGACCCGTGTTATGCATCCCCCATTGCTGGGCGAAATATGTATCATCAGGTGTATCGATGGCATAGGCCAGGTAGTCGGGCTCGGTGTATAGCACATTGGGGTTCCGGCTGTAGGCCGCGACCATCTGGGAGACACGATTGCTAGGAACCTTCAATACTTGCACGCCGATTTTGGGAATCTCGCGGATCAGGACGGCCCCGTTGGCACGGTGAATTGCAGCCATGGTAGAAGCGCTGACACCTGGTGCGAAGCGCACCAGAATGCGATCGGGGGCGTACAACTCACCTGCCGCAGACGGAGCCAGGCCAGGGGAAGATGCTGAAGCCAGGGAAGCGAAGATGAAGATCAGAATGAGGGCCAAGGCCACCAACCCTGATAACGTAAGGATTCGCTTTAACATTTATCTTACCTCCTCTAGGCTAATCTTCCCGTGACGCTCGCAACAATCATTCAATAACCATTATATCACGAATTACCGATGCTGACAATGGTTCTAGGACGCCTAGGCAATCAGTGCCCCAATACCCTCTCGCTCTTGTCTCTCCTCTGCCAGATGAGGGTTATGGAGCCGAACCCCTCTAACAGTTCCTCGACCTGGTCTCGAAGGGGCATGAGGTGGGGCTTCTTCGTTTTCCACTTTCTAGCCACTTGATAGAGGATCAGTCGGCTGTCGCCCCTGACCTCTAGCGAGAATTGTTGGGGAGAGCGCTCGGCCTTGCGGATGGTGGAGACGAGATCCTCCAGCCCGGCGATGAGGGTTCGATATTCGGCCTCGTTAGAGGTCATTTTCCCCTGGAAGTCGAGGCGTTGGGTTCTACTTTTGCCATCCTTGTTTCTGACCAAGACATAGCTACCATATCCCGGCCCGGGGTTGCCGAGACTCCCGCCGTCAAAAATCAAGGTATAATCCGTCTTTTCCCCATCCATCATCTATTTGTAGTCCTCCCGGGGCGGATGCCAAGCATCTATGGCTTTGGTTGGCAGGTGAAGGACTCTAGCCTCGTGCTCCACGTTTGGCGGGATGGCGACACCTTCGCCTTTCCCCAAGACTCTTATCTCGTTTCCCAGGGTGAATTCCATCTCTCCTTCGAGGATGAAGGTGATCTGTTCGTGGGGATGTTTATGTTTGGGCACTATAGAATGGGGAGTCAGGTCGAAGAAGGTTAACATCACCTGGTCCAGGTAAACGGCACGTCGGCTTACCCCTTCCATGGCTTGAGTTGAGGTCAGTTCATCCACTTTGAAGAAAGGCATCTCTATAACCTCCTCTATCCTATTACCACCAGCACTTGATCTTTGTCCACCACCTGGCCCGGGGAGACGCGGACCGCTTTCACCCTTCCCGCCCTGGGCGCACGTAGTTCGTTTTCCATCTTCATCGCTTCTAGGATTATGAGCCCTTGGCCGCTCTTCACCTCTTGGCCAGGCTTAGCGGGTACGGCGACCACCCGGCCGGGCATGGGGGCCTTCACCGCTACCTCCCCTGACGGAACTCTCGCAGGAGTCTCCATCAGACGTCTGGCACGCTCATCGGTCACGCGAACGGTGTACATCTCCCCTCCTAGAAGTATGCGGAACTCTTGCCCTTCCCGCTCCACTATCAGTTCGTAGGAACGGTTGTCTAGGAGTAAGGAGAAGAGGGAGTAACCATCGATATTCTGGATGTTTACCTGGCGGGGGATGCCATCGATCTCTATCTCTCTATCGCTACCCACTTCGATGTTGTAGGCCTTGTCGCCCACGGTGACCACGTATTTCACCGCTGCATAGCCTCCCATCTCCCGGCACGCTTCCAGGGGCTCTCTTCTTCCGCCTTGCGGGATGGTATCATGGCGATGGCTCTCCGTCTTCTCTGGTAGGAGAGGACCGCCGCGGCCAGGGCAGCCACCTCCGCGTGCTCTGCCTCCTTCTCCGCCAGGGAGAAGCGCTCCTCCACGAAGGTGGTATCTATCTGTCCGGCGATGAAATTGGTGTGATCCAGCAGCCGCTGGTGGAAGGGGATGGTGGTCTTGACCCCTACGATGCGGTATTCGCTCAAGGCACGCCGCATACGAAGGATGGCCTCCCCCCTCGTCTCGCCCCAGACGATCACCTTGGCGATGAGGGGGTCGTAGTAGAGGGAGACCTCGAACCCCTCGTAGAGGCCGCTCTCCACTCGAACGCCGGGGCCGGTGGGCTCGCCTAGAGCCGTGACGCGGCCTATGGAGGGGAGGAAGTTGTTGAAGGGGTCCTCGGCGGAGATGCGACATTCGATAGCGTGTCCCTTGAAGCGCACGTGTCTTTGCTTGTGTCGCAACTTGCGCCCAGAGGCGATACGGAGTTGCTCCTTGACTATATCTATGCCCGTGACCAGTTCCGTTACCGGATGCTCCACCTGGACTCGGGTGTTCATCTCTAGGAAATAGAACTTCTTGTCTTTGTCCAATAAGAACTCGATGGTGCCCGCGTTGACGTAGCCGGCGGCCCGTGCCGCTTTGATGGCTGCCTTCCCCATCCGCCCCCGTAGTCTCTTATCCAGGACGGTAGAGGGAGCCTCTTCTACCATCTTCTGGTGGCGCCGTTGGATGGAGCACTCCCGCTCTCCCAGGTGGATCATGTGGCCATGCATATCGGCCAGGATTTGGAACTCTACGTGGCGTGCTCCCTGGATCACCTTCTCCAGATACAAGGCTCCATCACCGAAGGCCGATTCCGCCTCCCTATGGGCGGAGGCCAGGGCCCCGGGCAACTCCTCGGAGGTGTGCACCAGGCGCATACCCTTGCCCCCGCCGCCAGCCAAAGCCTTGACGAAGAGGGGATAGCCCAGTTTCTCGGCCTCGGCTGGGAGTTCACCGTCTTTCATCTCCTCGTAGGTGCCAGGTATGACGGGGACGCCCGCTTTGCGGGCCAGCCGACGAGCCGCGAGTTTGTCCCCGGCGGCGGAGATAGCCTCTGGCGGCGGCCCTATGAAGATGAACCCTGCCTCTTGGCAGGCGCGAGCGAACTCCGGGTTCTCGGCCAGGAAGCCGTAGCCGGGGTGGATTCCGTCGGCCCCGGATTTACGGGCCACATCTATGATCTTGTCGATGCGGAGATAACTATCCTTGGCCGGGGCGGGGCCGATATGGTAGGCCTCATCGGCGTAGCGGACATGAAGCGCCGAACGGTCCACATCGGAGTAAACCGTGGCCGTCTTCACGCCCAGTTCCCCACAGGCGCGGAGCACCCGGACGGCTATCTCACCTCTATTGGCGACTAAGACTTTCTGGAGCATCTTTTTGCCTTCGGCAGGTCAAGAGCATCGTCAGGCCAGGGAAACCCGCCTTACTTTGTGAATCGAAACTCCTAGAGTGGTATATTTCCATGCTTCTTCGGCGGGTTACTCTGCCTCTTATTCTGGAGCATCTCTAGGGCGCTGATGAGCCGAGGCCGAGTCTCCTGGGGCTCGATGACGTCATCTATGTAGCCCCGAGCGGCGGCGATATAGGGGTGGGCGAACTGCTCCCTATACTCCTGGGTCAGCCGCTCCCGCTCGGCTTCGGGGTCCTCCGCCTCGGCGATCTCCTTTCTAAAGATGATATTCACCGCCCCATCAGGGCCCATGACCGCTATCTCCGCCGCGGGCCAGGCGTAGTTGATGTCTCCTCTTACGTGCTTGGAACTCATAACATCGTAAGCCCCGCCGTAAGCCTTCCGAGTGATGACCGTCAGTTTGGGGACTGTGGCTTCGCAATAGGCGTAGAGGAGTTTGGCCCCGTGGCGAATGATCCCCCCATGCTCCTGGCCCACTCCAGGGAGGAAACCTGGAACATCTACGAAGGTGATGAGGGGGATGTTGAAGCAGTCGCAGAAGCGGACGAAACGAGCACCTTTGTCGGAGGAGTTGATGTCTAGGCAGCCAGCCAGGACGGCCGGCTGCTGGGCCACGATGCCCACGGAGCGACCGTTGAGGCGGGCCAGGCCCACGATGATGTTTTGGGCGTAATGTGCGTGCACCTCGAAGAATTCGCCCTCATCTACCACCAGGCGGATGATCTCTTTCATATCGTAAGGCTTGGTGGGGCTATCGGGGACGATGGTGTCTAAAGCGGGCTCCATCCGCAGGGGGTCATCGGTGGGCTCCACGTAGGGGGGATCTTCTAGGTTGTTCTGGGGTAGGTAACTTAGGAGTTGGCGTATGGTCTGGATGCAATCTTCCTCGTTCCTAGCGATGAAGTGAGCCACGCCGCTTTCGGTGTTGTGAACCATGGCCCCTCCCAGTTCCTCGAAGGTCACCTCCTCGTGGGTCACCGTCTTCACCACATCTGGCCCGGTGACGAACATATAACTGGTGTCCTGGACCATGATGATGAAGTCGGTGATGGCTGGGGAATAGACGGCCCCACCCGCGCAGGGGCCCATCACCGCCGAGATTTGGGGGATGACTCCTGAGGCCAAGGTGTTGCGCACGAAGATATCGGCATACCCTCCCAGGCTCTCCACCCCCTCTTGGATGCGGGCCCCACCGGAGTCGTTGAGGCCGATGACGGGCGCGCCGTTCCTCACAGCCAACTCCATTATCTTGCAGATCTTCTCCGCATGGGCCTCACCCAAGGCTCCCCCGAAGACGGTGAAATCCTGGGAGAAGACGTATACCAGCCGGCCATCGATGGTGCCATAACCGGTGACCACCCCATCGCCCAGGTACCTCTTCTCCTCCATACCGAAGCCAGTGGCCCGGTGGGTGACGAAGGGGTCGAGTTCATGGAAGGAGTTCTCGTCTAGGAGGAGGTCCAGGCGTTCACGGGCAGTGAGTTTGCCCCGCTTATGCTGGCGCTCTATCCGCTCTGTCCCCCCGCTGAGTTTGGCTTCTTCGCGGAGTTTTCTTAGTCTCTCGATTTTGGGATCAGTAGGCATAAAAGCCTCCCCAGTCTCGATTTTGCTGCTTTCTCAATCCCTCAACTCATGATAGGCTATCACCAGGCGATGCACTTTGCGAGTTAATCTCTAAAGTAGGCCTTCGAAATCTTCCCAGTTGAGCCCTGCTTGCCGAAGGATATTAGCCAAAGTGCCTGGTGGGATAATCCTACCCCTGTGTACTGGTACTGTGACGCGGCGTCCGCTTTCAGGATGGCGATAAATATGATGGCTGCCTCGGGTGCGAGAGAGGATGAATCCGGCTTTCTCTAACACTTTGGCCACTTTACGGCCGGGGACACGGGGCCTCTGAGGCATCCTACACAGCCACTTTCACTTGCTCGATCGTGTCTGGGGGGATGGGTTCGCCGTGACTCTCCAACTCTTCTAGGTACAGCTCGATCGCTTCCTTGATGTTTGACAGAGCTTTTTCCTTATTGGCCCCGTAGCTGAAGCAACCCGGTAAGGCGGGCACGATAGCGTTGTAGTAGCCGTTAAACTCAGGATCTGTCTCTGGCTGCAGGATCACTGTAAAAGTGCGTTGTTCCATCAAAGCCTCCTTCATTTCAACTCATGATGGGCTATCACTAACCTTTGTACCTCGCTGGTTCCCTCGTAAATCTCCGTGATCTTGGCGTCGCGGAAGTACCGCTCCACGGGATATTCCTTCATATATCCATAACCCCCGTGGACCTGAATCGCTTTGGTCGCCACCCACATAGCGGTCTCCGAGGCGTATAACTTGGCCATGGCTGCCTCGCGGGTGTACCGCTCTCCCCGGTCCTTCTTAAGGGCCGCCTGGAGGAGGAGTAAGCGCGCTGCCTCTATGCGGGTGGCCATATCGGCTATCATCCACTGGATGGCTTGGAAGTGGGAGATGGACTGGCCGAACTGCTCCCGCTCCTGGGCGTACTTAACCGAGGCCTCGAAGGCCGCTTGGGCGATCCCCAAAGCCTGGGCGGCGATGCCGATCCTCCCCGCGTCCAAGACCTCCATCGCTATCTTGAACCCCTTCCCCTCCTCCCCCAGCCGGTTGGCCACCGGGACATGGCAATCCTCTAAGGTCAGGGTGGTGGTGTTGGTGGCTCGGATACCCAGTTTGTTCTCTGGTTTGCCGTGGGAGAAGCCGGGGGTGTCGGTGTCTACTAGGAGGCAACTGATCCCCTTATGTCTCTGGGCAGGGTCCGTTCTCACGAAGAGGACGACGAAGTCGGCCACGCCGCCGTTGGTGATGAAGTTCTTGCTCCCGTTGACTATGTATTCGTCGCCCTGGCGCAGGGCCATCGTCTTCTGATTGGCGGCGTCAGAACCGGCTTGGGGCTCGGAGAGGCCGAAGGCGCCGATCTTCTCGAAAGAGGCGGCGGGCTGAAGATACCTCTCCTTTTGCTCCTCAGTTCCATAGTGAACCAGGCCGTGGCAGACCAGGGAGTTCTGGACGGACATGATGGCTCCCGTGGCCGCGCAGGCCTTGGAGATCTCCTCTGTGGCCAAGACATAACTTATAGTGTCCGCGCCGATGCCCCCATACTCCTCGGGGACATCGATCCCCATAAGGCCCAGTTCCCCCATCTGCTTCAGGGTCTGGAAGGGGTACTCCTCCGTCTCGTCAATGAGAGCGGCCTGGGGAGCCAATACCTCAGTGGCGAACTCCCGCGCCATGTCGCGGATCATGCGCTGTTCGTCGGTTAACTCAAAATCCATTTTCTACTCCTATGCCAAGTGGCTTCTAGGTGAACTATATAACTGCGCTCTCATCCAAGGTGTCATAGGCACTAGGATGTAGCCATGATGTTCGTCTCCAAAGATTTCATACCTCTCTGGGCCCCAGTACCAGACATAGTAAGCCAGATAGGCGCAGAAAATCGCATCCAAGAGGTCCTCGTAAGTCTTCAAACCCTTACCTCTCAAAGCAGATACTTCCTTCCCCAAGATCTCTTCATTCGGGGCGAGTTTGGGTTCTGAATTGGCTAAGTCCCTCAGATATTCTTGATATCTTTTGTATTCCTCGTATCTGCGTTCATAGCTACGGCCTCTTCTGGGCTTGTATTTGAGGGTCTTGTCCAAATGGAAAAGGGAGACCATAGCGGGATGGGGATAGACTTCAAAGACTATCCGCCTTTTGTCACGTTGCTGAACGCGCGGGCTGTGGGCAAAGCCTCTCTTCAGAAGGTGTTGAACCATGCTCTCGCCTCTTACCCCTCCACCCAAACGAGAACGGTTTGCTGGGAAAGCGCCGGCTTCGAACCGCCCAAATACTCCTGTGATTCTCCTGTCCACTGGTCGTGAGCCTGTCTCATTCGGAACTTTCAATGGCGCATCGATGGCAACAAGCGCAGGAGCAAAGCCCACGCATTGATCTATGAAATCAGCGATGTCTTGGTCGCTACCCAGATCAGGTTTGTAAACGAGGAGTGAAGCCTCTTGGCTATCGCCTTCAGCGACTGCCACTGCTGTAGTGTTTCTATCAGACCAGGCCAGATCCACGCCCACAAAGTACATCTATACCCTCTCCACGCTCATAGCCACCGCCTCTCCGCCGCCCAGGCAGAGGCAGGCGAGCCCTAGCCTTGCGCCCCGGTCTTTCATGGCGTAGAGCAGGGTGACCAGGATGCGGGCCCCGCTACAGCCTATGGGGTGTCCCAGGGCGATGGCCCCACCGTGCACATTGACCTTCTCCCAATCCCAACCCAACCCCTTCCCATTGGCCACGATTTGGGCCGCGAAGGCCTCGTTCACCTCCATCAGATCGAAGTCATCTAGTTTGTAGCCCGTCCTCTCTAGCAGCCTGCGGATGGCGTGGACCGGGGCGATGAAGAGCCACTTGGGCTCCACAGCCGCCTGGGCGTAGCCGGTGATGCGGGCCAGGGGCTCCAAGCCCAGTTCCTCGGCCTTGATAGCACTCATCACCACCAGGGCGGCGGCCCCATCGGTGATGCTCGGGGAGTTGCCCGCGGTGACGATGCCATCCTCCTTGAAAGCGGGTTGAAGTTTGGACAGGGCCTCGAGGCTGCTCTCTCGCCGGGGCGCCTCGTCGGTGTCAAAGGTGATAGGCTCACCCTTTCGCTGGGGCACGGTGATGGGAACTATCTCCCCTTTGAACTTACCTTCATCGATAGCCTGTATCGCCTTCTGGTGGCTTTTGAGGGAGTATTCGTCGAGTTCCTGGCGGGTGATCTTATACTGCTCGGCGATGAACTCGGCGGCCATGCCCATATGCCAGTTCATAAGGGAACACCAGAGCCCATCGTATACTGTAGCGTCAATGATAGGGGTATCGGTCATAGGGTATCCCAGTCGGTAACCCCCCCGCGCCTTGGAGAGCAAGAAAGGTCCCAGGGACATATTCTCCATCCCTCCAGCCACGATGATCTCGGCGTCGCCGGCTTTAATCGCTTGGGCACCTATCATAGCTGCCTTGAGCCCGGAGCCACATACCTTATTCAACGTAGTGGCTCCTACCGTGGGGGGGAGTCCTCCCTTGATGGCTGCCTGACGGGCTGGAGCCTGACCAATTCCGGCGGAGATCACATTTCCCATCAGGACCTCATCCACCATCTCTCCCTCGATCCCCGCCCTCTCCACGGCGGCAGCGATGGCCACCCCACCCAGTTCCACGGCAGGTATGGTGGATAGAATCCCCTGGAAACGGCCGATGGCCGTGCGTGCAGCGCTAACTATGACGACCTCTTTGTACATCGATTTCCCCTCTTGGTAATGGTTAGGAGCATCACCAGAGCGAGACTACGCCTCGCTCTGCGACCGTGACCATCCAGAGGGTATGATAGCAGAAAAGGGGGCTTTTGGCTAGTTGAGAGGAGTATCAGTGAGGCCTTTTTAGTGGGACGTGCCACTTCATGGGGCCAAACTCGCGGGGCCCTCATACTTGACAAGGGAAAAGAATTATGCTAAACTTAATTAGAGTATAAGCAGTAACTTATAGATTATCACCCTATGGACATTGAGGAAGCAACTCAAATATTTAAGGCGCTCTCTGATCCCACGCGACTCCGGCTGATTCAACTGTTAGCCCAGCAAGAGTCAGGCTCGGCGCTTTGTGTTATGGCTCTGGCTGATAGGCTGGAGGTCTCTCAACCTGCGGTCTCCCAGCATTTGCGGGTGTTGAGGAATCTCGGCCTGGTGCGGAGCGAGCGCCGAGGTTTCCGCGTTCACTACTTCTTAGATGAAGATCAACTGGCGAAATGGAGGGAAATAGCCTCAGAGGTCCTGAAGAAAGGGTAAGAGCGTGAGACCTTGCTCAATTGAGGTGAGGGCGATCTTGCCCGCCACTCTCAAGTTACAATATTGGAGTCGGACTATTGAGCCTGTATCAAGATAGGAGGTGAGAGCGATGTGTTGTGAGGAGAGTTCAGGGTGCCAGCATCCGGATAGGCTGGAGGCCAAGCCCGAGGAGTGCTCTGAGGAGCAGATTCGAGAATGCCACGGCGATGTAGAAAAGCATCCTTGTGAGGAGGAAACAGGTTCTCAATAGATGCGTGGCTCACCGCGAAATAGCACGGCTTTCACTTCTTGAGGCTCATGGCCTCTTTCGCCGCGGCGGCGATATGCTCCGCTGTGAGGCCGTACTCCTCTAGAAGTTCTTCGGGCTTTCCCGACTGGGTATAGGTGTCCTCTATAGCCACTATCTCTACCGGGACGGGGTGATTTTCGGCCACCACCCGAGCCACCTGGCTCCCCATCCCTCCTGCAGCCAGATGCTCCTCGGCGGTGACGATGGCCCCCGTCTCCCGAGCAGCAGCGATCACCGCCTTGCGGTCTATAGGCTTGACGGTATGCATGTCTAACACCCGGGCTTCTATCCCCTCCTGGGCCAGGGTTTCGGCTGCTTGGAGGGCTCTGGAGACCATGAGGCCGTTGGCCATGAGCGTGACATCACCGCCAGAGCGGAGCAGGTTGGCCACGCCGATGGTGAAGGGACAGCCCTTCTCGTAGATGAGGGGGAATTTGGGGCGGCTGGTCCGCAGGTAGACCGGGCCCACATGCCGAGCCATAGCCCGGGTCGCGGCTCGGGTCTCGTGCTCATCGGCGGGGACGAGTACCACGAAGTTGGGGAGGGCACAAGCCAGGGCCACATCCTCTATCCCCATCTGGGAAGGGCCGTCTTCACCGATGGAGATGCCGGAGTGGCTGCCCACGATCTTAACGTTGAGTTTGGGGAAGGCCACGGACATCCGAAGTTGATCGAAGGCGTTGCAGATGATGAAGCAGGCGAACGACGCGGCGAAGACGGTCTTGCCGGAGGCGGCTAAGCCGCTGGCCACACCCACCAAGTTGGATTCGGCGATGCCGAAGTTGAAGAAACGCTCCGGGAATTCCTGGGCGAAATACTCGGTGCGGGTGGAGTTGTTGACGTCGCCGTCCACCACTACGATATTGGGGTCCTCCCGGCCCAGTTCCAGGAGGGTCTCACCAAAGGCGTTGCGCGTGGGCTTACCCAGTCTGAATCCCATATCACATCTCTTCGATCTCTCTCAGCGCTACTTCTGCCTGCTCCGGCGTTAGAGGCACGCCGTGGTATTTATTCCCTGTATCACGTTCGATGAGGGAGACCCCTTTCCCCTTGATGGTGTGAGCGATGATGACCGTGGGCTGACCTTTGGTGACTTTGGCCTCTTCAAAGGCCTTGAAGAGGGCCTCAAAATCGTGGCCGTTGATCTCAATAGTGTGCCAGCCGAAGGCTCGCCACTTCTCTTTCAGGGGCTCTAAAGGCATCACCTCTGGGACGTAGCCAGTCTGCTGATAGCGGTTATAGTCCATGATGGCGGTGAGGTTATCCACCTTATATTTGTTGGCGCCCATAGCCGCTTCCCAAACTTGCCCTTCATCGCACTCTCCATCGCCGACAAGCACATAGACGCGGTAATCGCGGCCGTCTAGACGAGCGGCCAAGGCGTGGCCCAGGCCGATGGAGAGACCTTGTCCTAATGAGCCGGTGGAAGCCTCTAACCCCGGGACGCGGAGCATGTTGGGGTGGCCTTCTAGGGGGCTACCGATCTGGCGAAGGGTGGAAAGCCACTCCAGGGGGAAATACCCCCGCTCGGCCAGAACAGCATAGAGGACCGGGCAGCCGTGTCCCTTGCTCAGGATAAAACGGTCCCTGTCTGGCCAATCGGGGCGAGAGGGGTCGTGGCGCAGGACCCCGCCGAAGTAGAGGGCAACCAGGATCTCAACCCCGGAGAGGGAGCTGGAAGGGTGACCCGACCCAGCCGCGGTGGTCATGGTGACGATATGACGGCGGATGAGGCGGGCCTTATTTTGCAATTGGGAAATGGTGTACCTCTCTTCCATCATCTTCTCTGGGTCGATGGCATATTTTACTGAAGGTAGAAGAGAATCGCAAAGGTCAGCGCCTTAGGACCTCCGGGTTGACCGGGTGAGGAGGCATTTCCCCCCTCAGGCCGGCTATCAAATTTTCTCCAGCCATGATGGCCATCTTGGTCCGGGTGGCGATGCTGGCCGAGGCCATATGGGGCACGATGAGACAGTTATCCAGGGAGAGAAGAGGGTCGTCGGGCGCGATGGGCTCAGGGTCGGTGACATCCATTGCCGCGCTGGCGATCTCCCCTGATTTTAGGGCCTCATATAGCGCTCGCTGATCGACTACCGGGCCGCGAGAGGTGTTGATCAAGATGGCGGTGGGTTTCATGAGGCCGAATTGGTCCTTGCTCATCAGATGGTGGGTATCCTCGGTGAGGGGGACGTGGATGGAGACGAAATCGGATTCCCCGAGCAGGATCTCGAAGTCGGTGTAGATGAGGCCCAATTCCCTTTCCAGATCTTCCCGCCGCGCTATATCATGGTAGAGGATGCGCATGGCGAAGCCCCTGACCCGGCGGGCCACGCTAGTACCGATGCGCCCCAATCCCACCAAGCCCAGGGTAGCCCCATGGATATCCCATCCCAGCAGGAGGGTGGGTCCCCAGGTTTTCCATTTACCGGCCTTGACGAACCTCTCCCCTTCCACCACCCGTCGCGCCGCGGCCAGGAGCAAGGCCATGGTGAAATCGGCTACCGTCTCCGTCAAGACCCCTGGGGTGTGGCCCACGATGATGCCCCTTTGGGTGGCGGCCGCGACATCGATGTTGTCGTAGCCCACAGCGTAGTTGCTTATCACCCTCAACTGGGGTGCGGCATCCATGAGAGGGGTATCTATCCGATCGGTGAGGAGGGAGAGGAGGCCATCTATATCACGTACCTTCTCTAACAGGACCTCATAGGGAGGGGGAGTTGACCCCTCCCACACTTCAACATCACAATACCTCCTCACTATATCCAGCCCCTCTTCGGGGATGAGGCGAGTGACATAGACCTTCATGCTATCCTCCGAGACCTGGGCCTAGTTTAGCACCCTCCGGGGTTCGCGTCAACCCGTTTGCTTGACTGGCTCGCCCTGTCGCGTTATGATGGGGACGTGGAAGAGTTGAAGCCTGAGGGGATAAGAGAGGGCCTGGGTACCAGATTCATAGGCCAAGAGGTGGTCTACCTCCCCACAGTGGGCTCTACCAATGAGGTGGCGAAGGGGCTAGTCGATAAAGGCGCTCCAGAGGGGACAGTGGTAATCGCCGAGGAGCAGACGGCGGGGAAGGGAAGGCTGGGGCGGCGCTGGATAGCCCCCTCGGGAACGAGTCTCCTTTTCTCCCTCCTTCTCTATCCAGATCTGACCTTAGAACAGGTCCCTCGTCTTACTATGCTTGCTTCCTTGGCTGCCGCTGAGGCTATCGAATCGGTTACTGGACTCTCGGTGAGGTTCAAGTGGCCCAACGATATTCTGATCCGAGGCGGGAAGGTGGGCGGGGTCTTGACAGAGGTGGGGGTTACAGGGAAGAGGTTAGATTATGTTGTAGTGGGGATAGGCTTGAATGTGAACTGGAACCCCTCCCAGGTGCCGGAGTTGGCAGGGAAGGCGACGAGCCTCTCTGAAGAATTAGGGCGTGAGGTTTCTCGATTAGAGTTGCTTCAAAGGCTGCTCATCCATGTGGAGGGGGGGTATCTCCGGCTGCAAGAAGGGTACTTGCCTCATAAGGTTTTCACCTCGCGCCTGGTGAATGTAGGTGAGAAGGTCAAGGTGGTTCTACCCAGAGGCCAGGAGGAAGGTTTCGTGGAAGGGGTTAATGCTGAGGGAGCGCTCCTCCTGTGGAGGGAGGATGGCACGACGGTGCGGGTGAACATGGGAGAGGTGGCCTAACCTTAGCGGTGGCAGCGATGAACCCCAAGGCCAGCCATATGGCTGGCCTTGGGGTCTATCCACCCTCTCTTTGTAAAGTGCCCTCATTCGCTCTTGGGTTCTAGGATGAGCAATCCCTCTCTATTCTCCTCGATATCATCTTTCTCCCAGAGCAAAGGGTGATATTTAACCCCTTGCCAGGAGGGGATCATGTCGCCGTAATGCTTGTGGAAGGGGATCCCCACCTGTCCCGTGGTGTGGATACTCAGAGAGTTGGAGAAGTCCGATAGATCGACGATGAGCCGCTGCGAGACGCCGCTTTGGACGGAGAAGACCTCTCCTATCTCCGCGGGCTTAAGATCTTCGGCGAAGGCCGAGTAGTCGAAGCCGGCCGCATTCACGGTGAAGCCGGAGCCCCGGGCGGCTATGGGGCCGCGGTTGAAGATGAGGTTGAGGGGCTTTACCGCTCCCAGAGGGTGATCGAAGGTGACGGTGTGGAGTCGTCCCCAGGCCCACTCGTGGGGCACGTCCCCGAACCTCTTCCCCAAAAGGTCGCAGGCCTCAGCGAAACTGCGGCGGACTATATCATCTCTGTTTTCCCGCTCTGGCGTGGTCACGTCGTCGAACCAGGGGCTATCTGGCTCCTCTATCATGGCCTCCAAGGCCAGGTGGTGCGGGGTACGGGCAAAAAGTTCATCGCCCAGTTCATCGGCGAAGGTATTATTCACCAACATCAGGTAGAAGACCTGGAATATCCCGGCTCCGGTGCTTTGGGCCTCATTGTGCAGATCCCAACCCTCTAGTTGGTTCATGGCCCTCTCTTGGAGCCATCCCTCTGGCTCCAAGGCCAGAAGGTAGGGCAGGAGTTTCTCGGCAGGAAGGGAATATGTATCGGCCTGGATAACTTTGATATCCTCGATGGAGAGGTCATCTCTGGACTCCAGGAGTTCGACTAGGCGACGGGCCCGATGGACGGCCCAATCGTGGGAGATGAAGTAGGGGTAATCGTCTCCGACGACCCTGTTATTGGAGGTGACTATGTAGTGGGTGGGAGGGTTGAAAACGTGGGGAAGTTCCTCGAAGGGGATATACCCTTCCCATTCGTACTCTCCCGTCCAGCCGGGGACGGGGACGAGCCCTTGCCCCTGGGCCCGGATGGGGATCCACCCCGGCATCTGGTAGCCGATGTTCCCTTCCCGGTCGGCGTAGACGAAATTCTGAGAGGGGACAGCCCAGTGCTTCAGGGCTTCTCGGAACTCCTGCCAGTTCTTCGCCCGGTTGAGCATGAAAACGCTCTTTGATATCTGGTTTGGCTCTGAGGCTGTCCACCTGAGGGCTAGGGTCTCCGTCGCCCCCTCTACCACGGGGGTGATGATGGGGCCGTGACGGGTGAGGCACACCCTCTCCACCACCGGCTCTTCTCCCTTAACCTCTATCTCTTCCTCCAATATCTCCATCTCCAACCATTGGCCTTGATATTCGTATTGGTCAGGGTTAGCGGGGTTCACCTTCTCGATATAGAGGTCTTGGACGTCAGGGCCTACGTTGGTCACCGCCCAGGCGATATCTTCGTTGTGACCCACGATGACGCCAGGGACTCCAGGGAAGGAATACCCCTCCACGTTGAACCCCCCACCCACCAGGTGTACCTCGTACCAGATGGAGGGCATCTGGATACCCAGATGCATATCGTTGGCTAAAAGGGGCATCCCCGTGGCCGACTTTTGGCCGTCGATGACCCAGTTGTTGCTGCCCAGGCCAGCCCCTTGGGCTCCCAAAACTTTTTTCAACTGGCGGGCTTGCCTGAGCAGATGATCGATACCCGGGGTCTGATAGCCCAGGGCCTCGGGGGGGATGATGAGGGGAGCGTCAGCGGGATAAGGAGGGGCCAACTGGTTCGCTTTCTCCTCCCCCAACTTCTCGATGAGGCTAGCCCGGAAGAGTTCCGCCTCCCAGTTTCCCCCCAGGTCCCAAGCCATCACTTTGGCCCAGGCGATGCTATCGGCAGGGGTCCAGGGGTGGGGTTTGAAACCCAGGATGACGAATTCGGGAGGGAGGCTCGCTTTATCGATAAAGGTGTTGACCCCTGTGGCGTAGGCTTCGAGGATGGTGCGCGTCTCTTTATCTAGGTTGGCTGCTTCCTCTTCTGCCACCCGCCTCCAACCGATGGTTCGTATGAACCGGTCGGTCTCTAATGTAGCCTCTCCCAGAACCTCAGAGAGGGTGCCGGAGCCAACCCGTCGGTTAAACTCCATCTGCCAAAGGCGGTCTTGAGCCGTGACGTATCCCTGGGCGAAGAAGAGGTCTTCAACGTTTTGGGCGTAGATATGGGGGATGCCCCATCTGTCCCGATAGATCTCCACCGGGGCTTTCAGGCCGGCCACCTGTACGGTGCCCTCAATGGTGGGGAAGGAACGGCGTAGGAGAAGATAGCCTCCCAGGGAGATGAGAAGGACGACCAAGAGAACCACTATGCCGATGACAACTATAATTCTTCGCAGCCACTTCATTGTGGACCTCCATACATGGTGTGCGCTAACTTAAGTGGTTTATAGCACGCCGAAAGGGGGAAGTCAAGAGGGAAGATAACCTATCAACAGACCATAGATTATGTTATACTCTTAATATGTCTCGTTTTCCAGTGGGGAAGTTGCCGGCGGAGGTTCTAGCCCGTCTCTTGGAGCGGTATCGGCTGGAGGATGAGCGGGTGATAGTGGGGCCCCGCATTGGGGAGGATGCGGCGGTGATCGATATGGGGGAGAGGTACTTGGTGGCCAAGACGGACCCCATCACCTTCGCCACCGATCGCATCGGCTGGTACACGGTTTGCATCAACGCCAACGATCTAGCCACCATGGGAGCCACACCTCGATGGTTCTTGGCTACGCTTCTCCTGCCCGAGGGGAAAACGGATGAGGCGTTGGCCGAGGGGATATTCCAAGAGATGCACCAAGCCTGTCGGGATTTTGGGATTTCCCTAGTTGGTGGCCACACGGAGATCACCTATGATCTGAACCGACCCGTGGTGGTGGGGCAGATGCTGGGGGAGGTGGAGAAAGATAAGTTGGTCACCACCGGTGGTGCTCAGGTGGGCGATGCGATTTTCCTCACCAAGGGGATAGCCATAGAAGCCACCGCCATCCTGGCCCGAGAAAAGGAGGCGCACCTCAAGGAGAGGGGCTACAGCGAAGCCTTCCTAGAGCGAGCGAAGGGTTATCTTTTCCATCCCGGGATAAGCGTGCTTAAAGAGGCGCTGTTAGCCCAGAGCACGGTTCCAGTGCACGCCATGCACGACCCCACTGAAGGGGGCCTAGCCATGGGGCTCTGGGAGTTAGCCCAGGCAGCGAAAGTGGGGCTTCTCATCGAGGGGGATGAGGTGGTTGTTCTTCCGGAGTGCGAGAGGCTCTGCACCGAATTTGGGATCGACCCCCTGGGAGCCATAGCCTCCGGGGCTTTGATCATCGCTGTCTCGCCAGAGGAAGGCGATAAATTGAAGAGAGCCTTAGAGGGGGAGGGGACCCCTTGCTATCTCATAGGAGAGGTTGTCCCTCCAGAGCAGGGTCTTCGGTTGCGAAGGGGAGGCCGGATCGCTGACCTTCCCCTTTTCACCGAGGATGAGATCGCAAAGGTCTTCACTTAGAAGAAGTTATGAAGGGGAGTCGTGACTTTAAGAACTTGGCGAGCCTCGATGCTCGAGAACTGAACGAGTTAGGAAACGCCTACGTTGACTACGGGATATGGGATAAGGCGTTGGAGTGCTACGAGCGTAGCCTCTCCTTGAGGCGGGAGGCTAAGGATCGCAGAGGGGAGATGGTGGTTCTCAACAATCTAGGGGCCCTCTACCATCGGCAGGCTCTCTGGGATGAAGCCTTGCGATGTTACCGAGAAAGTCGCGAGATCGCCCATAAACTGGAAGAGCGAGAAAGCGAACTGGCGATCCTGGTGAATATGATCTTCATCCATGTCACCCGATCTCATGTTGAGGATTTCTTACAGCTGGCCGATGAGGCAGAGGAGCTGGCCCAAGTCTTGGAAGGTTGGGTGCCCCTCTCCATACTACATTGGCTCCGGGGGAGCCATGCCCTCACCTCCTCCAGACATGAGGAGGGGATGGCCTACTATGCGGAGGCTCTTCGCTTTGCCCTCAAGGGGGGAGAAGCAACCCTGAGAGAGATGCTCGCTCACGTTGACAAGGAGATAGAACGGCTGGTGGCTCGGGACTCCCCAGGTCTGGCCCTTGTCTTCTGCGATTACCTCCTCGCTGCCTACGAGGGTATAGAAGGGGTTCGCGAGCACCTGGTAAGGAAGCGGGAAGAGTTGTTATCTCCTCTGCGTCTCTCTAGTAGGGAGGGAAGAAAAGGGAACTAAGCCCCGGATGGAACTCGGGATGCTCTTATCAACTCCCATCCTGAGAGTATGCAGATGGCGGTCATGGTGACAGCGGAGACTACGCACCAGCTGCAGATGGCTTTAAGGACGAACAGTTCGAGGTAGGTCAGGTAGGCGGAGAAGGCTACGCCGAAGAGTGAGAAGAGGAAAAGGAACAGGGTGATCTGTCCCCCTCTCTTTCCCCCCCACCGGAGCCCCACCAGATTTAAGGCTAGAATAAGAAGGTAGGCTGCTACCCCCAGGAGTGCTAAGGGCACCCTTAACATGTAGACATAGGGGCTCACGTTAACTTCTTCGCACTCCCCTATAGGACAGAACATCTGTTGGCTCACGCCCAGCTCGAAGAGGGCCAGGTATCCGGCGACTAGAACACCCAGAAGCGCCAACCCTGATGATGCTAGGCGGAACTTCTTTCTCATTTCGACAACTCCTCCTCTATCACCCGTTGAAATTCCTTGAAGGGGTAAGCCCCCACAATCGCTTGGTCGTTGATGAGGAAGGAAGGTGTCCCTTGAACTCCGGCCTCTACGCCGGCCTCGAAATCCTCCTTGACTTTGTCCAACCATTCTCCAGCGTTCAAACAGGAGGTGAATTGGTCGGTATCTAGCCCCATGTCTTGGGCATACCCTTCGAAGAGAGCCATGAAATCCGGATTCCCCGACCATTCCTCTTGCTGGGCGAAGAGGGTATCGTGCATCTGCCAGAACCTATCTTGGTCCTGAGCACAGACGGCTGCTCCAGCGGCTACAACGGCTTGCTGGTGCACCGGGAAGTTCCTGAAGATAAGGCGTACTTTGCCGGTGGCGATGTAGTTCTCTTCGATGAGGGGCAAGGTCTCCTGCACAAAACGGGCGCAGAAGGGGCATTGATATTCGGAGTATTCGATGATGGTCACCAGGGCGTCAGGAGAGCCCTTGACCGGGTCGCCTTCCGGGGTTTGGCTCGGCCAAGTGGGGATGAGGGTGGCTTCCGGGGTAGCAGCAGGACGGCAACCGGAAAGGAGCCCTATCAATATGAGGCCAGTTAGGCCTAGAAGCGCGAAAAGCCGAGCCGTTCTACTCCTCTGGGACATATTTTCCACCTTTCTACTCTATCTTCTCTGGTGCGGGACAAATCGAAGTGGGACCTCCGTTGGCTGGACAATGGCAAGAGAAGCGACCCTTCTCCACCATCTGGTTGCTCTCCAGTTGGATAGTGACATGGTTGATGCCGAACTCCCGGGACAAGGTTTGGCAAAGGGTGGCCAAAACCTCCTGTTGTCTTTCTCCGTCGAGATCATCGCTGACCACTACGTGGCCGCTCATAGTTTCGAAGTCGGAGGTTACGCTCCAGACATGAAGGTCGTGGACGGAGGTTACCCCTGGGATCTCGGTCATGCGACGCTGTAAAGCGGTCAGGTCGATGTGGGTCGGGGTCCCTTCCATGAGGATATCAACGACGTCTCGAAGGAGACGCACGGATCCGTAGATTATGAGGAGCCCGATGCCCACGCTCACCAGGGGGTCGGCCAGCCACCAGCCGAAGGCCAGCATCACCACGCCAGCCACCATGGCCCCCACCGAGCCCAAAGCATCTCCTAGCACATGTAAGAACGCCCCCCTGATGTTGAGCCCTCCTCCTTCAGAACGAGCCAGTATCCAAGCCCCTACCAGGTTAACGATGAAACCTAAGGAGGCGATAGTCAGCATGGGGAGGCTGCGAACCTGGGGAGGCTCCATGAAGCGGTGGAAGGCTTCGTAGAAGATATAGAGGGAGATGAGAACCAAGGCCACTCCATTGATGAGGGCGGCCAGGATTTCGAACCGATAGTAGCCGTAGCTCTTCTCTGGAGTGGCTGGGCGGCTGGCGAACCAGACGGCGAAGAGGCTTAACCCCAGTGCCCCGGCATCGGTGAGCATATGCCCAGCATCGGAAAGGAGGGCTAGGCTGTTGGTGAGGAAGCCTCCTACGATCTCGGCCACCATGAAGGCTAAGGTCATGGAGAAGACGATGGTCAGTTCTCGCGCCCCCCGACCGCGATGGTGCTCATGTGTCTTTGCACTCATTTTAGTCTCGTCTTAGAAAGGCGGTCATGCAGTGAATGCCGCCCCATCCCTTCCGCAGTTCGCTTATATCCTGCTCTATGACCTCCACCCCCACTTTCTCCAGCATCTCTCGGGTGCGAGGGTTTCCCGCGGCCATCACTACCTTCCCCGGCTCTAGAGCCACGAAATTCAAAGCCATCCCTTCTTTTACCTCTTCCACCCAGAGGGCCTCTAAGACGTGAAAGCCTCGTTCTCGAAGAGAGGCCCAGATATCGTGGGGTGTCTGCCAGGGGAATATGATAGCCAAGTCCGGGGCGATGAGGTTCATTAAGCCGTCCACATGGGGGTGTCCGTAGGGTAGGGAAAAGGGTAGGAAGTGGTTCACCCCCATGGGTCGAAGCACCTCTTCCACCTGCCGGACTCCTTCCTTGTTGGCTCTCACCCCGGTCCCTAAGATCACCGTCTCTCGGTCGACCCACATGCCGCAGGCCCCCTCGAGTATGCCCTTCCCGGTGATGGTCCGTACGATGGGGACTCCTAGCCGGGCCAGTGTCTGGGCCACCCACCGCTCTTCCCCTCGCCGTACCTCTAGAGCATGGCGGGCTATTATCGCTCCCTCCGGAGTCATGAAAACCGAGTCTCTCAAGAAGTAGGCGTTGGGCCTCTGGGGATGCATATCCTCTACATAGTAGACTTGGGCGCCGTTTTCTCGGTAGATGGCTGCTAAACTATCGTGCTCCTCTCTAGCCTTTTGGGGATCGACTATCTCCCGCCATCGCCACACCGTAGGGTCGGTAACCTCTTCGATCTCCGCCCCTGGCCGGCGCAAAAGGACGGCCTTTAGTCTTTCCACCTCGGAGGAGACTCCCCAGTCGCCGCCCCAAAACTGAGGGATCTCTGGTGCGAATTCTGTCTCTCGGGCTAGCCATCTCTCCATGTTTTCTTATGACCGTTCATCTCCCGTACTGATATCGAGAGGCGATGTAAACAGATGAGAGCGAGGGGGCTAAAGCCCCCTCTCATAAATATACCTTGCCCTCCCTGGTGTGTCAAGATAATATGGTGAGGGGCTGAGCCCCCTTAAGAGGCTCTCTCCTGAAGCGCGGCGAGGCTTGATTTCCGAACGGCGGCGATGATCCCCTCCTTGAAGGAGGGCCAGGGGCTGGTCACGCAGACGGCCGATGGTTCCGTGAGGGCGATGAAGTCTTCGGTAACGGCGTCCAGAGATTGGAGTAGGGTAGTCTCTCGGACGGCGTGCATCTGTCCACGGATGACAAAGGGGCCTACATAGGCCGTCACCGGGCGGGCTACCTTGTGGATGGTGACGAACTCCGCCCTGGAGACCAGCGTTTCCTCGATAAGCCAGGCCATGATTATCCCCTCTTTGTTCACGATCAAAGAGGGTACGGCCAGGGGACTAGTGCCCGACTCAGCGGCTAGGGGGCGGATCGAGGCCTCTGTAAGGGAGAGAATGAGCCGAAACTGGTCGTTGAGGATGTCCAAGAAGCGTCGAGGCGGCCGCGTTACTAACGTTCCCCTCATCTCATACGAATCTGAGTAGAGGGCTACCTCATGCCTTGTTTCGTCCGAGGCTTGGCGGTTCATAGGTTCCTCCTAGGCGAAAGAGTCCACCCCTCTATTCTAGCACCCCCTTCTCAACAAGGCAAAGCGATGAGAAGGAGCGTTTTCCCTTAGCCGATGAGGGGAGGGAACCAAAAAGAGAGTCCGGGCCGAAGAGCCTGCGGAAGGATAATAATCTATCGCAGCCCCTGCCCAAACTCTCCTTTCCAATTCTACTGTAAGGGCGAGCGTTTGAGGAGCCTTACTTTGGTACCAATTCCCTTGTCTTGGCCAGGCTAGCCACTCGTCCAAGTGAGTGTGGACTCGTAAGCCGAGTTCCGGAGAAGAAAGGGCTGTTGGAGGAGACGTGTCGTGTGGCCGTCCGCGAGGGGTGGAGATATTGTTTGGGGTAGTTCTGTGCGCAGGGATAGAACTAACCTTAAGGGGTAATGGCTCGCCCTATCCCAATCACCTGCAACTCACCTGGCACCGAGGCCCGTGGAACTTTCTGTGGAGAATCTTGAAAAACACCTCCTCGTTTAGCATTGTGGGAAAGAAATCGCATCCGCAGTAAGTCCTTCTATTTTTCTGTCCCTACAATCATTCAAATTCTGACGGTTTGGGGGAGAAATTATCGATTGTCAAAGGAATCTATCCCACCTTTTCAACAGTCTCTTTCTGTGAGCATTTGACTATTCGTTCCAAATATGATATATTTTTCCACAAAAGCCACAAACTGGGGCCGTTCCCCCGGGAGCCGACCCCGTTCTTTCTGGTGTAGGAGGTAGAATCTGAGACAGTGCACGAGTACCACGCACTGAGGTGACCGACATAAGAAAGAAGCAACGCATCAACGAGGCGATCAGGGCTAAGGAGGTCCGGCTCATCGATGAGTCGGGCAAACAGATGGGGGTAGTTCCTCTCCCTCAGGCCCTGACCATCGCCAGGGAGCGGGATCTCGACCTGGTGGAAGTCGCTCCCCAGGCTGCTCCTCCCGTTTGTCGCGTCATGGATTATGGCAAGTATATCTATGAGCGAGCCAAGAGAGAGAAGGAGGCGCGCAAGGCTCAACGGGTAGAGATCAAGGAGATTCGCCTGCGCCCTAAAACGGGCCACCACGATAAGAATCTGAAGGTTAAGAGGATACGCGACTTCTTGGCCAAAGGCTACAAGGTGAAGGTGCGGGTGCTTTTCAGAGGAAGGGAACGGAGTCACCCTGAGATAGGGAGAGAGATATTGCAGAGGCTGGCCGAGGAACTGCAAGATATGGCCAGCGTAGAGCATCATCCCAAGATCGATGGGCGGAGTATGTTAATGATCCTTTCCCCGGCCAGCGAAAAATAGGGTTCTTCGGGGCGATCTATTTTGAACGGGCGCCCGAGGCGCCCGTTACCACGAGAGAAGGTTAAAGTGCCTAAGATAAAGACCCACAAAGCCACGGCCAAGAGGTTCAAGATCACCGGTTCGGGCAAGATACGCCGCCTGAAGGGGAGGAGGAGCCACCTCCGCCGTAAGAAGCGGAAGCAGACGAAGCGGCTCTTCGATAAGACGATCCCCTTGGAAACAGTGGGCGAAATAAAGCGAGTGAAGCGACTAGCGCCTTATCTCAAGAAGGGATAGAGATGCCTAGGGTTAAGGGCGGGCCTAAGACCCGCAGACGCCACAA
Source organism: uncultured Anaerolineales bacterium (assembly GCA_964383935.1). GTDB lineage: Bacteria > Chloroflexota > Anaerolineae > UBA7937 > UBA7937 > UBA7937. Next base: position 1,312 of record CAYLIE010000002.1, on the reverse strand, counting down.
GAAAGTCATAGAACTTACCAAGGGGCAGTATGGGACCAGGCATTCCCTTTATAGGCGGGCCCATGAGGCTATGTTGAAATCCCTTACCTATGCCTATCGCGACCGGCGGAGGCGGAAGAGGGATTTCAGGCGCCTCTGGATACAGAGGATTAACGCCGCAGCCAGGGAATACGGCCTCTCCTATAGCCGCTTCATGGCGGGGCTCAAGAGAGCGGGGGTAGAACTAGACCGCAAGATCCTGGCCGATCTGGCGGTGAACGACGCTCAGGTCTTCAAAGAGTTAGTAGAGGCGGCGAAATCGGCCTCCTGAGGTGACCTCTTGATTACCAGCCTGGCCAATGAGAAGGTGAAACTGGCGCGGTCGCTCCATCGCCGGCGAGGTCGAGGGAAGGAGCGACTTTTCATAGTGGAGGGCGTTCGCCTCTGTGAAGAGGTCTTGAGGGCGGGGATAACCCCCGCCCTCCTTTTCTACACCCCAGAGGTGGCCGCCGAAGAGAGGGGTATGAAGTTGCTCCAAGCCTTCGCCGACGTGGATAAACGAGGGATGGGGGTAAGCGAAGAGGTTATGCGCGCCATCTCAGATACCCAAACGCCCCAAGGCATCTTGGCGGTCGTCCCCATCTCGGAGAAGTCACCACAAGAGGGGTTGCTGCTCATCGTTGACCGGTTGCGGGACCCGGGAAACCTGGGAACGATTTTGCGCTCTGCCTGGGCGGCAGGGGTGGGGCGGGTAGTGACCACCAAGGGGACGGTGGACATCTATGGTCCCAAGGTAGTCCGGGGGGCGATGGGGGCTCACTTCCATCTATCACTGGCTCCTGATAAAGAGTGGAAGGAGATAGAGCCGCTTTTGGAGAGGAGGCAGGTTCTCCTGGCCGATGCCAGGGGCGAGGTCGCCTACCACGAAGTCGATTGGGGTCTTCCTTCGGCGCTCATCATAGGCGGGGAGGCGGCGGGAGCCAGCGAGGGGGCCAAACGGTTAGCCCACAGGAGGGTCTATATCCCCATGCCCGGCGGGGCCGAATCGCTGAACGCCGCGGTTGCGGCGAGTATAATACTCTTCGAGGCGGCGAGGTAGCAAGTGCCTCAGTGCTGTCAGGAGTTTCTCCCCTGGCCTGACGATGCCAGGGCAGGCTGACAGCCAAAGCGCCAGATAAGATAGCATCTGACGCCACCAGTGAAACCATTACCGTGAATCTAGAGGCGTGTCCAGCCAAATGAAAATGTTACCGAAATGAGGTTATTGGTTCAAATGATAATGTTACCGAAGCGCCCTCTCCTTTCAGTATCTGAATGGGTTGCGATAGTGTCT
>CAYLIE010000001.1:0-259323 GCA_964383935.1 uncultured Anaerolineales bacterium | reverse complement strand
TGAGCCTATCTCTTTTCCCCTCCCTTGTCAACCTCCCAAAAGTCGCACGCATCCGATGAGGCTTGACTTTCGAGAAAGGAGAGTTTATATTGGGCCTGTCTTCAAGGAAGAGGACAACCGCTCAAGCATCGTTCCCTCTTAATGAGGAGATGAGATTGTGGGTGAACTAGGCGAGATGCTCCGGGAAGCCAGGGAGCGGAGGGGGGTCTCCCCGGCAGAGGTCGAAGAGGCGACCAAGATCCGCGAGAGGCTCATCAAGGCCTTAGAGGAAGAGGATTACGCTATCCTCCCCGACCGCATCTATACTAAGGGGCTTTTGAAGAACTATGCTCGCTACCTGGGGGTAGATACAAGCGAGGTGATGCGCCTCTTCGGCGAAGAAGAGGTAACCCCCACCCCCGTCCCCCCAGCCTCTCAAGCCCTAGCCTCCCCTCCCCTCCTCTCCCCCGATCTCATCGTCATCCTGGTTATATTCATGGCTTTGGGGCTTCTCGGTTTCTGGGCCTACCGCCAGTACCTGGCCCCCATCCTCACCCCTCTTCTGGCCACGCCGACTGTGGAAGCCTCTTCTCCCACCCCGGAGGCGACAGCCACCAGAACTCTAGCACCCAGCCCTAGCCCCACCTTTACCCCTACTGAGGTGGTCATCACCGGCCTACGTCTGGAGATCGAGATCCTCACTAGGACCTGGCTGGAGGTCATCGTTGACGGAGAGCAGGTCTTCCGAGGGCTTGTCGATGCCGGGGAGACCCAAACCTGGTTCGTAAGTGAGGTGATAGCCTTACATGCGGGGAACGCCGCTGGGGTGCGGGCCATCCTCAACGGCCAGGAGATGCCTCCCCTGGGAGGGGCAGGTGAGGTGGTGGATGTGGAGTGGAGGGTAGAAGAGTTTCTCACCCCCACGCCCGCCATCGGCCCTTCCCCGACCCCCGCTCCCACCGAGACGCCAACCGTGACCGCCACTCCCACCATCACCGTCACTCCCACCATCACCGCCACCCCAACCATCGCGGCTACGCTCTCCCCCTCACCAACCCCCACGGAGTGATCTACCCTTGTCTGGCCATCTACAGGGTAACCAGATGCGCTTCTATCTCTTGACCCTAGGCTGTCCCAAGAACGCCGTCGATTCGGAGGGGATGAGTGAACTCCTCCGCCAAGCCGGCTATGAGGCTACGGACCAGGCTTCCCAGGCTGACCTCCTCATCGTCAACACCTGCGGCTTCATCGACCTGGCGAAGGCGGAATCGCTAACCGCTCTCCAACTCTTCGCCCAGGAAAAGCGGCCCTCCCAATACCTCATCGCCGCCGGTTGCCTCTCGCAGCGATATGGCGCGGACTTAGTCCAAGAGGTGCCGGGCATCGACGCTATAATCGGCACCCAGCGGTGGCCGCAGATAGTCAGACTCATAGAGGCTCTATCTCCTGGAAGGGGGCGAACCCCCGCTCTCCAGTTGCCCCCCTCGACTACCCGTTATGTGGCCTCCCACCCCGTGGCCCGCCGCGTTGATTCCGCCACCGCCTACATAAAGATCGCCGACGGCTGCTCCGCCCCCTGCGCCTTCTGCTCCATCCCCCAGATCAAAGGCCCCTATATGAGCAAGCCTAAAGAGGCTATCCTCGAAGAGGCTCGCCAACTAGTAAGCCAGGGGGTGAAAGAACTGATCCTCATCGCCCAAGACACCACCGCCTACGGAAGCGACCGGGGGGTAAAGGACGGCCTCCCGCCCCTCATCGAAGATATCTTAGCCTCCGTCCCGCAACTCCCGTGGCTGCGCATCATGTACACCTACCCCGGTCACCTCTCCCCCCGCCTCATGGAGGTGATGGCCGCCCACCCCCAGGTCTGCCACTATATAGACCTCCCCCTCCAACACGCCCACCCTGGCCTCCTCAAGCGGATGAAACGGCCCCACAATGTGACGAAGGTGCGCAAATTGATAGCCGACCTTCGCCGGACTATGCCCGACATCGCCATCCGCACCACCTTCATCGTCGGCTACCCCGGGGAGACGGAGGAGGAGTTCGGGGCCCTCCTCACCCTCCTAGAGGAGATGAAGTTCGATAGAGTGGGGGTCTTCACCTATTCGCCGGAGGAGGAAACAGAGGCCGCGGGGCTCCCCGCCCAACTCCCCCAGGAGGTGAAAGATGAACGGCGGTTGCGGGCCATGGAGTTACAGCAAAAGGTATCCAGGGAGAAGAACCAGACTTTCATCGGTCGAAGACTAGAGGTTTTAGTCGAGGGGGTGGGGGAGGGGATAAGCATAGGGCGGTCATATCGCGATGCCCCGGAGGTGGACGGGATGGTGCTGGTGGAGGGAGGACTCCCCCTAAACCAGTTCGCCCCCGTCCGCATAACAGGGGCCCTGGAATACGACCTCGTAGCAACACCCATAACGTAGCGGCGCCCTTTAGCCCGACGAAACGTCGCCCTAAAGGGCGCCGCTACAAACTTATGCCGCAAGAAAGTAGGGGAGGGGTTTACCCCCTCCCGATATTTGTAGGTCGGGGTTTCATACCCGACAAAAAGAGCAGGCGTAGAAACCGGCCTTCCTGACCGGCAATGCCGCCATCTAGTACTCAATCTGCGATGTTCCCATATATGGCTTCCTGAACCTGTAGACTAGTGGGCCATCGTCTACCCCTTCGACTAGCTCCGTCCAATCAGAATCCACGTACTCGCTTTCCTCTTGATACCACACAAAGTATTCTTCGAGGCCCTCTACAATTCCTTTCGCCCACCAATACATGTCTTCAATGGTAACTTTGGGCGTGAGTCTGTTCACAAAGGGCCAAGTCCACACCTCATCAGGGACGAATCTGCGCCAACCCTCATGTAGCTTTATTTCATATGCTACAATGAACCCGTAAGCAAATAAGTCATCCGCATCCCCAGTCATCCGGCGATTCCATGTCCTGAGGTTCCAAACGCCGCCTGCTCCCCCTGTGCACGCCATGGAGATGTCAAGGGTCAAAAGGTCGCCCCTAAACACAATCCTTCGTCGGCCATTTCCCTTCTGACTGACGCCCATCTCTAGCATCATTCCCTTGGGCAGCACAAGCTCGTCAAACTTGTCTGAATACTGGAGGTTGATGAAAGGATTGTCATTCCCGAAACGGATAGCTAGGTCGGAGAGCAGGATGGTGTCAGAAGGCTTGTCAGGTGACCAACCGAAGCTCACAAGAGGCCCAACGCGCCTATAGTGGCGACCCACAGCCCAGGTTGGCGAGAGATGATTCAGTCGGTACCACTGAATTATTACGAATTCCATCAACCTCTGCAGCAACCGAGGGCGCTCATTGACCTCCTCGCCAACCAACTGAAATCCACTATCTCTCAATCGCCTATACACCTTGCTCGTAAGGATTACAAATGGAGCAGTGAGACTCTCGATCGGTCTTTCCCTAGCCTTGCTCATAACAAGTGGAATAGAGATCTCATCTTTCTTTGCATCATAGATAAGTACGGTTGCAAATTCATCCCTTATTCGTATGGGACTAACAATTGCCAGCTTTACCGCCAGACAAATAGCGATAAGCGTGGCTAGCGATAGCACGACCAGAGCTAACCACACATGCTGCTCGATTGTCGTGCGCCCAGCAACTAGTAGGAGTGAAACGCAAGCGTTTAGCAGGAACCCAAGTATGATGACGCTCAGAAACAGATTGAGTATCTCTCGATGCTCTCTCTGAATTTGCTCAAGCTCGCGCATTTCCCACCTGCACTCTGCTATCCCGGTCAGCCCTTTCGTGCCTCGCCCCTCTTACTCCACCTCCCTCACCTCATACTTATACGTCGCTATCTCCGTGGTGGTGGGAGCCAGGGCGGAGACCACTAGGACCACCTGATCCACCTCGTCCGCATCTATGAGCCACTCCCCCTTCTGCTCCTCGTCCAGTTCGATCTTGCGCACTCTCGTCTCCCGCCCGGCGTACTCTATCACTTGGACGATCCACCTCTGGGGCAGGATATTCTCCATGCGGATGAACCCCTCCGCCTCCCAGCCATCATCGCTCTCCCCATCGTACTCGTAGCCCAACTCAGGGATCCTGATGTCGTCCACGGCGAAGCCGGCGTGATTAACGGCGTCGTCGGTGATATATTCGAAGCGGACGAGTACCTCCCCTCCCACGTAGTCACTCAGATCGACCTCCTCTAGAATCCAGCGGGGCTCCTCCCCCCCGCCGCTCATCTCCGTGTAGGCCCAACCGAAACTGTTGCCGTTGGGGTTGTAGTCGGTGGTGGAAGGGGCCTGTAAGATCTCCCAGGTCTGGCCCCCATCGGTCGAGACCTCCACATAGGCGTAGTCCCAGTTCTCCTCGATGTCATACCAGGTCCAAAACTCCAGGGTAGCGCTCTCCACCCTGCTGAGGTCGAAAGCGCGGGTAAGGGTCATATCGCTCTCATCGCTCCGGTTAGACCACCACTGATAACGACCGCTATGAGGCTCGTTATCCATCACCTTCACCCAGGTGGTCCCTTGGAAATCGATCTTTAGATCACGCTGGGGCTGGAAGACGATGTAATCGGTCGCATACTGGTGGACGGTCTCCTGCCGCTCCGCCGGATAACGGCGCAGAGAGTAAACATCGCCCACCCCCATCCGCAACTCCCGATAACCGTACCGCCCATCTTCCAAAGAAGGGTCATCCAGATAGTTGGCCACTACCCAATCGGCGAAGAGCTCATCGAAACTATATCCAAACTCCAAAAGCACTGCGTCCACGCTGGCGATGCCATTAGCCGGATGGGCCACCAAAGCGCGTGTCGCCTCCTCGCCGAAACGCCCCAGGAAATATAGGGTGAAGAGATAAGCACCGCCATAGTTGGGGCCCGCTTCGCCGGTCTCATCAGGCCAGGAGTTCAGTTGTGTATCCGGCCGCATGGCAAAAGCCATCTCTGCGCCGCCGGTCCCATAACCATTTAGATAGGCTGCCAACTCGGAGAACCCTTCGTTAAGCCAGGTATCTTCGTTCCGGTCGTTGTACCAGTGGATCATATGCTGAAACTCATGGGCCAGGACACTGTTGTAGAAGTCGTTGCCTATGGTTACATTATCAGCGTTGATATAGAACATCTCCCTTTCGTTAGAGAACTCGTGCACTATGCGGGAGTACTCATCGGCGCTGGAGTAGTAGCCAGCCACCGAGTCCCCCAGCCCCCGAGCGTGGAGGATGTTGAGGTGGGGGTCGCTATCCACCCCGGGCCTCCATTCGCTACCGAAGAACTCGCGATCCGTGGGATAGGTCCTCTCCTCGAAGATATCCGCCGCTTCCTTGAGCCGCTCCAGGTCTACATCGACCCCCTTCTCCATCCACATATATAGATGGGGCGTGGCGTAGAGGAGCAGAGCGGTGATCTGGAAATGCTCATCGGTATCCACGTTGGAAACCCAGAAGATATCCTCATCGCCGATTTCATAATCCGGAGCGCTCTCTCTAACCACCTCTGGGATCGGCTCCTCCACATGCTTAAGTCGCTTCGTCAGGGCGATGAGGTCTCGCGCTGGAACCTCTGTCGTCTCTAACAACTCCCAAGTCTCCACTCCCACCTGAGGGAGGGGGGTAATCTCTATGGTAGGTGGAAAAGTGGGTGTGGGCTCTGGCCTCTCCACTGTGGGCGTGGGCTCCGGCGTCTCCAGTGCAGGCCTGGGCCAGGTAGCCAGCCTATAGGCTACCGGTATCACCGTGAGACAAGAGATGAGGCAGAGACAAAGCGCCACCGAGATTAGAACCAGGATAACGGTTGCTCTTTTCAACGTCCTCTCCTTCTATTCTATGAATAGTTGCAAGCGACAGATATTCATAGGCGGATAGTTTCCGCTCCTATCCACCACCACCAAGCGCAGGGAATAAACCCCCGGAGAGAGCCCAGAGGTATCCCAACTTACCAGATGTCCGTTAATGATTCGCTCTTTAGCCTCATCCCGCTCCGGCCCTATGAAATGCCAATCCTCATCTGAGGGGTCGGCTCCCACAGCGAATTCGACTTTGTAGAACGAAAAATCCTCTATATCGGCCGTCCCCCATATCTCCACCCTCCCCTCCACCCTAGCCCCCATCCCAGGGGAGGTGATCCTGACCTCAGGGTTAGGGCAGGCCGAGGCTGGAGGCGGCTGTGTGGGAGAAGGCAAAGGAGAGATAAGTGGAGGGATAGTAGGTACCACCCCTGCTGGCCTGGTGGGCCGTTCCAAGGTGGGGGTAGGCGTCACGGGGAGAGGGGACAAAGCAGGAGGAGGCGTAACCAGCATCGATTCCGGCAACTCTTCCCCCGGAAGTCCCCCTAGAGCCGGGGCCAAAGTAACTGTAAGAGCCACCGCCCCCATTACCAAGATTATAACCCCTATGGCCAAGGCGCAGTGATAAGCCCGGCTGGTGGCCGCCTCTTTCTCAGCCGTATGAAGAGCGGTGCCCCTCTCCCGCCAAGCCAGCAGGGTTGCCCGGAGACAGAAGAGCATCACTACCCCACAGGCCAGATATATCCAGAAGGCGATCTTAGCCAAGAACTCGATGAAAACGGTCATACTAGCGCCCTTTACCATAAAGGGGAACGAGGGCCTTCGTTCCCCTTCACCAACCCCCAGCACCCCTTTGTCAGATCCTGCCTAGGACCCCTTTGATCAAGGCCAGAAGTTTGGGGAGCGCCTTCTCCCCCGCTTCTAGTACTTCCTCGTGGAGTCCTTCTTCTTTAGCCTCAAGAGGGTGTCCTACCGCCATATTACTGATGTGAGAGATGCCCAGGACCCGCATCCCTCCATGCCGGGCCACAACCACCTCCGGGACGGTGGACATCCCCACCGCATCCGCTCCCATGAGGCGAAGGAAGCGGATCTCCGCCGGCGTCTCAAAGGTGGGGCCTCCCACCATGAGATAGACCCCTTGCCGTAACTCAAGCCCCAGTTCGTGTCCCACCTCAAGGGCGATCTTACGCAACTCTCTATCATAAGCCTCAGACATATCCACGAACCGGGGACCCAATCGTTCATCGTTGGGGCCGAATAGAGGGCTATGACCAGCCATCCCCACTAGGTTGACATGGTCGGTGATGAGCATTAGATCACCCGCTTTGAACCCCTCGTTCAGGCCACCGGCAGCGTTAGTGACGATGAGGGTATCGGCTCCTAGCGCTCGCATCACCCGCACGGGAAGAGTGATCTGCTCCAAGGGGTAACCTTCGTAAAAGTGGGACCGTCCCTGCATCACCACCACCGCTTTTCCAGCCAGATGACCCAAAACCATTTGCCCCGGGTGCCCCTCCACGGTAGCCGGGGGAAAATCGAGGATCTCTCCATAGGGGATAACCAACGGCTCTTCCACCTCTTCAGCCAAGCCGCTCAGACCAGAGCCGGTGATGATCCCCACCTGAGGTTCAAGGGGGGCTCGAATCTGGCCCGCTACCCTCTCGATCTCCTCAAAGTCATACGTCATAACTTCTCCAGAAGTTCCCCCTTCTCCCTCTGGAACTCCTCCTCGGTGATGATCCCTTTCTGGCGCAACTCATCCAGTTCGGATATAAGTCGCGGTATATCGGCGGCCACAGGGCCTTCCCCGCTTAACACCTCCTCGGCCTTGCTTCTGAAAGATTCCAAGCGGCCCACCCCCTCCTTCTGGTTCAACATCTCCGTTTTGAACTTTACGGGGCGTGCAACCCGATCGAGACGGTTCACCCCTATCTCGCTGGCGGTGAGGATCTCCACATCGCCGTAGCCGAGGAACCTCCCCAAAAACGACTGGTCCAAGACCACATCGTTCACCTTCTCCAAGGAGGAGTCTATAACGTGCTTGTTGATGATACCCTCCACCTGGACCACCCGCCGGTTGGTGATCACGTATTGCTCGTTCCACCAATGGAGAAAGTCAAGGGTCAACTTCCCCAGGGGAAAAATCAGGAGCAGGAGAGTTACCGAGGCCCAAGGGCCAACCAGACTGCCAAGAAAGATGCACCCCACGATGATGAGTAGCGAAAGCAAAGAGTTGATGAAGATGGTGGGCAGGATCGCCAGCCAATGCCTTCGCGTCTTGAAGACTATCTCCTCATACTGCCCCATCAGGCTCTCCAGATAGCCCATCCCCCTTTCCCCCTAGTCTTTGGCTCGGGGATGCGATCTGTCGTACACCTCCCGTAGCCGTTCGCTGGACACATGGGTATAGATCTGAGTGGTGGAGACGCTGGCGTGTCCCAGAAGTTGTTGGACGTTTATCAGATCCGCGTCGCCGTCCAACATGTGGGTGGCGAAGGAGTGGCGCAAGGTATGGGGGGTCACCCCCTCAGGGAGCCCAGCCTCCTTCGCGTACCCCTTAACTATGAGCCATAGCCCCTGTCGGGTCAATCTCCTTCCCCGCTGATTGAGGAAGAGAGCCCTCTCCCCCGGATTTTCCGGTTTCAGGAACTCCCTCCTACCCCTCTCCACATATTCCCGCAAGGCCTCGACAGCCTGAGCGTGGATGGGGATTATCCGCTCTTTCGAGCCCTTTCCCCAACAGCGAACCGAGGCAGAAGCCAGATTCAGATCGTCCAGGTTCAAAGATACAACCTCGCTGGCCCTCATGCCGGTAGCGTAGAGCAGGTGCAAAAGAGCGCGGTCCCGCAACCCCTTGGCGCCACCCTTTTTGCTCGGCTGGGTGAGAAGGCTTTTCACCTCCCCGAAGGAGATAACCCTAGGGAGCCGCTTCTCCACCCGGGGGGAGTCGAGGGCGGCTGTGGGATCATCACTGATGTGGCCCTCCCGCCACAAAAAGTGGAAGAAAGACTTAATGGCCGCCACCTTGCGAGCTACGGTGGACGAAGCGTACTGTCGCTCCTCCTTCAGATGCATAATGTAAGAGATAATGTCTGGCTTCTCCACCCCCGCCCAAACCCACCTCCTCTCTTGCGCCAGAGCCATCAAGTAGTCGAGAAATTGGGTAAGGTCGATCTTGTAGGCAGACAAAGTGTTGGGAGAATACCCCTTCTCTACGGAGAGATGCTCCAGAAAGTTATCGATCCTCTCCCTTACTTTCGCCTCCTCCATAAGCCTCTCCTCCGTCTTGCTTTATGGCAGCCTCATTCTACCACAACTTTCCATAAAATCAACTCCCACCAATTATAGATGGCCTCGCTGACGGGTGCAACCTTATCGCCCTGCCAAAACCCCTCTCCATGACAGCAATCCCCTGTAGCATAAAAGTAGCCAGCAACCGTGGCCACGGGTACCTCCCATCGTCTCTCCCTCAGAAAACTCATCCGCCTTACAAGCGATAACAAAAGCGCCAATCTCCCCTCCTTCGATGCACTCAACCCTAAACGATGAACATCGCATCCCCGAAACTGTAGAAACGATACCCCCGCTTGATCGCCTCTTGGTAAGCGTTATCGATCAACCTCTTCCCCGCGAAGGCGGCTACCAAAAGAAGCAAAGTCGAGTGAGGCAGGTGGAAATTGGTGACCAGGGCGTCCACCATCTGAAACCGGTAGCCAGGGTAGATATAGAGATCCGTCCAGCCCCCATAGGGGGTTACCTGCCCCTCTCCATACACCGTCTCCAAGACCCGGACAGCGGTCGTCCCCACCGCTATCACCCGTCGCTTCTCTCCCTTAGCCTGGTTGAGAGCCTCGGCCACCGAAGGGGAGAGCTCGCAATACTCCGCCTCTAGCGTGTGCTCCTCCACCTCCTCGGTCCTCACCGGCCGGAAGGTGCCGGGGCCGATATGCAGAGTAACAAACAGAAACTGAACCCCCTTAGCCTTTATCTTATCCATGAGTTGAGGAGTGAAATGCAGCCCCGCGGTGGGCGCGGCTACCGAACCCTCTCGGCGAGCGTATACCGTCTGATACCGCTCCCCCTCTTTCAACGGCTCGTGGATATAGGGCGGGAGAGGGATCTCGCCTAGTTGGCAAAGATCTACAGGAGAATCAAACTCAAACAAGCAGCCCCCTTCCACGACTTCGAGAACCTTGGCTCGAACTGAAGAAGGGGGAACACCGAACTCCACCTCGCTCCCCACCCTAACTTTCCGTCCCCTCACCAAACCTTCCCAGAGCCTATCTCCTCGCTTAGTGGTGAGTAACAACTCCACCTTTCCCCCTGTAGGCACCTTTTGGCCTAGAAGGCGCGCTGGGATGACCCGGCTATCGTTGGCTACTAAAACGTCGCCCGGGCGAAGATAGTCGGCGATATCCCGAAAACGCCTCTCTTCGATCTTCCCCTCCGCCCGATTGATGACCATCAGTCGGGAGGCGTCTCGGGGCTCGAGAGGGCGCTGAGCGATCAAATGAGGAGGTATCTCGTAATCGAAATCCTCGATCTTCACCAGACTACCCCTAAAGAGTGCAAATAAACTATCTGCGGAGAAAGCGCGCCAGAAGGTTGAGGATTAAGGTGTCCAAGAGGCTGAGAAGAAGACAGGTGGCTAAGGGGATATATATCTCCGCTGCCCCTCGCCGGATATGGATATCTCCCGGAAGCCGCCCTGGAAAGGGGATGCGGCCCGCCAAGATCAAAGCCAAACCGAAAACGATGAGCCCTACCCCCAAGATGACCAACATCCGGCCGATATTCGCCATCACCGCCTCAAGCCTCCCAATTCCGGCGGCGGTAGATGGTCAAAAACTGGCGCAAGGCCTCATCCTCCGTCCATTCCCAATCGTCGGCCCTCTCGTATATCGGTGAGCCATCCAGGAAGTTACCATAAACGATAATCAGATCCGGTCGCTGCCACATGATGTAATCGAAGTCGAACTTCTCATGGCCGGGGGTCCCCTGGCCCATGGTCTCCACCTTCATATGAGCCGTATGTTCGTCGTTCACCCCAAACATGTCTAAAGTCTTCAAGCCAGAGTAGTAGGGGATTTGGCCTGCCGCATCGACAGCGATGAAGGTATCGGGAGGGAGATGCTCCCTCAACCACCTCCCCAAGGTGACCCTGGCCCGCGTCGCCTCCCTGGCCTGGAAGCGACGGATGAAAAGCTCATGCTCGCCCCCCAGAGAGGAGAAACTAAAGAGGGCTAACACCCCTCCCAAGGCGAGGAGGCCACCAACTCCTCTAAGATACAAGCCCCCCCCCTCTCGGCCCCCCTCTCTAAACCAGGCTTGGAGGCTCAGGTAGGCCTCGCCGACCCCCATGGCCACCAGGAGGTAGAGAGCAGGGAGGATGGGAACGAAGAAACGGCCCACCGACCAATCCCCTCCCACATAGACGATATAAGAGAGATATACTGAAACTACGAAAAACAGATAACTCCAAGCGAAATTCACCTTCCGTTTGAGAAGGGGCACCAGGGTCAAAGGGATAAGCAACCATCCAAGATGCACCCCCAAGAAGGTACGCAAGTGGGCGACCCCTCGTGCTATCTGAGCACTCACCCCTTCGGTAGTCACCTTAGCGTAGAAGGTGTTGGGGAGGAGATAACCGTAATAGTTATAGCGCCACAGGAAGTAAGGCCCATATAACCCTAGGAAGGAGAAGATCCGAAGCAGATCAGACCCGGTGAGGAGCCTTCGCTCCACAAATAGGCGATGAAACGCCTGGTGGAGCAGCGTGACCGCAAAGACCAAGACCCCCTCGGGGCGAGTCAGGGACGCTAGAGCAAAAAGCAGGCCCGAAAGGAGCGCCAACCTTTCGTCTTCTCCCTCTTGGAGATAGGCGAAGATGCCAGAGAGCAACAAGAAGGTGAAGATGGCCGTCTCCATCCCCCCCACAGACCAGAGGGCGAAAGAGCCATCGACAGCCAAGAGGAGCAGAGAGAGACTAACCACCAGAGCCTTCTGAGCGAACTTGCCATAGACCAAGATCATAGTTCCCAGGGCGAAGAGGCTTCCTAGAGCCATGGCCAGGGGCCCCGGTTCGACCCCCACCATGATGAATGGAGCGAGAAGCACCGTCCAGAGAAAGTTCGTATACCCCTCTACCCTCTCGCCGATGTTGAAAACCAGCCCGTGCCCTCGGGCGAAGTTCTGGGCGTACCGGAAGGAGATGTAGGCATCGTCCACGGCGTCGTAGCCCAACTCTCTAAGATAAAAAGCCTGGTGGACTAAAAGAACCAGGATGGCGATGACTAAATAGGTCAAAGGTTCCCTTGCTACCCTAGCCACTTTCTGCACAGGACGCACCTCCCCCCGAGAATCCGCCGCCTTTACATCTCTCCCACTCGCTGTAGATGCAGCCACAATAGTTTTGCCTATAAAGGTTATGCTCCTCCGCCAGACGCCCCCGCTCCGTCCAACCCCGCCGAAAGTTCTCGAAATAGAACTCCAAGTTGTATTTTGGGGCCAACTCTTCGCCGATCTCCCGTATCAGGGCTTGGTCCTGATGGGGGCTGATGAGCAGAGTAGTGGTGAAGGTGTCGTACCCTTCCTGGGCGGCCACCTCCGCCGTCTTCTCCAACCGCATCCCATAATCGATAGAACAACGATCTCCCTTAGCCTCGTGGCCCGAGACCCGGCGGAGGAACTCCACCATCTCATAGTTCGGCCACCAGATCATAGGGAGACCCACCCCTCGAGCGTACTCCTCTATGCACCCCCGCCTTCTCTCATGCTCGGAGAAGGGATGAACGTTGGGGTTGTACCAGAAGCCAGTGACAGAGAAACCCTCCTCCCGAAGGCGACCTATAGTGTAGGTGCTACAGGGGCCACAGCAGATGTGGAGCAGTATCTTTTTGCCCTTACCTTTGCTAAGAGGCCTCGCTTCCTCCGGTTTTGGCCGCCACTCGACCTCGTAGGATAAGCGTATGGTCGGGGGCTCGCCCTCGACCATAGTCGCCTTCCCTTCCTTCAGGAGCCTCTCCGCCTTCTCCTCCGAGCAGGGGGAGAGTTCACGGTCTCTTGAATCTACCACGCGCATCTCAAAATAGCGTCGGCTGCCCTTCCTTCTCCTCGTAGGGGAGGCCCAGGTGCTCGTAGGCCAGTTTAGTGGCCACCCGCCCCCTTGGCGTCCGGTCGATGAACCCCAACTGCAAAAGATAGGGCTCATAGACATCCATGATGGTATCCGCCTCCTCGCTGATGGAGGCAGCGATAGTGTCGATCCCCACCGGCCCCCCGTTGAATTTATGAATTATGGTCTCGATGATCTTCCGGTCGACTTGGTCCAAACCCAGAGAATCCACCTCCAGAAGTTTCAACGCCTGGCCAGCCACCTCAGCGGTGATCACTCCATCGGCCCGCACCTGGGCATAATCCCTCACCCTTCTTAAGAGTCGATTGGCCACCCGAGGAGTCCCTCGCCCCCGCCTAGCGATCTCCTGGCACCCCCCCTCCTCGATCTCCACATCCAGGATCTTCGCCGAACGGCGCACGATCTGCTCCATCGCTGAAACCCTATAGAAGCCCAGGCGGTAAAGCACACCAAAGCGAGCCCTTAAAGGAGAAGTCATAAGGGCCATACGGGTGGTGGCCCCTATTACCGTGAAAGGCTTCAGCCGAAGCCTAAGGGTATGAGCCTTGAGTCCCTTTCCCATAATTATGTCTAGGCACCGGTCCTCCATAGCCGGATAGAGCATCTCCTCCACAGGCCGGGGTAGCCGGTGGGCCTCGTCGATGAAAAGGATGTCTCGTTCGTTCAATCGGCTCACTATGGCCGCGAAGTCGCGGACTCGCTCCACAGCCGGCCCAGAGGTGACGGTGATCTTTACCCCCATCTCATGAGCGATAATATTGGCTAAGGTCGTCTTACCTAGCCCTGGAGGGCCACAAAAGAGCACATGCTCTACCGCCTCTCCTCTCCCCTGGGCAGCCTCCAAGAGTATCTTGATATTCTCCTTCACCCTCTCCTGGCCGATGAACTCCTGCAAGGTCTGAGGGCGGAGAAGGACCTCTACCGCTACCTCGTCGGCCTTCAGCCTTGGAGAGACAGTTCTTTCCAACACTTTCACCTCTTCTACCCCATTATACCAAAGATAGAGTAGATGGCAAGCTCTCTCTCCCATGAGATGAAGAGACCAGAAACGACCAAATTTTCGCCAAAAATCACGAAAAAGCGTGCTTTTTGCCTGTTTAGAGCCGTAAATTTCCTCTCCTCTCCTCAAACTTTACCCAATCCTCTTTGACGGATCCATAAAAAAGTAGTATAAGTCGATAAGACCAGAGATGATAGAGAGGGCATCGCTTCTCTATTACTTGTAAGCGGTGCCTTTCCTACTCCTAGGGAGGGAAGAGATGATGAGCGATGATCTAGAGAGATTGAAGGCCGAGCGGAACCAGATAGTAGCTGAGATAAGGCGCCTCCAGGATAGCGTGAGAAGCGAGGTGGAGAGGGATCTGGAGGAGGGAGACCCTGCTCTCTATGAACGGGAGAAGAACCTGGCTCTCCTTCAAAATTTGGAGCGAGAACTGAGGGCAGTGGAGTACGCCCTCTCCCTTGCGGAAAAGGGAGTCTATGGCATCTGCGAGAATTGCGGGGAAAGGATCGACCCTGCCCGGCTGAAGGCCATACCCCAGGCCACGCTATGTCTCAAGTGCAAAACGGAAATAGAGAGGAAGAGGCGGATATGACTTCTCGCCCTCCTCCCAAGAGCGTGGGATCCCATCGCCACCAAGGCTATCCCAGGTGATAGCGCCAAAAGCATATCCATCCCGCCCTGAGGGGGCTCTTCCCCAATTGTCACCATTTGATTTTTCCGTACCGTTACCCTATAATATATTGTATGCTCTTTGGGCGCTCAACGACGATATCCGCCCAAGCCGATTGGAAGGGGCTTTTTTTACGCCTAAAGGAGGATAGATGGCCAAGTTAACGGAGATCCGCTGGCATGGCCGCGGCGGCCAAGGCGTAGTCACCGCCGGCAAGATGCTGGCTGACCTGGCCTTGGACAGCGGTCAATATTTCCAAGCCTTTCCGGACTACGGCCCAGAGCGAGCCGGGGCTCCGGTGCGGGCCTTCACCCGCCTGAGCAGGGAGCCGGTCCATATCCATTCCCAGATCCAAGAACCGGATGTGGTCTTGGTTCTTGACCCCACTCTCATAGGCAGCGTGAATGTCGCCGAAGGGCTGAAGGAAGAGGGTATCTTTATCGTAAATACAGAAGACCCCCCCGCCGAGATCCGAGAGCGGTTGGGGTTCGAGAGGGGAAAGGTCTTCACCGTCAACGCTACCCGCATCGCCATGGACACTTTGGGACGGGAGATCACCAACACCCCCATGCTGGGTGCCCTGATTAAGGCTACGGGCTTCGTAGCCCTGGAAGATCTGATAGAGAAGACTCGCGAGCGGTTCGGCCATAAGTTCGGCTCCCGGGTAGCGGAACAGAACGTGGAGGCCATCGAGCAAGCCTATCGCGAGGTAAGGGAGGGATAAAGTGGTCGATCTGGAAGCGGGATGGCAAGAGATACCCGAAGGAGGACTGATCGTAGAGGCAGGCAACGCGGTAGAATATATCACTGGCGCCTGGCGGGCCCAGCGCCCGCTCCTCGATCTAGAGAAGTGCACCCACTGCTTATTTTGTTGGATCCATTGTCCCGACTGTTCCATCCTCGTCGAAGAGGAGAAGATGAAGGACTTCGACCTGGACCATTGCAAAGGCTGTGGCATCTGTTCTCAGGTCTGCCCAGTCGAGGCGATCACTATGGTCCAGGAGACCGAATGACCCTCTATAGGGAGGAGATATGGGCAGATCTATGGCTTTAGACGGCAACTCGGCCACCGCAGAAGCGATGCGCCAGATCAACCCCGATGTGGTGGCCGCTTATCCCATCACCCCCCAGACCTCCGTAGTCCAAACCTTCTCTGAGTTCGTGGCTGATGGGTTGGTGGATACGGAGTTCATCACTGTAGAGAGCGAGCATAGCGCCATGAGCGCCTGCATCGGCGCTTCGGCGGCCGGCGGTCGGGTGATGACCGCCACCTCCTCCGCGGGGCTGGCCTTCATGTGGGAGGTGCTTTATGTCGCCGCCTCTACCAGGCTTCCCATCGTCATGCCGGTGGTGAATCGCGCCCTCTCCGCCCCCATCAACATCCATTGCGATCACTCCGACTCCATGGGGGCCCGTGACGCGGGCTGGATACAACTCTTCTCCGAGAACGCACAGGAGGTCTACGACAACACCATCCAGGCAGTGCGGATCGCTGAGAGAGAGGAAGTACGCCTCCCGGTGATGGTGATGTCGGACGGCTTCATCACCAGCCACGCCGTGGAGCGGGTGGAGATAGAGGAGGACGAAGCGGTCAAGCGTTTCATCGGCCCTTTCCGACCGACCTACCCCCTCCTAGACATCGATAACCCGGTCACCTACGGCCCCTTGGACTTCTACGACTTCTATATGGAGCATAAGAGACAGCAAGCGGACGCTATAAAGCGGGCTAAAGAGGCGGTGATAGAGGTGGGGGAGGAGTTCGGCAAAACCTTCGGCCGACCCTATGGGCTGTTAGAAGGGTATAGGCTGGACGATGCAGAGGTGGCGGTAGTGGTCCTCTCCTCCACGGCGGGAACGGCCAGAGGTGTGGTGGACGATCTGCGGGGTCGGGGGATAAAAGCGGGTCTCCTGAAACCTCGCTGCTTCCGGCCCTTCCCCGGCCAAGAGATAGTGGAAGCCTTAAGAGATAAGGCCGTGGTGGGGGTGATGGACCGCTCCGACTCTTTCGGCGCTTTAGGTGGGCCGCTCTTCATGGAGATCTGTGCCGCCTTCCAGGTTCACGGCGTGACGACTCAAGTGATTGATTACATCTTCGGCCTCGGCGGTCGGGATACCACCCCCGATCAGATCGAAAGCGTCTTCCGCGATCTTTTGCGAATCGCCGAAACAGGGGAGATCGAACGTCTAGTCAACTGGCTGGGCGTGAGGGAAGGCAAACAAAAAGTCGTTACCGCGGCCTAAATTCAGAGGAGACAAAATGGCTACAGCGCTTAAGTTGAAAGAACTTTCCAAGAAAGAGGAACGGCTGGCTCCCGGCCATCGCCTCTGCGCGGGGTGTGCCGCTCCCATCATCGTTCGCCAGGTGCTTTTGGCTATCGATGAACCGGTGATCGTGGCCACAGCCACCGGTTGCCTAGAGGTGAGCACCACCATCTACCCCTACACCGCCTGGCGGACCCCTTGGATTCATAACGCCTTCGAGAACGCTGCCTCCACCCTGAGCGGCATAGAGACCATGTACCGCTCTTTGGTGAAACAGGGAAAGATGAAAGAGCGGGATATAAAGTTCGTGGCCTTTGCCGGAGATGGGGGCACCTATGATATCGGCATCCAGGCCCTCTCGGGGGCCTTGGAGCGGGGGCACAGGCTTCTCTACATCTGCTACGATAACCAGGCCTATATGAACACCGGGATCCAACGATCCGGGGCTACCCCCCATGGCGCTTGGACCACCACCTCGCCAGCGGGGAAGGTTATCCCTGGCAAGCCCCAATATCGCAAAGATCTCACCGCCATCGTGGCCGCTCACGGTATCCCCTACGTCGCCCAGGCCTCTCCCCACCGGTGGAGGGATCTGATGAAAAACGTGCGCAAAGGGGTGGCAGCCGAGGGGCCGGCTTTCATCAACATCCTCTCCTCCTGCAACCGAGGCTGGCGCCACCCCACCGATACGGCCATCGAGATGTCGCGCCTGGCGGTGGATACCTGCTTCTGGCCCCTCTACGAGGTAGAGAAGGGAGAGTGGAAACTTAACTACCGGCCCAAGGAGAAACTCCCCATCGAAGAGTTCTTGAAGCCCCAAGGCCGCTTCCGCCACCTCTTCAGGGAGGAGAATAAACATATCATAGAGGAACTCCAAGCCGAGGTGGATCGGCAGTGGGAGGCGCTCCTCAAGCGCACCGAGGAAGCCTGAGAAGTGAAGGCAGCGGAAACCAGGCCGCTGCCTTTTAATAGAGGAGGGCAAGATGCCAGTTTTAGAGTCCACCCACCCCCTAATCAAGCATAAGATGACCCTCCTGCGGGACAAAAATACCGAGCCCAAGAAGTTCCGCGAACTGACCAGGGAGATATCGATCCTCTTGGCCTACGAGGCTACGGCAGACCTGGGACTCCAGGAGGTGGAAGTCACCACCCCTCTGGCCCCGGCCAAGGGATACCGGTTGACCGAGAAGATCGGGCTAGTGCCCATCCTCCGCGCCGGGCTGGGGATGGTGGAGGGGATCTGGGAGATGATGCCCTCCGCAGAGGTATGGCACATCGGCCTCTACCGAGATCATAAGACCCTAGAGCCGGTAGAATATTATAGTAAACTCCCCGTCCACCCTACGGTGCAGGTCTGCTTGATTTTAGACCCCATGTTAGCCACTGGAGGCTCGGCGGTGGCCACGGTAGATATCTTGAAGAAGTGGGGAGCCAAGCGGATCAAATTCGTGGGCGTCATCGCCGCCCCCGAGGGGGTGAAAAGGCTCGCCGAGGCCCACCCAGATGTGGACATCCATATCGCGGCCATCGATGACCACCTAACAGGCGAGCCCCAGAAGCCAGGAGACCCTCCAGTGGGCTACATCGTCCCCGGACTAGGGGACGCGGGGGACAGGCAGTTCGGGACGGGCTAAGAGGATCAAATGAGCGCCAAGATACGCCCCACCTGGGATGAATACTTTATGGAGATAGCCCTGCAAGTGGCCCAAAGGTCAACCTGCCCCCGGGCCTCGGTGGGGGCGGTGATCGTCAGAGAGCGTCGCATCCTCACCACAGGCTATAACGGCGCTCCAGAGGGGTTGCCTCACTGCCTGGAGGCGGGCTGCATCATCGAAGATGAACACTGCCAGAGGAGCCTCCACGCCGAGCAGAACGCCATCATCCAGGCGGCTTTACATGGTGTCTCCATCGCCGGGGGCACCATCTATATCACCCATCAGCCTTGCAATACCTGCGCCAAGATGATCATCAACGCGGGTCTAAAGAGGGTAATCTACGCTGGAGAGTATCCCGATGAACTAGCCCGCAACTTCCTGGCTGAGGCAGGGGTGGAACTGGCTCGCTTCCCGAACCCTTGACAGAAGAAACCGAGCACCCTAGAATGAGGGCGACCTTTGGGGTTGCCCTTTCTTACGGTAAATAGGAAGGTAGATCGTGCTCTATTTGGCCGTCCTCACCGTACCCCTGCTCTTGGCTCTCCTCCTCACCCCTCTGGTGAAGAGAGTGGCGCGGCGCTTTGGCTTCGTCGATTACCCTCGGGTGCCGCGTCATCTTCACGAAGCGCCAATCCCCAAATTAGGAGGAATGGCTCTCCTCATCCCCTTCCTGATAACGGTCGGGCTATCTTTGATCCTCTATCCCCCTTCAGTCCAGCCCGAACCTGACCCCTCAGAGCCTCTACGCCTAACTGGGCTGATTATCGGCTCCCTCATCGTCTTCCTGATAGGTGTCTACGACGACAAACGGGAACTCTCCCCCTGGCCTCAACTCGCGGTACAGTTCGTGGCCGCTTGTGTAGCGGTGGCCTCGGGCATCCTGATCAAAGATATAGCCAGCCCCTTCGGCGGGCTAGTCACCTTCCCCACCTGGTTCGCTGTGGTCTTCACCCTCTTCTGGATCATGGGGATGATGAACACCGTCAACTGGTTAGATGGTCTGGACGGCCTAGCGGCGGGGATTACGGTGATCGCCTCCCTCATCTTCTTTGCCCATAGCAACCGTCTGGGCCAGGTGAGCATCGCCCTCCTCCCCTTAGCCTTGGCTGGCTGCGCCTTGGGGTTCCTCCCCTACAACTTTTACCCCGCCCGGGTATTCATGGGCACCTCAGGAGCCTTCTTTCTGGGCTTCGCTCTAGGCACTCTTTCCATCATCGGTGGGGCCAAGGCAGCCACCGCACTCCTAGTTTTGGGGATCCCCATCTTGGACGTGGCCTGGCAGATCGTGAGCCGCCTCCGACAGCGTCGTTCCCCTTTTTACGGCGACAGGGGACACCTCCACCATCGTTTGCTGGATATGGGAATCTCCCACCGCCATGTAGTCCTCCTCTTCTACCTCCTCTGCGCCTCCTTCGGCGGACTGGCTTTACTTTTGCCCCCTGGCCTCTACAAGTTGTACGCCCTCCTCACTCTAGGGGTTGTGGCGGTTATCGTTCTCTTCCTCGCCGCCCGAGAGAGTCAACCTCCTGACTAGTTCACCTATACTCTACCTCTTGCCCTCGCATGGCTCCCACCAGCCGCTCTAAAAGGTAGATAAGGAGAAAGAAGAGGCCATCCACCACCAGGGTGATCAGAAGGGCCAAGGTCAGATACTCCAAGCCCCGGAATATCCAAAAGGTCACCTCTGCCGGGATGCGGGGCACGAAGCCCACCAGGGCGGAGAGGAGTACCACCAGGCCGCCGAAGAGGAAAACCGGAAGCCACCCTTGGCGATCAGCCTCGCTGGGCAGCATCCCGTTGCTCAGCGAGAAAAGAAGGTAGAGAAGAAGCAAAAGGTGAGGGGCTCTTGCGTACTCCCCTAAATAGGAGATGAGATGCCGCAGAGCCCCATCTGGAGAGGAGCTCCAAGAGATGAAAGGCCACCCCCACCAGGCGGTGAGGAAGATAGCCAGGGTCCCCCCTAAGAGAGGAGCCAGACCAATGACACTCTTTCGAAGGGGATCGGTTCGGGCTATAGAGAGGGAGGCAAAGGTTAACGCCTCCCCCCTCCGTCGGGGCCCCAAGGTGAGTCGCCCCGTGGGGACCCTCAAAACCTTGGCCGCCAGCCAATGGCTCAATTCATGGAGGATCACCCCAGGGAGAAGGAGGAAAAAGGAGAAAAGCGCGGCCTTCTCGTGATCTCCAGAAATGAGAAGCCCCAGGCCGTAGAGATGTTGACTCAGCAAACGCTTGACCCAGAGCAAGAGCAGCAAGGTGGCTACAAACCAAAGAAGAGCCTTCTCCAGGGAGTCGATCTATTGCCTCCTCGCTACCTAGATCAATTCAAAAAGCCTCTCCCTAAAAACCACCAAGGGGTCAACGCTGGCCACTCTCTTCTCCATCACCTTCTCTCCTGGAACCTGACCCCCCACCCTCATCCCGCTCCTTATAATATAAGTCCAATAGCACCTGGGCCAATTTTCTTGAGTCATGGCGCCAGGGGTTCTCTCGATCCACCACATCTGCAGCAACCACCTGGAGTTCCTGGTCAGGATGCATCCGGGGAGAGACGATCTCGATGGTCAGATGGGAGGGGAGCGGGACCCCCAAGTTGTCGTTGAGGAGCACATGATCGAAGATCCTCCCCACATGCTGTTCCAGCGCCTTTATGTGGTCGCCAGCGGCAAAATGGTCCGTCTCCCCTTTCTGGGTAGCCACGTTACAGACATACACCTTCAGGGCCCGAGAGGCTTGCAAGGCCTCGACGATGCCTGGGACAAGCAGATTGGGAAGGACGCTAGTATAAAGGCTCCCCGGCCCAGCCACTATGAGATCCGCAGCGAGGATCGCCTTCACTGCTTCGGGGTAAGCGGGAGCCTCGCCGGGAACCAGATATACCCGCTCAATAGGCTTCCCAGCCTTGGGTATCTGGGACTCACCCTCCACCCGCATCACCTCCTCGGCTTCCTCCTCACCCAGGTCAGCACAGAGGGTCACGTTCTCCAGGGTGGAGGGGAAGATCTGCCCCCGGATAGCCAACACTCGCCCCGATTCCAGGATAGCCCGTTCGAAGTTCCCCGTTACCCCGGCCATAGCGGCGATGAAGAGGTTGCCGAAACTGTGGCCATTGAGACCCGTCCCTTCGCTGAAACGGTATTGGAATAGTTGCGTGGTTAACGATTCCGCATCGGCCAGGGCGGCGATGCAGTTCCTGAAGTCGCCAGGGGGCAGGACCCCCAGTTCTCGCCGCAGGCGACCGGAACTCCCCCCATCATCGGCCACGGTGACGATAGCGGTGATATTCTCCGTATGCTCTTTCAACCCCCTGAGCAGCATGGAGAGCCCTGTGCCCCCACCGATAGCCACCACCTTGGGACCTCGGCTCCGGTGCCTATGCCGGTAGATGATATCCACCAGATGGCTGTCTCCGGGAGAGCGGAAGGCGGAGAGGAGAGAGTTGTTCAACTGGACGATAGCCACGACCACCGCGGTTATGCCCAGCACCCCGAAGAGAAAACCCCGCAGGGCGCGGGGGATAAACTGCAAAGTGAGGTAATAGAAGATGGGGGGAAAGGCCCAAGTGCGGTAGATCTCCACCAATATATACCCCGCCCCCAAACTGAGGACCGTGATACCGCCAAAGAGGAGGAGGAGCCACCGCTTCACCTGCATACCAGGCAAGAGCCACTTCAGGGCAGAGCCGTACTTAGGTCGAAACCGCACCATCCACTCCTTCACGGCTTTAATTATAGTTCGCTCCAGCCGCCTAGTCAACGGCACTAAAGTGGCGGTTAGACCAGGAGGACCTCCGCTCCCGTCTCCTCCTCTATCTCCCGGGCAAAGGCCTGGAGCGCCTCCTCTCGGAAGACCCCTCCCTCAGCGGGAAGACCCAAGACCACGCAGTCTACCTCCAACTCCTTCGCTGCCGCCTTGATCTCCTCCCGGGTTTTCCCCTCCCGGATGATGATCTGAACCTCCAGACCCTTTTCTCGAGCGCGCTCCTGAGCCATAGCCAGAAGAAACCCGCCCATCCTCTCCACACCGTTCTCCGCATCGATCACCACAGGCGCAGCCATCTTGTCCAGGAAACTTATATCCGCCACGTAGAGGAAGATGAGTTCATCCTTCCGCTTTTTGGCCAAGTTGATAGCCTTATCCTGGGTTCTCCAACTAGCCTCTCCTCCCCGGGTAGCGCAAAGGATCTTGCCCATCTTTCTATCTCCTCATCAGTACCTGATCAATATCCAGATCATAGCCACCAAGATGGTGACAAAGGTGGCCGGGACTCCAACTCGCAGGAAACGGGGGAAGGAGAGGTGATATCCAGCGCGATCAGCCACACCCGCGGTTACGATATTAGCGGCAGCGCCGATGGAGGTGGCGTTGCCCCCGAAACAGACCCCCACCGCCAGAGCCCAATACAAGATGTTGTTCCCAGCGCCAGGAACAGCGGTGGTGAGGAAAGCAGCAATAGGCAGTGCCGCCGCCGTGAAGGGGATATTGCTGACGATGGCTGAAGCCATACCTGATACCCAGAGGATAAGGATAATGGCCAAAACAAGGTTATCACCTGCGATATGGCCGATGAACTCAGCGATGGTTTGGATGAGCCCCACTTCTTGGATCCCCCCCACCACGATGAAGAGACCCATGAAGAAGACCAGGGTTGTCCAGTCCACCTCTTGGAGCATATTCTCAATATCTGGCCGTACCCAGACCAGGAGGCCCGTGGCCCCCAGAAGGGCCACCACACTGGGTGGCATACCGAAGAGATCCTGAACAAAGAAGAGGACCAGGGTGACTCCACCCATAATTAGGGCTCTCCGCAGCGTCCCAGGGTCCGTGATCCGCGCATCTTCCCTGAGTCTCTCCAACAGGGTGGGAGAGGCGATCTCGCGAGACTTAGCGTATTCCTTGCCGTAGATAAAGCGGATCATGGCCAAGAGAGCGACCATGGAAAGCATCGCCATAGGTCCCATATGAAGGAGAAAATCGAGGAACCCCAGCCCGGCATAAGAACCGATGATGGTGTTGGGAGGGTCTCCGATCAGGGTAGCCGCCCCGCCGATGTTAGAGGCCAATATCTCGGGGATGAGGAGAGAGAAAGGGTGAATCCCCAAAACCAAAGCCATCTCGATAGTGACAGGGGCCATGAGTAGCATGATGGTGACATTGTTGAGAAAGGCAGAGGCCACAGCAGTAATAGTGATAAGTAGGACCGCCAGATGCCAACTGTTGCCACCCGTCGCCCTATAGGCTTGGTAGCCCAACCACTGGAAGACCCCGGTCCGTCCCATGATAGCCACCAAGATCATCATCCCCATGATGAGGAAGATAACGTTGAAATCGATGTAGTGAATAGCCCTCTCGAAGGAGAGGATCCAGAAATCGGAGGTGGAGGAACCGAGGAGATAAGAGACTCCCAGGATGGCCACCGCCCCCATCAGGGCGGCGATGGTCTCATGCAGTACTCGAAAAGAGATGAACCCGAAGACCAGAATAAAGACAAAAGTAGCGATGAAGAAAGCGGCCCCCATGCGATGCTCCAGAATCAGGTCTCCCAGGGGCAGATATAACTGCTCGCCGATGTGAGCCATCCCTTCAAGATCTAGAGTCTGGGAGAGGGTGGCATAACTCGCCTTGCTGGCCTCGAGGGTGAGTTCCCCTTGGCCCTCCATCAGTCGGGCCACGATCTCGGAAGGTATAGTCAAAAGGAAAGAGCCGTCCGCCTGAGACTTCGTCCCCTCCCCGCCTTCATCGATGAAGACCCCTTGGGAGTCCTGGGCCCTTATCTTTATGGAAGCGCCCTCCAGGGGCACCCCTTGGGAGTCAACCACCCGCCCAGTGATGAGGATGGCCCCCTCCTCCCCGGAGGTGGAGGCCCAGGGGAAAACCAAGAGGCCGAGAAGCATGGCTCCGGTGAGAACTCTAGCACCTTTCATAGCGATACGAAATTTTAACAGCGGGGACTCCCCCTGTCAAAGATTTGTCAATGAAGCATAAAGCCGACTGCAGTTCCCCTAAACAAACGCTACCATCCCTCGTCCCCCTCCTAAGCAATAACCTTCGTCCAACTTCTCCACCTCCAGCCCGTCAATCAGCCCCTCTCCCTTCCATCAGCAGTTGAAAGGGCGGTCGAAAGCCTTCGGAGGTGTTTATTGGCAACCTTTCCTCTAAGGATATGGATGAGGGGGTAGAAGCATTGTCATGTTTTCAATGGTGTGGTATAATTCTACAACGATAGAAGTGGAAAGTCACAGATCTAAGCATAGGAAACGAGCGCGTCCAGGCCAGAGTAAGATCGGAGAAGCGATTCTGCTCTGGTTCCTTACGGCTTGCATAAGAGAGGGCAGTGTCCCGTGAACTAGCCGGAAAGAGGTACCTCAGGCGCTGCACGCTACTGTGCGGCGCCTGATTATTTTGGCGGAGAGGAGGTGACCGATGGAGAGAGCTCAAATTGCAGATCTGGCAGAACAAGTACGTCACCACCTGGAGAGCGATGATCTAGAAGGGGCTATCGCCCTCCTAGTGGCCTTGAGGCCCGCCGACAAGGCTGAAGTATTTGGAGAGCTACGCTCTTCCCGCCAGCAACACCTTCTACCTCATCTGGACACGGAGGAATCGGCTGATATCCTCGAAAAACTGGAAGATGAAGAGGCTGCTGAGTTAGCAGGCCAACTGGAATCCCGCACCCTGGCACCTGTTTTGGACGCTATGGAACCGGATGAGGCCGCAGACCTCTTGGGAGATCTCCCCCCCGAGAAAGCCCAGGCCCTTTTGGCTCGCATGAGGGAGGCTGAGGAGGTTAGGCCCTTGCTCCTCCACCCCGATGACACCGCTGGGGGGTTGATGACCTCGGAATTCCTGGCCCTCAAGCGCAAGATGAGCGCCGGGGAGGCTATAGAAGCCGTACGGAGGTGGGCACCAGAGACGGAAGCGGCTCACTACTTATTTGTTGTGGACACGCAAGGCAGATTGGGCGGGGTGGTTAGCCTTCGCCAGCTCATCGTCGCTGACCCTGACACTCGCCTCGAAGATGTCATGGGCCCTGATGTGATCCGCGTAAAGGTGGGGACCGATAAGGAGGAATGCGCCCAAATCATGGCTAGGTATGACATAACGGCCCTGCCGGTGGTCGATGAGGAGGGACGGTTGGTGGGGGTTATCACCATCGACGATATTCTGGATGTATTGGAAGAAGAGGCAACCGAGGATATCCAGAGGTTAGGAGGAGCCCAACCCTTGGAGAAGCCCTATCTAATTACCGGCATCTTCGAGGTATCGAAGAAGCGCATAGGGTGGTTGTTGCTTCTCTTCGTAACTGAAACCTTAACCGGTTCTGTCCTCAGACATTTCAAAGCCCAACTCGATGCTGTGGTGGCCCTAGCCTTTTTTGTGCCTCTTCTCATCGGCACCGGGGGTAACGCAGGCACACAGACCACGAGCACTGTCATCCGAGCCCTGGCTGTGGGCGACATCGAGCCGCGAGATCTATGCAGGATTTTCTGGCATGAGGTACGCACTGGTACCTTCCTCGGCCTAGCCATGGCTGGTGTAGCCTTCATCCGGGCTCTCGCCTGGGGTACAACGTCCACTTTGGCATTGGCAGTTGCCATCGCCATTATGGTCATCGTAATTTGGGCCAACAGCCTTGGCTCTCTTCTCCCCCTCATCGCCTTTAAATTGAGGATAGACCCGGCGGTGGTATCTGGACCGGTGATGAGCACCTTAGTTGACGCCACCGGACTTTTCATCTACTTCACTATCGCTGGCTTGATGTTAGGCATTTAAAGTATAATAGTTCTTGGTCAATCCTCCAGGAAAGGGGGTAATTATGACCTTAGAGACCCTGGTCCAGAAGGACCTCACTTGGACCAACATCGAGAAAACCACCTCTGAAGAGATGGGTTATCTCCAGGAGCGCTACCCCTTCTTCCACCCTCTAGACCTGGAGGATTGCCTCAGCAAAATAGAGCGGCCCAAGATCGATGAATACGAGAACTACCTCTTCATCGTCATGCACTTCCCCGTCTTCGATAAGGTGACCCGGCGGCTGGGCTCCTCCCAAGTGGCTATCTTTGTGGGCCACAACTTCCTGGTGACTGTCAGCGGTGGAACTCTTAAATCTCTGGTGCAGGATTTTACTAATTGCCAGGAGAACGAGGAGTTCAGAGAGCGGTTCATGGGCCGGGGGTCGAACTATCTCCTCTACGAGGTGATCGACAGCCTCATGGACCACTGTTTTCCCATCCTAGATAAGGAGAGCCAAAACATAGAGCGGGTTGAGGAGAGGATATTCGAGGAGGACGCCCGGAAGATGATGCGGGAGATCTCCATCATCAGAAGAAACCTCATCAACTTCCGTCGCATCATCAGGCCCCAGATGGCGGTCATCGCTAGCCTGGAGCATAAGGATTGGGAGTTCCTCCGGGGCGATATGGATGTCTATTGGGGGGACGTCTCCGACCATACAGTCCAGATCTGGGATCGGCTGCAGGATCTGCGGGAGGTGATCGAAGGTTTGGGGGATACCATCGACTCCCTCACCTCCCACAGCCTCAACGAGGTGATGAAATATTTGGCTATCATCGCCATCACCTTCGGCTCATTGGAGGCTATCTCCGGCATATTCGGCATGAATTTCCCTATGCCCTGGGCCCAAAGTCCCCATGTCTTGCCGGTCGTCAGCAGCATCATGATCCTGGTTGTCATAGCGATGTGGGCCTATTTTCGTCACATGCGCTGGCTCTAGGAGAGCCTTTGGGAAGAAACGAAGATAGATCGCCCTTCTTCGCCTTCCCAGGTTCCCTGGCCATCCTCCTGGGAGATGTATCGTTTTCAAATATGGTAACACCTGAGAACTCTGGCTATCACGGAAATGAAGCACTTGAACAGTTCCACCATCCGCCGGCGGTGTTCGGCCTGTGGTTACAGAGTGGGAGAAGGAATGCGGGGCCGTGGCCGAGATGACCGATGAATAGGGCCCAGGTGGAAGAGAGGTCCTTCTGGATATGGAAGCGCATCGCGGTCTATCTCTTGATCGGCATTCTGCTTCTGGGGTTATCTCTGCGCTTGAACGGCCTTGGTGCCAAGAGCCTGTGGCAGGACGAGATCTTTACCGCCGCTATCGTGTCCACAGAGAACAGCGTATCTCGAGTCGTTTCTATCCCCTTGTATAACACAGCCCTGCCCGCGCCGCCGCTCTATTTCCTGATCACCCATTTCTTTTTGTATATAGGAGACAACGACTTCCTTCTGCGTTTCCCTGCTCTCTTCTTTGGAGTGTTAGGTGTGGCGATAACCTATGCCTTGGGGGCGCGGCTGTTCGGGAAGCGAGAGGGATTGAGCGGTGCTTTCCTGCTGTCCCTTGCACCTTTCCATATACGGTATTCCCAGGACGCTAGGTTCTACACTTTGCTTCTGTTTCTTTCCCTGCTCTCGTTGTATTTCCTGTATCGGGGTATCGTCGACAAGGACAGGAAGTGGTGGATAGGTTTTACGCTCTGCAACATATTTAACGTCTACAACCATCTTTTTGCTTTCCTCGTCTTGCTGGGCGAGGTGGTGTTTATCGCAGGACTTTGGTTAAAAGAAGCCTTGCTGACTATGAGGAGGTCCACCCTTGCCCAACAGGCGACAGATTTGGAGAAGAGTGCAAGCACTTTTGACAAAGGCGCTGGTTTCGCTTTTGTCGCCAGCTTGGCTACCATTGCCCTGGCTTATACACCCATGCTTCCTCACCTTTTGAGGGGCCTGAGTGGAGAAAAGGGCCTGGGAGGGGCGATAACTAGAGGGATGAGCCTTGCGCCATCCTTTCTGATTCAGGCATTGGATAGTTGGGGACTTGGCTCCGGATGGGCTGTCTTGGTCTTCTTAATCCCCTTTCTCATCGGGGTAGGTATCTCCGCGAGAGCTCAGCGCAGACAACTGTGGCTGGCTTTCTGCTGGCTGGCAGTGCCCTTCGAGGTGTTGTTTGCCCTCTCTGCCAAACATGGCCTTCGACCCCGATACGTGCTCTTTATGTTGCCTTTCTATCTACTTTTTGTCGCTAGGGGATTAACGGCTATAAGTGGGGTGATCAATGCTCGGTTGCTAAGAGGGAGCTTACGATCACGAGAGATCAGTCTGGCCTTGTTCCTCCTGGTTATCGCGCTCTTGAGTGTGCCGGCGGTGCAGGCTTACTATGCGGAAGACAGAGCGGACTGGAGAGCGGTAGCTGCTCTGCTGGCGAAGAGTATATCTCCTGGTGACGTGATAGTCTCCCCCGGCCCCTTCCCCCAGGTAGTGCTGCCCCGCTACGAGGAAAGTCTGGGAGAGGCGGTCTTCGTGATGGGAGGGAGCGAGATGTTTGCCCTCCCTGATGGAGAGCGGCAAGGAGGGGTTTGGTTCGTCGGTCCGGCTCGGGAAAAGATGCGCTCCATAGATAGGGAACTGACAGAAGCGGCACCTTTATTCTTCAAGGTGATCTTCGAGGTGGATGACCGGAGCGCTGCACGAGGCAGAGCGTTGAAGATAGCGCCTGTAATGTATGATGATCTGTGGGTATTGTATGTCAGGGAAGAGTTAGAACCTCAAGGAGTTATTCAACTCTACGAGGAAGCCCTAGAAGTAGTGCCATCTTCCACGGCTTTCTCTATCCACGTTACTTTGGGAGACCTATATCAAGCGAAGGGCAGGCTGGAGCAGGCGATGGTCCACTATCAAGAAGCCACTATTCTAGATCCGTGCGCTCCCGAACCTCATTACGGCTTGGCACTTGTTTATGAGGCCCAAGGACTGTGGGAGCAGTCCATAAGCGAGTGGCAAAGATATGACGAATTAACAGGGGAGAGGGAATAGAGGGTAGACGTTTTCTGATTATGGGAATATCGCATTACAAAGGTCTCAGCCACAAGAGGACGACCATCATCTTTTTGATTCTCTTGCTGCTTCTAGCCACACTCTTGCGGTTATATAGGCTCGATGCCAAGAGCCTGTGGCAGGACGAAATAACCACCCTAAAGCATGCGAGCTCAGGGGGGGTAGTTGACGTTCTATCGAGCGTGCTACACAAGGCTCCTCCCGCCCCCCCTCTATTTTGTGCTCATCCATCTTGTCTCGTTTCTGGGGGAGGCGGATTTTTTGCTACGCTTCCCCTCGGCCATCTTTGGTATATTGGGCGTCACAGCCGTTTACAATCTCGGCAAGGCGTTATTTGGTAGGGCGGAGGGGTTGCTGGCCGCATTTCTCCTGACCCTCTCGCCGTTTCACGTTCGCTACTCCCAAGAGGCCAGAGCGTACGCTCTGTTCGCATTTTTGTCCGTTTTAGCCCTTTACTTTCTGTGGAGAGGGATAAAAGGCCATGAAAGAAAGTGGTGGGTTGGCTTCATCATATTCAATATCCTGAACCTATATACACACTTGTTCGCCCTCCTCGTGTTCCTAGTCGAAGGCCTCATCTTCTTGTCAGTTTGGTTGTGGGGGTATGTTCGGTGTCAGTCTGAGGCGCGCTCTAAGGTTGCGGAGGCGTTCCTTCGCTTTTGGGGGAGCACGACTGTCATCCTAGTCTGTTATCTCCCGATGGTGCCCTACCTATGGCAAGACATCCAGGGCGGAAAGGGGTTGGGAGGTGTGAATTTCACCCCTGGGATGACCCTTACACCGGCCCTTTTTGCAGGGGTCTTCAGTGTTTTCGGCACTGGAGCGGGGGCCGCTCTCTTGATCTTCGCTGCCGGCTTCCTGGCTGGTTTGGTCGGTTCCTTGAAGAAACAGGGAACACAGGTTTTCCTTGCCCTTCTATGGATAGGGGTACCTTTTGGGGCTCTTTTTGCCTTCCCGGCCAAGCACGGATTCAGGCCCCGCTATCTGGTATTCATCTTGCCTTTATACCTCATCTTTGTTAGCAAGGGAGTAACCACGCTTGGGCGATCGGTAAGTAATCTACTAGGGCGTTCCAGCGAGCTTCGACGGCCGAGGTTCTATGCTATGTGGCTCCTCTTCTCCCTTCTGCTTTTCGGCGTTCTCGGCTTTTCGTCGCTGGGCAAGTACTATGCTGAGCAGCGGCCAAACTGGCGCCTCGCTGCCACCTTTCTAGCCCATAATGTGGCTCCGGGAGAGATAGTGTTTTCTCGCCGTACCCTACCCGAGGTAGTTCTTCCTCACTACAGACGTGAATTGGCGGAGGTGCCATTCGTGCAGGAAAAGATTGACGGTGTTGATCCTGCAACTGTTCACCATGAGGGAGGGATATGGTTCATCGGAGCAGGCCGGAGTGTCCTGCCTCTCGCACAGCAGGTGCAGGGTTCCAGGGACGAGCCCATTTTCGAGGTCGTCTTTGGGGTGGATACAGAGCATTCAAGCCAAGCTATTGCGGAGGGTATAGCGCCCGCCATGTTTAAGGACATCTGGATCGCGTATGTCAGAGAAGGGATGGGGGCAGAAGAGCTAATAGCTCTGTATGAAGATGCCTTGTCGCTAGCCACTCCGTACGAGAGCCTGGGCATACATAATTGGCTAGGCGATCTATTCTTGCAGGAGGGCAGGATAGACGAAGCGATTTTTCACTACCAAGAGGCGGTCAGCCTAGATCCCAATGCTCCCCACGCGCACTATGGCTTGGCTCTGGCGTATGAGGAGAGGGGTTGGTCCCAGTTAGCCGCCGACGAATGGGCGATCTATAGAGAGTTGACAACGGAATGAGGGGATACATGGGAAGCGATGAGTGACAGGTTGAAGTGTAAATCCACGGCTTTGCTAGTCAGCTACTTTATGAGATATCGCTGGCATTTGGTGCCTGTGTCGCTGTTGACCGCCTTCCAGATCGTCATCAACTGGTCATGGCTTTCGAGCAAGGTGATCGTATTAGGTTGGGATAGGCCCTGTCACCTCATCGAGAGTCTGGTCTATAATGGCATCTTAGAATGAGCAGATCTCAATTCATCATTCACCGCATTGACTCACATTGGTCACCGAGGTCGGCTGGAGAACTCCGCCGAGGAAGCCGGAATTAAGATGGGCGACATAATCACCGCCGTGGATGGCGTGGAGATCGATGAAGACCACCACCTTCGAGACCTCATTCTGGAGCATGAGCCAGGGGAAAAGACAACCTTGATCCTCATCCGCTGGGGGGAAAGCATAGAGATCCAAGTAACGTTGGGAGAAGCCACGGACGAAGAAGGAAAAACCATCCCCTACCTAAGGGTCCACCACTGATCTACAAAGCAAAGGTACTTCCGACCCCAACGGTTCGATCTGAGTCGCCTGCCCCCCTGGACTGCCATCCCTTCCCACGGGATCCTGTAAGGAAGACCCTGTCGGGTCCGGCCCAGTCCTGGCGGAAGTGGGCCAGGGGACAGGGCGCGCCAGGACAGGCTGGTACGCCTTGAGGCAGGCGACTTGGGCCAGGGGACAAGGCGTGACGGCCTGCCTCGGTGGGAGTATAATGGCGGTCAAACAGATAGCAGTTCAAGGTTTGCCTTCTGACTGCGGTATGTGGGGATTAGGTCGCTGACCAAAGAGGCAGGTCCCTTTGCCCCGCTAAAGTTACTGTGCTTCTAGCCGGTGTGATACAGCGAAGAGACGCGTCGGCAGTTGGAAGAGCACTGGCCTCCAGCCGTGTCGCTGGGTGTGAGAGCGCTTGATTGCTAGGGGCCCGCATACCCGTGGCTATGGGGAATACTCAACAATATGTAGGCACGCGCAACCAACCATTGCAACCGCGGAGGGAGCATTGCTATGAAGAAGTTTGACTTGATCGTCATCGGTTCCGGGGCAGGGATGAACATCGTTTCGAACGCTGTTGCGCAGGGGATGAGCGTGGCGGCCATAGACAACGAACCCCTTGGCGGAACCTGCCTGAACAGGGGCTGCATTCCTTCAAAGGTGATGATCTATCCGGCAGATGTGATCAGGATGGCTGAGGAAGCCAACGCCATAGGCGTCCGTGCTAAGATCGAGAAGGTGGACTTTGACCTGATAATGAAACGCGTCTGGAAGATAGTCCTAGACGGGCGTCAGGAGATGGAGCATGCTGTAGAGCACTCAAAGCAGATCGAGTTCTTCAACATGAACGGCTCCTTCGCCTCAGACTACACCATGAAGGTTGGCAAGGAACTAATCACCGCAGACAAAATCATCATCGCCTCTGGCGCACGGCCACTCATCCCCCCTATAGAAGGTCTGGAAAAGGTCGGGTATTTGACAAGCGACACCATTTTCGACATCAAGGAACCCCCAGAAAGTCTAGTCATTGTTGGGGGAGGGTACATAGCCGCCGAGTTCGGCCACTTCTTCTCGGCCATCGGCACTAAGGTGATCATTCTCCAAAGAAGCCCTAGGCTTCTTCCTCACGAGGAGCCTGAGATATCAGAGCTGTTGAGGAAGAAGATGTCGGGCTATTGCCAAGTACACACAGGCTACGAAGCGGTTCGCGCAGAAATCAACCATGGGCTCAAGACAGTCATTGCCACGAACAGATCGGATGGGAAGCCATACGAATTCAGGGGGCAGGAGATTCTGGTAGCCGCAGGCCGCAGATCGAACTCGGACATATTAAACCCGGAAAAGACAGGAGTTGAGACTGATGAGAGAGGCTGGATAAAGGTCGATCCATTCCTCCGCACTACAAAGGAAAACATATGGGCATTGGGCGATGCCACTGGAAAGTACATGTTCAGGCATACCGCAAACTATGAATCGGAGGTTGTGTGGAGGAACGCCTTCACGGAGCACAACTATCCGGTAGATGAGCACGCTGTTCCCCACGCGGTGTTCACGCACCCGCAGATCGCCTCGGTTGGTATGACAGAAGAGCAGGCGAAGAAGAACCACAATATACTGGTTGGCGAGAAGAAGTACTACGACGTCGCCAAGGGATATGCCATGGGTGAGGAGGATGGATTCGCCAAAGTGAGCGTGGAGAGAGAGACGGGCCGGATTCTGGGAGCCCATATCATTGGTCCGCATGCGGCCATCCTACTCCAGCAACTCGTCTATGTGATGAATACCGAGGAGCAAGACTACTTGCCTCTTGCCAGAGCGCAGACGATTCACCCTGCGCTGAGTGAGGTCGTGGTGGGAGCGTTTGCAAACCTCAAGCCAGTTGGAGAACACAGACACGAGCACGTTGACCGAGGTTAGGAGTGATTTCGAGGACACCACGCTTTCCCCTTCCTTTGACCAAATCTTCTCCCAACCCCAACGGTTCGACTGGGGTCGCCTGCCCCCTGGCCTGCCACAGCCGAAACTAAACCTCCTGTTCAGGATACTACTAAGGCGGATTCGATTCCGCTTTCCTAGCCTGTAGCCCAACTAATAAAGGCTAGAGGGAAAGCATCTGCCTTATCGGGGTTCGGCCTGTGGGCCGAACTCCTTTTCTTATCTATTTCAGTTGCACCAAACGATGAACTGGGGCATAATTTGGGAAGGAGGGATGAAGATGGATAAAGGTTCTGGGCCCAGATACTCCATAGTGGTTCTTGTTGTGGCCTTGGGTATCGTGACCGCTATCATTTGTGGAGGCTTGGTTGGCGGCACGGCTGGGTACTGGGTTGCCCGCTCACAACCCACCCTCTCTCTTCCTACACCGGTGACCATAGGTCAACCGGAGGGACAACCTACCCCCTCCCTAGGCCAGACAGAGGGAGAACCAACCTATCTAACCCTCACCCAAGATTCAGCCATGATTGAAGCCATCGCCAAGGTGAAACCAGCCGTAGTTACGGTGATTAACACCCTCCCCGCCAGACAGACCCTCTTCGGGATCGAGGAGCCCCAAGCCTCTGGCTCGGGGGTCATTATCGATGAAGAAAGTTATATCGTCACCAATAGCCACGTGGTGGAAGATGCCGAGCGGATAGAGGTCATCTACGCCGATGGCTCTAAGGAGGAGGCCACGCTAGTGGGCGCTGACCGCTACTCCGACCTGGCGGTCATCAAAGTCGGAGGGTTGGTCCCCGCCGTGGCCGAACTAGGCGACTCCTCCACCCTCCAACCAGGGGAACCGGTAGCCGCCATCGGCAGCCCCTTGGGCGACTTCAAGGGGACGGTTACCGTGGGCGTCATCAGCGCCTTGGATCGGAGACTGGATACCGGACGGGGCTACCTGATGGAGGACCTCATCCAGACCGATGCGGCCATCAACCCTGGGAACTCTGGCGGCCCCTTGATCAACACCCTGGGTCAGGTGATCGGTATCAACACCGCCATCGTAGGGCGTAGCGCTTACGCGGGCACCGTGGCTGAAGGGTTGGGCTTCGCCATCCCCTCCAACACGGTGAAAGCGGTGGCCCAGCAACTGATAGAGAAGGGATATGTAGAGAGGCCCTACTTGGGCATCAACTACGCGACGATAACTCCCCGCCTGGCCTCCGCCTACGATCTACCTTCAGACCATGGAGTCTATGTCCAGCAGGTGGTCTCTGGTTCCCCGGCCTCCGCTGCAGGGCTCCGAGAGGGAGATATCATCACCGCTATCAACGACCAGACCATCGACGAGGATAACCCCCTCAACAATGTCCTCTGGCGGTTCCATGTGGGCGATGAGGTAAGACTCACCATCCTCCGCCAAGGGGAGGAACTAAGCGTAGATGTCACCCTCACACAGCGCCCATAAGAGCGAGGTGTTGGAGGAGAAGAGCCCAAGGGAGGGCCCCATCGGGGTTTTCGACTCCGGAGTGGGCGGACTCTCCATCATGCGGGAGTTAACGCGACAACTCCCCCACGAAGATATAATCTACTTCGCCGATACCGCCAACTGTCCCTACGGGCCCCGTTCCCTGGAGGAGATAAGAGGGCTAACCCAGGCTATCATCTCCTTCCTCTTGGCCCAAGGCTGCAAGATCATCGTCGTGGCCTGCAACACCGCCTCGGCAGCGGCCTTGCACCATCTGCGAGAGAGGTTCGAGGTCCCCATCGTGGGCATGGAGCCGGCCGTGAAGCCCGCCGCCCAGGAGACGGAGACAAAAGTGGTAGGTGTGATCGCCACCCAGGCTACCTTTCAAGGCGCACTCTTCGCCAGCCTCGTCCAGCGGTTCGCTAGCGGTGTTACTGTGTTGGAAGGGGTCTGCCCAGGCCTGGTACAGCAGGTGGAAGCGGGAAAACTGGACGATCCCCAGACTGAGGCCATCTTACGCCTCTGCCTGGAGCCCATGCTAGAAAAGGGTATCGATGCTTTGACTCTGGGCTGCACCCATTATCCCTTCCTGATCCCCACCATCAAGAAGATGGTGGGCCCTCAAGTCAAAATCATAGACCCCAGCCCGGCCGTGGCTCGCCAAACCAAGCGAGTTCTGGAGCGAGAAGAGTTGCTCAACCATACCCACCGCCGCGGCCACTACACCTTCTACACCACCGGCAACCCAGAGACCTTCGCCGCCTTGCAAAAGAGGCTGACAGACCTCCCGGAGGAGACGAGAGGGGTACACTGGGACAAAGATAAATCGATCATCACCCTGTAGAAATCGGCCCTGGGGCAACCCCAGGGCCTTTCTTTACCTCCTCGTTGTGGCCATGTCTTGCCAGCGACCCCCTATTTCCTTCCCTTCTTCCCTCCCTTGTTGTTTATGCGGGCCAAGGAGGCCATGGCGTCCCCTTCCCTGAGATTCATGATCACCACTCCCTTGGTGGCCCGCCCCATACTACTGATATTCTTCACCGTAGTACGTAGCACCATCCCCTCGGCGGAGATGAGGGTTATCTCGTCCTTCACGCTCACTACCTGCGCATCGACTACCCGTCCGATCTCCCTCAACCTATGCACGTCTATAGTCTGCACCCCTTTAGCGTACCGCCCATAAAGGGGGTACTCCCTCAAAGGTGTCCTTTTTCCGAAGCCCCGCTCCGTCACTACCAGGAGATCAGCCTTGGGAGCCACCACATCCATAGCCGTCACCTGATCGCCCTTGGCCAGTTTTATCCCCATCACCCCGCTCGCCGCCCGCCCCATAGAGGGGATATCCTCCTCGGAGAAACGGAGCGCCTGCCCCCGCTCTGTGACCAGGACTATCTGGTCCTTGCCTCTCGTCAATTTGACCCAGCCTAACTCGTCACCCTTCCTCAGATTGAGGGCGATGAGGCCGCTAGGGCGCACAGCGGCGAACTCCTCGATACTCGTCCTCTTCACCCTGCCCTTCTTGCTGGCCATCACCAGATAGTTCCCCCGCCCGAAATCGGAAACCGCCAGAGCCGCCGTCACTCTCTCTTTACGACTCAAAGCGATGAGGTTGGTAAGAGGCAAACCCCTGGCCTGCCTGGTAACATCGGGCATCTGATAGGCCTTCTCTTGGTAAACCTTCCCCTCGTTGGTGAAGAAGAGGACGCTGTCGTGGCTCCCGGCCACAAAGAGGTGCTCCACCGTGTCCTTTTCCCGCCTCCCCATCCCCAGGACGCCTCTCCCTCCCCGCCCTTGACGCTTGTAAGTCCTGGTCAAGACTCGCTTGACGTACCCTCGCTGAGTGATAGAGATCAGGATCTCCTCCGGAGGAACCATGTCCTCCTCACTGATCTCCGCCTCCGCATCGGGCAGTATCAGAGTCCGCCGCGGGTCACCATAGTTCTTCTTCAGGCTCTCAAGTTCCTCCCGAAGGAGATGCAGTATCTTCCTCGGGTTGGCCAAAAGGTCCTCTAAGTAGGCGATCTTCTTTATCATCTCCAGGTACTCTTCGTCGATCTTCCGCCGCTCCAGCGCCGCCAACCGCCTCAGTTGCATATCCAAGATCGCTTGGGCCTGCGCCTCTGTCAACTTGAAACCCCTCACCAGGTTGTTCCGCGCCGTCTCCGCATTCCGAGAGCCCCGAATGGTCTTTATCACCGCATCCAGATTGGCTAGAGCCATCTTCAGCCCCTCCAGGATATGGGCTCTCTCTTGGGCCCTCACCAGTTCGAAGCGGCTACGCCGGGTCACCACCTCCTGCCGGTGACCCAAGTAATGTTGCAACGCCATCTTGAGGGTGAGGATGCGCGGCTCCCCATCCACCAGGGCCAACATGTTCACCCCGAAGGTGCTCTGCATCTGCGTATATTTGAGGAGTTGATTGAGGAGTTGGTCGGGCTGAGCCCCCCGCTTCAACTCGATGACGATGCTCATCCCCCGCCGGTCGCTCTCGTCCCGCAAATCGGAGATGGCCGCGATCCGCTTATTGCGAACCAGAGCCGCGATCCGCTCGATGAGCCTCGCCTTGTTCACCTGATAGGGGAGTTCGGTCACCACTATCCGATACCTCCCCCCGCGCATCTCCTCGATGTGGGTCTTGGCCCGCACCACCACGCTCCCCTTCCCCATGCGGAAGGCGTTGCTTATCCCATCCACCCCGATGATAAGCCCGCCCGTGGGGAAGTCCGGCCCTTTCACGAACTGGAACAGGTCTTCGGGGCCGATCTCGTCCATCTCCTGGTAGTGGTCGATGAGGTAGATGAGGCCATCACAGATCTCGTTCAGGTTGTGAGGAGGGATGTTGGTAGCCATCCCCACCGCTATCCCCGAGGCCCCGGCCAGAAGGAGGTTGGGCAACCTCGAAGGGAGGACCAGCGGCTCTTTTAGCGAGCCGTCGAAGTTGTCGTCCCAATCCACCGTCTCCTTCTCTATGTCGGCCAGCATCTCTTCGGCGATCTCCGCCAGCCGAGCCTCGGTGTACCGCATAGCCGCCGGGCTGTCGCCATCCACAGAGCCGAAGTTCCCCTGCCCATCAACCAAGGGGTAGCGCATGGAGAAATCCTGGGCCATGCGGGCCATGGCGTCATATACCGCCGCGTCCCCGTGAGGGTGGTACTTCCCCAGAACCTCGCCCACGATGCGGGCGCTCTTCTTATAGGGCCTGTTATGCCTGAGCCCCATATCGTGCATGGCATAGAGTATCCGCCGATGCACCGGTTTCAACCCATCGCGGCCATCCGGGAGCGCCCGAGCCACGATCACGCTCATGGCGTAGTCGAGATACGAATCCCGCATCTCCTCGTCTATGTTAACCAACTTCACGGTGCCTATTTCCATACCCCTCTTCCCTTGCTATCCCTTCGGTAGGGCAGGTTTCCCTGGCCTATCACGTGCCAGCCCGTCCTGGCATCAACGGGCCAGGGGACAGGCCATACCTGCCCGATGTCCCCACGACTATCCATTATACAACAGCCAGCCCCCAAAAGAAAATCGCCGGGCACCTGTCCCATGCACCTGGCCCCGGATTTGCCCCCTAATGCTGACCCCGGATTTCGCCTGTCCTGGCGGCAGTCGGCCAGGGGCCCTCCTTTTCACGCTGGCCCCGGATTTGCCCCCTAATGCTGGCCCCGGATTTGCAATCCGGGGCATCTGCCCATCCAGTAATAACGTAGGGCAGGTTTCCCCACCTGCCCATTTGGCCCAACGTAGCGTTGCCCTTTAGGGCGACGTTTTCTCGTCAGGCTAAAGCCCCTGCCCCAAGTCGTACCAGAACGGGCCGACGCTACGTTTTTCCTTCTATGATTTTCCGTTCTTCTTCGGTGATGTCGTAGAGTTGATAGACGAGGTCGTCTATTTGGCGGTCGGTGCGGGCGATTTGGCGTTCCAGGTCTTTCTTCTCCTCGCCGACAGCGTCTTTCAAGCGCTTGTGCAGGTCTAGCATCCGCTCCACGAGGGTCACGAGGTCATCATGCATTTTCACGTCTTGGGGGTTGTCAAAATCAATGCGGCGGATGGGGAGTTGCTCAACGTATTGCTTATTCGCTGCGAAATAACCACCGTGGAAGCTCGTAGACACGGCTCTCAAGAAGAAATCGAGAATCTTGCTATTCAGAAGAGCCGCAATATAAAGTAGCGACTGGGTCTGGTCTCCCAGGGTTAGCCCATATCCGCCCGTAGTCACGTTGACGAAATAATAGCCTTCATCACGATCAACGTATGCACCTAAGCGTCTTACCATGTAGGGCAACATTATCTTCGACCGCTCCCACATGTCTAGGTTCTGTGTGCGTGCCAGACGATACCAGCCAGGGCCTTTGAATTTTCCTCCCTCACGGTTCTCCAGTCTTGCCTTGTTCGCCAACAGATACTCCCACGTCCTGGGGAATCTTTCGGCTAATTCTTCCTCCGAGAGGAGTACGGCCCCATCGTCCAGCAACTCGTAGGGGAAAAGAACCCTGTAGGTTGCCTTAGCCCAATAACCGCCTATGTCGCCACTTCTGACGACCGGCTTCAATAGGTCGTTCTCAATTTCTACTTTCCTCTGAAGCGAACGAGAAAAGACACGGGTTATTTGCCTAGAGACCGCATTGAATTCCGGGAACAAGAAAATGGGGTCGGCCCCAGTGATGAGTCCTTGATAAATTCGGTCGGCTATTTCTGCCAGTGCCGGGCCAGCCGAGGCCAATTTATCCAACAGTCGTGACTCTTCGGCAGGCACGAAGACCCAGGGGCTACTAGTGGCTTTGTCAGCTTGCACCCTAAACCCTAACGATTCCGCATCTGCTAGGTTTGGCCGCTCTTCACGCTCCAACAGGTAATCCCTTGCTGGTACATAGAAAAGCTTTCGATTTCGGCTCTTTCTGAGAAACAGAAGGCAAGTGTAGGTCGTTCCTGCCCCGAATACCTGAGCATCTCGGAAATCAACTATCTTGCTAATACCCTGGACTTCTGACAATAGCGATCGCAAGCCTTTCCCGTAACTTGCTTGCATAAACTTATTGGGCAGAATCATCCCAAACAGTCCGCCAGGCTTTAGCAACTCCCAACCTCGTTCGACAAAGAGCGTATAGATGTCGTAGTTTCCCGTAGCGGCTTGGTACTTGTCCTTGTAGTAGGCCACCTCGTCCCTATCGAGGGTCTGGATGCGCACGTAGGGCGGGTTGCCGATGACTACGTCGAAGCCGTCCTCTTTCATTATCTTGGGGAACTCCTCTTCCCAGTTGAAGGGACGCTTTTCCCGCCAGTCTGCCCCAAAATACTGGGACAACTCAATGGGCATACCTGAGATGAGGGAGTTGCCGCAGCGGATGTTGTCCTCCAATTTGGGCAGGAGGGCTCTCCGATGCAATGTCTTGAGCAGGAGGTTGAGCCGCGCAATCTCCACCGCCTGGGGGTCTAGGTCAACGCCATAGATGTTATCTCTAAGAATCCGCAGCCGCTCCAGGAAGTCATCTCGCGCCGCTTTCTCATCGCTACGCTGGGCTGTGCCCCGTGCCTCCTGGTGGTAGCGGTCCAGGCGGTCAAAAGCCTCGATTAGGAAAGAGCCAGAACCGCAGGCGGGGTCGAGGATGCGGAGTTTTCTTATCTCGTCATGGCTTCGCTCCTGGAGCAGACGGCCTATTGTGTTCTCCACTATATATTGAACTACGAACTTGGGCGTGTAGTAAATGCCCCGCTTCTTGCGCCTCCTCCGCTTGGCCTCCTCTACCTCCTCCGGCAACCCCTGGCGGTAACTGAGATACTGCTCGTAGATGCCCCCCAAGACGTC
This sequence comes from uncultured Anaerolineales bacterium, assembly GCA_964383935.1. Classification (GTDB taxonomy): domain Bacteria; phylum Chloroflexota; class Anaerolineae; order UBA7937; family UBA7937; genus UBA7937. The sequence goes on along the minus strand of CAYLIE010000001.1, from coordinate 218,478 downwards.
CACGTCGATGGCATCAAAGTTGTACGTGGGCACCTCGTCGCGCATACCATATAGCCCCTTTGTAACGTAGGCATAGGTAGTGGAATCGCAAAAGAGCTCCTCACAGAAATGGCCCACCTCAAACAGTTCGCTATCGTACTTCTTGTCGAAGTCGCGAAAGATGCGCACCAGCGCTTCATTCAGTTCCTTAGGGCGACCATTCTCCTGCCACTCTCTTACAGCGGGAAGAAGTACCCGCTCTTCTAACTCCCTATCCTCAGCAGTTCGTATGAAAATTAGCCGGTCGAGAATGCGCTGTACAGCCTCGTCAATCTCAGCCGCTGAATAGCCGTCATTCCAGCCTTTGAGCTGTTTATACAGCCTATGCCGCCAAACGATCAGGTCATCGAAGAGTTGCTTCCCAACCGGCTCTCTTTTGGCCTTCTTTGCAACCTTTTCAGCCTCTATATCTAAGAGGCCCTTCTCAAAGGATTCACGAGAGAGGAGCCACAGTTCATCAAACCTTTCCAGATATTCCGTGTAGGCGATCTCTATGAAGCGATTGTATAGCAGGTTGTCCCCTTTCCATTGGGCGTTGAAGACCTTGAGCCCCTCAAAGTCGGTCAACACCGCCCAAGTGACCCCTTTTGTCCAAGCGTAGTTGATGGCCTGCCAAGCGTATTCGGGGTTGTCAAGGTCGGCTTTTAGGGGCTTCGCCTCTAAGAAGAACTTGGGGATGCCATCGATGCGGAAGGCGTAATCCACCCGGCGACGGGATACCTTGTCCTCGGCAGTAACCTCCCGGCGGTCCTCAATCGCCCAGCCCAGAGCGCGGAACAAGGGGAGGATGAAATCCTTCTTGGTGTTCTCCTCGTCGTACTTCTTGAATTCGCGCTTGGTGAGGTCATCAAGTTTGTTGACTAAGCGCGCGACCTCTCGCTTGGCTTCAGCCTTATTCATATCGACCTCAAAATCAGTATAGCACGGGAATGGAAGAGGAGGCAAATAGTGTAGGGCCGGTTTCCATATCTGCCCCCTTTCCCCAAAACGTAGCGTCGGGCTAAAGCCCGACGAAGATACGTCGCCCTAAAGGGCGCCGCTACAATCTCTTTTCCCTCGCGATCCTGTAAGGACGCCTCATTCGTGATCCTCCTTGACAATCTAGAACATCTGTGCTATAATCTCTATTGAGATTTGGTCATTTCTCATTCGACCGGGGTGGTTGTTTCCCATTTTTTATTTTAACCACCTCCCCCACGCCTAGAGAGGGGTATATGCATACTGCGCCTGCCAGTCACTTGTCCTGCCTGCCCTGGCACGCCCTGTCCCCTGGCCCACTTCCGCCAGGACTGGGCCGAACCCGATAGGGTCTTCCTTATCCTTACATGATCCCTGTGGGACAGGATCCCGTGGGAAGGGATGGCAGGCCAGGGAGCGGAGCCGAAGGGCCTTTTCACCTTCCAAGCCGCCACTTGACAGAATCCACCATCTGTGCTATACTTTCTATGTTGTAGGACGCAGTAAGTTCAAGTTTCATACCAAGAGGATGGAGCACCCGGACTTACCAAGTTCGGGCGCTTTCTCTATCTAGATGAACACCGAACCAACTCCGCCCTACAAAACATCGTAGGAAAGGAGGTACAAGGCAGTGGAAGAGCGAACCAAAGGCACAGTCAAGTGGTTCAACGGCTCCAAGGGCTACGGCTTCATCACGCCGGAAGAGGGCCCGGACGTCTTCGTCCACTACTCGGCTATCCAGGCCGAGGGATTCCGCAGCCTGCAAGAGGGCGATCAAGTGGAATTCACCATCGAGAGCAGCCCTAAGGGCCCCCAGGCCACCAACGTCACTAGACTGTAGCCTGGTCTAGAAATGCACGGTCCCAGCCCCGGTGGTAAGATCCGCCGGGGCTTCTCTTTTGCAGAAAGAAAGAGCCCCTCTCACGAGAGAGGGGCTTAGTTGCGCTGTCCGCAGCGTAGTTGCCGGCTTAATACTGCGGCATGGGAGGCATCGGCGCCTTCTCCTCCTCCGGAATGTCGGTGATGAGAGCCTCCGTGGTCAGCATCATGGCCGCGATAGAGGCTGCGTTCTCCATCGCCGCCCGCGTAACCATGGCGGGATCGATAATCCCCTTCTTGTACATGTCACCGTAGTCCTCCTCCAAGACGTCAAAAGCGACATTCTTGTTCTTCTTCGTCTTATGGAGGCGACGCACCGTCTCTAGGACTACGGCCCCGTCATAGCCCGCGTTCTCGGCCAATATACGCATCGGCTCCTCCAAGGCTCGCTTCACGATGATATAACCGGTTCGCTCATCGCCCGTGACACCCCCTGGGTCCACCGCCTCGATGGCGTTCACCAAGACCACCCCACCGCCGGGGACTATCCCCTCCTCCACGGCGGCCCGGGTCGCGGAGAGCGCATCCTCCACCCGGTGCTTCTTCTCCTTCAACTCCACCTCGGTGCCCGCGCCGACCCGGATGATGGCCACGCCACCAGCCAACTTGGCCAGCCGCTCCTGGAGTTTCTCCCGGTCATAGTCGGAGGTGATGGTCTCGATCTGGGCCTTTATCTGCTCGATGCGGCCCTTGATGTCCGCCTCCTCGCCTTTCCCGCCCACCATGGTGGTATCATCCTTGGTGACTATCACCTTGTCCGCCCGACCCAAGTCGTTAATGGTGGCCGACTCCAACTTGCGGCCCACCTCCTCGCTGATCACCGTAGCCCCGGTGAGAGTAGCGATATCCTGAAGCATCGCTTTCCTTCGGTCTCCGAAGCCGGGAGCCTTCACGGCCACGGCAGTGAAGACACCCCGCAATCTGTTGATGACCAGGGTGGCTAACGCCTCGCCTTCCACATCCTCCCCGATGACCACGACCTCTCGCTTCCCTACCTGAGCCAACTTCTCCAGGATGGGGACGATATCTGTGGCCGCCGAGATCTTCTTGTCGGTGACCAGCACATAGGGCTCCTCCAAGACGGCCTCCATCCGCTCTGGATCGGTGATGAAATAGGCGGAGATGTAGCCTCGATCGAGTTGCATACCTTCCACATACTCCGTCTCGAAGGCCAACCCTTTCGACTCCTCGACGGTGATCACCCCGTCCTTGCCCACCTTGTCCATCACCTCGGCGATCAGTTCGCCGATCTCCCTATCCGCGGCGGAGATAGCAGCCACATGGGCAATCTCCTCTTTATCCTTCAACTCCCTTGCCTGGGCCTTGATAGCCTCTACTACCTGCTTGGTAGCCTTCTCGATCCCCCGCTTGAGGATCATGGGGTTGGCACCAGCGGCCACGTTTCTGAGCCCCTCGGTGACGATGGTCTGAGCCAAGACGGTAGCCGTGGTAGTGCCATCGCCAGCCACATCGTTGGTTCTAGTAGCGGCTTCCTTAAGGAGCTGTGCTCCCATATTGGCGTAGGGCTCCTCCAGTTCGATCTCCTTAGCCACCGTCACCCCGTCATGGGTGATGGTAGGGGCCCCGAACTTCTTATCCAAGGCTACGTTCCGCCCCTTAGGCCCCAAAGTGGTTTTTACCGCGTTGGCCAGTATATCCATCCCTTTCTTGAGGTTGGTACGCGCTTCCTCTGAGAATACCAACTGCTTAGGCATAACTCTCCTCCCTTTGGACTACTTCACTATAGCCAGGACATCGTTCTCTTTTAGGATGAGGAGTTTCTTATCATCCAGTTTCACTTCCGTCCCAGCGTATTTGGCGAATATCACCTTATCCTTGGCTTTCACCTCCATGAGTGCTCGCTCGCCGTTCTCCAGGAGACGGCCAGGGCCCACAGCGATGACTAACCCCTCCTGGGGTTTCTCCTTCGCCGTCTCGGGCAGATAGATGCCCGCGGCGGTGGTCTCCTCCTTCTCGATGGGCTCCACGATCACTCGATCGCCCAAGGGCTTAAGCTTAATCGCCATTCTATCCTCCTCCATCTCTAGTAGTGAGTAAATTCCCCACCAAAGCCCTGAAGAGAACTTTGGTCCTCGCGCATACTATTAGCACTCTCAAACCAAGAGTGCTAACAGCCTATATCATAACCGATAAGTCACAAAAGTGCAAATCGATTCAGGAGCAACGAAATAAGTTCAAAGCGAGTTATTTGCATATTCTGTAATAAAATTGAAATCCTTTTCTCTTTATATCCAAATATTTAGTTGTTTCTCGCATTTTCGGGAACAAGACTTTAAGGCTGGCGGCTTCAGGGGGGCTCCTCCAGGGGCTTAAATCCTCGGCCCACTACCTCACTGGTAGGGCGGAGGGAGCACCGCCGAAGACCTATAACTTCTCAAAGCGCTCCAAATCGAGCACAAAGATAGTGGCTCCCCCGACCTCTATTGGCACAGCATCGGCGATATGGGTTTCGGTGGTTTCTATCATCGGGACTAAAGGATGAACATGTTTGATGCGACGGTGACAATTTTCTTTAATGAGGTGCAACGCCGTTTCCACCTTTGAAGCATCTACCGCGGTCAAAATGGTCACGTTGCCCCGGCGCAAAAACCCTCCCATGGTGCTGATTCTAGTGGCTTCGTACCCCTCTCTTACCAAGGCTTCTAAAAGTTGCGTGGCATCCTCGCTTTGGATGATAGCGATAATCAATTTCATCTCCCCTCCCTTCATCTACATAAGCCCAGCGATTTGAAGATAGCCAAAGTAGCCTGCAAAGAGCACCAGGAATACCCCAAAGAGGGCCCGCAATTGTCTGCCCTTCAGTCTCAAAGAGAGGTGAGCCCCTAGATAGGTAGCCGGAATCACCCCTAGGGCAAGTTGGAGCATTAGCCTAGCGTCGATATGTCCCAACCACCAATGCATAATCGTGCCAGGGAAAGCAAACGCAGCAACGACGGCGAGGGAGGTGGGCATAGCCTCTTTAATCCGAAAGCGTAATAGAAAAACAAAGGCCGGCACTAAGAGGAACCCACCTCCGTTGGCCAAGAGGCCTGAAAGGAACCCAACACCAAACCCGATAAGGGTAATTTGCCACCATTCCGATTGGTGAGAGGCTATAGCCTCTCTTCTCTGGATCGGGAGGGCGGTAACGAGGAAACGAATACCCACCAATAGAATAAAGAAGGAGGTGAGCAACATAAGGCCGTGACCTGAGACGAACCTCGTTGCCATCGCCCCTAAGACTACCCCTGGCGTGCCCGCTAAGGCGCATAGAAAAAACACCCTCAGGTTAACCAGCCCATGCCGGTAGTAAGTTATGCCCCCGGTGATGGCGATAGGGATGGTGATGGGCAAGGGCGTGGCTAGGGCGATTAGGGGAGGCACCCCCAAGAAGATCCTCAAGATGGGCGTGCTTATGCTGCTTCCTCCTACTCCAAACATTCCAGCAAGGAAGCCGATGACAAACCCTAGAAGATAGGCCATTGGCTTCTAAAGTTTATTCCTCCCTCTTTTCGCAGTAGTCCAGCCCTTCCCAAGCGGCCTGGGCGTTGGGATCCAGGCGCACCGCGGCGTCGAAGTAGGGGATCGCCTTCTCGCACTCCTCAAAGAAGACATGGGACCAACCCAGTCCGTAGTAGTATTCGGCGGACTGGGCGCCCAACTCTATGGCCCGTTTGAAATTGTCAATCGCATCCTCATACTTCCGTTGGACGTAGTAGGTGAAGCCCAGGTGTCCATAGGCGTTGGCGAACTGGGGATCCACCTCTATCGCTCTTTGAAAGAAGGCCAAGGCCTTTTCATAATCCTCCTGCCCGAAGTAAAGAAACCCTAAGAAGTCATACCCCTCTGGGTCTTTGGGGTCCACTTCTACAGCCTTCTGGAGTTGAGCGATGGCCTGTTCATAATTACCCAAAGCCCAAAAGTTCTTGCCCAAGCGGGTGAAGAGATACCCTAAATGGGGCGCCAGTTCCGTAGCCCGTTTATATTCAGCGATCGCCTGGCTGTAGTTTCCCATCCTCTCCAGGACACAGCCAAAGTTGAAGTGGGCCACATGATTTCGATCATCCAACTGGATGGCTATCTGGGCGTTCTCCAAGGCTTCATCGTATCGATCTTTGTCAGCATAGGCGGCAGCCAAATAGGCGTAGGCCTCCCCATATCCAGGGTCGATCTCTATGGCTCGTAGCGCCGCCTGGATAGCCTCATCGTACTCCCCCTTCCAATCGAGGGCCATGGCCAAAAGGGCGTACCCCTCGGCATCTCCAGGGTCCAACTGTACAGCCTTCTTGTTCTTTTCCACGGCCTCCGAATACCGCCGCCTGATAGCCAGAAGTTTCCCCCAACGGGCATAAGCCGTGGCGCTTTCAGGGTCGATCTCCGTCGCCCGTTCATACTCCGCCAAAGCCTTGTCTATCTCGCCCTGGGCAAAGAGAGCGTCCCCGTTCCTTAAGTGCTCTTCTGCCGTCTCTACAGCCTGGGGGGTCGATTCCTGACCCACCAGTTCTGGCCTTTGCTTAACCAGGTAGAGTCCTGCCGCAGCGACGATAATAGCCACAATGAGCGACCACCTGAGAAGTGGATTCCCCTTCCTTTCGGGACGAAGATACATATAGAGGGTTTCTCCTTCAAAGTCGAGAACATTCGCCTCAAAAATTATAGCATCGCTGGTGCCATAAACCAAAAGGTTATCTTCCCAGTAGGGCGAGCAACCCCAGATCGCTTAGCGTTCGGCAGTAGGTAACCAGAAGTTCGGTCGCTCTCTTTCCCGTCTCCATCTCTACCAAGTCGACTATCTCATGCAAGGTTCTTTCTCCATCGGCCCAGTATAGGGTGAGGGGCAAGAGATACCGCAGGGCGTTGCCATACCTGTGCTCTAATCGCCACCACCTCTCTCGGTCTTCAGGGCCCAAACGACGAAGGTACGGAGTTACACCAATGGGCCCTTTGTAAAGGCGATTGGGTACTAGCCGCCAGGCTTCCTCCTCCCACTTATTTTCCATGGGCTTCACCTCCTCCTGGCTCCTCAACCCTGGAACGTTCCTCAATTCTCGCCGGGTGAAAGCAGAGAGCTGGCTCTCAAACCCCTTCAACTCTATATCTGCTAGCCGTCGGAGAGAGCGCAAACCCCTAACAGTCTGGTTTTGAAGGCAACCGACCTTCCTAACTAATGCTCTCCCTCCCCTTCTCTCCTCCTGCACCAGGCGCACCAACCTCCCCTTGAAACGGGTCAGCATCTCCCAGACCAGCCAGGTGGCCTCTTCGCACCCGGCCAAGGCCAAGAAATAGGCATAAGTACCTGCCACTTTGCCCACCCGGGCCAACATCTGAGGATCCACCTTATCCTGAGTATCGAGGCTGGTATGATAGAACCTGTCCGGCCATTGGATGAGAAGGGGAGAGGGGACCCCCACCGCCGGATCGGAGAGGATAATATGATCGCTACCCCCCCGAGAAGGGGGCGCTACCATACCGAAAGGAGGGGCAACCCCTCGCTCCGGCATATCCTGAGGTATCCTCGGCCACCGCCTCTAACAGCCGCTCTAAGAGGTCCCCTGAGAAAGCAGAGGTGGACCCGGGAAGCCGCTCCACCACCAAGGTGCTCCCGCAAAGTTCTTGGCTCTCTCCCACCATATCCAGATTGAGGCCGGCGATCATCTGGGGTAGCCTCTCCTCATGGGCTGCAAGGTAGGCGTAGGTTCCAGTCAACTCTGGGACCAAAAGGAAGCGGATACTCCGTCTAGGCCTCTTGAGTCTGCCCCTAAGGGTTAGTCTATGCAGGGTACGGGCCACCTCCAAGAGAGTCGCCGAGCCGGAAGCGTTGTCGTTGGCCGACCATTGAGGGTGGCAGAGATGAGCCACCACTAACGCCTCCTCATCGCTCTCTCCCGGCAAAAAGGCCGATACCACCTCTAGGCTGCCATCCCAGAAGCGGCTTATCACCTTAGCTCGGACCTTAGCCACCGATCCTCTCAGAGCCTTAATCGATCGTCGGAGCTGCTCCCCTTCTTGGGGTGAGAGCACGAAGCCGAAGCACTTCCTCTCCTCTCCATACCACCAGAAAGATGTGTACTGAAGGGCGTTATCGAGGCGATGCTCCAGGCCAGACAACCCCTTTATCCCGTCGTAGATGATGCCCACCGCTCCCCCCTTCTCCACAGCCAGATAGCGAACCCTTCTCACATCGCCCTTGGTGAGCACCACCTTGCCTTCCAGATCCAATCCTTCATACTCCTCCACCTCCAGCCCATCCTCCAAGAGCACGATTTCCGCCTCCCCCTCGAAGGGAGCGCTCCGTTGGATGAGAGAGAGTTTGATCTCCCGATAGTCGGCCAATTTCCGAGTCTCCGGCTCGAGGAGGTGCAATACCCCCTCTCTCGCTTCCCACTCCTGGAAGGAGGGTTGGGCCCAGAAGGTGACCCCTTCTCTGGCCGGATAACCCAGGATCTCGGCCTCCAACCCACAATCCAACAACTTCTGGTAGGCATGCTCCGCCGCCCGCCGGTAACCGGGGCTGGCCTGAAGGCGATGATACTGTATGATCTCCCCTACATACCGATGGGCAGCCAGCCCCGAGAACTCCTCTCCTACCGCTTCCATGATCTCTCTGAACATCTCAAGAAAAGTGTACACCATCTCTTGTCAAGGTGGCAACTAGACAGGGGGAAGGAAAGAGGCTATAATCGCTTCCAATGCGAGGAAAAGGGCTCTTTATCCTTTTGTCTCTTCTCTTCCTGCTCGCTTCCTGCCGCACCGCTACACCTCCGAGAAGCGCTGCGGCCTTGACTACCCTGGAGATTTACCTCTCCCCCTGGGGTTCCACTGTCACGGTCGATGGGATTCCGAAGGGGCAGACGCCCCTCACTCTCACGCTCCCCCTTGGGACCTATAAGGTGCAGGTGGAGAAGGAGGGATATGAGACTTTCGAACGAGAACTCACCTTGGATCAAGAGGAAACCCTGCGAGGAAAACTCAAGGACATAGCCCCCCCGACCCTGAGCCTCTCCCCCCTGCCCGCCCAAGTCGAGGAGGGTGCACAACTGGAGATCATGCTAACCGCTTCAGACAACGAGGGGGTGAAGAGGCTCGAACTTCTCATCGATGAAGCCGTTGTTTACGAATCCCCTGGCGACTCTCTCTTTTACCTCTGGGATACCTCTTCGGTTCCAGGGGAGCACCTTCTGGCAGGTCGGGGCTACGATGAAGAAGAGAACATGGGGCAGGCAGAAGTGGAGATAGTGATCGCTAGGGTGGAGATGGCTACGGTTACACCTACGACAACGATACCTGCGGCTACCCCCCAACCGACCTCCCTAGTCGCTCGGGTGACGGTACAGGAAACCGAGATCACCATCCCCTCCTATCCTTACGAAGCCTACCTCCGTGAGGCTTTTGATACCGAATATAGGATCCCTTACCTATGGCTGGACCGGGCTGCCTACGAATCAGCCTCCCATACCCTGGCCCTCAAGAGTTTCAAAGCGATCATCCTAGAGAACGAATATCTAAGACTCACTATAGTTCCGGAGTTGGGAGGACGGATCTACAAATGTCTCTTCAAGCCTACCGGCCAGAACCTCTTCTATGAAAACCCGGTGCTAAAACCCTCCTATTGGGGCCCCCTCTCTAGGGAGGAGAACTGGTGGCTGGCCGCGGGGGGGATGGAATGGGCATTCCCCACAGATGAGCATGGCTACGAGTGGGGAACACCCTGGGAGTATTCGATAGGGTATAAGGAAGGAGGCATCACTCTTTCTCTCTGGGATACCGAAACCGATAGGTTGAAGGTTAAGATCGATATATCCCTTCTCCCTGGCAGGGCTTACTTCATCCTCAGGCCTCATATCGAGAACCCAACCTCAATAGAAGCCCGGTATCAATTTTGGAGCAACGCCCTTTTGACCTTGGGGAGCAAGACCATATCTCCAGAGACGAGATTCATTTACCCCACCTCCCAGGTGATCGTTCATGGCGGCGGAGACCCAAACCTCCCCCAAGCGGGAGAGACGATGAGCTGGCCGCTCTATGAAGGGCAAGATATGAGTTGGTACGGCAACTGGGTAAGTCATCTGGGCCTCTTTATCCCCCAATCGAGCCGAAATTTCGTAGGGGCCTACAATCATGAGACGGATCTAGGCGTGGCGCGCATTTTTCCCTGTCAAGAAGCCCCAGGGGTGAAACTCTTCGCTATGGGGAGCGGTTTCCCCTATACCGATACCTATACTGACGATGGCAGCCAATATTTCGAGATCTGGGGCGGCGCCACCCCCACCTTCTGGGAGTACGCCACTTTAGCGCCTGGAGAGGCCAAGGAGTGGGTCGAATATTGGTACCCCTTCTGGGGGACGGGAGGGCTAGACTTTGCCAACCGGAGAGCGGCCCTCAACCTCGATGTAAGGGAGGGGAGGGTAGTTCTGGGGGTGGCCACCACCTCCTCGGAGCAGGCCACGATCTCCCTCCTTCTGGACGGTCAAGAGATCCATCGTAAGACGGTAACTATAAGCCCCTCGCAACCGTATCGGCGCGAGATACCGACAGGTGCATCTGGCCCCTTTATCCTTCGCCTCTTAGGACCTGGGGGGGAGAACATCGCTCAGTATAAGGAATGAGCCTTTGGAACCCTATTCTTGGCCCGAGGAGCCACTATTCTGTGCCCGCTGCGGCATAACCATCGCCGCCGATGATCTCTTCTGTCCCCGCTGCGGGCAAGGGGTAGAGAGGAAGGCCGCTTCCCCAGGCCGAGGATGGTATATAGCGCTCCTCCTTTTGGCCATCGCTCTCTTCCTCTGCATCTTGGGGATCGGAGCCCTGGGTGCCTACCATGGCCTGGAGGAACGGTACCACTTGAATCGAGAGGCGGCCCTGTATAAGTTATCTTCTCAGATGACAAGCCACCAAATGGCCATTCTCTGTGCCAGCGAACCTGGGCTCATCTTTCGAGCAGATCTCCATAACGTATGGACAACGAGGATGGAACCGGCAGCCCGAGGGGGGGGTGATAGGACTGGGGATCTCGCCCTTGGGAAGGATATGCTCCCGCTGGGCTCTGGGGTTGGGGACGGGCACGGCGGATAAGAGGGCCTCAGTATAGGGGTGCCTGGGATGGGAGTAGACCTCTCTCAGAGGTCCCAATTCTACTATCTTCCCCAGGTACATGATAGCGATCCTATCGCAGATGTATTTGGCTGTGGCTAGATCGTGGGTAATGAAGAGATAGGTAAGGTCGAACTCCTCCTTCAACTCCATCATCAGATGAAGGATGAGGGCTCTTACCGATACATCAGCCATCGCTATAGGCTCATCGGCGACGATGAGAGCTGGGTGTAAGATCAAAGCCCTGGCTATCACCGCCCGCTGTCTTTGTCCACCTGAGAGTTGATGGGGATACTTCTCATATAGTGTTGCCGCGGGGGTCAAACCAACCCTCTCCATCATCTGAATGACCAGATCTCTCTCCTCTTGGCCTTTGGCCATACCGTGGATCTCCAGGGCGTGCCCTATCGCCGCCCCGATCTTCATGCGGGGGTTCAAAGAGGCATAGGGGTCTTGGAAGATCAACTGCATCCGCTGACGGAGCCTGCGCATCTCATCGCCGTTCACAGTCAGCACGTTCGTCCCGTCGAAGAAGATCTCCCCCTTTGTAGGCTCGATGAGGCGCAGGATCAGCCGCCCAGTGGTGGTCTTTCCGCTGCCACTCTCGCCAGCCAACCCGAAGACCTCGCCTCGCCTGATGTCGAAGCTGATGCCATCCACGGCACGCACGTAGTCAATCCTACGGGCGAGGATGGTTTCGACAAAGCTCGTTTGCACAGGAAACCATTTCTTCAGGCCACGGACCTCGACCAAGTTGTCGTTCATTCTCCCTCGCATGCTTCAATGAGCCTTCTTTATGGACTCAGGTATATCTTTGGTGTGGCAGGCAGGCCAGCACCGCATGCGGTAATATCCTGAATAGCTGGTATAACCGGGCTTTGTTACCTCGGGAGTTGACGTGCTGGTTGCCTGTACAGCTTGCGCCCCATCTCCGTTTCGGGCGCCAGGATACCTCCCCAGATGATAAGCAATAAACCAACTAACGCTGGCAAAACTAGAAGAGGTTTCACCTTCACACCTCTCTCAAGCCCAAAAGCCTCAGTACAGCCAACACGCCACCTGGTGCCCGTTCGCAACCTCTTTCATAGGTGGTTCAATATCGGTGCACTTCTCCATGGCACAGGGGCAGCGGGGATGGAAGCGGCAGCCAGTCGGTAGCTCGATGAGATCCGGCGGCGAGCCGGGCATAGTAGCCAGCACCTGTTCTGTGAGGCTTATGTTGGGGATAGAACGCAGGAGACCCTGAGTGTAAGGGTGCATCGCTTCTTCGTAGAGAGGTATAGCCTTAGCCACCTCCACCAGTTTGGCCGCATACATCACCGCCACCCGATCAGCCAGTTCAGCAACGATCCCCATATTGTGCGTGATCAGGATCAGAGTCAACTCATAATCCTCCTTTAATTGTTTAAGGAGGTCTAATATCTGGGCCTCAACGATGACATCTAACGAGGTAGTGGGCTCATCAGCGATGACCAATTCCGAGTTGAGAATGAGAGCCAGGGCGATCATGACCCGCTGTCTCATCCCTCCGGAGAGCTGATGGGGATAATCCTCTAGCCGAGAGAGGTCTATCCCCAACCTATCTAGCATCTCCTCCGCCCTCTTCCAGGCCTCGGCTCTTTTAACCCCCTGATCATGAGTAGTAATGGTCTCCACGATGTGATCGCCGATCCTCTGTAGGGGATCAAGGCAAGTCATGGGATCCTGAAAGATCATAGAGATCCTGCTCCCCCTGATCCTCCTCATCTCTTCTTTGTCCTTCTTCAGCAGATCCTCACCAGCGAAAATAATATCTCCCCCCACAATCCTGCCCGGTGGAGGGACGAGTCTCAAGATGGAGAAACCTAACGTAGATTTACCGCATCCAGATTCCCCTACCAGCCCTAAGGTCTCCCCCCTCTCCATCTCAAACTCCACCCTGTCCACCGCTTTCACCACCCCAGCCCGAGTAGCGTAGCGAACCTCAAGATCCTCGATACGCAAAAGGGTCTCGGCCATGCTTTCTATCTCTCCGTGAGGCGGGGGTTCAGGATCTCGTTCAAACCTTCACCTAACATACTAAACCCCAGAGCCACCAACGCTATCATCATCCCTGGGAAGGTGATAATCCACCAATAGCCTCCTGGCAGATAGGCTTTGCCCCGGCTAAGATCATACCCCCAATCCGGCAGGGAGGGATCGATCCCTAGACCTAGGAAACTCAACCCGGCCTCGGTAAGGATGGCGTCGGCGATATTAACCGAGAAGACGACCACCACCGAAGGGATGACGTTGGGGAAGACATATAGGCGTAGTATTGCAGCCGCCCTGGCTCCCAAGCTTCTAGCGGCTTCCACGTAGAGTTCCTCTTTCACCGATAGGACCTGCCCCCTTACCATCCTGAAGTAGGTAGGGATATAGACTACCGCTATAGCGATAGACATATTTATCACCCCGGGGCCTAGCATGGCAGCCATGGCTATGGCCAAGATGAGTCCCGGGAAGGAGTAGATACTATCCATGACGAGGGAGAGCACCCTATCTACCCTCCCCCCCAGGAAGCCAGAGAGGAGGCCCAGGGGGATGCCAACCGTGGCCGAAAAGGCAGAGGAGAGGAGGGCAACGGCCATCACCACTTTGGCTCCATATACTATGCGGCTGAAGACATCTCGCCCCAAATTGTCCGTCCCCATCAAGTGCTGCCTACTGGGGCTGGAAAAGGGGGTTCCGCCGGTGAACTCGGGATCGTAGGGAGCCATCCCCGGATAGAAGGCCGAAAGCAGACTGATGGCGAGGACGGCGACCACGATGATCCCTCCCACCACCGTCATATACCATTCGGTCCCATACCATCTGGCGGCGCTCGTAAGGCGGCCTAAGATCCCCACCCTCTCCACGGTGACTGTTCTATCCATCTGCCATCTCTCAATATCGAATACGGGGGTCGACTTGAGCGTAGATGATATCCACCACCAGGCTGACCGCGGTCACCAGCAAGGCGAAGAACACCACCCCTCCCTGGATCGATGGGAAGTCACGATACGCAATCCTATCTACCAGGAAGCGTCCCATCCCTGGCCAGGAGAAGGTAGTCTCAGTGAGGACCGCGCCCGCCAGAAGCAAGGCGAATTGCAAACCTATCATGGTGAGAATGGGGATGAAGGCGTTCTTCAAAGCGTGTTTGTAGACCACAACCCTCTCCGACAGCCCTCGTGCCCTGGCGGCGGTTATGAAATCTTGCTGGAGGACATCCAGCATGTTCCCCCTGGTCAGGCGGGTGAAAACGCCAGATAGGTACAAACCAAGGGTGAGGGAGGGGAGGATGAGGTGCTTAATAGCGCTGATGAGGCTGGCTGGGTTTGCGGTCAATATGCTATCCAGCACGAAGAGTCCGGTGATGGTCTCAGGAGCCATCCGGGTATCTGTCCGCCCATAGACAGGGAGCCAGCCTAAGCGAACCCCGAAAATCAACTGTAACATCAACCCTAGCCAGAATACCGGCACAGCGTAAATGACGATGCTATAGATCCTCAAACCGTAGTCGGCCACGCTCCGCCTCCTCTGGGCGGCATAGGCTCCGCTGAAGACGCCGATGAGCACAGTGATGATTATGGAAAAGATAGAGAGTTCGAGGGTAGCCGGGAACTTATCCTTAAGGTCACCGATCACCGACCTCCCCCGTACGGGGGCGATGGAGGTGCCCAGATCGAGGCGCAAAAGGCCAAAAAGGTAGTTGAAATATTGGCCATCAAAAATATTGATCCTGATCTGGAGCGCCTCCACCGGGCCCCAGGCCTCTATCTCCCTCCCCGGTATGGCTACCTTTACCCACTTCCGGTCGTCGATGGTGACTTCCTCCAAGACCGTCACCCCGGCACTGACCCGCCGGAGCCAACTCACCTTCTCTGGCGAGATCCAGCCCTGGAAGCCCTTGCCCGAGGCCAGCCTAACCCATTCCCCCTCGGGTGTGGCGACCCGATCGGTGATAGATAGTTCCTTGCCCTCCTCCAAGAGGAGCGCTGGGAGCTCAGCGGTGGTGGGGCCGTCGCGGAGGATCACCGTTGAGGAGAGAGGCTTGGCCCAACTCCCTCGGAAGTTGAAAAATAGCGGTTTGTCTAGCCCTAAATCGTGTCTTATCTCCTGGACATATTCGGGAGCCGCACCGGGCCTCATGGTGGCCCGCACCGGATCGCCAGGCATAACCCTCAAGATGATAAAGACCAAGGTGACCAGGATCAAAATCATGGGGATGCTCAACAAGATGCGGGTTATTATGTAAGCACGTAAAGATGCCATCTCTCATGCCCCTTCTACTACAACCCGTATCACATATAGATGATAGATAGATTGCGCAGTGACATAAAAAGGATAACCTACCTTTGGATACAAAGCAAGTTAAACGAAACCCTCTCCATATCAACCTACTATGAAGATAAAGAAAGGGGCCTTGGCGGGTACTCTCTGCCAAGGCCCCTTCGCAATTCACGATGTGCTACTTGGTATGTTCGCTACTTGGAGAGCAAGAAGTAAGGGAAGAGCATGTAGGGAGCCAACGTGACACCGGTGACGTTTTTCTGGGTGACTACGTAAAGAGAGCCTTGGGTGAAGGGGATGGTGGGGACTTCTGTGGTCCAGAGCTCCTGGATATCCTCATAGAGAGCCACCCGCGTGTCCATATCGGTCTCTGTCTGCGCCTCCTCTAGGAGCGCATCCATCTCTTCGCTGGCGTAGAAGATCCCCAGGTCATCAGCGGCCTCCGAGTGCGCGAACGACCAAGTGTAGTTATCCGGGTCCAAGTAGTCAGGATACCAACCCAAGAGGAAGACGGGCATGGTGCCGGGGCCGAAGTAGTCGGTGTAGGTGGCCCACTCGGCGCTCTGGAGGTTAACCTGGATCATCCCGGTCTCCTCCAAGTCGCCCTTCAGCAAGGTTGCCACATCGGCCTCCGTATCCCCATAGTGGGTAGGAGTCCACCAGAGGTCCATGACTAAGGGGTTATCCTCACTGAAACCAGCCTCGGTCAGGAGTTCTCTGGCCCCATCCAAGTCGCGCCCAGGGAAGGCGTCGATGTGACCGACCATCCCCATGGGCACCATGCTATAGAGGGGCTGGTGCGTCCCCAGGAAGACCGTCTCCGCGATGTCATCCCGGTCGATGGCCAAAGAGAGCGCCTGCTTCACCCTGATATCGTCAAAGGGTGGGGTAGTGGCGTTGATGCAGATGTATCGGATGTACGCTCCCGGGCTCTCGATGACGCTAAGGTCTGGATTCGCCGCCAGGTCTATGTAGTCCGTGGGCAGCAGGGTCTTCCAGGCCACATCTATCTCCCCATTCTCTAGGGCCAGCCTCATGGTGGTGGCATCGGCGAAGTAGCGCACGATAATGGTAGGCCATGCGGGAGGTGTACCATAATAATCGGGGTTGGCCTCCAACTCCATCTCCACATCCCTCTCCCATCTGACGATCTTGTAGGGGCCGTTTCCGCCACAAGTGCTATCGCTATCGAACTGATCCTCGGAGTAGCAGTTGGGGCTGACGGGCATCCAGGGGGTAACCGCTGTCAGGTAGGGGAAGAAGCCAACCGGGTTCTGGAGCACGATCTTGACGGTGAGATCGTCGATAACCTCCACGTGGTCAAGAAAGGCTGAAACCAGCCAGTTGGGGTCACCCTCCAACCTCACCACCCGGTCCAGGGACCACTTGACGGCCTCGGCGTTTACGGGTGTGCCATCGTTGAAAACCATCCCCGGTCGCAGCTTGAAGGTCCACTCTGTACCATCCTCGCTAGCCTCGGGCCAGGCCTCTGCCAACCCCGGTGTCAGTTCTGTGGAGCCAGGGATGTAGGTGAGCAGCCCCTCTGCGACGTTGTAGAAGATCTCCCAGGTGTGGAAGTCGTAGGTCTCTCCCGGGTCTAGGTCGGTGACGCTGTCGGTGGTGCCGATGATCAGCGGCTCAGCAGGCGGTGGAGGCGGCGGGGTCGGTGTAGCCGCTGCAGGGGCAGGGGTCGGCGTAGCCGCTGGCGCACAAGCCCCCAAAACGAGGGTAAGCACAACTAAGAAGCCAGCCAGTAACAGCCATCCTCTCCTAAACATCTTTTTCCTCCTTTTGACATGATAACCTTCGATACTCTAATAACCGTAATTCCACCACCTCCTTCCCCCCCTGACTCGACCTTGAATCCATTTTGATAACAAAGTTTAGCACAATATGGCAAACCTGTCAAATGGATGAAAGGGCCGTTCTCTAATACTCTTACACAGAGACGAGCAAGGAAAGGTTCACTTTCGGGGTCAAGCCTCTATTTGCAAGAGGGGGTTATCTATGATATAATTTGAAATAATATGGATTTTTGGGAGAGTAGAGGTGGGGCTTAGCAAGAGCGAGAAGGAATCGATCATCGAGCGACATCACCTGCACCCGAAGGATACCGGATCACCGGAGGTCCAGATAGCCCTCCTCACCACCAAGATCGACCAACTGGTGGAACACCTCAAGATGCATAAGCACGACGAGCACTCCCGCCGGGGGCTGATCAAGATGGTCGGGCGGCGGAGACGGCATCTCGATTACTTGAGCAAGACGGATCCAGAGCGGTATAAGGAGATCATAGCCCGCTTAGGCTTACGAAGGTAGAAAGAGAGGTGAGGCTGAACCTGAAACAACCCTAGGGCATTAATCAAGGTCAGGCTTGGAAGGCCAGGAATTGGGGAGTGGGACCCACTCCGGTGGGGTTCAGTCCCCAGTCCTTGACCTCTAAGCCTGGCCAGACTTGGAGGAAAGGAAAAATGGAAAAACGATATAAAATCGCTATTGGAGACCACCCCATTAGCATAGAGACGGGTAAGTTGGCTGGCCAGGCTGGGGGTGCTGTAACTGTGCGTTCAGGAGATACTGTGATCCTGGCCACAGCTACGGCCTCCAAAGAGCCCCGCGAAGGCACCGATTTCCTTCCCCTCATCGTAGATTATGAGGAAAGACTCTATGCTGCGGGCAAGATCCCTGGCGGCTTCTTCAAGCGCGAAGGGCGTCCCACGGAACAGGCTATCCTTCTTTGCCGACTCACCGATAGGGCACTCCGCCCCATCTTCCCCCAAGGGGTGAGGAACGATATCCAGATCATCATCACCGCCCTCTCCGCCGATCAAGAGACCTACCTGGATATCCTGTCGGTGATAGGCGCTTCGGCGGCCCTAGTCATCTCTGATCTCCCCTTCGGCGGGCCGGTTGGCGCGGTGCGCATCGGCCTCGTGGAGGGTCAATATGTCTTCAACCCCACCGCTAGCCAGATGGAGGGAAGTCCTCTCGATTTGCGCTTGGCTGGCACCAGGGAGGCGATCCATATGGTAGAGGCGGGGGCCAACCAGGTGACCGAGGAGGTGATCCTGGGCGCTCTCAAAGCCGGTCACCAAGCGATGCAAAACGTGATCGCCCTTCAAGAGCAGATGGTCGCAGAGATCGGCAAGCCGAAGAGAGACTACATTTTCTTCCAAACCCCCCAGGAAGTGGAAGAGGCAGTCCGCATGCGGACCGCTGGTCGGGTTTTGGAGACGATAAGGGGAACGAAAGAGAAAGGAGAGCGGCGGCAGGCGTTAGATGGTCTACGAGAGGAGTTGCTCTCTCAACTCGATTTCCCTCCCGAGGTGATCGAGGCGGCCTTTGATGAAGTGATGAAGGAGAAGATTCGAGAGTCGATCCTCGGGGAGGGGACCCGACCCGATGGTCGGACTAACACCCAGATCCGGCCCATCTCTTGCGAGGTAGGGCTTCTACCTCGCGCCCATGGCTCAGGCCTCTTTAGCCGGGGGGAGACCCAAGTCCTCACCATTGCTACCCTGGGTACGGTGAGCGACGAACAGAGGCTGAACGGCTTGACTAAGGAAGAATCGAAGAGGTATATACACCATTATAACTTCCCACCTTATAGCACCGGGGAAACTTGGTTCCTCCGGGCTCCTAAGCGGAGAGAGATCGGTCATGGGGCTTTAGCCGAGCAGGCGCTTCTCCCCGTCATTCCTGATGAGGAGGAGTTCCCCTACACCATCCGGCTGGTCTCGGAGGTGCTCTCCTCCAACGGCTCTACCTCCATGGCCAGTGTCTGCTCTAGCAGCGTGGCTCTCATGGACACAGGGGTTCCTATCAAGGCTCCTGTGGCCGGTATCGCTATGGGCCTCGTTCAGGAAGGTGGGCGATATGCCATCCTCACCGATATTCAAGGGCTAGAGGATGCGGTAGGAGAGATGGACTTCAAGGTGGCGGGCACAAGAGAGGGAATCACCGCTCTACAGATGGATATCAAGGGGCAAGGCGTCGATTATCAGATTTTGGAGGAGGCGCTAGCCCAGGCTCGGGAGGCCCGGCTTTTCATCCTAGACAAGATGGCGGAGACGATATCTCAGCCCCGCAAGGAACTCTCCCCCCACGCTCCGCGGATCACTTTAATCAAGATAGATCCAGAGAAGATCGGCCTCATCATCGGACCCCGGGGCAAGACCATCCGCAAGATCGTGGAGGAGACAGGGGCCAAGATCGATGTAGAGGATGACGGGACGGTCTTCATCGCTTCCACTGATGGGGCTTCGAGCGAGGAGGCGGTGGCTATGATCAAAGGCCTGACCGAGGAGCCAGAGGTAGGCAAGATCTATACCGGCAGGGTGGTGCGAGTAACAGACTTCGGCGCCTTCGTGGAGATCCTGCCCGGTAGAGAGGGGTTAGTTCATATCTCACAGCTGGCCGATTACCGAGTGCCAAGTGTAGAAGATGTGGTTCATGTAGGCGATGAGATCATGGTGATGGTGATCGATATCGACGCCGAGGATAAGATCCGGCTCTCGCGGCGGGCGGTGCTGGAGGGTTGGACCCCGGAGAAAGCCAGAGCCATGGACCGCCGGCCCACTAGAAGGCCCCACTCCCGAAACCGCGGTGGACAGAGACGGCCTCGTTAGAGGGCGGTTAGATGTGCTTTTTGGGATTTTGTATTTCTAACCGATTTCTAACTGCGTTCTTACTCCAATCAAACACCTAAGTGGGATACTTAGTTAAGAAACTTCTGGGCATGGAAGGTTGACGTAGCTCCTGTAGCAACGTCCTTTTCTTGCGCTTTTTTCGCCCATGGAAAAGAAAGATGTAGCCTGGCATAGCCAAGAGGCTGGCGAGGTCGCAGCTAAATTCAATACTCACCTCCAGAGAGGGCTCACCGCCAAGGAGGCAGCCCATCGCCTGGATCGCTATGGGCCTAACCTGTTGCGAGAGGTACCCCGGCCAGGCTTCTGGCGGATGCTCTGGGACCAGTTCAATAACTTTTTGGTCCTCATCCTCATCGCCGCTAGCCTAGTCTCCTTTCTTCTGGGCGACTATGTCGAAGCGATCGCTATTTTGGCCATCGTCATCCTCAATGCGGTACTAGGCGTCGTCCAGGAGTCCAAAGCAGAGGAGGCGCTAGCGGCCCTTAAGCGGATGACCGCCCCCGAAGCCCGAGTGATCCGCGATGGCCATCGCCAGACCATCCCCGCCCCAGAGGTGGTACCTGGGGATCTCGTCTTATTGGAGAGCGGCAATTACGTCCCCGCCGATGTGAGGTTGGTGGAAAGTGTCAACCTCCAGATCAGTGAGGCCTCTCTCACCGGCGAATCGATACCCGTGCGAAAGAGGGCGGAGGTCGTTCTCGACCGAGAGATCCCCCTAGGCGATCGGAGTAACTCGGCCTACATGGGGACCTTGATCACCTATGGCCGGGGGCGGGGCGTGGTCTTCGCCACGGGGATGCACACCCAGATCGGTCTCATCGCCGAGATGATCCAATCTTATGAGGAGGAACCCACCCCTCTTCAGATGAAGTTGAACCAACTGGGCAGATGGCTAGGGGTTATCTGCCTCTCTGTCTGTGGGGTCGTCTTTCTGGTCGGCCTCTTGCGGGAAGTCCAGTGGCTAGAGATGTTCCTCGTGGCTGTGAGTTTGGCCATCGCCGCTGTACCCGAGGGCTTGCCCGCCGTGGTCACCATCTGCCTAGCCCTGGGGATGCAGCGGATGATCAAACGCCACGCCCTCTTACGCAAGTTGACCGCGGTAGAGACTTTGGGCAGCGCCACCATCATCTGTGCCGATAAGACGGGTACCATGACCCAAAACCAGATGGTCGTGGTTCGTCTCTGGGCCGACGATTCCCTCCTGGGGCTCACCGGAGAAGGCTACCACCCTGAAGGCGAGTTTCGTCGGGATGGCCAGCCGGTGGATCTGGAGGGGTACCCCGGAGCCCAACTCCTTTTGCGCGGGGCTCTGCTCTGTAACGACGCCTATCTGGAGACCAGCGGGCTAGATACCCAGCGGACCTACCGGTTGGTGGGCGACCCCACCGAGGGGGCGTTAGTGGTGGCAGCAGCCAAGGCAGGGCTCTGGAAGGAAGAGGTGGAGGAGGTTCAGCCCCGTCTGGCGGAGATCCCCTTCGAGGCGGAGCGGAAACGGATGACCACCATCCACCTGGATCCAATCACCAAAGGTTATGTGGCCTACATTAAGGGGGGACCAGATGTGGTGCTCCAACTGTGCGACCGAGTCTATGTGCGAGGTCGGGAGGAGCCGCTAAACCCAGAAAGGCGTAATAAGATAGTTCAGGTGAACGCCTCTCTGGCTAGCCAAGCCCTCCGCCTGCTGGGGGTAGCCTATCGACGTTTGAAGGAACTGCCGAAAGAGCCCCAGGCGGATCAGGTGGAACAAGATCTCGTCTTCGTAGGCCTCTTGGGGATGATCGATCCTCCTCGGCTCGAAGTGCGAGAGGCTATCGCCCTGGCCCGAGGGGCGGGGATCCGCACGGTGATGATCACCGGCGACTATCCCGACACGGCGATGGCTATCGCCAAGGATTTAGAACTATCCCCCAAAGAGGGAAACCTTCTCACCGGGGCCGAGCTGGATCGCATGGATGAGATGGAGTTCGCGGGCCGTGTCGAGGAGTTCGACGTCTACGCGCGGGTCTCCCCCCAGCATAAGGTGCGGATCGTGGAGGCATTGAAGGGGAAAAGCCAGGTGGTAGCCATGACCGGCGATGGGGCAAACGACGCCCCCGCCCTGAAGCGGGCCGATATCGGTGTGGCTATGGGGGTTACCGGCACCGACGTCTCCAAAGAGACGGCGGACATGGTACTCACCGACGACAATTATGCCAGCATCGTCTCCGCCGTGGAAGAGGGGCGGATCATCTACTCCAATATCCGCAAGTTCGTCTTCTACCTCCTTTCCTGCAATATAGCCGAGATCCTGGTCATCTTCCTGGCTATGATGGTGGGCTGGCCTCTACCGTTAACGGCCATTCAACTTCTGGTGCTTAACCTGATCACCGATGGGGCTCCGGCCCTGGCCCTAGGCTTGGAGAAGGGAGAGCCAGATATTATGGAACAGCCGCCTCGCCCTGTCGATGAGCCGGTCATCAACCGAGAGATGGGCTGGGGGATCATCATCCAGGGGATCGCCATTACCACCGTCACCCTTATCGCCTTCAGGGTGGGGCTCGACTGGTTCCCTAATAACCTCTCAGCAGCCCAGACCATGGCTTTCGCCACGCTATCCACCTCAGAACTCCTGCGAGCCTACACCTCCCGCTCGGAGCGGTACTCTGTCTGGTCCATCGGCCCCCTCTCCAACCGATATATGCAATGGGCGGTTCTAGCCTCTGTGGTCATCCTTCTAACGATAATCTATCTCCCTTTCTTGGATCCAATATTCGATACTGCCTTTTTGGGCTGGAAAGAGTGGGCGGTGATGATTCCCCTGCTTCTCTTGCCCTCCGTCGTCGCCGAGGTCACTAAACTCTTCCTCCGAAGACAGCGATCACTAGCTCTTTAAACCGTATCTGCCTTGCTACCAGCGCAAGAGTGTTATAGAATGGGAGAGAGGAGGCCTCTTTGTCTAAGCCATGGAGCCCTCAAGCCAAGCGGTTGATAGCCGCCGGCGCTATAATATTTGGGGGCTTGGTTCTTTACCGAGTCCGCTCAGTGTTGGCGCCTCTGGTCCTGGCGATGCTTTTAGCCTATATCCTCAACCCCTTGGTGGGGCTCCTAAGAAAAGCCAAACTTTCCCGCACTGGAGCCACCATCATAATCTACCTCCTCCTCATATTCGCCCTTGTGGCTATTCCTTCCATACTGGTTCCCCCTTTAGTACAACAACTCATCTCCATCGACGTGGACTTCACAGCCATCCTCGAGAGCCTTCGTCAACTCATAGCTAGGTATCGGACGGTGGAGTTCCTCGGTTTTTCCATTGATCTCTACCGCGTCTTCGTAGATATCCAAGGCGAGTTGGCTACCCTCGTGGGTTCCCTGGCTTCCCAATCGGTGACTATTTTGCGGGGAGCGGCCTCCAGTGCCCTTTGGCTTATCTTTATCCTCATCATCTCTTTCTACCTTCTCAAAGACGCAGGCCAGATCACCTCCTACCTCGGAGGGCTGGCCCCTCCTGAATACCAGGAAGAGTTGAGCCAACTGATGGAGGAGATAGGCGAGATATGGGATTCCTTCCTCCGGGGTCAAATCATCCTCTCCTCGGCAGTGGGGGGCATCACCGCGGTTGCCGTGTGGATCGTGGGGGTGAAGAACGCCTTGCTCCTAGGGATACTAGCCGGTATCTTGGAGATAATCCCCAACTTGGGGCCCGCCTTGGCTGCTCTGCCGGCTGTGACCCTAGCCTTCTTCCTAGGCTCAGAGCATCTGGCTCTGAGCAATGGCTGGTTCACTCTTTTGGTGGCTGGCCTCTACGTGGCCATTCAACAGGTGGAGAATAACTTCTTCGTACCCCGCATCATCGGAAGGAGTGTCAACCTCCACCCTATGGTGGTCATCGTGGGGGCTATCGGGGGAGCGATGGTAGGAGGGATCCTGGGCATCTTCTTAGCGGCCCCAGTGCTGGGCAGCGCGCGCATCCTGGGAGGATACCTATACCGGAAATTCCTCCAGACGGAGGAAGTCTTGGCGCAACCCCCTCTCCTTCTCGAAGAGATACCGCTAGAGGAGAAACCGGAGACCGAGAAGGTCTCTGAATAAACACCCCTTCTGAGAAGTTGGGACTAGATAGCCAATTCCGCCTCTTCTTCAGCCTTTTCCAGCCGGCGGAGTTTATCTATACTTTCCAATCGAGCGGTGAAAAGCATCCCATTAAGATGATCCATCTCATGCTGCAAGGCCCGCGCCAAAAGGCCTTGGGCCTTAACCCTGATCTTTTTGCCCTTGAGATCTTGACCTTTCACCGTCACCCTGCTCGCTCGCTTCACCTCCCCCACGTAGCCTGGCAGGGATAAACACCCCTCGTCTCCCCCTTCCTCCCCCCAGGATTTCATCACTTCGGGGTTACAGATGACGAAGAGTTTCCCTCGCTGCGGGTCTTCTTCTCCCTCCACCTCGGGCAACTCGACCACGATAACCCGCAGGGGAACGCCGATTTGGGGAGCCGCCAGCCCGATCCCTGGAGCGGCGCGCATCGTCTCCACCATAGCGTCCACCAGAGCCTTAAGGGAAGGACCGAAATCTCTTACCTTCTTAGCCTTCTGGCAAACTACCATCTCATCGGCCTGCAAGATCCGCCTTACAGCCACTTAACCTCCAACAGATGTCCATGCAAGGTAGGCAACCAAGAATATAATTTCCCGCGGCGTGGATGTCAAGAGGTCGACCGTTCCAGAAGGGCTACGGCTTCTATATGATAGGTCTGAGGGAACATATCCACGGGTTGGGCTTCAACTAGATGATAGCCACCCTCCCTTAGACGCTTGATATCCCGGGCCAGGGTGGCCGGGTCGCAGGAGACGTAGATGATCTTGGCGGGAGCAAGCCTCGCGAGGTGATTGATAACCTCCCTTCCACAGCCTGGGCGGGGAGGATCAAGGATGGCCACATCGACCTTCACCAAGTCAGACAGGATATCTTCCACCCGCCCTCCTATGAACTCTACGTTTTCCCCCTCTTGGGCGTTGAACCGGGCATCGGCAAGGGTGCCATCGCTCTCCTCGACACCTATTACCTGCCCTACCTCCCCCGCCAGGGATAGACCAAAGGTTCCTACCCCACAATAGGCGTCAAGGAGAACCTCGTGACCCTCCGGGGCTAGATACCCCCACACCACCTCTATCAGTCGCTCCAACTGCTTTGTATTCACTTGGAAGAAACTGGCAGCCGAGATACGGAAGTACCTCCCCCTCGCCTCCTCCACAATGTGACTATCCCCCACCAGGGTGAGGAGCGTCCCGTCGCTTAGGAATTCCACGCAAGAGAGGGGCTCGTCCACTTCCAAGGCGGGGATCACATCCTCCTCCATCTCCAAGATCAAAAGTTTCTGCCCTGTCCTCGTGCCCACCTTGATGGAGACCCTCTTCAATTGGGGGAAGGCCAAATCGAGAGCACGAAAAACCTCATCTATAAGAGGGTGCATAATGTAGCAGACCTTGATGGGAACCACTTCCCAACCCCGAAAGGTGAGAAAGCCCAGACGCCCCTCCTCATTCAGATGAAACTGAGCGTGATTTCGGTAGAACCAAGGATCGCGAGCCCCCAGAGAGGGTTTGAGGGTAGGTTTCGAGATCTCGCCGATCCGTTCCAGTTGATCGTGCAGTATCTGTTCCTTAAAGCGCAATTGGGCTTCATAAGATACATGTTGCCATTGGCAACCCCCACAGGTTCCGAAATGGGGGCACCGAGGCTCCACCCTATCCGGGGAAGGACGCACCACCTCCAAGAGTCGGGCTCGAGCATACCGGCCTTTATCTTGGACTATCTCGACAAGTACCTCTTCCCCCAGCAAGGCATAGGGGACAAAGATCACTTTTCCTTCATGACGACCCAAGGCCTCGCCACCATGGGCCATGCCTGTCAACTCAACCCTCAAACGCTCCATCTCCCTAAAGACGCTGGGGGAGAGGTTCTCCCCCTCCCCCACAAAACTACTTGCCCTAGACCCAGCCCCGCAACTTAATCGCCTCCGCCACCCTCTCTACAGCCACCAGATAGGCCGCCAAGCGGTTATGGATCTTCTTCTTCTGGGCCATCTCGTGGACGGCGTGAAAAGCAACGGTCATCTTCTTGTCCAGTTTCTCGTGGACCTCTCCGAGATCCCAGTAGTAGTTATAGGCGTTCTGGACCCCCTCAAAGTAAGAGACCGTCACGCCCCCGGCGTTGCAGAGGAAGTCGGGGATGACGTAAACCCCATTCCGGTAGAGTATCTCATCCGCCTCGGGGGTTGTGGGGCCGTTGGCTAGTTCCGCACTGATCTTAGCCTTCACCCTTCCGGCGTTCTCTGCCGTTATCTGGTTCTCCAGTGCGGCCGGTATGAGGACGGTGACATCCAGTTCCAGGAGTCCCTCGTTAGTGATGTTCTTAGAGCCGGGGAAGTTGACGACGGAACGGCTCTTATCCTTGTGGGCTTGAACGGCCTTGGGATCGAGCCCCTCAGGGCTCAGGATGCCGCCTTTAGAGTCGCTGACGGCTATCACCTTGAGGCCCAAGAGTTCCTGGCCCAAGAGATGAGCGAAGTAGCCGGCGTTGCCATAGCCCTGGATGGCGGTGGTGGCACCCTTAAGGTCGATGCCTAGGGCTCTGCCCGCCTCCCGCACACAGTACATGCCCCCCCGGGCTGTAGCATCACCTCTCCCCGCGGAACCGCCCAAGGGGATCGGCTTGCCGGTGATGACGCCAGGCTCGTAATCTCCCTGCAACACGCTATACTCGTCCATCATCCAGGCCATGATCTGGGGGTTAGTATAGACATCGGGAGCGGGCACATCCCTCTTTGGACCGAGGATGATCCCTACCTGTCTGATGTAGGCTCGGCTCAACCTCTCCAACTCCCCCTGGGACATCTCCTTGGGGTTGCAGATCACCCCGCCCTTACCTCCTCCCAAAGGGATGTCCACAAGGGCACATTTCCAGGTCATCCAGGCAGCCAAGGCTCGCACCGTATCTATGGTCTCCTGGGGGTGATACCGGATGCCACCCTTGGCTGGGCCGCGGGCGTCGTTGTACTGGACCCGGAAGCCTCTGAAGACCTTTACGGAGCCGTCGTCCATCCTCACCGGGAAGGTGACATGGAGTTCGCGCATCGGCTCCCGCAGAAAGGCATGGATACCGGGTTCCAGCTGGAGGATCTCCGCTGCTTCATCCAATTGCCTTTGAGCGATCTCAAAGGGGGTTAATTCCTCGGGCATCTACTCCCTCCTTTGGGTTGATATATTTCTTCTTCGAAACTGAACTCTTCGAATCTCGTTCCCTCCTTATAATGAGCCATCCTTTCTATCTTTTCTTCTTCTTGAGCCTTTCCTTTAAGAGCCTATTGGCTAAGCCTGGGTTCGCCTTTCCCCTGGTAGCTTTCATCACTTGGCCCACTAGATAACGCAGGGCTCCCTCCTTGCCTCCCAGGTAGTCGGCTACAGGCTTGGGGTTCTCCTCAATCACCCTCTCGATTATGGCCTCCAGTCGTTCCTCGTCGCTGATCTGAGCCAGCCTTTCCTCCTCAATAATGCGACGGGGCGAGCGATCATCCCCTTCGATGGTTATCATGGTCGTAACCTGGGTAGCACTACTTCGGGTGATCCAACCACGGTCATAGGAATCGAGCAGCTCGTGGACGTAATCAGGTGGCCACTTGGACCTGAACTCTTCTAAGGTAACTCTACCCTCATTTAACAAGGGGAAGAGTTCTCGGCTCATCCAATTCACTACCAATCTTCCTTTGGGGTAGGCCTTAACATACTCCTCAAAGAGTTCTGCCACCTCTCTATCGGCCACCAGCACCCTGGCATCATAGTCAGATAGACCATACTGGGCTATGAACCTCTCCCGTTTGGCATCTGGCAACTCGGGGATCTGAGCCTTTATGCTCTCCACCCATTCTCTCTTCAACTCCAAGGGGGGTAAGTCCGGCTCTGGGAAGTAACGATAGTCATGGGCGTACTCTTTACTCCTTTGGGGCACGGTGCCCCCCCGAACCTCATCCCAACCCATCGTCTCCTGCTCGATCTTCCCCCCCGATTGGAGGATTTCCTTCTGTCGCCCTACCTCGTATTTCAAGGAGTTAAGGACGGCGCGGAAACTGTTCAGGTTCTTGATCTCCACCCGTGTACCGTACTCCTCACCGCCTCGCGGTCGCAAGGAGATGTTGGCCTCGAACCGCATCGCTCCTTTCTCCATATCTCCGGAACTGACACCCAGATACCTCAGTATAATGCGCAACTTGGTCACGTACTGGCGAACCTCCTCTACGGAGCGGAGGTCGGGCTCGCTGACGATCTCTAAGAGGGGCACCCCAGAGCGGTTGAAGTCCACCAAGGCATACCCCTCCTCATGGAACAACTTGGCCGTGTCCTCTTCCAAGTGGACTCGCCGGATGCCGATCCGTTTCCGCACCCCGTTGAGATCTATCTCCAACCAGCCATCGCGGGTGAGGGGGAGATCGTATTGAGATATCTGGTAGCCTTTGGGGAGATCGGGGTAGTGGTAGTTCTTTCGATCCCACTTGGTAGCCTCGGGGACTTGGCAATTGAGGGTCAGGCCGGTCATGATAGTATACTCCACAGCCTTCCGGTTAATGACTGGGAGTACCCCCGGCATCCCCAAGCAGACGGGGCAGACATGGGTATTAGGGGGAGCCCCCATATAATCGGTGCTGCAACCACAGAACATCTTCGATTTGGTCAAGAGTTGGGCGTGGACTTCGATGCCGATAACTGGTTCGTATCCCATCCTAAGACTTCTCGAGAAACCTCCCTATCCGCCTAAGCGCCTCCTCGATATCGGGGAGGGAGGTGGCATAAGAGCAGCGGACGAACCCCTCCCCGCACTCCCCGAAGGCGCTGCCCGGGACCACGGCCACCTTCTCCTCGAAGAGCAACCTCTCCGAGAACTCATCAGAACTCAAGCCCGTCCGAGCGATGGAAGGAAAAGCGTAGAAAGCCCCCCGGGGTTCGAAGCAGGAGAGGCCGAGGTCGTTGAGCCCTTTCACTATCACTCGGCGCCTCTTATCGTACTCTTGGACCATCGCTTGCACTGCCTCCTCGCCATTTCTGAGGGCTTCGATGGCCGCCACTTGGGCCATTGTAGGGGCACACATGATAGCGTATTGGTGGAGTTTCCTTATAGAACCGATAACCTCATCGTTCCCAGCCACGTATCCGATCCGCCATCCGGTCATAGCGTAGGCTTTGGAGAATCCTCCCAAGAGCACCGTCCGGTCCCTCATCCCAGGCAGGGAAGCGAAACAGGTATGGTCAATGCCGTAAACTAGCCGATCATAGATCTCGTCGGAGAAGACGACCAACCCGTGCTCTTCGGCTATCTTGGCGATCTCGATAAGGAGGTCCTTAGGCATGACCGCCCCGGTAGGGTTATTGGGGTAGCCTATGAGCAGCCCCTTGGTACAGGGAGTGATAGCGGCCTCGATCTCTTGTGGCTCTATTTGGAAGCCGTCCTCGCATCTGGTCTCCAACACTACCGGGACACCCCCAGCGAAAATGATCCCCGGCTTGTAGGAGACGAAGCAGGGCTCCGGAACGACCACCTCATTGCTGGGATCGACCAAAGCCAAAAGGGACATATGCAGGGCTTCGGAGACCCCTACGGTGATCAGGATCTCCGTCCCTGGGTCGTATTCTACCTCGTATCGCTTAGCCAAGTGTTTGGCCAACTCCTTCCTTAACTCCAACATCCCGGAGTTGGAACTGTAGTGGGTCTCCCCCCGTTCCAGGGAGCGGATCCCCGCTCGGCGAATCTGATCCGGGGTGACAAAGTCTGGCTCCCCCACCCCCAAAGATATGACATCTTCCATGGTGGCGATGATGTCGAAGAACTTCCTGATACCCGAGGGAGGGACCATCCGCGCCCTCTGAGCGATAAACTCTCTCACTTCAGTCTCAGATACCACTCATCTGTCTCCCGAGAATAAACTAGATGAAAGCGCTCTCCCGCCGAGGTCCGCACCCGGAAATGGGAGCCTTCAGGCGTCATCCACTCTCCCTCTATGACCTCTATTATGTGCTCTTCATCTCGCCAGACAAAGGAGATCGGCCGCTCTGGATACTTGCTCCCCGCATAACAGGTGACTTGGGCTAACCCTTTCATAGGGAACGTTTATCCAAGATCCACTCTGGACGAAGCGGCTACGTCGAGGCACTTAAACCTCCCTTTCACCTGAGCATTAGCGCCGATGAGGGAACCCTCAAGCATAGCGCCCTCTATATGTGCCCCCTCGTCGATGATCGAATCTTTGACTATGGAATCGATGATCACACCCCCTTCGGCCGCCGAAACATACGGCCCCACGATGGAACCCCGAATGGTAACGCTCTCTGCGACGGAGACCGGCGGGATGATAACGGAGTTCTCCGCCTCTACCTCCTGTGTCCCGCCCTTCTCCAAAAGATAGCGATTAGTGGCCAGAAGGGTCTCTGGCTTCCCACAATCCTGCCACACGTCCACGGTCACAGCCCCCAATTTGGCCCCCCGATCCACCATCAACTGGAAAGCATCGGCGATGTAATATTCGCCTTTAGTTTGGATGCCTTCCTTAAGAAGGGTATCGACGCATTCCATAAGCAATGACCAGTTCACCACGTAATACATCCCCACCAAGGCCAGGTTAGAGACCGGTTCCTCTGGTTTCTCGATGAATCTTATGATCCTGCCACCTTCCAAGAGGACGATGCCGAAACGCCGGGGGTCATCCACCTCTTTAACAAAGACCAACGCGTCAGAGGTAAACTCATCGATACGGGTTAGATCCGCTTCGAAGATGGTGTCTACGAAGACCATCAAGAAAGGACTATCGATATACTCCCTGGTCAGATGGAGGGCGTGGGCTTGGCCCAAAGGCTCGGCCTGCAAGACATAACGGGCGGGGAGGTCATAGTTGGCCTCTACATACTCCTCGATCTGCTCGGCCAGGTAGCCCACGATGAAGATGTACTCTTCTACATCGAGTCCCTGGAGTCTGTCCAAGAGGTGAGCCAAGACCGGCTTGCCGGCCACAGGGATCAACGGCTTAGCCTTGCTGTAGGTATGAGGCCTGAGGCGCGTTCCCAGACCAGCCATGGGCAGCACTACTTTCATCTCTCCCCCTACAACTGTGGGCGCATCTTATGCCACTCCGTGGCCTGTTCGTAAGCGTAAGCCACCCGCAGAATCGTTTCCTCACCAAGCGCCGGGCCGATGATCTGCAAGCCTACGGGCAAGCCCTCGGCGAAGCCGCAAGGAATGGATATGCCAGGGATACCCGCCAACGGCTGGGAGAGGGTAAAGATATCGGAGAGGTACATCTGCAAGGGATCCTCCACCCGCTCCCCGATCTTGAAGGCCACCGCAGGAGAGGTGGGCCCCACTAAAACGTCGCACTTCAAAAAAGCTTGGTCGAAATCCTCCTTGATAAGGGTGCGAACCTTCTGGGCCTTGAGGTAGTAGGCATCGTAGTAGCCAGCAGAGAGGGCGTAAGCCCCTAGCATTATCCGCCGCTTCACCTCTGGGCCAAAACCGGCCTCCCTCGTCCGTCGGTAGTCCTCCCAAATATCGTTCGCCCCGGAGCAAGAGAGACCATACTTCACCCCATCGTAGCGGGCTAGATTGGCCGAGGCCTCAGCGGGGGCGATAAGATAGTAAGTGGGCAAAGCGTACTCCGTGTGGGGAAGAGAGACCTCTACCATCTCGGCTCCCAGATCGGCTAGAAGATCGATGGCTGCACGCACCACCTCTGCCACCTGGGGCTCCACCCCTTCAACGAAGTATTCCTCCGGAACGCCTGCCCGCAACCCCTTGATATCGGGCAGCAGGGCTTCCCTGTAGTTCGGAACGGGAAGGTCTAGGGAGGTAGAATCCCTTGGATCGTAACCAGCGATCACCCTCAGCACCAAAGCGCAATCGGTTACATCCCGGGTCAGAGGGCCTATCTGATCCAAGGAGGAGGCGAAGGCTATGAGACCATAACGGGAAACCCATCCATAGGTAGGCTTCAACCCCACTACCCCGCAGAGGGAGGCTGGCTGGCGAACGCTTCCCCCCGTATCGGTGCCCAGAGCGAAGATCGCCTCCCCAGAGGTTACGGCCGCCGCAGAGCCACCGCTGGAGCCTCCGGGTACCCGGCTAGTGTCCCAAGGGTTATGGGTGGTGAAGAACCCAGAGTTCTCAGTAGAGGAGCCCATAGCGAACTCGTCGGTGTTCGTCTTCCCCAAGATTATAGCCCCAGCCTCCGTTAGACGCTCCACCACCATGGCGCTATAGGGAGGGATGAACCCCTCCAAGATCTTCGAGCCACAGGTGGTCTCTATCCCTTCGGTGCAGATCACGTCCTTGACCGCCATCGGCACTCCCAAAAGGGGAGAGGGTTCCTCGCCATCCCTTCTCTTAGCAGCAAGAAGCGTATCCACCTCTCGTGCCCGTGCCAAAGCCGCCTCAGGGATGAGGGTAAGATAGGCCTTGATCTCGTTGTCTATCTCGACGACACGATCCAAGACCGCCTGGGTCAACTCCAGCGAGGTGATCTCTCCCCGCCAGAGCAACTCATGGGCCTCATGTGCGGTCAAATCATGCAGCGCGCTCAATGAGCCTCCTATATAACTTCTTTAGAGGGCTAACATTTCCACGGATTACCGTTCTGCGCCCTCACGGCGTTTACAGTACCGTTGACACCTTGAAATACCCTTGCTCGGCCTGAGGAGCGTTGGCCAGAGCCTCCTCTGGCGAGAGACAAGGAGTGACCTCATCGGCCCGCATGACGTTCTTGAGAGTGATCACCTGGGCGGTAGGCGGAATACCCGTTGTGTCGAGGGCTTGGAGAGCCTGGAAATGTTCCAAGATGCTCGATAGTTGCAGAGCGAAAACCTCTTTCTCCCCTTCTGTGAGGGCTAGTTTCACCAACTCGGCGATATGCTCCACCTCTGCCCGACTTAAACCCATACGCTCACTCCTCATAATATGACCCCTCTCAGGGCCAAGCAATAATTATAGCACCTACACACCTGGGGAGCAAGACTCAGGCTGGCAGATGTAGGAGTCCCTCCTGGGGGTCACCTAGAGCCTCTGTCTCCCCCCTTACATAGAGATAGCCAGTATAGGCAGCCACCAGAGCGTCGAGGATATCATGGAAGAGGAGCCTCTCTCCTCCAAAAGGGATCTGAATCCCAAATCTCTGCAGATGCCCCTGAAGCATCCTTCTCCCCTGGCGGGTAGTCTTAGGAGGCAACCTGCCGAAAAGACGAATCTTGCTGCCATAGGGGTAAATCTCTATGACTGGCCACTCCCTTTCCGACAGTTCCTTGGCAATCTTCAGTCCCCTATACACCATCTCCTTAATAATTGATATTTTAGTGGTGTAATAGGAGCTGATGCCCAGTCTGGACAGTTGCCGTTCGCACTCGCGCCCCTTCCCCTCTCTCAAAGGTTTGCAGGGACAGTCCTCCTCAAGACAACAGAGCCCTAAGGGCAGACTCAAAGGAGCATCGATGGCCACGACTTGGGGGTGATCTCTCCCACAAATGATAGAATCTGCTCATCGGGGCCCATGAAGCCCCAAGCGACTAGATGCAAATTCTCATTCACCACTGCGCCCGCTGTGGCTTTGAAGGACGAACTGGTGAGGTCGAGCCCTAGATAGTTCATGATCTCCTTTTAACCACCTGCACCCTATCTAGATCCCCTACCACCACAGTGTGAGGGAAGATGGGCTGCGCCTCCGCCAAAACCTCCTCCTCTGAGTACCGCCTCGATATGTGGGTAAGGTAAAGCACCTTCACCCCTGCCTCCCAGGCCAAGGTAGCGGCTTGAGCAGCCGTGAGGTGGCTATACTTCTTTGCCAGATGAGCCTCAGCCTGAAGATAGGTAGCCTCGATCACTAGAGCATCGGCTTCCCTCGCCTCATCGACCAGATCGTCCACACGGCTAGCATCACCTACATAGACCAGCCTGGCGCCAGAGATCGGAGCACCTAATACCTCGTCAGGGGTCACCACCCTCCCATCGGCCAAAGTTATCGGCTCACCCTTCACTAACCGCCTTCGCTCAGGTCCAGGAGACACCCCCAACCGCTCCGCCACGGCGGTTAGGAAAGGACGCCGACTCTTCTCCTCAAAGGTATAGCCAAAGCAGCCTGGTCCCCTATGGGTGACAGGGAAAGCCAAGAGGGAGAAATCTTCATCCTCCAAGATCACTCCGGGGGAGATCTCTATGAACTCGATTTGAAGATTGGGCCGGGCTCCCCTCAGAACCACTCCCAGGATCAGATCCCGAACTCGTTCTAAGGCCCACGCCCCTCCATAGATCTGCAGCCTGTCGATCGCCTCCCACCGGCTGAAAGTGGAAACTAAGCCGCCCAAACCCAGGATATGATCCAGATGACCGTGGGTGAGGAGGATGTGATTGAGCCTCTTGAAGCCTAGGCCGCTCTTAAGAAGTTGTCGTTGGGTCCCCTCGCCGCAATCGATGAGGAAGCGGTATCGACCATAAAGCACCATGGTAGAGGCCAGGCTCCTTGTCAAAGAGGGGGCCGAAGCCGAGGTTCCCAGGAAGACCATCTCAAACATTATCTACCTCCCACAAGAGACCCTCCCTTTCTCCCCCTCCTGCCCCTCAACTTGATAATCTATATCGATGAACCGCTCTACCACCCAGATATTGCTGATAAGGTGTTGAGTGATCTGGCAAGTGGTAAAGGCGGAGTGACCATCGGCTAAAGCCAAGGGGAGGATGAGTTGATCTGCCAGATGCTTGTCTAAGGCAGCCCCGCTGTGGTAATATTCCAAAAAAGCCTGACAAGCCTCCTCGGCTACCTCCTCCGCTGGCTTCCCCGGCGCCCCCAGAGCGGTGAAACCGGCCACTCCGTTTTCGAACTCCGCCCAGAGGAAAAACATTGTACCTCGGCCCAAAGATTTACCCTCTTCTATTCTTATATCCGGCTCGAAGCCCTCCCTTCGCAATATCTCCAGCGCTCGGTCCCTCTGCCGCTGAGCGATATGTTCAGGCAGGTTAGAGAGAGCGGAGAGCCCGGAGAGGCACAAAAACTCCCCCCGCTCATCCAGATCGATAGGCTCAAGAAGAGGTCTAGAAGTGACTTCTTTGACTTGAGCTTTCACGCTTCCTCGTCCGATGGGGTACCAACCCCACCTTTCGATATCTGCTCTGGCCTCTACCCCTAGATGAGCCAAGGTAGGGAGATAAACTTTTTCCAGAAAGTGATAGGGTGGGCTCCAAGGCACGTGGGTGCCACCCTTGACAGTGACCTTCGACCGCCCTTCCGCCAAGGCCAGAGGAAAAAGAACAGTCTGCAGGATAAGGCTAGTAGATCCCGCACTCCCACCCTTTCTAGCAGCAGCCACATCCCAAGAGTAAGAGCCCGCCTGGGGTGGCGATCGAGGTACAAAGGTAAGAGTCTGAGATCCCAGATGTGCACCCTCTAAGTGAGCGTCGCATACGGCAGCAGCGGCTAGGATAGCAGTTAAATGCTGGGCTCCCAGCCCGGGGTTCTTCCTCCCCGCCCGGATATTTACCATCTTTAACGGCTTGCCGGTGACCGCAGCCAAAGTGAGGGAGGTACGGAGTATCTGCCCTCCCCCCTCCCCGTAAGAGCCATCGATGGTGATCATTAACTACTCTTCAAACCGTGGCCAGTACTTCTAAAGGACCAAAGATGCCCCAGGGAGATTGACAACTACCCCGTCCTTCCTTACGCCCGAAGAACGGTTCCTACATGCACCCTGGGATGAAGAAGCACCCGCTTGATGAAGCCTTCCTTCTCCCCAGAGATGAAGTGCACTTCTAGAGAGGGTTGCCTCTCCACAATGCGACACATAATACGCACTTTGGCTAACATACCTCCCGTCACATCGACCGTAGGCGAACCGGCCAACACGCCCTCCAGTTGGGACAGATCGGCAGGGGAGATCCACTCCAGTAAGCGAGCCTCGGGGTCCACCTCTGGGTCGCCGGCATAGACCCCCTCCACCTCTCCAGTCAGGATTATCCGCTGGGGCACAAGATGCGATGAGAGGTAGGCGAATATCTCCTCCGTCGATATGATGGCGCTTCCTCGCTCCTCGTCGAAGGCCACATCACCATAGACCAAGGGAACCAGCCCATGATCGAGAGCCTCTCTGATAGGTTCAATCTCCAAGTGGATCAACTCCCCATCTCGACACCGAGCGGACCCGGAAGGCTGGATGGAAAGGACAGGCACCCTCGTCTCTAAGAAGATATCGGTCACCAGCCGATTGAGACGCGCAGCAACCGCCCCTGTCTCGGCGAACCCCCACCACTCCTCTTTCAACCCTTCATGGACACCGTACTTCCGGGCGGGATAGTGGCCGAAAGAACCGCTGCCATGCCCCAGAAGGAGTCGAAAGGTCCCTTCCTCAAGCGCCTCCTTGACCTCTCGGGCCGCCCGCTCGATCACCTCCCTGCGCGGTGTCTCTCGCACCGATTTCTCTGTGATGAGAGAACCGCCCAGTTTCATAAAGATGAGTTCCCCCAAGATGCCTCCTCTAGAAGAGGTGCTCCTCCTCGATGAGCCCAACCCCCTGGCCGGGCCGACATACTATGACCTGCCTTACCCCTTCCACCTCCCCCAGCGCCCTTTCTATCTCTTCCACACAAGAGGGCAAAGTCAAGAGATGGACGTTGGGGCCCGCGTCGATGGTGAAGTAGACAGCACGTCCCTCCTCCCTCCAATTGCGAACCTCTTTCATGACCCTCACCGTGGCCGGTGTCCAGTAGAGAAGGCTAGGCTGCGAGGTCATCATGATGGCGTGCAAGGAGAGGGTCTCCCTCTCGGCCACAGAACCCAGGCTCTCGAAATCGCGAGTTAGAATGGCTTCCCTCACCCGGTCTAGGTCTTCCTCCACCTGGGAGAGCCTAGCCGAATATAGGGGGCTACTCTTGGCCAATTTATGGCCCTCGGAAGAGGCTACCTCTTTGGTCTCCGCGGAGACCAGGGCGATGCAATCGCAGATCTCCCAATGCTCTGGAGAGGCAATCTGTAAAGCGAAGGAATCCTCATGTTCGGTCCCCGCCACCCACTCCACATACCCTCCCCATATAGAGCGAGTTGCTGAACCCGAGCCCAAGCGCGCCAAGGTAGAAAGTTCCCTATCCTCTAACCTCATCTCCAAAGCCGCAGCAGCGGCTAAAGTGAGGGCGGCGAAACCGGAGGCTGAAGAGGCGAGCCCCACCCCAGTGGGAAAATCATTAACTGAGGCCACCCGGGCTTTGAGAGGCTTCCCCGCTAAGGTACGCAGGCGATCGAGATGGGCCACGATCCGGGCCTTGGCATCCGGAGATGGCTCCTCCCCGTCAACCTCGATCTCGTCTTCCGCCAGAGCCGGAGAGAATTCCACGGTGGTCACCGTGCGCAGCCTATCAAGGGTCATGGATATGCTGCCATTCATCGGCAGCCGCAAATCGTCGTTTGAGTTTCCCCAATATTTGATGAAAGCGATGTTCGCCCTGGCTACCGCGGTTCCTTTCATCACCCTCCCTCGAAAACCCCCAACTTGCGCAAAAGAAGTAGAGCCACAGCACATTCCTCAGCCAGCAATCTATGAGCCAAGCCCTTGGGCACCCTGGCTATCTCTCCACACTTGATCTTCGTCCGCCCCTCGTCGGTCTCAAACTCCACCTCTCCCTCCTGAAGGAAGAGAAGGAGGGTTTGGGGGTTCCGTTGCCAATTCGATCTCCCTTGGTATACCACTGCCTGGGCTACGAAACCATCTACTGAAGCCAGATCCAGGGGTGAAAAGGGAGCCAATCCTTCCACCGCTGCCTTAACGCTCGCTTTTTTCAGCGTACCCTGACCTCGGAGGACGAAGAGCCTCCTTTTGCCATCCTGCCGATCAGAGAAGAGCCTCCGCTCGAAAAGGAGGACCACGGACTGAATAGAAGAGGTCGAGCGATGGGTCACCCCCTTGGGCACTACGGCCAACTCCCCAGTCCGAAGAGTATGACTGCCCCATTCGCTCTCCAACGAGATCTCTCCCTCGTAGACGAAGAAGAGTTCGTCCTCGTCGATATGCTTGTGCCAGGCTATAGCCCCTTGACAGATGAAAAGCCGGGCCGCGAACTCCTCCACGTGGGCTAACTCCACCAGCATATACGGCTCCGTCAGTTTCTTGGCCACGGCGGTTAGGTCCACCTTCTGGATCATGATGAGACCTCGGTCGTGATCACCCTCTGGGCACCCTCTCGCTCCAAGGCGGCCATTACCGCCTCTCGGCTTCTCTCCCCGATCAAGGCGATGATGCTTCCGCCCTGTCCTGCTCCCGAAAGTTTGGCCCCCAAAGCACCGGCTTCCCTCGCTACTTTCACCAAACCATCCAGTTGGGGAGAGGAAACCCCTAGGTTCCGAAGAAGAGCCTGGTTTTCGTCCATCAGTGACCCTAAACCTTCCAGGTTACCCTCTTCCATCTCTTCCTTCGCTCTCTCCACGACCCGGCCTATCTGGTCGAAAAGGGGTTCATATCTGGAAGGCTCACCCTCCCATCGGCGGCGCACCTCCTCTACC
This sequence comes from uncultured Anaerolineales bacterium, assembly GCA_964383935.1. Classification (GTDB taxonomy): domain Bacteria; phylum Chloroflexota; class Anaerolineae; order UBA7937; family UBA7937; genus UBA7937. Next base: position 180,033 of record CAYLIE010000001.1, on the reverse strand, counting down.
ACCACCTTGGTAGGGCTTTTTACACCCGAATCGCCGATGGCCAAGAGAAAAGGTTTCCCCACCTTGAAGATCTGGGGGGGCTCGCCCCTTACAAAGTAGATGGGCTGCCCATAGGAGATCACCGTATTATCGATGCCGCTGGGGGTGCCATGATGGAACTTCTCCGCCTCATAGACGAGAGCGGAGACCTCCTCAGGGCCCGATTCTCGCCCGAAATGCTCGCTTAACCCTCGAACCAAGGCGGTAGAGACCGCCGCCCCGCTCCCCAGGCCGCGGGCTATGGGAACAGTGGAGGTGATGGTGATGACCAGGGGAGGCAGACCACGAACCCCCAGGTACTCTAGGGTGCTCTCTACCAGAGAGATGACCGGCTCCAGGGCCTCATCCACTGGCGGTTCTCCCATGGTATGGCTGAGGCCCAGGTCTTTCGCTTGGATTAAGATGCCACCATCCACGCCCCTTTCCACGGTCACCCGCGCCCCTACCTGGATCACGGGCACCGCTATGGCCGGCCGGCCATAGACCACGGCGTGTTCACCGAAAAGAATCACCTTACCCGGTGCGAAGGCCACAGCCATCTCCAAAATCTAGTATATCACAAGAGGGGTGCACTTCAAACCGCCCTCCAGACCACTATTCAGAGCGCTTCCTCTTCTAGCCTCTTGAGCCTTTCTCTCATCCTCTGCCAATGGGTACCTCGCCAGTAGACCTTGCCGCACTGGGGGCAGAGGCTGAACCGCTCCTGGGTCTGGAAGACGTAAGGGGGGACCCGCTCCCGGACCGCTTCCTTGGCCACCTCTTCCAAGGGGCTGTTACAGACCGGGCAGCGGCTGAAAGAGCGGTCTAGGTTCAGGTTCAAATCGTGGAGGAGTTGGCGGATCTGCTCCCTGAAGTCATCGCTTTCGATGAGGAGGGCGTCTATCCCCCTCCGCCTGAGCATCATCCGGTCGCGGGTGAGGACCATGCGTCCTTCGGCGCGGGCGATGCGCACCAGATCGCTGTCGTCCAGGGAGGAGAAGTAGAGGGTGTCATAGCCTAGGATGCGGAGCCACTTGGCCAGCCGGCCCAGCATGGAGTCCACCAGGAACTTCATAGCCTTATTATAACAGGCTTAAGGGCAAAAGGCCCTTCGGCTCCGCTCAGGACAAATGAGTGGCAGGCGAAGGATGCATATACCCCGCTCTAGGCGCAGGGGGGGTGGTTAAAATAAAAAATGGGAAACAACCACCTCGGCCAAATGGCAAACGACCAAATCCCAATGGGACAATCATAGCACAAACGTTCTAGATTGTCAAGGTGGCCCGCGAACGACGCAAAACAGATTGTAGCGTCGCCCTTTAGGGTGACGGATCTTCGTCGGGCTAAAGCCCGACGCTACGTTTAGGCCAAATGGGCAGGTATGGAAACCTGCCCTGCGTTATTGATAGATAGAAAGATGCCCCGGATTCCCTGGCCCACTACAGCCAGGACAGGCGAAATCCGGGGCCACGAGTTGGGGGCAGGGAATGTCGTCTTACAGCACGCTGACCGGGTCCACGTCCACCCGCCAGAAAACGCCGCCCTAAAGGACGGCGCTACGCTTTGCTCTTCTATCCCCTCAAGAGCCCTAGGAACTCCTCAACAGTCAGATGGGCTTGTTCGATGATGGCCCTTAACGTTCCCCGCTTTAGATCTTTGCCATGATAAGGGAGCACTACTCGTAGGCTTCCTTTTTTGAAGATCTTGTGGCTTCCCTTTTGGCGATGCTCCACAAAGCCCGCCCGGAGGAGAACGCGCTCAACCTCTTTAGGCTTAAGGGCTGGGAGTCGGTTCATAGGGGGATTCGATTTCCAGGATGAGGTTTTTCTCCTCGGGGATAGGCAACCCATCGGCGGCGAGGCTCCCGAGGTAGAGGGCCATGGCCTCTTTGATATTAGCCAGGGCTTCCTCGTAACTATCACCTTCGGAGATGCAGCCAGGCAGGGAGGGAACGGTTACCGTATAGCCGCCCTCCTCTTGGGGCTCGAAGATGACTTTGTAAATCCTTTTGGCCATTGAATACCTCCTATCCTGGCTTGCTAGAGGCACGCCGCCAGATAGAATAGAGCCTCAAGGCAAATATATCATAAATCTATCAGGGAGGCAAAGAGGGAACTAGTAACGCTGGTACGTGGTAGCCTTGGACTAAAGCCCTGTGGGCACTACTTACAGCACGCTAACCGGATCTACGTCCACCCGCCAGCCTCGGGGGAGAGGCATATCCTCTAAGAGGGGGTAGGGGTCCCAGGCGCGGACGATGATATGCCAACGGTAGTTCCCTCGCAGGCGAGCGTGGAAGGCCGGTGCCGGGCCGATGAGGTCCACGCCAGGCAAGCCCAGCCGCGCTATCTTATTCTCGAGAACGCGATAGAGCCTCTCCGCATCCTCCTGGCAGCGCTTATAACTCCTCCCCACGCGGATGAGCCTCACCAGCCTCTTATAGGGCGGGTACCCCTGCTCCCGGCGGAAGGCGAGTTCCTGGCGATAGAAAGCCTCGTAGTCGTGCCCGCTGGCCGCTTGAATGGCGTAATGGTGGGGGGTGTAGGTCTGGACGATCACCTTGCCGCCCAAGATGCTCCTCCCCGCGCGCCCGGCCACCTGGGTCAGAAGTTGAAAGGTCCGCTCCCCGGCCCGAAAATCGGGAAGGTGCAGAGCGGTATCCGCCGTGACCACCCCCACCAGGGTAACCAGGGGCAGATCGAGCCCCTTAGCCACCATCTGGGTGCCCACCATCACATCGGCTTGGCGGCTGATGAACCGCTCCAAGATGGCTTCATGGGCCCCCTTTCGCCCCGTGGTATCCCTATCCCAGCGGATAGTACGAGCCCGGTGGAAGAGACGTTCCACTTCTTCTTCTACCCTTTGCGTGCCGATGCCGAAATATTTAATCCGCTTGCTCTGGCAGTTAGGGCAGACGGTGGGGGGTCGGCTTCTTTTGTTGCAATGGTGGCAGACCAGGTCTTCCCCCGCGGAATGATAGGTCAGGGGCACCTGGCAGCGGGGGCACTTAATCACATAGCCGCAATCGCGGCACATAACGAAAGTGGCCGCTCCTCGACGGTTGAGGAATAGGATCACCTGCTCTCCCGCGGCCAAGGTTTCCTTCATAGCAGCCTGGAGGGCCCGGCTGAAGATGCCCCGATTCCCAGCCCGAAGTTCCTGGCGCAGGTCCACCACTTGGACGGGGGGGAGGTCCATATACTGAGCATCGTACCCCTTCTCCAGTTCTCGCACCGCGTATCTGGTATCGGGGATGGCGTATCTGGCCCTCTGCTCCTCCAAGCCTTTTCTATGGCCCATAATCCGCTGGGGGAGGCTCAGGAGATGGTACTCTCCCCTCTCCGCACGGTAGTAGGTGCCCACATCGGGGGTGGCGCTCCCCAGAACCACTGCGGCTCCGGTCAACTCGGCGAGTTTTATGGCCACATCCCGAGCGTGGTAGCGGGGGGTCTTCTCCTGTTTATACGACCACTCATGCTCCTCGTCGATGACGATGAGGCCCAAACGGGGCAAGGGGGCGAAGATGGCGGAACGGGAGCCGATGACGATATCGATCTGGCCCTCTCTGGCCCGTCGCCAGGTGTCGTACCGCTCTCCCAAGGAGAGTTTGCTATGGAGGACGGCTATCCGCCCGGGGAAACGGGCCCCGAAGCGGCGGATGGTCTGGGGGGTGAGGGCGATCTCGGGAACGAGGCAGATGGCCTGTTGCTTCCTGGCCAGCAGATCCTCCAGGGCCCGCAGATATATCTCGGTTTTGCCGCTGCCCGTCACCCCATGGAGGAGGAAGACCTGAGAGGTGGGAGAGTCGAGGCTCTCAGAGATGGCTTTATGGGCGGCCTCTTGGGGAGGGGTGAGTTTGGGAGGGCGGGTCAAGATGAAGGCCCGGTCAGCCAGGGGGTCCCGCCATACCTCCTCTTGTACGAGTTCGATCAGCCCTTTCTCCTCCAGGGCCGCCAGCACGCTACTGCTTCCCCCCGCCTGGCTATATATCTCGGAGACAGAGGCCCCATCGTTTTGGGCCAGGTATTCCAGAGTAGCCCTCTGCTTGGGGGCTCGCTTCAAGGAGGCCAGGATTTCTTCATCAACCTCCACCTTGAGCCAGGCGACCCTCTCCCTCTTGGGCCTCACCCTGGGGGGCTCAAGGTGGGAGCGCTTGAGGAGAAACCCCCGACTTATGAGCCCCTCGACCGCCTCCCTTGCCTCCGCCATCTTGAGCCTTCGAGAGAGAAGGTCGAGCCTCGTCTCCCCCTCTCGCTTCAGGTAGTCGAGGATGGCCCTCTCCTGGCTTGTCAGGTCAGAGGACGGAGCAACATCGGGAGCCAGGCTTATCATCGTGCGGGCGCGGCGGCCCAAGCCTGGGGGGAGCATGAGGAGAAGGGCATCTATCAGGGGGGAGAGGTACTCGTGGCTGATCCAGCGGGCCAGTTCAATCTGGAAGGGGAGGAGGACCGGCTGAAGGGCGGCGATCTCCTCGATGTCGCGGGTCTCCTCCACGGGAGAGGTATCCCTTAGGGCCAGGACGACCCCCTGCATCATGCGAGGGCCGAAGGGGACGCGAACCAGTTGCCCCGGAGCCACCAGGCCTTCGAGGTGAGAGGGGATAGAGTAGTGGAAGGTAGGGGCCAGGTGGGAGTAGCCGGGGGCGAGCCCCTCGTTTGTTTTTGGCCGCCCTCGGAGGGGGGCATTGACGGCGATTTCTGCGAATTTCACTTTCCTGTCCTGCAGGGAACACCAGCCTAAAGTGTGTAACAGAGGTAGCCAGCAAGGAGGATTCTTGGTATGTTTACATTGGAGGGTCAGAGCTTACCCAATTCGGTGACTATTTGCTCGCTCTGTCTTAAAGCCTTGCTAGTGATATTGGGGAGGTTTCTAATGAAATCATCATAGTCTGCTTTTCTTCGATTTTCCCGCAGGCGATTCAAATTTGCACCTATCTTCTTTCGCGGTCTATGAGGGCTACGCTGGAACAGGTCTGAAACGATTCCGTGCGCTTTGCCAGTATCGGGGATCAAATGGCCTTCTCTATCACGCAAATGGTTTCGCGCCTTGCAGAAGGCCGCGTAGTAAGCCCTACTGATTGCAGAGCGCAACTTGGCTTCCACGGTGGGGGGAGTCACTCGTTGCCCTGCAAGATCCTGTGCCAGAGCAAGATACTCAGTCCAGTCAAAACTCATACAAACTCCACATCAATACACAGCTTGCCCTGCGCTTCGTCCAGACTGTCCAGCCACCACTCCTCATCGAAGCGCTCAAGGCTATCGAGAGCCTCGTCTGGCGAAAGGCGTGTCCCAATGAAAGCGAACAGTTGGCGATCGTTGATCGCTTCTGGGTCACTGATGACTTCAAGAAAGACCTGGTGGTATGGCTCAAAATACTTCCCGATCTTGGCGTAAGCCTCTAACAATAGTGGGACGAGGAAAGGGTGCACATCAAGGAATCGTAACACCTCCATCCGCTTCCTGAAAACATACAGTTCCTCAAGCATCTGGACTTCGCGATCCCAAAAGCGGACAATAGACGCACCGCTTTCTCGCCAAATTAGTTCCCTCTCTAGAGGTTCTGACAGAGATACAGAGCCTGGTACGCTTACTACATCGGCCTCAGCCCGCGCGATTTCCTGTCCCCAGAGCGCTTCCTTGCGTAGAGGAAATACGGCAGGTAGAAACGGGCCTTTCGTTGATCCTTCAACACTTGCAGAGTACGGCATCTATGCTTTTACCTCCTCGAAGATCTGCCTCAGTTGGTCGGTGATACAGCCTTCAAAGGCCACTTCGACACGATCATGGGCAACTTTCACCCAATCGATGACTTTGTCTAGCGCCACCTGTCCAGGCTGGGCCATAAAGTAGTCAAGATCGAGCATGATCGCAACCGTATCAGGAATGTCAACTCTCGCGCTTGCAAGCTGGATTCTTAGCACATCTCTCAAATCCTCATAGGGGACTTGGATACCCACAATGAATTGACCGAAGTCTTGAGGTAACTTGTCCCCAACGAAAGGTCGAAAGTCGAAATAGTCTTCCAATTCCACGCGCTGACCTGCAATCTCGATGCGGTTAATGTAGCGCAAGCCAATGCGACGCATCCCCTCTGGGCCTACCACTCTACGGTAGACCTCAAAGCCCTTCTTGATCAGGGGCAAGAACTTATCCCATGTCGGATATGGCTTTAGGTGGTTAATGACTAGCAGATTCGGCCCCACTTGTACCAAAGCCTTCTCATCCTCTCGCAAGAATTGCATCCGGTCAGACGCAGCCACTTTCTGGGTAATTCCTTCGTCGACCGTTGCTGACAACTCGACTTGAAGTTGCTTGGCCTGCCGTTTCTTAGGAAACTCGTCGCTTATTTCCTCATAAACCAGACCAGGAATAGTCAGATCCCAAGGAAGACCAGGCTCAAATTGAAACTCGCATAGGGCCTCAACTATTGGAGAGTTCTTATATCTTCTGGCCATTGTAGCAAGCCTCCTCATCTCTAAGCGCAAACAATGACGTCCTCCTCTATAGTATATAGGACTTGGATTGCGAGCTCAAATTTCTTCTCTAACTCCGCCCCACTTGTTAACTTGCCCGATATAGCGCCGCGGCGGCGTAGCCCACTACCCGGAACTTATCCCCATCACTCCGCCCGCAGGGCTTTGCGGCTTCGCTCCAATGCCGCGGCAGTGACTATGATGCAAGCCGCAAAGCCCCTATAGGCGAACCCTACTCTTCGACTCCCTTGCTAACCGCTTACCAGGAGCGCCGACCGCCGCCCCTGCCTCCGCCTCCTCTATCTCTTCGTCCTTCCCTACGAGGGCGAGCCTCGTTCACATTTAGCGCTTGGCCCTTCAAATCCTTGCCGTTCAAGTCGGCAATGGCGGCTTGGGCTTCAGCCTTTTGTGGCATCTCCACAAACCCGAACCCCCTCGATTCACCGCTGAACCTGTCCTTGATGATGTTGACCGATGCGACCTGCCCGAAGGCTTCAAACGCCTCTCGCAAATCCTCCTCGGTGACATCTCGGGACAAATTGCCTACATAGATATTCACCTTTTCCTCCCTTTCATGGAGATCTAGACTCAGGATCGCTTAACTTTTCTTTGATCTCTATCTACTATTATTTTGTCTTATACACCACCCCCGCGGCATAGCCCACTACTCGGTATTTATCCCCGGTCACATCACCGGAGTTCTTGTACTCTAGGACCTTGGCCTTGTCCGCCCCCAGGGCGCGAGCCGCCAGCATCATAGTCATCACCGGCCCCCCACCGCATGCCTCGCACCTCTGGGCTTCAAGGTCCTGAGATAGCCCCTCGGGGTCGAAAGCCTCTATCCGGGCTAAGGCCTTCTTGTCCAATTCAACGGCGGTGCGGTAATCGTAGAAATGGGAGAGGTCGGTGGAAGCCACCAAAAGGGCGTTCTGGCCGGGGAGAACCTGGGCCAACCCCTGGCTCAACACCTGGCAAGAAGACCAGGACTGGCCGCCCATGAGGATGGGAAGTAAAGAAAACTCCCCTAGCGTCCGTTGCAAGAAGGGGAGTTGGATCTCCAGCGAGTGTTCCAGGTTCTCGTCGGTCTTGTTCAGAGGGATTTGCACCTCCAACTGGGCCACCAGGTCGCCATCCACGGGCACTAAGCCTAGGGGCGTCTCGTAGTAAGCGTAACTGGTGACCGCGAACTCCCCCACATAGACCCGGTGGCTGGGGGCCAAGAGAGCGACCTTCTCGTATTCCCTATCCTGCAACTCAACGTAGGCGTAGGCCGCTACCTGACCCGAATATTGATAGCCGGCGTGAGGGGCGATAAGACCTACCAGTTCTCCTTTGATCTGGCCAGGTCCGGCGTTGGTTAGGAACCTATCTACCGTCTCTCCTAGCCTCTCCGGGCTCCCAGGGTACCAGGAGCCAGCGATAGTCGAACGGCGCACATCTTTAGCCATAACACAACCCCTCCCTAAATAGAGACGCGGCGGGGATGGACGCGACACTTCTCGGCGCGGATGATGGCCATGATCTCCTCCACCGCCTCGTCGAGCCTGCCTTCGCGATTGAGGGCCACATAGTCGAACTCTGGAAGATACCTCATCTCCCTCTGCACGGTAGCCACCCTCTCCATCATCTCCTCCGCGCTCTCCGTCTTCCGTTCCCTAAGCCGCTTTGTCAACTCCCTCATAGAGGAGGCGGAAAGGAAGATCAGTAACGCCTCTGGAGCGATCTCCCTTATGGTCCTGGCCCCTTGGACGTCGATCCGCAAAAGGACATCCTCGCCCTGCGCCAGGGCCTGTCGTACACTCTCCTTGGGGATCCCCTTGTATTGACCATAGACAATAGCGTGCTCCAGAAACTTTCCCTCTTCTATCATCCTCTCGAACTCCCCCGTGGAGAGAAAATGGTAATCCACCCCATCGATCTCCTCTTCTCGGCGGGGACGGTCGGTGGCCGTGACCACGAAATGGACAGGACAACCCAGTTCCTCCATCCGCTTCCGCACCGAATCCTTCCCCACCCCCGAAGGGCCAGAGAGGACGATGAGGAGAGGGGGACTCTCGAAGTAGGAGAGGAGTTCCTTGTCGAAGCCTGTAACCTTTGCCATCTTTCCTCTACTCCTTAGTCCCCAATCCTTCAGGACGAGACCTTCTATTCTCGTGTCTGGGCCCTCGGGGTGAGGCCTCCCGCTGAAGCCGGCCGGCTATAGTCTCTGGTTGCAGAGCCGCGAGGACGATATGTCCCGTATCCAGGACTATCACCGTCTTGACCTTCCGGCCATAGGTAACATCGATAACCGAGCCCTCCTCCTTGGCCCGCCGGACCATCCGCTTGAGAGGAGCAGAATCTGGGTCGCAGATAGTCAGGACCCGCTGGGCAACGACGTTGGCTCCGAAGCCCACATGTAGAAGATCTGTCACTGCTTTCCTCCTTTCCCATCCCACAGGGATCCTGTAAGGGCAGGGATACTTTACGTAAAGGTTGATTTACGAGTTCGTCCCGACTATAATAGATAGTGCATCCTCAATATAGGATTTAGAAAGATGCCCATCTACGAATACAGATGCCAGAGTTGTGGCCGGCGTATCTCCCTTCTCAGAAGTCTATCCGATGAGAGCCCTCCCCGCTGCACCGCCTGCGGTAGCCAGGAATTAAAGCGGCTCATCTCCAAGGTGGCTATCTTGAGGTCCGAAGAGAGCAGGTTGGGGAGCCTCGCTGACCCCTCAAGCCTCTCTGGCCTGGACGAGAACGACCCCAGAAGCCTAGCCCGCTGGATGCGAAAGATGGGCCGAGAGATGGGAGAGGATCTAGGCCCCGAGTTCGACGAGATGGTAGATAGGCTGGAGGCGGGAGAGAGCCCTGAGGAGATAGAGGGGTCTATGGGTGAATTCGACCAGACGGCGTGATCTCCCCCTTATACCCCCTCGATGATAAGATCTCCATCACCCTGCTGAACAGGTCGCCAAATACACTCTCTACCTCCCTGCTCCCATCCAAGACCGCCCAGTTGCCCTCCGAAGCCAGGTCTAGATAGGATTCCCTGGCTCGTTTTAAGAGATCTGTCTGCTCCTCATAGAGGTCCCGCTCTTTCGCCTTCCGAGCAAAAGAGACCTGGGGAGGGATATCGATGAGGAAGGTCTGATCTGGCTTCGGTAAACCCTCCTCCAAATTCCACAGCCAACCTTTCTCCAAACCGTGGGCCATCCCGTAAGCCACCCCGGAGGCGACATATCTATTAGCCGAGACCACCTTTCCCTCTCGGAGCCAAGACTCTATATCCCTCTTCCGCTCCCATCGGTTGGCGGCGAAGAGGAGATGGCGGGTTTGGGGTGGATAGTCCCTCTTTCCCGCTAAGTAGAACTTGAGTTCCCTACCGATGGGCGTGGTGTAATCGGGGAAAGAGATCCTCTCTCCCTGGATGCCGACTTCCCTCAGCCGCTCCATCAACAGGGCGGAGAGGGTCTTTTTCCCCGACTGGTCTATCCCTTCGAAGGCGAGGAGAACGCCTGAGCGGGGAGGGGTTCGCTTCATGGAGAGATTTATCCTTCCTCGTTCTGATAGATCTTCACGCGCCGACGAGGCTCCTTCCCCCGGCTACGGGAGAGGAGGTTCGCTTCCCTAGCCATCTCATGCTGCTTGCGGCGGATATAGGCGTTCTGGGGAGAGAGTTCCACGGACCGGGCACCGGCTAGGACCTCCCTTATCGCCTCCTGCGTCTCCTGCAAGGCCAAAGCGAAGGGGTCCACCCTCTTCTCTACCCCAAAGACCTCGGCCAGACTGCTCTTTATCTGGCGCAATGTATTGCTCCGCAAGACGTAAACCGGGATCCCCCGTCTCTCGGCATCGACGACCGCCTGCGGCCGCTTGCGATAGTAACTCTTTAGAGTGAGCATGATATCCGCCTGGCCCAATCGCTTCACCACCTCCACGGGCAGATCCAGTTCCTCGCTCGCTCGGTGGAGGTAGTTCTGATTGATGCCGTAGGGGTAGACCCGTAAGGGGGCTAACGGTTTAGCCACCTCCGGCTCAAGAGCGGAGGGCTCCCTCCCCTCCTTGGGGAGAAGGGCCTTCTCTGTATGTACCTCGCCGGACTCATCGCGATAGCGCAACTCCACCGGCAACTCTCTTCCCCTCAGGATGGCATCCACCGCCTCAGCCACATCGTGGCGCACCGCCAAGTGGTAGAAATCCTGGATCTCCACCACCACGTCGAAAGTAGGTGGGGCTCGCCGCTCTAAAACCGTCTTCTGGGTACCCCGGCGGCGGGCCTCCTCATCGGAGAGGGTCACCGCTTGGATGCCCCCTACCAGATCGGCCAGGGTGGGGTTCATCATCAGGTTGTCTAAGGTATTTCCGTGGGCAGTGGCCACCAACTGTACCCCCCTCTCGGCGATGGTTCGGGCAGCCGTGGCCTCTAGTTCCCGACCGATCTCATCGATGATGATCACCTCCGGCATGTGATTCTCCACCGCCTCGATCATCACCTCATGTTGCAAGGCCGGGGTGGTCACTTGCATCCGTCGGGCCTTTCCGATGGCCGGGTGAGGGATATCACCATCCCCTCCGATCTCGTTAGAGGTATCGACGATCACCACCCGCTTCACATCCCCCAGCACCCGGGCCACCTCCCGGAGCATGGTGGTCTTGCCTACCCCTGGTCGTCCCAAAAGGAGTATGCTCTTCCCCGACTCCACGATATCCCGGATTATATCGATGGTGCCGTAGACCGCCCGACCCACGCGGCAGGTGAGCCCCACGATCTTCCCCTTCCGGTTGCGGATGGCCGATATGCGGTGCAGTGTCCGCTCGATCCCTGCCCGGTTGTCCTCGCCGAAGTCGCCGATGCGAGAGACCACGTACTCGATCTCCTCTTCTGCGACCTCGGAATCGTCGAGGCCGGCCTCCTGGTCCGTGAAGCGGGCCTCCGGGAGCCTACCCAAGTCCAGGACCACCTCCAAGAGGTCTTGCTCCCGGTTCATCCCCTTCAGGGAGGCTGCCAGTTTCGGCGGGAGCACACTCACTAAAAGGTCTAAATCATCGGTGATCTCTTGTTGCCACATCTTCTATCTCTTACTGCTGGAGACGGTAGGCACCCCCTCTGCCTTCGTCTCTAGGCTGACAGCCGGCTGGGCTACAGGCACCTTTGCCCGTGCCGTAGTATGTTTCACCATCAATAACTCCTCGAAGAGATTTTCAAACCCTATCTCCATCAACGCGCTCCTAAGATCCTCCTCATACCCCCTCGCTTCACAATAGATAGGACGGGCCTCAAAAGCCGAAAACAACCGCAAGCCACTCCTAACCAGCCTCTTTTCGGCTTGAGGGTGGATCACGGCCTTCATCCAATGCCCCTCTTTCCCGGGCATGAGGCAGAAGTAGGCGATTATCTCCCCCTCTTCTTGGGCTACATATTCTCTCATCATCGGATAGAGGGGGATATCCTCTGGCCTCTCCACCTGTTGCACGGGCCGAGGTGTCACGCTGCTATAAAGCCGTTGCAGGCCCCACTCATCCCCCGCCCGACGGGGTCGTAAGGATCCCTTGTCCGCACCAAGCATCTGCGGAGGGATCTCATCCCATCGAAAGATCTGCCGTCGGGCGTATCCTCTAAAACCGACCTGCCGGAAGACCTCCACCTCCTCTGACTCTCCCTCTCTCAATTTGACGAATATGCGCCTTGCCCTCTCTTCCCCCTTCTCCACGCAGAAACCTTCCAACAGGCGATACCATGTCCCCTCCGAAGAGTCATCCCAAGAAGGGGCGATATATACTATATCGCACGTCAAACCAGAGACCCGATCCCGCCCCTGGATAAACCCTTCGCCATCTAAGACGAAGGTATATACCCCCCTTCGGTTGAAGGTGAGATAATTGCCCAGAGCCTTGGCCAAGGGACGATGAACCCCCCAGATAACGCTCTCTACATCCAAGAGGGTTCCCTGGCCTCCCAATCTCCTGAGGAGTGGTATATCCCGAAAACCGAAAGACCTTACGTATGACATCTTCACCAAAAGTAAAAACCCGTTAGACCGCCATCATTTTCACCCAGACTCGACCAGGTTGAGGAAGTAGCGATGGAAACGGGTATCCTCAGTCAATTCAGGATGGAAAGCCGTAGCCAAGAGATTCCTTTGCCGCGCAGCCACAACGATCCCTTCATCCAGGGCGGCCAAGACCTCTACGCTTTCCCCCACTCTTTTTATCGAGGGGGCACGGATGAAGACCGCATGAAACCTCCTACCCTTCTCCTCCTCGGAACTAACGATATCTAGAGCGGGGATCACAAGATCTGCCTCGAAACTCTCCATCTGCCGCCCGAAGGCGTTTCGCTCTATCGCTATATCCATAAGGCCAAGATGAGGTTGGTTAGCCCCCTCGATCTCTCTGGCCAGAAGTATCATCCCTGCACAGGTACCCCATATAGGCAAGCCATCTTCCGCCAACCGCCTCAACTCGTCTATCAATTTATAGGTAGCAGCTAACTTGCCGATGGTAGTGCTCTCGCCTCCAGGGATAATCAACCCCTCTAGGCCGATCAGATCTTTCGGCAATTTGACGGCTGGGGGCTCCACCCCCAGCCGCTTCAGGATGGCTATATGCTCGACGAAAGAGCCTTGGAGAGCCAAAACGCCGATCCGCCGCATCTACCAACCTCTAGGCGCTAACAGTTCCTCCTCCGGGATCTCGCTTATCTCCAAGCCGCGCATCGGCTTGCCCAGCCCTTTAGAAACCTCAGCGATGATGGCCGGATCATCGTAATGGGTGGTGGCCTCCACGATAGCCCTGGCTCGACGAGGGGGATCTTCGGATTTGAAGATGCCAGAGCCCACAAATACCCCATCCAGCCCCAGTTGCATCATCAAGGCCGCATCGGCGGGGGTGGCTATCCCCCCCGCGGCGAAGTTCACCACCGGTAGTCTTCCCGTCTCCGCTACCTCTTTTACCAACTCATAGGGAGCACCCAACTCCTTAGCCGCGCTCATCAACTCCTCATGCGGCAACGCTTGAAGCCTCTTGATCCCTCCCAAGACCGCCCGAGCGTGGCGAACCGCCTCCACCACGTTCCCTGTGCCCGCCTCCCCCTTGGTGCGGATCATGGCTGCACCCTCACCGATCCGCCGCAACGCCTCGCCCAGGTTTCGGCAGCCGCAAACGAAAGGCACCTTGAAAAGATGCTTGTCGATGTGGTGCTCCTCGTCGGCAGGGGTGAGGACCTCCGACTCATCGAGAAAGTCCACCCCCAAGGACTCCATAACCTGGGCCTCCACGAAGTGGCCGATCCGTACTTTAGCCATCACGGGGATGGTGACCATCTTCATGATCTCCAGGATCAGTTGCGGATCGCTCATACGGGCCACCCCACCTTCAGAGCGGATGTCAGCGGGGACCCTCTCTAAAGCCATCACCGCCACCGCCCCCGCCTCTTCGGCGATCCTGGCCTGGTCGGCGTTCACCACATCCATTATCACCCCACCCTTGAGCATCTGGGCTAGGCCTTTCTTCACCGTCCAGGTGGATTTCTCTCTTTCCATATCACACCCCCTACAACAGATCCTACTCCTCTTTTGGGACCTCGAGACTTGGTGGCTCTTTCTCCTCCTCTACCACACGATAGGAGTTCGCCATAGAGGTCATCCTTTCCAGATGTTCCCTCACTACCTCCTGGGGGCACATCTCTATGAAGAGTTTCACCCCCAGTATCAAAGCGGCTAGGTCGTCTAGTTGGCCTGGGCCCAGAATAGGGTCAGGGAGGAGGTCGATGGGAGAGAGGATATAGAGCAAAGTGGCAAGCGGTATCATCTTCACCCCAGAGGAGACCCGCCCATCGGTGAGAAGATACCAGGTTAGCCGAGCCTCTCTCACAACCTCTGAAAGGAGGTTGGCTGCCTCCTTGGCATCTGGTCTAGCACGATTTCGCCCCATAAATCCAGACTCCCCTCCCCCTTTAGGCCAGAAACACCCTTTTCCGACCCTTGTGGCCCAAAATCTATTATACCCCTCCACTGACCTTTTGGCAAGACCAATCACCTCATAGAATTGTGATGGTCTAGAAAGGAGCCGTTTGTCCTTTAATCTGGGGAGGATTATAATCTGAGAGCAGGATGGAGAAGGAAACGGCTCCTTATCGCCGGGTAGGGACTCAATTCGAGAATACGACTCCCACCATAGCCTGGGCCACGATTTCGAGGTAAGTTGTCCTGAACTGGATATCTTGGTAGAGGCTGCTCAGAAGGTCTCGGGGGGCTACGGCTCCCGCCTCACCGGGGCTGGCTTCGGCGGTTGCACCGTGAGCCCGGTGACCCGGGAGGCGGCCCCAGAATTCCAGGCCCTGGTGGCCAATAGGTATGAAAAAGCCACGGCAAAGAAACCGGCGATCTATGTTTGTCGCCCCGCTCAGGGGGTACGAGAGGTCAAAAGGTGCAGAGAGAAGAAAGGTTCGTTGAGGAGTTAAGGGCCCAGGTGGAGGATGTACTCCTGGTAGGCGACGTCTCCTTGAGGCAGGGAGGAAAGGCTGTCCTCTTCTCTGGCCGGCTCCTTTGGGATGCGGAAACCGCCTTCTCCCTCCTCCACGAGAGGCTGAAAGCCAAAGGTTTGCTCCCCCTCCTTCAGAGGCGGAGAGGTCAGGATAGCGTGCTCATCGTCCCCGCTCCCCCGGAAAGGGGGAAGCCCCGGCCTATCATCAACCTTCTCCTCTTCGTAGCCACCATCCTCACTACCCTCTACGCGGGAGCGGCCAACGAAGGGTTCAAACCCCTGCGGAACCCTGGAACTTTAAAGTTCGGGATCCCCTTCGCTTCCGCTCTCCTCCTCATCTTGGGAACCCACGAGTTGAGCCATTATTTCGTGGCCCGGAGACGTGGCCTTAGGGTGAGTCTCCCTTACTTCATCCCCGTCCCCATCGGCTTGGGGACTTTCGGGGCCTTCATCAGGATGGAATCAGTAGCCAAGGATCGAAAGGGCTTCTTCGACGTGGGGCTGGCCGGGCCGCTGGCTGGGCTGGCGATGGCCATTCCCATTTTGATCCTCGGCCTCTCCCTCTCCGAGATAAAGCCCATCATACATGGGCCGGGCTACATCAGCGAGGGTAACTCACTATTGTATCTGACCCTTAAGTATATGGTTCACGGCCAGATCCTCCCCAGTAGAGGGGTCGATGTCTTCCTCCACCCTATCGCCTTTGCTGGTTGGATCGGGCTGATGATCACCGGGGTCAACCTACTGCCGGCAGGACAGTTGGATGGTGGACATGTAGCCTATGCTCTTCTAGGAGGAGCCTACAAGTGGGTAGCCCAACTGGTCGTTCTCCTCCTTTTGGGCCTGGGGCTCTTCCTCTGGCCTGGCTGGCTGCTCTGGGCTCTCTTAATACTTCTAAGCGGCCCCCGCCACCCCAGACCCTTAAACGATATCACCGGGGTGGGCGGAAAGAGAAAGGTGATCGGCATCTTGACCCTCATCCTCCTCCTCACCATCTTCACTCCCGTGCCCTTTAGTTAGGAACGAAGCAACCGAGTGGGTGGACTAAGATTGGACGCACGTAAAAGGGGGCGCTCAAGCGTCCCCTTTTATGGTATCAACAGTTGCTACCCCACAGGGCCATCACTCCCACCGATGACAACTCAGGCATAGATCATTGGTGCGGCCAGCGTGGTTGGCTGGAACCTGCGGTGCCTCTCCCACACCGGTTTCGTGACATACGAGGCACTCGCCCCGTCCCTCTAGAGAGTGGAGGACCTCTGGCGGCGCTTCATGGCAGTCAAGGCAGGTGTCGTTGGTGCGGCCAGCGTGGTCGGCTGGAACCTGCGGTGCCCCTGCCGCACCCGTTTCATGGCAAGTCAGGCAAGCGCCGAAGGCCCGCCCCAAGGCGTGGCCCACACCCGGCGCTTCTTCCTCTGGCAGCGGTGTGGGCGTGGGTGGCACTGGAGTGGCAGTGGGCGTAGGCGGCAGAGGGGTGGCAGTGGGAGGGAGGGGCGTGGCTGTAGGCGGTGGGGGAGTAGGCGCTGGTGTGGGTGCCCCTCCACAGGCTACAAGAAACCCCAAGGACAAGAACACCGCTAGACAGAATAACCCAAAGAGCCGATATCTCATCATGCGAACCTCCTCTTCAATTAATCAGTATGATCTTCAAGCCATTCTTCCTCTCCGCCATTGCCACTTGATCTAGGGCGGAGATAAGAAGAACACCTCAGGGTATATGCAACGCCATCAGGAGGCTCTCATCACCCCGGGATGCCAGCCATCAGCAGGCTCCTACCGATTTCAACCGTATGCTACCATAGAAGAACCCTCTTGGCAATAGGGCCTAGCAGAAAGTTCCTCATCGTCCTCTCGAGAAGCGTGGAAGCCACACACAGCAAGAGCCCCTTTCGCCCAGGGCTCTCCTGGCATACCATAACGCCACTTAAGGGATACTAATAACCCCCGCACACGCCCACACATATGTGAATAGGCACATACTGGCGCATCTGCTCCCGATTTAGGATGCCGTCTACCCAGACAGAGGAACGATCTGCCTTCTCATCGGGTAACCAGGCCATCTCGATGGTTTTGGATTCTCCGGGGGCTAGCTCCAGCCTCCTCATCTCCGGTGTGATCTCTCGTCCATCTGACCAGTAGAGCGTAGTCATGCTATCTCTGGCCGCCCCGAAGCTGATGTAGATGTCCATCACTGGCTGCTGCTTCTCTTCCAACTGGAGGACCTCTATCTGGTCGCTGAAGTTATCCACCGTGTATCTGATCTTGACGGGCTGGCCTACACTCGGTAGCGATCGGCTCACCCACAATGTGAGCCCGAGGTTCCCATCGGTCGTCGTGTTGCTCTTCGCCTCTCCCCAAAGCAGGCTGCAATTGGTGACCAAACCGGCGACCACGAGGAGAAGAGCCACCTGGTAGAACCTACGCTGAAGAAGCATAATTACACCCCTCCCGCCAAAACCCTCAAGCCCCTTTCTAGCAGGTAACCAATGAGATATCCACTAAACCCAACTCTCATTGCCGTCTGTGGTTTCAGTTACTGGATGTTCGGAAAATCTATGAGGAACCTCACATTCATCCGCTGCCCATTGTATTCGGGCAGCCCAGCACTGATATCCGTCCAGGTCAAACCACCATCCTCTGTCCAGTAGATACGGTAGTTCTCGCGTGTATCCCTGCCACCCACGCAGAAGGTATTTGATTGCCTTTGGGAAGCGGCTACCCACATCGGCCGAAAAGTGGAACTGATGCCGTTGACCACTCGCTCCCAATTCCCTGCCCCATCCAGAGAACGAAAGACATTGAGAGGGCTCAGCCCCATGGGGTTCTCTAAGCCGCAGACGAAACACATACGGGAGTTAACTTGCCGCTTCATCGAAGATCCTCACCAACTCCCTTCGTGTCTCCTCAGTGGTCTCTCCTCCAGCCGCCTTACGCAAATGGGGTTTTAGGCCTTTAAGCCGCATGGTAGGAAGAGTTGTTCCCCTCACCTCCAATTGCACCTGGGGATGAGTGAAGATGATCATCCCCCTTACTTCAAACTCCTCTCCCGGCAGGCGCTGAGCGATGTATTCGGTCAGCCTCTCCATCTCTCGCCGTGTCTCTTTCGTAGGGTTACCGAGAGGCTCGGGGGCAAAACCCCGCAGGAGACGGAGGAGGCTAAAACCCCTTCGCCATCTATCTTTGAGGCAGCGAATCCGGCCCTCCACCCCTTTCGCTTTGATGACGAAAAGCCCATAAGGAGCCAAAAGGACGTGATCGGCGGGCAAGATGTAGTTATAGAGATAGTGCCTATCATCGAAGCCCCGCAGGGCCCGGGAGAGAACCTGATCCGCCCGGGGTTCATTTACCCATCGGTTCATCTGCCGATTCCCAACGCTTCCAATGACGAAGCCCAAAAGAACCGTTAGATAGGACCAGGGGGACCCCCAGGGCACCCAAAGTAGGAAAAGGCCAGAGAGGACGAGAACCAGCCCCACCCCGCCCCCCAATTTGGCGGCTATCGACTTTCTAACAATCAGTTTCTCATCGGTCCTAACTTGCACCTTCACCCCTCATACCAACCCAAGACTAGGCAAGCGTCCTGGCCACCCAGCCCAAAGGAGTTGGAGAAAGCGATCCTCACCTCCGCCTGCCGTGCCACATTGGGGACATAATCGAGATCGCATTGGGGATCGGGAGTATGATAGTTGATGGTGGGATGGATCACCCCATGGTAGATAGTAAGAGCGGTGGCGATCGCTTCCACGGCCCCTGCCCCGCCGAAAAGGTGGCCTATCATCGATTTGGTGGAACTGATGGGCACCCGATAAGCATGCTCGCCCAAGGCTTTCTTGATGGCTAGAGTCTCCATGATATCGCCTAGGGGGGTAGAGGTCCCGTGGGCGTTTATGTAATCTATCTCCTGGGGGCTTATTCCGGCATCGGCGATAGCCCAGCGGATAGCCCGGGCAGCACCTCGCGCCTCAGGATCCGGTTGGGCCATATGGTAAGCATCTGAGGTGGCGCTATAGCCCAAAACCTCAGCGTATATACGGGCTCCCCGTCTCAAGGCGTGTTCCAGGCTTTCCAAGACCAAGATGCCACAGCCCTCGGAAGGCACAAAGCCATCCCGATCCTTGTCAAAGGGGCGAGAGGCGCCTTCTGGGTCATCGTTCCGGGTGGAGAAGGCCTGCATAGAGACGAAGCCGGCCATCCCCACTTGGCAACTGGAGCCCTCTGTCCCCCCGGCGACCATCACCTGGGCTGCCCCCCTACGGATCACCTCCGCCGCCTCGCCTACAGCCTGGGTCCCTGCAGCACAGGCGGTGGTGATGGTTGAGTTGTACCCTTCGAGCCCATAGAGATGGGCGATATGGAAAGCGGCGATATTGGGGATCATAGAGAGCAGATAGAAGGGAGAGATCCGCTTCTTCTCCATAAATAGCCGCTTGCACGCCTCCTCGGTAGCATCAAGTCCACCTATTGCTGTCCCCATCAAGACGCCCACCTGGGAGGCATCGACCTCCTCGATGGTCAGACTTGCGTCCTCCAGGGCCATCTTGGCGGCCGCCACAGCGAACTGGCTGAAGAGTTCCATCCGCCGCGCTTCCTTGAAATTCATGTAACGAGTAGGGTCGAACCCCCTCACCTCACCACCGATCTTGGTGGGGAAGTCGGTGGTATCTATACGGGTAAGATAGCCGATCCCGGATCGGCCAGCCACCAGCCCCTCCCAGGTCTCCTCCACCGTCAAGCCTAGGGGGGTGAGAGCCCCCATCCCGGTGATCACCACCCGGGCCCTCTTTCTATACCCTTCGACCCTCTCTGGCTGGGGCAACGTCTCCACCCCCTCTAAGATCTCGGCTACCAACTCCTCCAGTTCCTGGCTGAGAAGCGCCTCTTCCACCGATGCTCGCTCTGTGCCAGCCGACCCCTTCTGTTGGGCAGCCCTCAACCGAGGAGAGGTTCTTGACTCCTCCCTCGACATCTCATCCCCTCCTTTCCCCTTCCACCCTTCGCTCGATCTCCTCCTTGATCGCCTCTATCATCCCCCCCTCAACCGTTTGCTTAGCCATGCGCAGGGCGTTCTTGATCGCTTTGGAGTTGGAGCGGCCGTGGCCCACGATCACCACCCCGTTCACCCCTAAGAGAGGCGCGCCACCGTATTCGCTGTAGTCGAGGTGGCTCTTCACTCGTTTGAAGGCTGGCTTGGCCAAAAGCCCGCCCAGAGTGGTAAGGGGGCTTCTTTTGATCTCCTCCTCTATTATCCCCGCGAAGAGGCTCGCCACCCCCTCTGCCACTTTCACTATCACGTTGCCCGTGAATCCATCGGTGACTACTACATCGGCCAAGCCGGAGAATACATCCTTCCCCTCCACGTTGCCTATGAAATCGAGGCCGCTCCTCTGGAGGAGTTCGTAGGCTTCCAAGACCAACTGGCTCCCCTTCCCTTCCTCCTCGCCAGTGGAGATGATGCCCACCCGCGGCTTTTCTACTCCCAAAACCCTCTCCATATAGACGCTTCCCATGATGGCGAATTGCAGAAGATACGGAGGCTTGCAATCGGCATTGGCCCCCACGTCGAGGATACAGATCGGCTCCTGGGGTGTGGGGAGGATAGCGCTCAATGCCGGGCGTTGGATGCCCTTCATCCTGTCCAGTCGGAAGAGGGCCGCCACCATCACCCCTCCCGAATTCCCAGCCGAGACGAAGGCTTGGGCCTCTCCCTTCTTGACCAAATCCATCCCCACTACCATGGAGGAGTCCTTCTTGGCCTTGACGGCTTGGGCAGGTTTGTCGGCCATCTCAATGACTTGACTGGCATGGATGATGGGTAGACTTAAACCACTGGTGTCGTGTTTCTCTAGTTCTTGGCGGATCGCCTCCTCGCGACCTGCCAGAACCACCTCCAGCCCCAGTTCCCGGGCCGCCACTACACCCCCCTCCACAGTCACTTGGGGAGCGTAATCTCCCCCCATAGCGTCCAACACGATTTTCATGGCTCATCTCCAAGCCGGTACTACAGATCCACTCTATAGGCTACTATCCCCAATACCCCCGGCCCAGCATTGACCCCCAAGGCTATTCCTGCTTCGCCGAACAAGAGTTCTTGGCAGTTGAAATTCCTCCTCACTGTCTCCTTGAACCCCAGGGCTTCCTCTTCCACTGCGGTATGCATCACAGCGGCGTTGATAAGCCTCTCTGTGCCCACCGCTTGCTTTGTCAATTCTATGACGCGACCCAGGGCTTTCTTGCGAGTGCGCACCTTATCAATCGCCTTTACCACTCCGTCTTCTACAGCGATGATGGGCTTGATATCTAGGAAGGAGCCAAAGATTTCCTCCATGTGGCCCACCCGGCCGCTCAAACGCAGATATTTGAGGGTGCCCACGGTGGCATAGACATTCACGCGGGATTTGATCTCCTCGATGAGGGGCTAGAACCTCGCCTTTGCTTCTGCCGGCCTCGATGGCCCTGGCCGCTTCCAGAATGATGAAACCTGTGCCCATGGAGATGGAAGCCGAATCGATGACCTCGATATCGGCTTCGGGAAGCATAGAACGGGCCAGGGAGGCCGACTGCCAGACACCACTGGTCTTGGCGGTTACGTGGATGGAGAGGATGGAGGCCCCTTGGACTGCCACTTTTTTGTAGGCCTCCAGGAACTGGCCAGGGGAGGGTTGCGAACTCTTGGGAACCGCGTCCTCCTCTAACATGCGCCGGTACATCTCCTGGTGGGTGATCTCGATCCCGTCCAAGTAAGTCCGGTTCCCGAAGCGGATGAGGGCTGGCACGACCACTATCCCGAACCTCTCCACCAACTCTGGGGGAAGGTCACTTACACTATCGGTGACTATCCTCAAATTCATCTTGAAGCGATTATATCACGCTCCAGATCAGGTAGCAATCGTATTTGACAACTGGACAATGTTCCTCTACAATGTTGGATTATAGCCCTTCTCGGCTTGCAGATAGATGAGAATACCCTAGTACCAATTACCCACTATGAGAATTTTCAAACTATGATATAATTTTGATGCTTTAAGACGCGTAGGGAAGGAGAAAGAGATGAAAAGAGTACTCTTCTTGGCAGTCATCCTGGTGGCTATGGGTGTCGCGGGCTGTGGAGGGGGAACCGCTACCCCACCTCCCACCGACACGCCGATACCCGCTTCCCCGACCCCAGAACCGATGCTCACTCCCATCACCGTGGCGGGTATCGTAGAGGCTCTCACGCCATCTACGGTTTTGATCTACGCCGAATTCCCAGATGGTGCCTACACGGGGACGGGGATCATATACGATGAGAGCGGCCTGACGGTGACCAACGCCCACGTTGTGGAAGGGGCAGCGATCGTGAAGGCTTACGTACAGGGCATCAACCGCTGGCTATCCGCCCGGCTCGTGGGCCTCAGTACCTGTGAGGATCTGGCGGTGATAGATATCTCCGGAGAGGGTTATGTTACCGCCACACTAGGTGAGAGCGACGAGTTGACGCTGGGCGAGGAGGTGATAGCCCTTGGCTACCCCCTGGCCTCTGAGTTGGGTGCCGACCTCACCATCAACCGAGGCGTGGTGAGCAAAATCCACGCTCAGTGGGATGAATTCGCTGAACTCGAAGACTTGGTCCAGACGGATACAGACATCAACCCCGGAAACAGCGGAGGCCCCCTGGTCAACATGCGGGGCGAGGTGATAGGGATCAACACCCTGGGAATGGATTACACTCGCTCAGGAAGGCCGGTTTCAGGGCTCAACTTCGCTATCGCTTCCAGTCACGCCAAGCCTATCATCGAGAGGCTGGCATCGGGGGAAAACGTGCTCTGGATCGGGACCAACGCCATAACTAACAATGCAGACGTGGCCTGGTATTTCGATCTGCCGGTGGAAGAGGGACTCTTCATATACGGCGTGTCCGACAACAGCCCGGCGACCAAGGCGGGTATTGAGGCCGGCGACGTGCTCATAACGATGAAGGGGATCAACCTCTACACCATGGCCGATGTCTGCGATGTTCTCAAGACGAATCCCGAGGGCAACCCCGTCGCCGTGGAAGTGATGCGAGGGACCAAGGTCCTGAAAGGAGAGGTTTGGGGAGAGAAGTTGAGTGTGATCAGTGAGGTAGGCCCTACCATCACTCCCTTCACTTTCGCAGAAGCAGTGGATGAAAACGATAATTGCATCAACCCGACAAATACCTTCCCCTCCGGCACCCCTCGAGTTTATACCTGCTGGCAGTACAGCGGGATGAAAGACAAGGCGGTGCGCATGGTTTGGCAGGTGGGGGGTCAGACCCTCAATGAGGCCACTGAAACCTGGGCCCAGGCAGAGGGGAACGGTTGGTGGTATTGGGAACCGGAAGGGGGATATACGCCTGGCACATACGAGGTACAACTCTATGTGGAAGGGCAACTGGTGCAAAGTGGCACTTTCACCATCCTAGGCGCTGAGGCAGGCCCTACTCCTCAGGCTCAGCGTCTCATAGACGCCTTCGATGACAACAGAAATGGCTGGTTCGAGGGCGAAGAGGAAGGCGTATACTCCATTTACGTCCAAGATGGTGCCTATCACTTGGTTTCCATCTACCAAGGAGAAGGGGTGGATAGTTTCGTCTTGGGGGCAAGCACAGTGGCGGTATTTAGCAACTTCGATCTGGATGTGGATGCCACCCAAGTGGAGGGCACCGATAACAACGAGATCGCCGTCGTCTTCGGGGTGCAAGACGTCAATAACCTCTATGAGTTCGCCATCTCCGGCGATGGCTATGTGTCTTTGGGACGATACGTGGAGGGAGCATGGGAGTGGAGTCAGGAGTTCACCCCCTCTGAGGCTATCATCCAGGGCAACGCCACTAACCATATCCGGCTCATCGTGGAAAACGGTAGCCTCACCGCCTACGTCAACGGCCAGTCGGTGCTCACCAGTCTCGTGGGTGAGTATGGGTCTGGCTATATCGGCTTCGGGTGCGGCCCCTTTGAGGAGACAGGCGCGCACTGCGCCTTCGACAACTTGGATCTCCTGGCCCTGCCATAGGCCCCTGGGGCCTCACTGGCTAAGGAGGATGAAGGGGAGCAGTGATAAGACTGCTCCCCTTTTCTAGATTGCCACCTCAGCACTACTCTGAGCCCTCTTTCTCCTCCTCCCACCAGCAACACCAGGGACCCATCTCACCCCAGAAGCCCCGACCAAGGCCGAAGCCGAAAGGATGAAAGTGGCGGCTTCGGCCTTTGCGCCCCCGGAGACCAGAAAGCATCTCCTTCATCTTCTCCTTGTCGCCTTTGATCTCGATGCGGTAGCCATCCTCTGTCTCTACGATCTTGAACTCCCCGATAACCCTCTCCCTACCTCTCACCTCCACTTTAAAACGGCAAGGTAAGAACCTCTATCACCATCCGATATTTAATTACCCCTTTCCTGCCCAAAAGTTAAATAGCGAATGGCCCCTCACCCCTCCAAGGGCGAAGTTAGCTAAGAAGCACTATTGACAAAATCGAGATCGGGGGTGTATAATGATAATGTGCCCCCGTGGTGGAATTGGAATACACGGCAGGTTGAGGGCCTGTGCCCGCAAGGGCGTGCTGGTTCGAGTCCAGTCGGGGGCATAGATAACTGCCTCAAAACGGCCTTGAGTGGGCCGTTTTTTCATGGGATAATATGAGTCTGGGGCTGGGTGGTGGCCCAGCCCCTGGCGGCAAGGTTCTCTACGCGTATTGGTGTGCAAACGTGAGAGCCTGCCGCCGTCTCTACTATACTCGCATAGTGAACGATGTCAAGAAAACCGCGCGGTCCCAGATTCAGAGTGCGGTCGAAACCCTCTCGATGGAAAGCCACTAGGCCCTCCCACTTGCTATGCTCTCTTCACTATGATGCCCAACATCTCACTAGCCCCGATCACACCCGCCCACCACTGTGAAGAGGGGGGCCTCCCGTGTAGCCTCTTACATGGTACTATGTTAGGTGATAGAGAATGGGCCCCTCCGGCAAGAATGGAAGTGGCTATCTGGTCCAACACATTCATCATAGGCGGCAGCCCCCCTATAGCTTGGATATTTCTGTGTTGGAGCATAGCTCCCAGGATTGAAGTTCTAAGAATGGCCCTGCAGGCATCTGGAGCATACCCGATGATGAACGGTAAATCGTTCACCGGGGAATCGCAGGCGGAGGTGGGGCTACCCTACTCCTAATTTTCGCGGTAATTCAAAAGCCCCCACTCAAAGAGGATGGAGGGGGCTTTTCACCTCCTCTGATTGGGGGGACATTGCCCGAAAAGATGGTGCGACTTTCGAGCTGGAGCTGTGCTTGGGATCACCTTTCTAGTAGTACGCTGGCGCGGTATTAATGACAAGATTCGCCCGGTGAACACCGAACCAGCCTAAAAACGATAGGCGTTTGACCTTCACAATCTAGGTCAGTCTACCACGTGGCCGGAGGACTGCCAACAACCAACCCGCACAAACAGGAGCCAAAAGTGGCTCCTGTTTCACAATGTGAGGAAAGGACGAATGTGTCCCACGAAATGATCGTCTCCTGATGGCGTGCCAAGACCACCCTGCCGTCCTGCGATTTCTTGAGTTCAAGACAGAGATATGCGATTATCTGCCATAATAGAGCTCACATGGTTAGACTTGATCCGCCGGTTGGCAGAGATACAATCGTCGATCCCACGACAAGGGGAACCAAAAATCTGCATACCCTTTGCCATTGAGGTGAGCCTGTCAATAGGTAGTTCCTGATGCCCAGGCCGGGCAGCACAAGGCAAGCCCTCGAGAGTCATGGCTCGGGCACAATAGCCGTAAGGGAATAAATGTTCGGACCGCGCTCTTGCACACCGTCATTGAAAAGCATTGCCCACGAATCTCCCCTGCTTGGGAAACTCCTCGATCTGGTGTCGGGGTCGGCATCAACGCATATGTGAGGTGCTTTCAATAATGGAATCATCCAAGGGACACCTTTTATCTTACCCCTTTCCAAACGCGCGTTCCATCCACTCTATGGCGAACTTAGAAAGATCAGCAGCATCAAAGAGATATGATTGGGCTGCACCGGCTTTCCCGGAGCGCCCTTTGCCAGACGATAGATACTCACGTGCGATTATCTCGAAGCACTCCCCTGCGTCACGACCCCCGATGCCTTGATTGGTGTCAAATTCTTCTATCTCAACCCACACACGTTGGCCATCGCGTAAGATTGGCATCTTATAACGCACCACTCGCTTATTGGGCACCCTAGCCAGATGCTCAGCGTAATGTAACAAGGTGATAGTGTTCAGTGGTGCGCCTAGGAGAAGCGCCTGGCCACCTATCTCGCAGAGTTTAGCCAAGGGCGAGCCAGGACCGTACCCGTATTGCAAAGGATGATTCCCTCCTACCGCCGCGAAAGAAGCATCGGGATGATCGCTCCGACACGCGCCTGGCCAGGTGCGAAGGTATTCCGTTAGGATACTCCACTTTCGATAGGCCCGAGATCTGGCTGGATCAAAGGGGGCACACTCCTCCAAATAGGCCCGTTGCCTCTCTTCCGACCACTGGGCCAACTCGTATGGAGAGTCTTCCCAGCCTATATACATCATGAGCGTTCCTTCAGGGGTCAGAAGATCGAGCAGGGCCTGAATGACAGTGTCAGGCCCACCGACAATCCATCCGATGGCTCTCACGGAGGCGTGTAGCATGATCACCTGACCAGGCAGCACACCGAGTTTGTGCAGGTCGTCTACAAGTCTGCTCCTCGTGATGATCGGAAGTTCAGATGCTTCCATCCAGGGGCCCCGCACAAGCCAAAATACGAACCTTCTCTTGTGGACTTTGCCTGTCTCAAAGTAGCCTTCATCTCCGACACCGTCCCTGGCACGGTTCCCTCTTTCCACGCAAGACAATCAGAGCATCCTGACCCGTTGGGACGCCGAAGGCTACACCGGAAGGTAGGTGCTAGACCTCGATTAAGTGTGCTGAATCGCGATCGAGGAACAGAATAGCCTGATTATGCTGACGGAGGATAGTGGCTGGGCAACTGGTTTCGATTGATCCTCTGACTGTGGCTTTGACAGCCTCAGCCTTTCTCGGCCCGGGCACCATGCAGAAGATTGTCTGTGCTGCCATTAGGGCAGGAAGTGTCAGGGTTATGGCTTTCCTTGGCACCAACTCTATGTGGGTAAAACAGCCGTCATGAACTTGCTGGGCCCGACATCGCTCTTCTAATTCTACCACTTTGACAGTGGCCCGATCAGCAAAGTCTGCCACACCAGGATCATTGAAGGCCAAGTGTCCATTCTCGCCAATACCAGCACACACGATGTCAACAGGATATCTCTGCAGCAACTCGCTGTAGCGCTGGCACTCAGCCAGCAGGTCAGCTGCCTCACCTCTGATGAGGTGAACAGTGCCTGGCCGAACTTTCGCCAATAGGTGTTCCTTCAGGTAGCACCTGAAGCTCTGCGGAGCCTCAGGCGTCAGGCCAACGTATTCGTCCATGTGAAAGGCAACCACCCTCTCCCACGCCAGTCCATCCAAGGAAGACAAGATGGAGAGGAATTCGTTCTGCGATGGAGCGGCAGCAAAGACCATTGACAATTGCGCTTTGTTAAGCAGGAGCCTCTCCATGTGAGTCGCTACCCGAAAAGCGGCGGCTCCTCCCATCTGGCATCGATCGGCGTACATTTCCACGCGCAGGCCTTCCACCTGCAGTTTTCTCTCGGGGACAATCTTCATAGCGGGGACTCCTCAGCCGAAGGCCAAAGATCACCCTTTTCCTGCTTTTGTTCTCGCTTTGTCCAAGTCCAGATCTCCGATGAACTTCGATACCTGATCTCTAGTGGGCAAGGCAGGGATGGCTCCTCGCTTGGTCACGGTGAGGGCCCCCACGGCATTGGCTAGGCGAAGGACATCAGTGATCTCTTCCCTTGAACCCACTCGGAACCCGATTTCTAGTAAGCCGGCCAATAGGCCGGCTACAAAGCCGTCACCTGCCCCCGTCGTGTCAACGGTGGCTACCCGGTATCCGGGAACGTAGCCACGCTCCTCTTTTGTGGCGAAATAGCAGCCCTCTCGGCCCCGGGAGATAACCAATAGTTTCAACTTCGAACGCAATAGGTGATCCGTCCCGCGGTCTAGATCTGAAGTGCCAGCCAAGAACTCCATCTCCTCTGTGCTGATTTTGACTACGTCGGCGAAATGCCAACCTAACTCTATCCCTTGTCGCGCTTCAGCAGGAGAGGGCCAGAGGGAAAGCCGTAGGTTGGGGTCGTATGATACGAACAGGCCATGCTCCTGGGCGCAGCGCAGGGCCTCCAAAGTCGCACCACGACTAGGCTCGCTGAGAAGGCTGATGGAGCCAAAATGGAAGACCTTGGCACCTTTTATGTAGTCCTTATCGATCTCCTCAGGGCGAATAAGCATATCCGCACTGGGGTGGCGATAAAACATGAACTCCCGTTCGCCACCTTGCTTCAAGGAGACGAAGGCCAAGGCAGTGCGTGTCTCCTGGGAAAAGAGCAAAGCCGAAATGTCCACGCCGTTATCGGCCAAAGTACTGGCCAAGAATCGTCCAAACTCGTCATCTCCTACCTTGCCCATGAAGCCACTCTGCACCCCCAGCCGGGCCAATCCTACGGCCACGTTGGCCGGTGCACCTCCTGGCGCTTTCTCAAAGGTCCGGGCTTGAGCCAGGGAAACGCCCTTTTCCACGGAAATGAGATCGATTAGGGCCTCTCCAAGACATACGATTTCGACAGGGGGACAATCACAATCCATATAGACACGCTACCGCCTTTCGATGACTAATTCCTGGGGCAAGGTGGTTCTGATGTTCTCTCCGACCGTCCCTGTGACTTCCACCCCTGCGGTCTCCAGGGCCAGAAACAGAGCCCCCACCACCGGCTCGAACTTCGGCAATACGATAGAGGCTCGAGGCGCTACCTCATGGACGACCCCCTTTACCGTGTCGATGAGAAGTGGGCCCTTGGCCTTAAAGATGCTGCCTCCCAGAACCACCTCCACATCTTTATCCTGCAACGACAGCCTGCGAATGAGGGTTCGAGCTGTAACCCCTACTTCCGTTCCCACTTCTTTAACCAATTGGCAAGCTACCTCATCCCCTATATAGGCTGCCTCGAAAAGGAGCGGCGCCAGCCCTAGGAGTTGATGCTGCTCCAGTTGGTTGTGATAGAGCGTTTGAAGCAAGAACTCCGGAGACGATACACCCAAACAGTCAAGGACCATTTGCAGAAGGGCGGTCGGTTTACCCCGACCGTCCCAAGCACGCATGACACGGCGTATGATCTCTTGACTGATCCCGGCTCCTCCGCCCCAATCGCCGGAGATGTAACCTAACCCAGGGAGAATGATCTCGCGCCCATCGGGAGCACGGCCAGCCGCATTAGTACCCGTCCCGCAGACGACTACCACGCCCCAGGGCCGCGAGAGCCCACAGCGCAGGGCAGCCATAGTATCATTCTTCACTACGACCTTCGGGCACACTCCAAGATCCTCGACCGCTTGGCTGAGCATAGCATAATCTTCGGGTAAGTCAGCACCTGCCAGGCAGAAGATGCCTAGTCGCACCTCCTCACGAGATGCCTGCGCCTGCGCAAGGGCCTCCTTAACGGAATGGGCGATCTGGGCCACCGCTGCCTCAAGGCCACACACTTGATGGTTGCTCGGCCCACCACGACCAAAGCCTAGGATATTGCCATCCTCGCTCCCCACCAGACAAAGGGTCTTAGAGGCCCCGCCGTCTACACCTAACACATAGTTCATGCTACCCCCAAAAACGGTTCAACTGCGAACCGATTTCACTATACCTCTCCTTACTTACTGAAGAATTGGGGGAGGTAGTCCCTATTGGCTTCCAGAATAGCATTCAAAAGGGCGTTCGCCACCCCAAAACTGGGAACCAAGGGGTGGTTCAATAGTGCCTGTAGAGCAATCTTGCGACCCCCGGTCACCGCAGCCTCAATGGTTAGCTCTTCATAGGCTTTGACAGAGTGGATCAGCCCTCTGATCATAACCGGCAGGTAACCAACGGTCAATGGGATCGCGCCCGCCGCTCCTATCAGACAAGGCACCTCAACCACAGAACCCTCGGGCAAGTCTGCTATGGCGCCTCTATTCTGGCAGTTGACTATGTGCACCTCGTTCTTATTGCCGGCGATGGCCGCGATAAGGGATACCGCAGCTGTGGAGTAGAGAGCCCCTCCCCGCTTTTCCAGTCCTTTAGGCTTGCTGACAAGGTGAGGGTCGGCGTACATGGCCAAGAGCCTTTTCTCTACCTCCTGCACTTCTTCGCCGCGACTCTTGCCCGCCCTCTTCTGTTCCTCGAATACCTCGTCATGGTGGTAATAATAACGCAGATAGTAGCAAGGGAGCATGCCCAACGCTTCCAGGAGTTCTGGGCTAAAGATAGGATGACCTTTCGCGGCCTGGCGCGCTTCTGTGATGGCCTTGGCTAATACTTCCTTAGTCACCTCCCGGCCATCCAGATAGACCCTCTTCACCCAACTCAGGTGGTTAAGCCCTACATAGTCGAGGGTGATCCTTTGGGGTGAAACGCCCAGATGGCCAGCCACGGTGTGGATCATGTTGATAGGTAGATTGCAGAGTCCGATCACCTGTGCCTTGCTGTGCTTGACCAGAGCCTCTGTGATCAACCCAGAGGGGTTCGTGAAGTTGATCAACCATGCTTGGGGACATAGGTGCTCCATATCTGCTGCGATATTCAACATGACCGGGATAGTGCGCAAAGCCTTGGCGAAGCCCCCGGGGCCCGTCGTCTCTTGCCCCACTATGCCGAAGCGCCAGGGAATCTTCTCATCTATCACCCGCTGATCGTTGCCTCCCACACGGATCTGACTGATCACATAGTCTGCTCCCTCCAGCGCCTCTTTCCGCTCAGTGGATAGAACGAGGTCGATGGGCGAACCCGTCGCCTTGATCATGCGTTTAGCGAACCCCCCCACCACGCTCAATCTATCCTCGTCTATATCCATCAAGGTGACTGTGGCGAGCCCCAATTCCGCTTGCCTCTCGATAAAGCCTTCTATCAGTTCCGGTGTATAAGTGCTACCTCCCCCTATCACGCAAACCTTAAGTTCTCTGGCCATAAGGTCTCTTCTCCTCACTGTCAGAATTCTCTTTCCGCAAAGAGATATGGAGAGTCACCGTTGCTTATCCCATAGCCATGCCTCTGGGTTGGATGATTATCTCGTCAATTAAGACCCTGGACGGCAGAGAGGCCAGGTAAAGGGCTAGTTGGGCTATATCTTCCACCCTTAGCATCCTCGAACGGTCCGGGACGGTGGGATCATTATCGTACCAAGGGGTATCTACGTAACCGGGGCAGATTACGTGGACCCCGATATTGTGAGGCAACATCTCTAGGGCCAAGCAACGACTGAAGGCTATGACCGCTGCCTTCGCTGCACAATAGGCACTACACTCAGCGAAGGGGATCTTGCCCGCATCGGACGAGATGTTGATAATTCGACCCCTCTTCTGATCGATCATAGTGGGCAAGACCTCTCTGCAGCAGAGGAAGGTCCCTTTGGCGTTCACATTGAAGACCTCGTCCCAGTCCTCGGTCTTGAAATCCACCACCGGGCCCCAATGTCCCATCCCGGCATCGTTGACCAAGATGTCCACGCGCCCGAACTCCCCTAGGGCTTCACCAACCATAGCTCTAACTTGTGTCTCCTGAGAGACATCAGTGGGCACGACCAAGGACTCCCCACCGCGACTGAGAACCTCTCGCGCCACCTCCTGAAGTTTGGCTCCTCTACGAGCGGCCAAAACCACCTTGGCCCCTTGTTGAGCAAAGGTGAGAGCGATCTCCCTGCCTATGCCGCTACTGGCGCCAGTCACGACAGCCACCTTATCTTTCAAGAGCAAATCCTTATGCTTCTCTCCCATTCTTATCCCTTTCTATTGCCGCTCGCGCAGGTATTCTTCGACTTGGCTGAGGAGGGGATACCCATCTTCTCTTGGGCGCGAGATCACTGTGGCCGCTAGAGCGTTGGCAAACTGTAGCATTCTTTGAATGTCCCAACTTCTGAGAAGTCCGAAAATCACACCGGCGTTAAAGCAATCCCCTGCACCGGTGGTATCCAAGGGCAGGACGTGAAAAGCTGATTGCTGGAAGATCCCGTCCTTTGTCTTCGCCATGCTCCCCGCCTCACCCATTTTGATGACCACTCGATTCGGGCAACGGGCAAATAGATCTTCCAGACACCCCTCGGGGGAAGTCTCGCCGGTCAGCGCCTGCGCTTCATTGAGACTGGGCAGAAAGATGTCCACCCCTTCCAGCAGCTGCAGCACCTCTTCCACGGAACGCTCTGGCCATCCATTGACATCCCAGCCGGTATCAAAGAGCACCGCTTTGCCCTCCGCATGCACCTCATCGATGAGCGCTCTGGTTCCTTCGAACCCAAGGCTCGGCAAGAGAAAATAGCCGGAGACGAGAACCCATTCTGCCTCCTTCCAAACCTCGCGATGGCTAAAAACCAAATCGATGTCCAGATGCTTGAGGTGTCCCAAATGGGTCACAAAGGCGCGCTCGCCATCTTCCCGACCGAGACAAACGCTAATACCCGTGCTCACATCCAATGAACGCTCAATATGGCTTATGTCGATCCCGGCCTCCTCCAACATAGATAGCAACTCCTGGCCGATGACATCATCTCCCACATTGGCAATGGCCGACACTCCGACTCCTAGCCTCGTCAAGCAGAGAAGGACGTTACCTATCCCTCCCGCGCGCCAACCCATATAACTGGCGATGACCTCGCTGCCCCAGATGGGGAAATCCCCCACCGTGTATAATACCAGATCGGCATTGAGATTGCCGCGAGGTGCACCCCATTTTTTGGACACGTTTGACCTCTTGGAATTGTGATGTCACGGCCATGGCTGCAGACTCGCAATGTACATGACGGGTGCCTGATACCCGATGGTCGAGTGTCTTCGTCTGTTGTTGTAGTAGTCCATCCTTTCTGCCACGACGGCTTGGAGTTCCTCCAGCGTCCGGGCATCGAGAAGCAGGGAGCGGTTCTCCGTCTTGAATCGGCCAATGAAGGACTCCATCTGCGGATTGTCTCTGGCCCCGTTGAGGGCATAGGATACCCTCACGTGGTCCCTTAGCAACAGGTGGGAGGTCCAGCCGTAGCTGGTGAACACGGGATCCTGGTCGTGATGAACGATCACCTCTTTCAGGTCCACTCCTTGAGTCTTGAGGGTCTGCCTGCCGTGCTCCCAGGCTTCCAGCGCCAGGCCTGTCACCGCACGCTCCCCCACCGCCCATCCCAGTGCCAGTTTGCTGGCATGATCGACGATGGGGATCAGCTGCGCCTTTCGCCGTCCATCGGCATAGACCAACTCCGTGAAGTCCGTATAGGCCACTCCAAAGGGCCGGATCGCCTCTCTGGTCGCCACCAGGTTTATCCGCTCGCCGGCAGCAGCGATCACCCGCCGGATGCCGCTGGGTTTGGGCAACCGTGTGCCCCGGATCAGGGGCAAATCCCACTCCTGATGCAGTCTCTGCACCACTTTGTGGTTGATCCTATACCCGTACGCCTCTCTCAGCTCTGCGGTGGTGCGCCGGTAGCCGTACTCCGGATGTTCCCTGGCGATGGTCTCCAGCGGCTCCCGCAGATGGGTATACTTCGCGGTGTAGCTCACCCGATGGCTCTGGTGGTAGTACCACGTCGACCGGGGCAACTCCAAGGCTTCCAGAACGGACGAGAGAGCAACGGATGCGGCATGCTCGCCCTGCGCCTCCCGCGCCAGGGTCACCTTCTGCTCCGGGCTCATCCTGTCCGGCCCAAGAAATTTTTTAAAAGTGCGATCTCCACCTCCTTCTTGCCCAAGAGTTGCTCAAGCTCAGCGATGCGGCGCTCGTATTCCCGTACCGTCTTGTCCTCGGCGAAGAGATCTGGCCCTCTCTCCAGGAAGCTTTTCTTCCACAAAGCGACGGAATTTGGGTGCACGCCATACTGCCTGGCAATCTGCCCCGGGGTCTTCTCCCCGGTCAGTGCTTCCAGGACCACCTGGAACTTCAGCTTGGGTGAATACCGCTTTCTGGCCATGACCGGTGCCTCCTTTCGGCGCAGCCCTGGCCATAGCGTACACCAAATCCCGATGAGGTCAACTCCACAATAGGGTGGTGTCCAAGTTTTGGGGGTCATATCCCCGATAACACAGATCTCCCTACTCATAAAGGGTCACCTTCTTGGCCTTATCAAGCTTGCCCGGTTGCAGTCCTTTCTCCCCAGCAATCCTCCAGGAGAGTAGCTGAAGAGGCATAATCTCCAACAAGGGGGAAGAGAACTCGTCAAGAGGCAGCAGTGTTAGATTGAAGATTCTTTCACCTTGTGGTGCCTCTTCACTGCCAATGATGGCTGCTTTCCCTCCAAATTCGGCTATCTCGTGCGCCAGCCGCAAGTTAATATCTCTCGTTCTCCCCTGCATACCAAAAACGATAGCGGCAAAGTCTGGAGAAACCACTTCCAGAGGCCCGTGTCTGAATTGGCCCCCACTCATCCCTTCAGCCCGCATCTTCGCCGCTTCCTTCAAGATCAGCGCTCCAGCCATCGCCGAGGCTAGTGAGGGGCCTCGTCCTAGAAGGGAGAGACAATCCACCCTGCCTAGGAAGTCACACAGGCCATCGATCTTCTCCCTCCACCCCTCGAGGAAACTTTCCATAGCTTCCACCGCCGCGTATAGCCCCTGTGCCCCTCCCTTGTTCCTGGTTGAGGTGAGACACATAGCCAAAAGGAGGCTAACTGAGATGGTTGCGGTATGACTCTTGGAGGCTGGCCCACTTTCTCGTCCGGCATAGAGGAATAGAGGTAGATCGCTATTTCTGGCAAGATAGTTTTCGGCATCATTGGTAACGCTCACAATAGATGTGTTGCCCCGAACTTCACCGAGAAGTCTCTTTATCTCCGCCGTTTCCCCGGACTGAGAAGCGATCACGACCAGAACTCGATCTGAGATGAGATCTCTATAGTAATGCAATAGCTCCGAAGCCTCAACCATGATGGCAGACAAACCGTGCTCGTTCAAGTAGATGCAAGCAGGATAAAGGGCGAAATACGAACTGCCCATGCCCGTTAATAAGACCAAGTGATACCTTCCCTGCTCCATTACCTTGGCCACAGGTCGAAACAGAGATTCATCCTCCGAGTAGCGATCTAAAGTTGCTCGGAGAACTCGGGGCTGTGACAATATCTCCTCTAAGAAATAGCCCATCCGCTTTCTCCTCTCAATCACTCAGGAGTCATTGCTTTCTAATCTCATGACATCCGGAAATGAGTGAAGACGCGCATCAACTTCCGGCCTGAAGAAGAGCTGATATAGACGTGGGGGCAACGCAATGAAGACCAAAGGCTTTTTCATGTTATGAGGTCCACACTGTTACGCAGGCCACTGAACTGGCAAGCACTCATATTAACAAACTTAGCGCTATCGCTTAGTCCTCACTTCTCTGGCCAGCTCTTCCAGATCCAGCTCGGTCAATTTTTTCCTGCTCGGCATAGTGGTGGCTTGGTCCCAACTTCTGGCCGCAAGATATTCGCTTGCCAAAGTCTCCACATCTACCTCAACGCCCGCTAGAGGGCCGGCTTCGAGAGGGGGGTTTCCGATGATTCTGCTTGGCAACTTGAACCTCAGAGGGTTCAAGCCCTCCCGCAAGTTGAAAAGGTGACGCAAGTTGGATATACGCTCTCCGATCCTCAAACACTCTTCAAGGGTGAGATCCCAACCAGTCACCGCAGATAGAAAATCAGGCACATACTGAATGTCGGTACACTCGTAACCGAATTGGCAAAGACCGGCCACATTGACCACGTGGATAATATCCATTACCCTCTTGTAGACCTCTGCCTTGCCCGCATACGAATATTTCTCTTCAGAATCGGGTATCCCCAAGCGCTCGCGGGAGATAGGAACAAGGTCGTAGGCCCAGTGTCCGCCTTGCGTGTGGCGGGCCGGGGTAGCATCTAGCCAATAACTGATGGCTAAAGTGGGCAGATAACGAGGGTCATGCATGGGGACCTCTTGACCTTGGATATGGATAGCCAACTCCTTGGCTCCTCCCCCAATCCACTCCGCCGCCCTCCGCACCCCATCAGCCAATAGATCCCCAAACCCTTCCCTCTCAGCCAGTTTCTCCAATATCGCGATCATAGCAGGGGCATTCCCCCATCGCAACTCCAACCCATCAGTATCCTCCGGCGAAAGCAGCCCTTTCTCGTAACATTCCATAGCAAATGCTACGGTGGCGCCCGTGGAGATGGTATCGAGACCATATCGGTTGCACAGGTCATTGGCTTTTATGATCGCTTCCACGTTGTCCACTAGGGTCATGGTGCCGAAAGCCGCCAGGGTCTCATACTCGGGCTTATGTCCTTCAACGGCGTATGGCCCTTCCGTCACTCTCACATGTCCGCCACAGCCCAAGGGGCAACGCCAACAAGCGAAACGTCTCTCCTGATATTTGATGACATTATCGTCGCTTATGGTCTCGGCCCCGGGAAAGTCAACGGAACCCACCCCCTTCCAGTTCTTGACCGGTGCGTCGCCGACAACCGATGATCCTTCTAGACCTTCGCACGTGCCATAGTCGCGGTATTGATCAACCAAGGGGCCCGTCAGGCTGGCCAAATACTGCTTTCGCAGCCCCAGAACCCTCTCTCTGTCGGCTAGCGGCACCTCCATATCGCCCCTCACGGCCACCGCTTTCAACTTCTTTGAGCCCATAACCGCTCCCAGCCCTGACCGAGCGGCGGCCCGGCCTTTGTTGTTGATGATACAGGAGATTAAGGCCAATTTCTCACCCGCAGGGCCGATACACGCCACCTCGGTCTTCGCTCCTAACTCCTCCTTGAGGAGATCCTCGGTCTCAACGGTGTCTAGACCCCATAATTCCTGGGCATCCCGGAGCTCGGCATCTCCCTGGTCAAGGAGTAAATAGACCGGCTTCTTTGACTCTCCAGTGAAGAAGACAGCGTCATAGCCTGCAAACTTCATCTGCGGCCCGAAGAAGCCTCCGGAATTTGCATCTCCCCAGGTACCCGTCAGAGGTGACTTGCCAACGACCATATAGCGTGAGGCGATGAGCGCCGGGGTGCCAGTGAGAGGTCCGGTAATGAACCCTAATATGTTTTGGGGGCTTAGGGGAGCCACCCCTGGACGTTGCCGATCCCAAATGAGCCTGAGGCCAAGGCCATAGCCGCCTAAGAATTGGCGACACAATGCCTCATCCGCGCGCTCTTCTTTCATCGTGGCCCGGGAAAGATCCACGAAAAGGATGCAACCCATATACCCACCGGCCATTTCTTCCTCCCAACAATAGTGAAAAGTCTCGGGCCAGCTACTTGATTGACGGAAAAATCAGTGTCTGCTACCCTTCAACCACTCCTGCGCTCAGCCCCTCTATGAACTGCCGCTGCATGAAGAGAAGAAGGATGAGTATGGGCAAGGCGGCGATGGTAGGGGCGGCCATGGTCTGAGTCAAGTTCATGGTGTGATAGTCTTGCAACAGGACGATCCCCAACGGCAGAGTACCCATATTCATCGAATTGGTGACGACCATAGACCAGAGAAAGTCGGTCCAGCCCCTAAGGGCGAAGGTGGCCAGGGAGGCTACCCCAAGGGGGCTTGAAGGCAGCAGGATCCACCCGAGGATCCGGGGTCTGAACAGCTATCTAGCCGCGCAAAGCGCTGTCTGATCACCCACGAGACCTGCCCTCGTTGGTTTGACCAAAGCGATCAATGCTCTCTCGGATGGTTGCTGAAGGCTCAAATCCATCCAGCTACCAGCTCTGTCTCAGGCGTTTCCTTTGTGTTTCTACAAAGAGAGTCCTGGCTTAAATCACCTATTCCTACCTTGCCAAGCGACCCATCTCCCGGCGAAAACCGGCCATCTCTATGTAGTACTTGCATCTATCGCCACGGACTATCGCTTTGGTGTATTCGACAGGCTCTCCGCCCTCAGTGTAGGCGATCAACTCCAATAGAAGCCCTGGCGCGCCGGCTTCAACGGCCAGATTGTGCGCCTCCTTGTCACTTATGATCACCGGTTCAATGGTTTCCCTAGCTTTGACGAGCGTGACCCCGTACTTCTCCGTGATGAAATGATAGAGCGACTGAGTGGCTAAATCCTCGGAAAGAAGATCGGGAAACAACCTATCAGGCAGAAACGTCTTTTCGAGCATCAGCGGCTCACCATTGGCAAACCTAACTCGCTCCAGGGCGATGACCTTTTCACCTGGAGAGAGATCCAAGTTCTTAGCAACGCTACCACTCGCAAGTATTATCCTTGCGTCTAAGACCCTGCTATTTGGCTTGAGCCCGTGATGCAACATTTCTTCTGTGAAACTGGTGAGTCTCGAGAGGTCTCGCTCCATCTTCGGCTGGGAGACAAAAGTGCCCTTGCCTGGCACACGATACAACAGTCCGTCTCCAGCCAAATCTAGAACGGCCCGCTTCACCGTTATGCTGCTCACCCCATAATGCTCAGACAGTTCCCGTTCCGAACCGAGTCGATCACCAGGCCTGAGTTGGCCCGAATCTATCAACTCTCGTAAATCCTCTCTGATTCGATAGTAGAGCGGAACCGGAGCGTCGTCTCGACTGGGCACACCACCCTCCTAACAATGATACCTTTCGTAGAAAGACACGAAATCAACCACCCCCCTTGACGGTATGAGAATAATATTATAATATTATACTGCTACTTTATCACCAATTGTTCCAGTTGTCAACTACATAGCGCCAGCTCGTGATAAGATAGTGAAGATGTCACCTCTCAACGCCCTGGGAATAAAGGAGGGGCAAGAAGGTAGTATAATGTATGATGCATTACATATAGATCCCACAGTGTAATCGCATGCCTGATAAACCCCTCAACCTAAATAACACTCTCACTAGTCGGGTCTAGGAAGTATTGAAAAATAAGATCCTCAGCATGGAGTTGTCCCCAGGCACCAGGCTAAAGGATGGAGAGTTGGCCGAAGAGTTGGGAGTGAGCAACACGCCGGTTCGGGAGGCAATCCGTCAGTTAGAGAAAGATGGTTTAGTGGAGACAATTCCCCATCGGGGAAATCTCGTCAGAAAGATGTCCCGCGAAGAGGTTTGCGAGATATATGATATCAGGATGGCCTTGGAGGCTCTGGCTGCTCGCCTAGCCGTGGAGATATCGATTCCGGAGCGGTTGAAGCGGATACAGACCAAGGTTGAGGAGTATGAGCGCGCCTTCGAGAAGAACGATATTTCCCCGGGATTAGAAGCTGACTTCGCCTTCCACGACCTCGTCGCCCAAGCCTCTGGAAATAGGACCCTCCTGCAGATGCTCCGCGGCCTAGCCACTCGCATCCACGCCCTCCGACAGATGGACAAAGGGAAGACCAGGCGACGGGAGTCCCTAAAGGATCATAAGACTGTCTATCAGGCCTTAAAGGAGAGGGATGCCAGGAAGGCAGAGGGGGTCATAACTCAACACATTAGTCAACAGGAAGGAGCACGTTCTGACTACACTGGCTGAAGGGAGGATCTCATCGTTTGAATGCCCCTCTATCTCAAGAACCGGATAAGAAGGTTGGTTCACCCGAGATCCCGCAAAAAGAGATAGATGGGATGTTGGGGTCAATTTTGCTGGTCTTCTGGGTATCTATGGTTAGCCCTTGACACCGATCGCCAAGAGTTAAGGAGAGAAGGATGCTTACCTTCGCCGGGGTAAAGTTTAAGAACCCCTTTGTGGTGGCCTCCAGTCCCCTAACGGCTAGACCGGAACTTCTCAAGATGGCAGAGAAGGCAGGTGCCGCCGGGGTCAGCACCAAGCTTACTTTCATCAAGCAACCCTTTTACGGCAAGCTCCGCATGTACAATGACCCTCGCGTAGGGAGCATCGTCTGCCACGACAGAAGGCTCGACTTGGAGGAGGGGGTGAGGCTAGTCGAGGAGGCGAAGCAATCCACATCTTTGGTTATCTTCAGCAATATAACTTACGAGGGGGAAGACCTGGGGGGATGGGCCCGCTTAGCGAGGGCTATGGAAGAGGCGGGAGCGGACCTTATTGAGGCTAATCTC
Organism: uncultured Anaerolineales bacterium; assembly: GCA_964383935.1. Classification (GTDB taxonomy): domain Bacteria; phylum Chloroflexota; class Anaerolineae; order UBA7937; family UBA7937; genus UBA7937. Next base: position 140,022 of record CAYLIE010000001.1, on the reverse strand, counting down.
ATCTGCCCCAACCTTGGTCTCACCGCCAAGAGGTTGGGAGAGGGAGCGGTGAGCGGGGGTGCTCTAGTTGGGCAGAACCCTGAGCTGGCCAGAGAGATCACTAGGACTTTGAAGCAGGCAGTAGATATCCCTGTTGTCTGTAAGCTAACCCCTAACGTCACTGACATAACTGAGGTAGCCCTAGCGTGCCACGAAGGGGGGGCCGATGGTCTCACCTTGGCTGGAGCGCAGCTTTCTTTGCCTCCAGTGGACATCTATAACCCTGACCGCGTCTATCCCCTCCTAAGGGGGGCTAGTCTGGGCAGCCTGGGCGGGCCAGCTTGCCGATTGATGGGTTATGCCGCGGTGGCCCAGGCAGCGCGAAGAGCGAAGGTGCCTATTGTCGGTGGTGGGGGGATCGAAAACTGGCGCCACGCGATCGAATATATGATGTGGGGAGCAACCTTAGTCACTGCTTGCACCTCCATCATGTGGCGGGGCTGGGATGTGGTAACCGATATCGTTCAAGGTATGGAGAAGTTCGTGAGGGAACAAGGCTATGGCTCTTACCAGGAGATCATCGGGAGGGCGCTTCCCAACATCCGTCCCAATGTGGAGCTGGAACCTCTGCCTGGAGCACCTCAAGTGGATGCCGAGAGGTGCAATGGTTGCGGCCTATGTCTGAAGCCCGCTCATTGCCAGGCTATTAGGTTGGAGGGTAGCATTGCGGTAATCTCGGATGCTGACTGCTACGGTTGTGGCATCTGTGTGGCTATCTGCCCCAGAAAGGCGCTATGCTTCCCATGACGTGAATCTACTGTTCACCTCCACGCCTGGGCCAGCCTAGCCCAGAACAGCCTGGTTTCAGTAGTTGTCGAACGGTTATCGCCAATATCGCCTCTTGACAAATACTTCATTTTGCATTATGCTTACTTACAAACCGTTTGAAAGTAAGTTGGAGTGAGAGGTTCATAGCTAAAACTCCCCAGATTTGGAGCGCATCTGTCATGAGAAAAAGTGTTACCTCCAGCTTGATGCGAAGCATCAATCGCTCAGCCATACTGGAACTCATTCGAGAGAGTAGTCCTATCGCCCGCTCTCAGATCGCCCTGCAGTTGGACATGAGTCTACCGACGGTGATGCGTATCGTCGATGACTTGATGGATGAAGACTTGGTGCGGCCCTCCGACAGCCAGGGCCAATCCACGGGAGGGCGCCCGCCCTCCCTCGTAGAGTTCAACGGCAAGGCCTACGCCGTCGTAGGCGTGGACCTGGGAGGTACTAAGATGTTCGGTACGGTGGCCGATCTGTCGGGCACCATACAGCACGAACTCTACATCGCTCACAAGAAGGATGATAGCCCAGGTGATCATCTGGAACGCTTGTGTGAGATGATCGAGGCGCTGTTAGATGCCCCACGGCCGCCTGGACAGCAAACCCGAGGTATCGGCATTGGTGCGCCTAGCGTAACCTTGACTCCAGAGGGCGTCGTTACCTGGGCACCTAGCCTGGGGTGGCGTGATTTGCCGCTCCAAGAGATGCTGGCCGATCGGTTCGACGTGCCCGTCTTCGTTGAGAACGACGTTAACCTGGCGGCCTTGGGTGAGTTGGGATTCGGTGTCGGCCGCGGCCTGCAGAATTTGGTGTCCATCGCTGTGGGCACAGGGATTGGCGCTGGCATCATCATTGGCGGCGCCCTATATCGGGGGCACAACCAGGCTGCCGGCGAAGTCGGCTACATCCTGCCCGGGATCGGATTCCTAGGGCGGCGCTACGACCAGTTTGGTGCGCTGGAGAGCCTGGCCTCGGCTCCCGGTGTCGTCAATCGTGCGCGCCAGCTTATGATGCAGGAGGGTGCCCCTATTCCAGAGGAGTTGAGTGCCGAGGATGTCTTCGCTGCTGCGCGCAGCGGCGACCCCTTGGCCCAACAAGTGGTAAGCGAGACGGTCGATTATCTAAGCCTTGCTATCGCCAACATCAGCGCCACGCTCGACCCGGAGGTCATCATCTTGGGCGGCGGAGTGGCACGTTCGGCTGATCTGCTGATAGCACCGATCTTCCAACGTTTGGAAGGGAGGGTGCCCTTTATCCCTCGACTGGTGGCGTCGTCGCTGGAGCGTCGGGCTGTCGTCATGGGAGCCATCATGCTTGTCCTGAACGTAACGTCGGAGTACTTCGTGGTGAAGCGGCTTCCGTAACGAGGTAATAAGGCGCAAGTCTGGTTAGAGCGCACAACTGCCGGGTAAACTGCAAGAGTGGGGGCAAGCTTGCCTATAGGAAGCGTTGCCGGAAGAGAGGTGATGGCTAGAAGGAAGGGAGACAAGGGGTATGAGAGAGGTGAGGAAGGAGGTGATGAGCGCCCAGTGAACTTTAGCGCAGTGAAGTGAGTTGGAAGACTCACTACTCTAGTTGGCCAAGGGCCAAGGAGGATGAGAAGTGAAGAAGCTATTGGTCTTGTTGAGTGTGGGTTTGGTGGTTGCTTTGGCAGCTTGCGCGCCCGCCGCCACGCCAGTGCCACCGACGCCGACGAGCCCGCCAGGTGTCACGCCTCCTGCCGCAACGCCAACGCCCCCTCCAGAGGAGCGGACGGTTACTGTGTGGGGCTTTGTCTGGACCGCCGACTGGCTGGATGCTATCGCGCCAGGTTTTGAGGCAGAGCATCCAGGCGTCACGGTGGACGTTCAACGCTTCGAGTACGATCCCTATCAAGACATGGTGATCAGCACCTTAGCATCTGGAGTGGGGGTGCCTGACGTGGTCACCCTCGACCCCATGTGGACCGGAGACCTGATTCGAGGCGGGACCGTACTTCCTCTGGACCGAGCTGAGGAGGAGCTCAACGTCGCTGACTTCGTGCCGGGCGGCTGGAACATGTACATCTGGCAGGGCGTGCAGTACGGCGTGCCACTAGACCTAGACTGGAACCTCCTTTTCTACCGCAAGGACGTTTACGAAGCGGCTATGGAGGCTCTGGGAATGACCGAGATGCCTCGCACGACGGAGGAGTTCATCCCTCTGGCCGAGGAGGTCGTCGCGCAGACTGGCAAGCCGGCGATCATCATCTACCAAGGCGACTACTATGCCTGGTACCAGAGCTTTCTGGCTCCCATGGGCGGCAACCTCATGAACGATGAGGGCACCGAATACGTCTTCAACAGCGATGTAGCGGTCGAGGCCCTGCAACTCTACTCCGATCTGGTCAACGTTCACCAGGTGGGCCGACTCTGGGACTGGGACATAGATGGTGATCCGATGGTGGCTCTCAGCGGCGGCGACGTGATGGCGGTTATGCACGGCTCCTGGTTCGCCACCGAGATCGCCTCGGGTGCTCCGGACATGGCTGGACAGTGGGCAATCGCGGCTCTGCCTTGGGGTGAGGATGGACGGCCGTACGATGCAGCCGTCGGAGGAGCATGTCTCTCCATACCCACAGGGGCCGATGATCCGGACCTGGCTTGGGAGTTCCTCAAGTACGCCGAGACCCCTGAATCGATGGCCGAGTATTACAGGGTCGTCGCGGGCGTGCCGGCGCTGATGACCTGTTGGGACGACCCTGCCTTCGACGAGGTCAACGAGTACTTCGGTGTTGCGCTGGGCGATACTCTTAGCGAGATGTCGCTCCGCACCATGCCCATGCAGCTCCCTTCGTTGGAGGTTTCTGACCTGATCGGCGAGGCTATCAGCAGGGTCACTACTGGCGAGGCGACGGCAAAGGAGGCCCTCGATGACGCCATAGCCGCCGCACCTCCGCTGCAGTAGCCAGCGTACAACCGGGTTCCGGCTGGTCTCCCCACTAGCCGGAACCCTTCTATCACCGTGAGGCATAACTACAAGAGGAGACGAGAAGAGATGGCAGCGGCCGATACCCCTCACCCGGGGCGAGAAGCAACCTGGTCACGTCTCTGGAGGATGTGCACCCCCTACATTTTTATATCTCCTTTCTTCCTCGGTTTTGTAGCTTTCCAGCTCATCCCTATCGCCTTCTCTCTCTTCCTTAGCGTGGCACAATGGAACGGCATGAGTGCGATAGAGTTCGTAGGTCTACAGAACCTCGTCAATCTATTTCAGGATCACAGATTCTGGAACGCCTTCCGGGTGACGATGGTCATCACCGTGACCTGCACCATCATCGGCCCAGCAGGCTCCCTATTCCTGGCAGTGCTCTTGGACAAGGTCGGGGAGAGATTGGCTGGTTGGCTCAGAGCGATCTTCTTCCTTCCCTCTGTGACCTCTACCGTAGTCATCACCTATATCTGGAAGCAACTGTACAGCGCTGACTACGGTTACATCAACGCTTTCTTGCAGCAAGTGGGCTTGCCGCCGCAAGAGTGGCTCAAAGACCCTAAGCTGGTTCTACCATCCATTATCGTCATGCTCATCTGGGCCGGCTTGGGTTGGGATGCGCTTATCTTCGCCGCAGGGCTGAAGAGCATCCCTCAAGAGCTGTACGATGCGGCGAAGATTGACGGCGCTGGGGATTGGGCCGAGTTTTTCCACATCACCTTTCCTCTCCTCCGACCCTGCCTGCTATTTGTATTGGTGACCAGTGTGATCTTTCTACTGGGAATCTTCGCCCAGATCCAGCTGATGACCGGGGGCGGTCCGATACGGGCTTCGGAGACCCTATCCCTCTACCTATACGACTCTGGCTTCCAGTATCACAAGTTTGGTTACGCCTCAGCGATCGCTGTGGTCCTGACTATCATGATGTTTGTAGGCAGTTGGCTCAACTTCCGGTTTGTGCAGTCAGAGGTCGAGTACTAAGCTCAGCCGCGCATCGAAGAAGCTCCTAGCACTGCTGTGCAGTCTATCGCAGGAGGATGTGGAATGGGCCCGAGGCAGCGAATACTGAAGACCGGGGTGGCGGTGTTTCTCTGCATCCTTGCCATCCTCTATCTGTTCCCCTACGTCTGGATGATGGGTATGTCCTTCAAACCCGACGGGGAGATCTATTCGGTTAACATATTCCCCCGCGAGCCAACATTGGAGCAGTACAAGAGGCTCTTCTTCGGGTACCAGTTTGGAGAGCAGTACAACCTGCAATACAAGTATGGTGCATACTACAGGAACACCATCATTGTCACTGTCCTCAGCTTGGTGTTGGTGTTATTCACCGACGCGTTGGCCGCCTACACATTCGCCAAGTTTGAGTTCAGGGGAAAGAAGGTGCTCTTCTGGACGATGATCGGCACGATGATGTTGCCCGTCTACGCTACGCTGATCCCTGCCTTCTGGCTTTTTTCAAAGCTGCATCTGGTTAACACCTATCGGGCGCTGGTCCTGCCAGCAGTTGTGGACGCGTACGGCATTTTCCTATTGAAACAATACATGGAAACCATCCCCGATGAGCTCCTGGACGCAGCAAAGGTGGATGGAGCGGGCGCATTCCGCAGGTTCTGGCAGATCGTCGTCCCTCTCAGCCGTCCAGCTCTGGCTACCCTGGCCATCTTCAGATTCATATTCGTATGGAACGACTATCTGTGGCCTTTGGTTATGCTACGTCAGGAGGGTATGTACACTCTGACGATCGGAATCGCCCAGATGCAGATGCGCCAGGGCATGGTGGTCTGGGGCGTTCAGATGGCCGCTTCGGTGCTGGCAACAGTGCCGGTGGTCATACTGGTTTTGCTCATGCAGCGGCAGTTTCTCAGCGGTCTGACCGCAGGGGCCTTCAAGGCGTAGCCTTTCGACTGGGAGAGAGGGCATAGGCAATGACGCTAAAATTGGGCATCATAGGCGGGGCGAGCAGTTACACACCACGGCTGGTGAAAGGCCTCATCGAACGCCATGTCCAGATGCCGGTGAGTCAGATCGTGCTGATGGATCCGAACCGAGAGAAGCTGGAAGTTATAGCCTCGCTGGTGCGCGTCCTGCACCGTGAGGCCGGAGTAGAGACGAAGGTGGAAACCACCTCTGACGCGGAACGAGCCATTGACGGGGCTGACTTTCTGATCTCTCAGGTGCGGATAGGGGGTCTGGCAGCGAGAACGCGAGACGAGCGAACTCCGCTAGATTTCGATATGGTAGGTAACGAGACGGTAGGCGCCGGAGGGTTTGCGAGCGCCCTGCGCATTGTGCCCTATGCGGTAGAGCTAGCGGAGATGGTGGAGCATCTTAGTCCGAAGACAGTCATCATCAACTTCACTAACCCCTCGGGGATAGTCACTGAGGCGGTGCTTAAGCACACCGCGGCCCACATCGTGGGGCTGTGCAATATCCCCACCGATCTGCCCATCTGGTTCAGCGAATATCTGAAAGTGGAGCCGGGGCAGGTCACCTTAGACTACTTTGGACTTAACCACCTGGCTTGGGTGCGAAGAGTCTACCTAGATGGAGAAGATGTCCTCCCCGCTCTAATAGCCGAATCCACCGGGCCCGACAAGGGTCTATATCGCCAAGGACTGGTGGACCAGTTGATCCCGTCGGAGTTACTGCGCACCTGGGGGATGGTGCCCAATTGGTACGTTCGTTTCTATTATTGTATAGATGGAATATTGGCGGAACAAAAAGAGGCGACTACCGTGCGGGGCGAACGAGACGTGGAGATCGAGGCCCGCTTGATGGAAATGTATGCCGCCAGGAAGTTTGGCTCCGAGGCGGAGCAACTCTTGGACAAGAAAGGTGGCACCCACTACGCAGAGGCCGCTCTGGACGTTATGGAAAGTATGGTGCTGGATAAGGGGGCGCGCCTTGTCCTGGATGTGAGGAATGAAGGAGCGCTGCCTGAGCTCCCGCCAGACGTATGCGTGGAGGTACCAACCATCGTGCGGCGCTCAGGCGTCGAGTCTTTACCTGCCGGTCCTATGCCCCTGGCTGTGCGAGGCTTGGTCCAGGCAGTAAAGGGCTACGAAGAGCTCACCGTAGAGGCAGCCCTAACGGGGGATCGCCGAGTGGCCCTGGCGGCCCTGATGGCAAACCCGCTGGTTGGGTTCTACGATAAGGCCAAGAGTTACTTGGAGCGAGTGCTAGAGGCCGATCGGGATTACCTGCCCAGGTTCTTCTCCCGATGAGCAAGTGGTTAATAGTCAACGCCGATGATTTCGCCTTCTCACCAGCCGTAGCCCGGGGAATCCTGGACGCACATCGAGAGGGGATCGTCACCAGCTCTAGCGCTATGATGAATCTCCCCTGGTCGCAGGAGTGGGTGAGTCTAGCCTCCAAGGAAACCGATCTGGGGCTGGGTCTACACTTGGTCTTCACGGCAGGGATGCCCCTTTCACCCCCCTCCCAGGTTCCCTCGCTCGTAGACGAAAACGGCGGCTTCCGGAGGTGGGAGCAGCAACTAGCCTTAAGAGAAGAGATCGATTTGGATGAGCTAGAAAGGGAGTGGAGGGCTCAGCTAGAGGCTTTCCGCCGGGCAGCAGGACGGTCTCCCGATCACCTGGATGGTCACCACTTTGTCTTTCTCTGGCCGCCATTCTTTAGGCTATATTTGGAAGTGGCCGTCGAATTGGGAGCGCCAGTGCGGGCACCTCTGTCCGCTGAGGTGGCCCCCGAGGAGCTCCTTTCGGATTTGGATGTCGATCGAAGGATGTTAGCCGAAAAAGGCGTTCCTCACCCGGATCATTTCATATGCGATTTCTACGACCAGACCGTACAGATGGAGACGCTTGGTCGCATACTAGAGGGCCTGGACGAGGGGGTCAGCGAGCTAATGTGCCATCCGGGATACGTGGACCAAGAGCTGAGAGAGATAGACACCTATACCGGGCCCCGGGAGGAGGAGCTGCGGCTGCTCTGCGCCCCCCAGGTGCAGTACCGAATCGAGGCGCTGGGTATCCAGCTGGTGAACTATAAGACTTTATGCGGTTAGGGGTTGGCGAAGAAGAGCGGCATCTCAGATGAGGTCTTGGGGGTGAGTGGGCAGCCCCGATCACCGGCGACAGTTCCATCATCGGCAGAGATGGCGCAACGATTTGCTGCCGAGGGAGTGGTGGGGCGCTGACTGCCCGGCGGGAGACTGAACTCGGTCGTGTGGACATACTAGCGCTAGCTGCAAGGCTACCCTCTTGCGGCCGCAGAGGCGGGGGGCATAGCACTTAGCAAGAGCCTGGCTTCTGGAGTTGCTGGATCTTGATATCTCCATCTCTTGTGTAGGGTATCTCAACACCACCCGGTATAACCGGCGCTTTGATGTGCGCTTTCCGCAGTAGATGTTGCCACCGGAGGATTTGACCTCTTTGGCCTTCCACCAGATAATCGTGTTGTCTCCAGTGCTCTTAGACCAGGTTGCGAGTTTGCCGTGCGAGACTCGACTGGTGGACCTGGAATGAGGGTAAACGATTCGAGTTCGCGTTGGAGTCTGGAGATCATGGATCGGGTCAGAGGGCCTGACAAGGGAGAAAGGAAAACAGGGGGCGACTTGCTCTACGCGCGCTCCTTCTACTTCTGCTACTATCTGGCGCTGGGAGCGTTCTATCCTTTCCTCAATCTCTATTACAAACGGATAGGGCTCAGCGGCTCGCAGATAGGCTTCCTGGCTTCTATCCCGGCGCTGATGAGCCCCTTCGCGGCGACCCTTTGGGGCGGCCTGGCCGACCGCTTGGGGATTCATCGGCATCTTTTGACCTTGGCTCTGGTGGGCACTCTTGTGGCAGGCTTCTCCTACTCCCTCACCTCCCTCTTTACTTTGCTTTTCCTGATCTCCCTCATCTACGCCTTCTTCGGCAGCCCCATCACTCCGCTCATGGATAGCGCGGCATTGGAGGTAGCCTCCAGCCGAGCCAGGAGTTACGGCCAACTGAGAGTATGGGGAACACTGGGTTGGATCGTCTCTACCTGGGCTGTAGGGTGGCTAATGGAGGATGAACTGAGCCGCTTCTTCTACGCTTTCGCAGCATTCATGGCTGGGGCGATCATAGTTTCCTTCTTCCAACCGCCACGGCGGCAGCTCTGGCAAAAGCCGCTACGAGAGGGCCTGCGGCAGATCCTAGACCATCGCTCCACCGTACTATTCCTGGTCAGTGTCTTCCTGCTATCGGTAACCATTGCTGGGGCGAACCAATTCTTCAGTATATATATGGCAGCGATCGGATCTAGCGAGGGGTTGATAGGCCTGGCCTGGGCTGTGTCGGCCATGAGCGAGGTGCCTATGATGCTCCTCTCGGGGGCGTTGATCCGCCAGATGGGGATTTCCAGATTCCTGATCATAGCCTTCCTCGTCTATGCCCTGCGGTGGGCTTTGCTCTCCGTGATATCTGCCCCTGAGTGGGTGGTGGTGGTCCAGCTATTGCAGGGCATATCCTTCACCGCTTTCCTTGTGGGTGGGGTGACCTACATCGCTCGGCTGGCCCCGGCCGGGTTGGGGGCTACGGCTCAGGCGATCTTCAGTAGCACCACTTTCGGGTTGGGGGCTTTTGCGGGCTCTCTTCTGGGCGGTTTCCTTTACGACCAGGTCGGTTTGGCCCGCATGTTTCTTGTGAACTCCGGCATAGCCCTGATAGCGTGTTCGGTTTTCCTTCTCTCGCGAAGAGGCTACACATCACCTTCGGGCTGCACAAGTGGGAGAGGGTAGTGGCTAAGAGGTTGAAGATGTGAGTCATCGCGGGGCCAGGAGCTACACTCCTGAGTCGGGTGGCGGCTGCGCTTCTCCCCCGTGACGGCGATAGTTTCCGCCAACTATTGGCCTACCACCTGTCTCTGGCCCATGGTGAAAGAGAGTACTAAGGTGGCGTACGTAGTTTGCGATCAGGCCACTAAACGCTTCGGCGATGTGGCGGCGCTTAATGACCTGGATATCAAGACAGAGGAGAGAGCACCTGGTGATTGTCGTGTGGAAGAGGCTTTGTTGATACATGGAGGTGGTAGATGCTAAAGAGAGTTGGCCTAGGGATTATCGGGGCAGGCTTTGCAGCCAACATCCATGCTCGCTGCTACGGGAGGATGGCTGATCTAGGGGTGGAGGTCTTGGCAGTGGCAGCGTTGCCCCTATCCCAGGCCGAAGCGTTCGCCAAGAGGTATGGTATCACCGATTTCTCCGATGATTACCGGCAGGTTATTCAGCGGCCGGATGTCCAGATAGTGGATCTCTGCGTACCTAATCACCTTCATAAGCCTTTTGCCATAGAGGCGGCAAAGGCCGGCAAGCATGTCATCTGCGAGAAGCCCCTCACCGGCTACTTTGGAGATGGAGAAGAGAATGTAGCAGCCACCTCGAAGACGAGGATGTTGGAGGGAGCACTCCGGAGTGCCGATGAGATGATCGAAGTTGCCAGCCGCTGCGGGGTCAAGCTGATGTACGCGGAGAACTGGCTCTATTCGCCCGCGGTGCGCAAAGTGGAGGAGTTGGTCGAAGCCAGCGGGGGCACCATCCTGGAGATACGGGCTCAAGAGTCCCATAGCGGCTCCCACGCCAGCTATGCTAAAGAGTGGCGGTACTCTGGGGGAGGCGCTCTAATGCGGCTCGGCCCTCACCCTATAGGGACAGGACTCTACTTCAAGGCCAAGGAGGGGCTGAGAAGGTACGGGAAGCCCATATCCGTGGAGAGCCTTTATGCTGAGGTGGGAGATCTCAGCCAGATCCCTTCCCTTCAGGAGGAGAGGAGATGGCTAGTGACCGACTGGGTGGATGTGGAGAACTGGGCTACCGTCCTCATCAACTTCAGCGACGGCTCGCGGGGAGTCTTTGCGGCCTCTGATATCGCCTTGGGAGGGATGGAGGATACCTTTGAACTCCTCCTCTCCAATACTCACATTAAAGGGGACCTGACTCATAGCACTCTGCTCCGCGCCTACGCCCCCGACCCGACGGTCTTCGCCCGGGAGTATATCCAGGAGAAGCTGGAGACCAAAGCCGGTTGGAGTTACCCCAGCATAGATGAAGAATGGATGTTGGGCTACCCGCAGGAACTGCGGGATTTCGTGGAGGCGGTCATCTATGAGCGGGAGCCGTTAGTCGATGTCCAGCTGGGCCGTGAGGTTGTAAAGGTAATATATGCCGCCTACCTCTCGGCGGAAGAGGGGAGAAGGGTCCGTTTTTCCGAATTGGGCGAGAAATAGCGGAAGTGGAGGATAAGGCCATTCTCCCTGTTGGCCGGGTTGGTTAGTGACATAGTTGCACGTTGCGTGTGATGGAGGGTAAAGGTGAGCATCGACTATTTGGAGAAACTGTACAGCCTTTCCGGGAAAGTTGCAGCGGTGACCGGTGGCGGGGGAGTTCTGTGTGGAACTATCTGCCGCGCTTTTGGTCAGGTGGGCGTCAGGGTGACGGTGCTTGATATAAACCTGGAGGCAGCTCATAAGGTCGCGGACGATATCAGTGCTGCGGGTGGTGAAGCGGTCGCTATCCAGGCTGATGTCCTCTCCAAAGATAATCTGAAGAGTGCGCGAGATGAGGTGGTGGCGACATTAGGCACAGTAGACATCTTGATCAACGGAGCGGGAGGCAACAACCCCCAAGCGACCACCAATGCCAACCTATCCTTCTTTGAGTTGCCTACCGATGCCATCCGTGGGGTGTTCGATCTCAATTTCCTGGGTACCCTTCTACCCAGCCAGCTGTTTGGGAAACTGATGGCCGAGCAGGGTGAAGGGTGCATAATCAACATCTCCTCCATGAATGCTTTCAGGCCCTTGACCAACACCGTCGCTTATTCGGCCGCCAAGGCAGCGGTGACCAACTTCACCCAATGGCTAGCCGTGCACATGGCTCAGAACTATTCTGACAATATCCGGGTCAACGCCATCGCGCCAGGCTTCTTCCTCACCCAGCAGAATCGTTTTCTATTAGTTGATGAGGCCACGGGTGAGTTAACTGAACGGGGTAGGAGAATCATCGAGCACACCCCCATGGGACGATTCGGTGTGCCTGAGGATTTGATAAGCACAGTCTTATGGCTTGCCTCGCCAGGCTCCGCCTTTGTACATGGGACGGTGATCCCTGTTGACGGTGGCTTTTCGGCTTTCAGCGGGGTGTAAGGTAGAGAGTTTCTGCTATCGACCGCTAAGGAATCCTAGATGGTCGTTGGAAAGGCGTACGAAGAGGGATTCCTATCTGAAGCAGAGGTTCGAGAACTGACCACAAAGGCGCTAGAGCGACTCAACCTCGAGGGCAAGCGCGTACTCGTTGTCATCCCAGACAATACCCGCACTGCGCCTTTGCCTTTCTTCTTTCGCCTTTTCTGCGAGATCATGGGTAGGAGAGTTGCTGTCTTGGACTATCTGGTGGCTCTGGGCACTCATGCGCTCATGTCCGAGGAAGAGCTCAACAGTCTAGTGGGCCTCACCTCGCAGGAGCGCGCGCACACCTACAAAAGGGTTAACATCTTAAACCACCATTGGGATCTCTCTGATGCCTTTCGTATCATCGGTACCATAAGCGAGAAAGAGAGCCGAGATCTAAGCGGCGGCCTAATGGAAGATGAGGTTCCCGTGGCGGTGAATAAGATGATCTTCGACTACGACCAACTCATCATCTGCGGGCCAACGTTCCCTCACGAAGTGGTTGGCTTCTCCGGCGGGAACAAGTACCTATTTCCTGGCATCGCCGGTCGGGAGACAATCGACGCCACCCATTGGCTTGGCGCGCTGCTCACAAATATGCGGATTAATGGTGCGATAGAAACACCTGTTCGTGACATGATTAACAAGGCTGCTTCCTTTGTCGAGGTGCCTATCCTGTGTTTTTGCCTGGTAATGAAAGGCAAGGATTTGGCGGGCCTCTACATCGGCAGTCCCGAGGAGGCATATAAGCAGGCCGCAGATCTCTCCGCCAAGCTAAATATCATTTACGCCGATAGACCCTTCGAGAGGGTACTAGCCATCGCGCCACGGATGTACGATGATCTGTGGACCGCGGCTAAAGCTATGTACAAGACTGAACCCGTGGTGGCAGATGATGGCGAGGTGATCATCTATGCTCCTCATATCACCGAGGTCTCCTATACTCATGGGAATCTCATCGACCAGATCGGTTATCATACGCGGGATTACTTCCTGAAACAGATGGATCGTTTCGGGAATATCCCCAAACGCGTGCTAGCGCACTCGACCCATCTTAAGGGACTAGGCACCTTTGAGGCTGGTGTGGAGCGGGCAAGGATCAGGGTTACCCTGGCCACAGGTATCCCTAAAGAGCGCTGTCAGCGGATCAACCTGGGATATATGGACCCAACGAAGATCGATCCATCCGAATGGGAGAATCGAGAGGATGAGGGCCTTATACTGGTGAGGGAAGCCGGAGAGATCTTATATCGACTTCGCGGCTGGGATGAGAGTCTCGAAAGGCGGACATGATGAGGCAATATCTTGGTCTAATCGGTCTCGCGGTAATGGGCCAGAACTTGGCCTTAAATATAGAGAGAAATGGATTCTCGGTGACGGTCTACAATCGCACCCCCAGCAGGACCCAGGAGTTTGTGGAGAAGCGAGCGCGCGGTAAGAACATCTTACCTACTTATTCGATCGAGGAGTTCGTTCAGTCACTAAGGACTCCTCGAAAGATCCTGCTCATGGTCAAGGCTGGAAAGCCGGTGGACGCCTTGATCGAGCAACTTATGCCTCTCTTAGAGCCAGGGGACCTGGTTATCGATGGTGGGAACTCCTTTTTCAAAGAGACCGAGCGCCGAGCCAAGGATCTGCATAGGTTAGGGTTGTTCTATATCGGTATGGGCATCTCTGGGGGCGAACAGGGTGCCCTCTGGGGACCTAGCCTCATGCCGGGTGGCCAGAGAGAGGCCTATGAGATGGTGGAGCCCATCCTCGCTGCCATCGCCGCCAAGGTAGATGGTGAGCCATGCGTGGCCTATATGGGTCCTGGAGGCGCTGGGCACTACGTGAAGATGATCCACAACGGCATCGAGTATGGGGATATGCAACTCATCTCTGAAGCGTACGACCTATTACAGCGGGGGTTAGACTTATCTGCCGCGGAGTTGCACGAGGTCTTTGCAGAATGGAACGGAGGTGCACTTTCTTCATATCTCATCGAGATCACGGCTGATATCTTCACCAAGATCGATGAGGAGAGCGGGAAGCCACTGGTAGAGATGATCCTGGATATGGCCGAGCAGAAAGGCACGGGTAAGTGGGTCTTGCAGAACGCTCTCGAATTGGGCGTCCCCATACCTACCATCAGTGCGGCGGTGGAATCACGATACCTATCGACCTACAAGGGCGAACGAATGGCGGCTTCGCAGATATTATCGGGACCCTCGATCGAATATCAAGGCAACGCTAGAGAGTTCGTCAGGGCGGTGGAAGCGTCTCTCTACGCTTCGAAGATCTGCTCCTATGCGCAGGGGATGGCCCTCTTGCAGGTCGCTAGCCATGAATACAGGTATGACCTGCTCTTGGAAGAGATCGCTCGCATCTGGCGGGGTGGATGTATCATCCGAGCACGGTTCTTGGAGAAGATCCGCCTCGCCTTCGAGCGGAACCCAAATCTATCGAATCTTCTGCTGGATCCAGATTTCGCAGCGGCGGTGCAGAGCCGACAGAATGCCTGGCGCCTCGCAATCAGAACTGCGGTTGCCCTGGGCATCCCTTGCCCGGCTATGAGCGCCTCATTGGCCTACTATGATGCTTTCCGGAGTGCACGGCTGCCTGCTAACCTGATCCAGGCCCAGCGGGATTACTTTGGAGCGCACACCTATAGCCGGATCGATAAGGAAGGCGTTTTTCATACTAAATGGCGGAAAGAGTGAGGTAGGAGTTGGCCTCGAAGCGATATACCCTCGGCATCGACATAGGAACAACAGGTTATAGGTGCATAGTTGTGGGCTTGGAAGGGAGGTGCCTGGGAGAAGAGACTAGCGCCTATTCTCTCCTTTCACCCCGCGCCTCGTGGGCGGAGCAGGATCCCGAGGGAATGCCACAAGAGAAGAGCAATTTTCTGAGATTGACAAGACAGATGGATACCTATAGCCATGATCGATATACCCTACCAATAGAGAATCATCACGGGCTTCACGGTGCACTGGACTTCGAAGACCCGATGCTGGGTTCTTTGGGTAGTGGACGCAGAAGAGGATCACCAAGCGAGGGGACAGCTATCGGTGAGGGAAGGAGGGGCGTGGTGGATGTGAGTGCTAATTAGATACTGTAAGTCTCAGCCCTGCTGGGGCTTCTCATTACCGATTTCCTGCAAGGGAGGCATGGCATCTCGCCTCCAGTCGGGGGCATAGATAACTGCCTCAAAACGGCCTTGATTGGGCCGTTTTTTCATGGGATAATATAAGTGTGGGGCTGGGTCACGGCCCAGCCCCTGGCGGCGAAGGTTCTCTACGCGCATTGGGGTGCAAACGTGAGAGCCTGCCGCCATCTCTATTATACTCGCATAGTGAACGATGTCAAGAAGACCGCGCGGTCCCAGATTCAGGATGCGGTCGAAACCCTCTCGATGGAAAGCCACTAGCCCCTCCCATCTTCACCGGAACGCACAACAAGCAAACTGGCCACATGATCCCACCGTCTTAAACGCGTTTTAAGCGCCGATTTTTCTGGTACCCATATCAAATAGGGGTAAGCTGATTTTAGCCGCTTGAAACGGCTGGCTTGCATAACCTTATATTCAAAAACGCGGCCAAAATCGGGATCTGGGTGGGGTTAGGCGGAAAAATGATCGTCAAAATGGGTAGGAAAGCGATCGAAACGGGGTTATGTGGCTAGATTGGGGTGAAGAGGATGCTCACTTCTTCGCTACACCTAGAGATCCGAGGTCACGGGCTCAGGACTCGAGCTGCAACCCGCCGGCTCCTTGAAAGGTGACTACGTACCTGTTGCTAACCGTTCAGCAGGATATCCTCCATAGGACCACGGCCCACATGCCGCGCTATTGCCCCATCTAACCCATCTACGGCGATGCTGACCATCATGAGGAGGAAGGCGAGCCATAGGATAGGGTTTGATGGCTAGGACGATGGCTGGGCCGATGGGGATCTGGAGGAGGGAGATAAGGTGGCTAGAGAAGCACCAAGGGGTGATAGATGTGCTTGAGGACCGCCCGGGCAGGCTCACGCAAGCGCTGCTCCAGGGCGCTGTAGGCGTCAGGGGAGGATGGCTGCTCGACCATGGGAACAAGGGTACCACCCCTTCACTAGAGCGGTCAAGCAAAACGGGAGACCACTTGGCCCCCCTACTCGTTGCACAGACAAAGACAGACAGGACATGCTGCCTCTATCGGTTCAAGTTCTGCTCTCTACCCGACTCCCAACCTGGATAGCAAGATGAACACCAAATTCAATGGCGCTTGCATAAACAAGGTTCATAACCCCTCCTTTCCAAGCAGCAAGGCCAAATAGTAGAAGGCTTACGAAGAGCATCGCGACTGTTCTTAGGTTGTTAAGTTTGCTATCGCGGCTGGTAGCACCAGCACCCTTGAAGGGTGTCGGGAATCGAGTGCAAAGCAGAACCCAAGTCCCCGACCAATAACATTATACCAAAGGTCTATTCGCTGAGCAAACCCTAGATAAGAGCCTACAAGAGTTGCATCTGCGCTCTGGGCTGTCGCCTCACGGGTCGGTCGTGGTAGAACAGGGACATCCACGGCCACATCTGGAAATGCGATGCGTCTACTCGCTCGGCTGGGAAGAAGGACAGAGAATACCTCTTCCAGTAGCGACTGTTCGTGTTGAAAGGACTTTCGGTGAACCTTCTGGTAAGTGGCAGAACAATGTCGGCTACCTCATCGCAACCTGTCTTGCTGTGGGCAGTGGCATCCAAGTTGTGCGAGTGTGACCCGATAATGATGTCAACGAACTGGATACAGTCCACAAGCTCTGGGAAGGTGGTTTCACGAGCTACGTCGCCAGCGATCAGCTTAACCTGAGGAGCGGTGATAATAATGTTGCTGTCTCTCAGAGCGATCCTGTAGGGCGCGTAATGCAGGAATGGGTCGCTATCCTCCAGGTCTCTTCTTTCGGAGAAGATTCCTTCGACAATAACCAGGTGCTCCGCGGGATAGAAGAACCGCAGGGCTCCGTACAACCCCATTTCAAAGAAGCGGTTATAGACCCGATGCTCTTTTTCTGATCGCGGATCGCCTGACGAACCGAACCGAGACCAATCCACATTCGTCAAATCAATCCCTAGAATCGAAAAAAGCCCAAACCTATAGAGCTCGTCTCTATAGTATTTAGTCCAACGTACAGCTGTGTCGGTTCGCGTACTGGTGGATGAATGGGCTGTAAGATGCGCAAAATGGATTCTTTTCCCGTGACACGATGCGGTCTGTCGGCACTCCTGCAAAGTGCCTAGGATCTGGTGCACCAAACCCACGGAAACAATTAGATATCCGTGATAGAGCCATCGCTTTTCGACTATTCGCTCGTCATGAAATACACGAACTCGGCTCGATGCTTGAGTAGCCGAGAATTTCCCAAGCAGCAAAGATCTCTGGATCATTCACTCTTCACCTATCACAAAACAGCCGCCCTACACTGGCGGCTGTAACGATGTTCGATATTACAACGAACTCGTTTGACTTCAGCATACCTCAGAGCACCGCTCTTTATACATTCTATTCCATCTCGTCAGTCTTGTCAACCTGGTGCTACGTCAACTTGACTCGTGGTTATCCCCCTCCATCCTCCATGAAATGCCCAACCCACAACGGCCAACTCAGGCCACGATCAGACCCTTTCTCACTTGTTCTCTCACGCGATCCTTACAGTGTAGGTAGAGCAAAGGCCAGGGTGATTTCAAAGGGTCTGAGAGGGGCTCTCTGTTGATCTTATGCCTAGAAAGACCGTGGAAATCGGCGCTCAGGGCGGTCTGGCGGGATAATGATGATAACACCGAGGCTTTGTGGGGTGATTGGGGTGTGGTGCCACTGGGGCAAGGACTGATGAAAGGCCTCTTCCATCCTCACTTGGAACCGGCTGTATAACCACCGTTACGATGGCGCTCCATGTACTTGTTCGACCAGCGCCACCGTACGATCTATGAGGGGCTTCAAGTTTTTCCACCACGCCTCGTCCTGCCGCACAGGCTGCCAGGCGAATCCTAGTGTTTGTGCGGCCAGTAGCAAGAAGACGCCAATGCTTGCCACTGCTTCATCGAACAGTTCTGGATCGTCACGTGGCCCCAAATCAAGCTTCATTTCATCCGGCGGTGCCGGCTGCACATAGTATGCAACCGCCTCAACTCGTCCGTGCACATATGCGTGGAGGATGTCATAGCCTGGCCATGGGTCTTCGTCTAGCATAGGAAGAATCTCGTTGGCATCTGGCACCCAGCCTCCCCTCAGTAGCTTTTCGGCATACTCCGGTCGCTTGTCTAAGAGTACACAGAGAAGTGCTTGGTCGGCCAAGGACCTCTCCAATGCGTGGAACTGAGGAAAGTAACCGGCCAAGGCGAGTAGGAGGGCGGCCCTAGCAGTATGAAAGGTCAGCAGCGACCACTGCAGCACCGCTATCTGAGAATATGATTTCCAACCATGGCCACTCGCGATATGTATTGCATCAAGATAGATATTGAATGCGTCCTCCATAAGTGCTATCGAGGCTCTACCCCGTTCGGTGAAGAAGCGCCGGCAATCTGCTTCCTGAGAAACCAGATCGCAGACCGATCGAGCGATCTGCTGTAAGGCGTCGAAGTCGGACCCTGACTTGGATTGTCCAGCTCTCATCTGTTTATCCACCTCCCTTCTTACCCAAGAGTATACATCACGGTTCGCGCTGGTGCACGCACAACTGGCTAGAGAACAGCGGCAGAGACGATAATCGAGATCACATGCGCCCCCCGATGGCGATGTCGTATACCTCAGCCTGATGCCGACCTGGCGAAGATGCCCCGTCACGTGACTAATCCACCACCCGTTCTCTCAGGCGATTCTTACGGTGTAGGCATGAGCATAAGGCCAGGGTGATTTCAAAGGGTCAGAACGGGCCGCATGGATACTCTTGTACCTGGAAACGCCATGGAAATCGGGGGCTCTGGGGGACTGGGAAGATGATTCTGGTCGAGACAGGGGTTCGTGGGCGAATTGAGCTGGGGCGAGAAAGAGGCTCAGAAAAGAAGATGAACTAGCCCGGAACTATGTCTTCCAGATCAAGTCAACAAGATCCACCAGTAGGTGCCCGAAACGGTGGCCCTCGATATGTTGGGGAAGAGGCTGGTGGAGCCGTCGTCTCGCGAAACTTCTCAGGACCCTTTGCGCCTTGTTTGTATGCAGATTGATCATTCGATCGCCCCGCTTGCAGACGAATTGGATACGTCCTCCAGCTTCTGCAAGAGTTGTTTACAACGGGTTTCCAGTTCGGCAGATGCGACAACATGAGCGCCAAGAGCGAGCGTCATCACGAGGTCATGGAGTACATCGTATATGCCCTCGGCACAACCTGCGGGCAAAGGGCTAAGGACGAATCTCATCTCCCCGGGGATACTCTGGTCAAGTGTCTCCTCCATGCTCTGCCCCGTTTCATGCACGAAACCGCTGTAGAAGCCGTACGATACCTTGTAGATATCCTCCATGCCCAAGTCTTGCAGGATCTTGAAAGGAGAAAGCCGTCCATAGGTCTTTGTGATTTGGTGCGGTGAAAGGCGGTGGCTCCTAATGATCTCCCCCAGTTGGCGCTCATAGCCTTGCATTGTTTCCAGATTCTTCAAGAGGTTCCCTAAGCCTAGTCCCTTGCTCTCATAGTACCTGATTCCAGCTTCGATATTCTTGATCTCCTCTCGCGCTCCGTACAGAAGAAAGCCTAGGGATGCCGCTACAGAATCGTGTATGATCAACTGTAGTCGGAGCGCGATTTCCAGGATAGTACGACAGAGGTTTGGCACCGAATCGCCATATCCAGTCAGGCACACGTGAATGGCAGAAATAGCCAAGCGGAATGATCGCGTGACCAATATACCGGTGACAAAGTCCTGAGGTCTTTGACCCGAATAGGACATAGGGCGGCTCACAATCGCTGTCACTATCTCATCACACTCACCAATCAGCTCAAGCATGGGTCGGCATTGTGCTTCATTGGCAAGAAACCGTTCCATCATGGCGAGTCGAAAATAACGCCAGTCGTAGGCGTCACCCTTGGAATGCATCTTTCCCCCTCTTCTCATCAGCAATTATATCACATCCACGCTTTGGAAGAATTCCCGAGCGGAAGAGAACCGCCGATTTGCCAAGCACTTACTAGCAGGGGCCCTCGATCCCCCCTCAAACGCCTAACAACCACCCTCAGCCCATCATCAGACCCTCTCTGACAAGTTCTCTCAGGCGATTCTTACGGTGTAGGTATCAGCATAAGGCCAGGGTGATTTCAAAGGGTCTGAGAGGGTCTTTTCGTTGAGCTCATACCTAAGAACAGCCCCGAAATCCCGATTCTTTCTCATTCTAAGTGAAGCACTACACTTCCTATGCCTTGCACCAATTCCATGAATACCGTCATCCGGGAGAAGTGTCACGCCAATGTTACACCACGCAGTCTTTGACGGACCGGCATCTAGTGTGCTAAGATATGGTAGCATTGAGAAGCAACTAGAGCAGTCCGTCTTCTGTGGATCGGAGGACAACATGGGACGATTCTTGAAGGAAATCCGTACACGGCGTTACATCTCAAAGGACACAACGCCTGCTGGAGACATTGTATGGGGTACCGGATATGTTCCGCCTACAAACATCGCCCTAAGGGTAGCTCTCGAAGCCCTCTCTGAGGTCAGGGGGAAGATTCTCGAAGTGGGCTGCGGAGCAGGACGCTTCATAAGAACCATCAAGCGCCTTCGACCCGATTTCGTTGCAAGTGGTTGTGACAAGAGCAGGGAAGCCATAGACCATGCAAGAAGGCACAATACTGATATCGATTTCGCACTAGGTGATGCCGAAGATCTTCCGTACCCCTCTGCAACTTTCGATGCCGTTGTCTTCTTCGACCTCTTGGAACACTTGACCAATCCCCAAGAAGCCATGGGAGATGTGCACCGCGTTCTGAAGGCAGGGGGCACATTCCACGGTTTAGTTCCATGTGAGGGCCAGCCTGGCACACTACACTGGTTAATGTGGCGTGTTGGAGTAGTCGCGGACCTGAAAGAACGCCACGCTGGACATATCCAGAGATTTACGCATTCCGGAATTCGGCGACTGTTTGACCAAGAGGGCCTTCATATCAAGAATGTCCTATATAGCATGCACCTCATCGGGCAGATGAGAGACATCCTCAGCTACATGGCGGAGGAGAGTTGGGCAGTCGATTTGCCGCTCATGCGCCGAATCCTGCAATTGGTTGTGCAACTGCTGTGGCCCTTCTCTCGCCTTGAGTTCCTTGTCTTCCGGCGGATTCCCGCTTTCGCAGTAAATATGCACGTTACAGCCGTTCGCCCCGCTTAGACGCCCAAGCTCCATTTCGATAGCATGCCTCTAGTCTGAGCGATCTCCTCCAGTTCTGAAAGTACTGGCTGTTGGGGCAGAGCAGGCAGCCAAGAAGCGGCATACATGTCATCGAGGGTTGCTATGTCTATGTCACGTCGCGCAGGTCTAACGCCCATTGTGCAAGAGTTCAAGAGAAAACAAGTGGCGTTCTTTGTCGGTTCTGCCATTTCTATTTGGGCACCATCAAACCTTCCGAGTGCTCAAGGCCTCAAGGAAGCCATAATCGCATCACTAGCGCGCACAAGCGGTCTTGTCGCGGACATAGAGTGGGCCCTCAGAAGCCTTCTAACAACAGGGCCGCCGCGTCTGGAAGCAGTGCTGGAGGAACTCTATGAATGCCTTGGATCGTTGGCCTTCCGATACCTTTACGTTCTTCGATCCGATGAACCAAATCCCCTGCACGATTTCTTGGCGGAGGGTTTCCTAACTCGACGTATCCCGGTGATATACACGACGAATCAAGACATGCTCATCGAAAAGGCCTTGAAGAACCTCGGTTGGCTAGGGGGCAAGGACTATCAGCTCTATGATGGAGTTTCGCTACCCAACAGCAACTCTGCCGGAGCAAGAGAGCCGCGCATCTATCATCTACACGGCACCGTTGCTCTCCATCGCGATGAATCCATCAGGGCCACGCTAAGACAAGTTGGGAACGCTCTTGATTCTAGGTTTCGCCAAGCCCTTCTGAGAGATCTTGCAAGGTATCCCTTTTGCTTCATCGGGTACAGCGGTCAAGATATTGACATCCGTCCGGTCTTGCTTCAGGCGCAACCGGCTGAGGCCTTCTGGGTCGACTTGCCTGGAACATTCACGTCTACACACACAGCGATGATCCTGAAAGACCTCGGGAAGGAAGTCGAACCCTGTGAAGTGGACCTGCGGCATTTCTTGTTACCTTTTGGTGGAAAGAAGTTGCGTATTGGCAATAGCCGCCATGGCATCAAGGAGTATCTCTTCCAGCTCTCGTCGGAGCTTGATCCGGGCCTTGCAGTTCACGTGATCTCCCGGTGCTTGCGGAAGACTCGCGACCCTGAAAAAGAGCGAAAGCGCAAGAAATACAGGTCACTTGCCATGTCACTCTCGCGCGAGCCAAGTGTTGCTTGGAGATGTCACTATGACAGAGCGGAATCTCACTTGCACAACGCTGTTTGGTTCCTAGAGAATCTATTAGCGCTGTGGCACTACCTGAGAGCATCTCGCAAAGCCTCGCTAGCATCAGAGCCCTCGGGCATGATCTTGTCTATTCGTGGCACCGGACAGTCTATCGATCTCCTGCTATGCGGAATGGTCCCTCTGTCCTCCTTTCTTGCGATGAAACTGTTCTATCGGAAAGCTGCTAGCCTCATTGCAGGCATAAACTCGATCGACTCCTTTGAACGTGAATACCTTAGTGCGACTGTCCAGTTGCTGCTAGCTAGAGCTTGCTTCAAGCTTGGACGATACTCTGAAGCGAAGGAGAGATTCGAGAGCATTCTAGGAAGATACGGCGGGAGTTCTCTACTCAAAGGACATGCACTCAGGTTTCTCGCTTGTATCGATGCTCTTGAAGGGAATCTTCCCGCTGCCAATAAGCGGATAGACGAGGCCCTTTCTCAATTCAGGTTCACGGAAAACCCGATAGAGGAGGCCGATGCCATGCGCGACAGGGGGGTCTGCTACTTCCTATGTGAGGATCTAGACTCGGCTACCGCTATGGCGGAGCAAGCTCACCTGAGGTATGAGCAAGTCGCCAATCGTCGAGGGCTTGTCAAGACACGAACTTTCAAACTCCTCATCACTTTGACGAGACTACTAAAGAGGGTATCGAAGAGTCGTGTATCCGAGAAGAGTGGAACTCTAAGAAGATTGGTCCTCGCGGTGTGATGGAGTTCTGCGGCGCCAACCGCTGTTGATCCTCGCTCGCAAGTCTTCAGAAAGAGGAGGTCAAGGGGATGACGAACCTAGAACGAGGAAGTGTATTGCCTCGGAATGCTGACGGAACCACACCACAGGGTGTTGCACAAGTTCCTCCTGCTCCACTCCAGGTACTTGAGGAAGAGGTTCCTGCAACCTTCATAGCCAAGGAGTATCTGAAGCAGGAGTTCAGGAAGATATTCGCCGACCTAAAGGGTCAACAATTATGGATGCTCATCGATACCTCGATCGATCAAATTGAAGACAGGTTGTCACGCGACTACTTGTGGAGGCTGCTTGCTGGGATTTCGGAGGGATTCCGGATCAACTGGGTGAGTCGGATTCTATCCAACTCTGCTTATGCCTGGAATAGAGAGGTTCATCAGCTCTCGAATATAACCATGACTCTAATGAGCCCCCCGATCAATGAAGTGATACTGGGCTCCCGGAGAGATTTCGTGCGATTCTTCGAGTACTGTGAATCTCATCCCGAGTTCACTCAGAAGCTCAAGGCAGGTCCGATCCGACCTGATCCATTGCGTGATCGCTTCCCGGTGATGTTGAGACAAGTTGATGCTCAGCTTTGGGTTCTTGACGGTATGCGACGGTGCATTCTTGCAGGGTTAAGGGGAAATACAAGCATTGAAGCGTACGCCGGTTACACAACGACGAGTCCACACGACAAGATGAGACTTCCCCCCGATAAGGCCTACTTCCTAATGTTGCTATTCGAGGAGAGCGAAGCCAAGAGTGAACGTCTTCGAACTGCGATCCTAGAAGTAGCCAAAGAGATATTCCGTCAATACATGGATGGGGAGAAGATACTCAAGGATCGCGTCGCCGCGCGCATGGATAGCCGTGACGTAAAGCAATTGATGAAACTCCTGTAGGTCCAGCGACCCTAACCGAAAAACCTCTGCAACCCATGATTTGTCAGAATCGCAACGGCATTTCACGTCTGGCCATTAGCTTCAAATGGTGAGATAGAGCCGTGGAAAAGGATGCAGACCGAGAACCGAGTGGAGTTACGCTCTTAGGCAACCCAATACTTCGAGGGCGGGAAGAAACACACGTTCATCGAGCAAGGACGCGTATTGCGAAGATTGGTCGCTAAAGCAAAGTCTCATCAGGGATCTGTCATCGCAGCTTGCTGTCTCCCACCTGCGGGATGGTCAAGACCTCATTGTACCTGTACATCTGGGAGTGATAGTTGTGCTCGAAGATGGCCAGCCAGGTGATGGTCCCGATGATGGCGATGGTAGGGAGCACAACCGACAACTACCTATTCCAGCTTCATCAGCGTCGATGTAGGCCCTCTTGCAAGTTCATTATCATAATTGGACGACCCTCAGACCGAGGTATCATCCACGCAACTTGTAGCCTGCTGCCCGCTCGGCAAACAGCGACCCCGGCGCGATGTCCGGGCCGTGCCTCACCCCCCAACCCAAGGATTCCAGCCAGGCAAGGGCGGCATCTTCGACGACGGATTCGGTGAAAGATTCCATCTAGTCCGCCTCAATCACCAAGAATCTCTCTCGATGAAATCCATTCGGCTCCCCTCTCGTACGACGCCGCCAACTCTCGAAGCGCCGTGGCCAAACGGTGGTATCCAACAAGATCCATGGCATCAGCTCTCGAGCGATACTTCTCAGCGAGTTCTCTTTCCGGTCTCCCTGTTGGGTCGACCCAATAAGCCCCTCGCGCATTAAAAAGCGCAGTGCAAAATCCGTCGCGCATGTCCCCTGCGTCCTTCGCGTTGAGAGCCGCTGCCGCAGAGCGATGGATGCATAATCCATCCGGATCCGGCGGGACGCGAATGAGGACATGGCCCGCCATCGTCATGGCAACCTCCAGGTGGCCCGTCTCTGCGCACTCTTCTTTCACCGCATCCAGCCAAGCAGCTAAGGCGTCACCATCATACGTCCCATCCTCCCGTGAGCCGGGTGGGGTTTGCCACTCGCTCAGCAGACGATAGGCGTTGGTTGCGATGTTCTTTGCTTGCTCCCGTGGCTCTTCGGTCGGGCGCTCTTCCTTCCTGGAACGAAAGACAAGACGAATCACCTCGCAGAAGAATCCAGGATTATTCACCAGGCGTTGCTCGAGCAATTTAGGGAAGGCATCTCTGTGTCGATCCAACAGCGGCAGGTACGCCCATTCGACACGGCAAAGATCATCAGGATTTGTGCGCGGGTCATTCTGAAGAGCTTTGATAATCTCCATTATCTCGTAGACATGCATCGATTGAACGTCCTCGGATGACTCAAGAGCTGCCATCAATGCCCGGACAGCTTTTACATTGTCGAGTGGTTTCTTGTCACGAAGCATTCTGTAAATGCAACTGACCGCTGCATATGGCCTGTCGTGCTCGATCAGCTGATCGATAGCGAGTTCGAGGCTTGTCTGAGCCTCGCAAGGATTCCCACTGGTTCTGGTCCAATAGGCTGATTTATTGCCCCTGAGCAGACGCGCTGCGCGCTCCCAGGTGTCAGACGTGAACGGTAGGAAAGACAGGAACTGCCCGATTTCTGGAGGCTCCCACTGCGAGGTGTCAACCTCGTCAACCCATTGCCAACCGCGACTATGAAACCTGCCCCACACGAACCCGCCGGCGAAGTGGAGAAGGGATTTCTGCTCGGAGTCAAGCAGGTAAGGTAGAACAATTCTGTCCGCATTCGCACCTGCAACGAACCCATGAGCTATCCCGACACGCCAGGGTGACTGAACAGAGTTGGCCAAGTCAAGAACCGCTTGCGTACCACCTTTTTCATGGATTTCCTTTACGGCTCTTTGGCGACGCTCCTCCAATTCTTTTTGCTGGGCCTGGTAGTTTCCCTTTTCTTCATATAGCTCGAAATCGCGTTCACTGAATAGCCGTTGATGACGTAGTACGGGTTCAGTCGGTGCCAGCCGGTCAGCAAGTGCGGCGATCCTGTCGACCTGCTCTGGCCCCATCGCCCAGACGGCATCGGAGAACTTCCTGTGCTTGGCAACCAGATCGACAAGCCCGGTCCATAGGCACAGCCTATCCGTTTCGGGCATGGTCAGCACAGCATCAGACCCGAGATGCTTGAGCAGCCGCTCACGCGCAGGTTCAGGGAGACTTTCCAAGTGGCTAGTGAGTTCGACGAGCCTCTGGCAGTTGGTCTTGGCAGCGGTGATCGCCAGTTCTGAGTAACGCGCTACTTGCTGCCAGTATTGGCCATGCGGTACACCCTTAGACCAATCCTCTGGAATCGTCTCCCGCCACGCCGGTCTGCGCGAGCCATGTGATACCGAGTGAGATTGAGGAAGGAGGCTCAAAACTAACTTCCATCCGATCTCTGGGAGTTCAGTGAGCAGCGTCGCGACGGCCGTGACTCTCTTCCCAGCCGGTGCGCAAGTTTGCGGCAGCCAAGGCAGTAGAATGGTTGTAAGGGAGTTGGCTGGACGATTGGCCCATCGTCCACCGGGATCCCGCGCAGCAAGTTCTCCTAAGCACATTACTACACGGCTGAGGTTGTCGGCATCCCATGCCAAGGTTTCCAGCGCCCAGAACAGGCCGGTCATATAGTTGCGGCCCAAGAAGCCGTCCCCCTCTTGGGCAAACACCTCATCGAAGGGGCATGGGTCCCTGGTAAGCGCGTTCTCAACAGCGTCGAGAAACTCTCCCGGTGCTGCTTCCGCCAGCAAGGGAAGGACATCATTCAGGCTGGCCCATCGCAGCCAGTCGGCATCCGCGAGAATCTCGCGCACGGCAAGTACTGCCGTTCCCTCGACTTTGCCGTGCGTGCAAGATGTGAGTGCTCTGGAGTAGCTTCCAAGAAGTGCCAACGTCTCCGCAAGGCCGGTCCTCAACACGTGTGAATGTGCCAAGACCTTTCCGTGAATCTGCGCTGCGTATCGCTCTTCCTTGGGCAGATCAAATTGAGGGTCCTTATCTTGCAAAACTGAGACTGCCGCGGCTTTCAGCCGATCCAAGTGTTCGTCGAAAATTCTGGGACCTAGCGCGTACCACCCCTCATAGCGCGCAACGAACTTCGAGATGCCATCCCGTTGAGTTATGGGAGTGCCCGGGCGAAGCGCGATCTCACGTACCTTCCCGATCCACTCCCCGTAGGATTTCCCCGACACAGCCTCTACGACAGCGCGATCCGCCGCGGACTTTTCATTCCAGGACCCCAGAAGCGCTGCAATGGCCAGCTCTGCGGCCGCAGAGCCTTCAGCCCATTCCGGAATCAGGGAGAGGTTCTGCAAACACCTAAGCAACGAGCCGAGGTTCCCACCGCTCTTTTGCGCCAGAATTCGCGCACGCTCTTCGCTGTATCCAGCCTTTACCAAGGCATCCTGAATTTGATGGATGCGAGGCGCAGGAAGCGGCACACTTGTGGGGTCAGGAATGCCCCCTGGAGCTCCGCCGAAGATGATGGCATGCCCGGCTCTGCCGGCAGAATGGATTAACTTCATCCCCGCTTCACTACTGAGGTCGAGGATCGAGTCGGCGATGAGAATGTGTTTTTCCCTTAGTGCGACAATCGCATTCCACACGTCGACTTCGGAGATCACGAGAGACCGCCCGGTTACATCAGCGCGACTCTCTTCGTCGAGCTCCGCAACACATGCACACACAAAATCGACTACTTGATCCGGAAAGCGTGTTTCCAGCTTGAGCTGATTTACATTGCCGACGAACACTTCTTTGAGCTTGGCACGCGCCTCGTCCCGGTTTGCAACAAACAGGTGTGGCGTCAAAGGGGAGGGTTCGCCAATGGTCCTGATCAGACTCCATCGCTGCTCAGGTGTCTCAATCTGCAGCTTCGGCTGTCTAAGGATTATCTGGGCAAGCCACAGTTCTACGGACGGGAAGTGATGAATCCAATCGGTTAGTTTTGTCCCGTCAATGACTCGAACACCTTTCCATTCACTTGTCTTCCGATGCTCTTCAAGCCAGGCGGCTTGCGCTTCCTCCTTCCATGTGTATTCCCAGTCCCTCCTGGCGGAGAGGGGGGTTACGAAGACGAAGGTAGATTCAAGTCGGACAGTTTCTGGTATCGCTTTGACGAGATCACTGTAGTCTGACGTGGCTTTGTCGCGGGCATTTAAGCCGGTACCGATCTCCCAATACGAGCGACCTTCCGGTACGAAGGGCTCGAACGCAAGATCGACATACAACTCACCGTCTGGTCCATGTTGACCGATACTGTCGCCAAGCGGAAAACGGCGCTCCCTCGGTCTGGCAGATGAAGCAGCAACGAGACGCCACACAAGTTCGACAATCACGCCCTGCGCGGCTTGCGCGTTGCCGCGCACCCACTCATCAAGTTGATTCTCTGTGATCAACTTCAACATAAGGAGGCCTCTTGAACGAATCTAATAGCATCCTTCACCCACAACTCCCCGTTGATGAGCTTCGGCAGCAACGCGTCGCGCAGGGCGGCGAGGGAGTGGGATTCGCGCTCGTTTCGCTCGATCTGGTCATCGATCGGGCTGCATACAGCGTCAAAAAGATGCACCACCTCGCGTGCCGGGAGAAGGCACCTTATCGAGTTGAAACCCTTCTTGTTAATGGCGCCAAATACTGTGCCCTCGGCTTCGAGGCTCTCGAAAACCAGTCGGAGGGACCAGACGAAGTAGTAGGTGTAGCACCGACTGCCCGTTGCATGGCGAACCTCCGCCATCTCGGGAAAAGGAGGGATGCTCCCTTCCAGAATAGACCGCCGCTCCCAGCATCAACACAACGAGCCCGCCTGCCAGGTGCGCAGACGAGCCCTTGAATCCGCCTTGAGTGCCAGAGCCCGCCACACCCCTGGCTTTGGCTCGATGGTTATGATCAACCACCAGGCGTGTGTATTCTCTTCGAGACCATTGTACTAAGGGGTTGAAGGGATGTCAATAGTACTGTAGAGCACTGTGATCTACAGCAACGACTCCCCTCGGTGCGACTGAAACGGAAAAGCGACAGCAGAAACTACTAGCCGCCGCCTTTTCTGTAGGCCGAAAACACTTATTATCTGCTCCTCTGCCACCTCACATAGTGCCACACCTGTTTAGGTAAGTCCAGATCCTGTGGGCGTTCCTCAATTCCTTTGGCAATTTCGTACAAGGTGGTGCCCTTGATCACCATTATCTCATCATGTACCCCCAGGAAGTAACTCAGGGCCGCGGGGAGTTCTCTTGCTATCTCTGTGAGGGTCTCAAGTAGGACCGATGTTGCGCCACTCTCATAGCAACTTTGCGCCGTAAAACTCCTCCCCAGCGTCTCTGTGAATGATGTGCAGACGGACCTCAAAAACTTCACGGCGTAAATTATTCACCCTTCACCGCCAGCCTATGCTCTCTTCACTGATGCGTCCCGCTTCTATGAGGTCGTCAGATAGATCGTTTACGCTCAAGAGCGCCGGCGCTTCGATAGGTAGGCCAATACTACTGGTGCAAAGTCCATGAAGTGAGGGTCTTGGGTGTGGTTGTTTTCTCTCCTACCGGACGGTCTCGAAGGGCGATCTCCAACCATCGGAGATCCAGGCTAACCCTTTCCAGGTCGAAGCACAGCATATAGTATGGGCCTTGTTGACGAGGGTTGAGAGGGTAGGCAGATCTTCCAGGTGGTAGAACTCCTCTTCTATCCGTCGGTGCCTGCCCCGTTACCTGCCAGGCGGGGCGATCTCTCATGGTCTGAGCTGGTCACTTGGTCGATCTTGTACCTAGAAAGAGCCCAGGAGGTCGGGGCTTAGTGCGGTTCCGGAGGATAAGGATGGGCGGACTGAGTACGAAGACCAGCAAAGAGGAGGTGGCTATGCTCGAAATCTAACCACATACCAGGAGTGAGGCATTTTCGATGACCATAAATGAGGTATCAATAGTTGCCAATGACACAGGGCCCCACTACCACACTATTTGACCAAGAGCCAGCATTTCAAGGTTATCGTTTGTGGAGGGAGAGCATCAATTTATCTATTGACCGTATCCCACCAACATTTCGCAGTTTTCGATAAAGATCTTTAGCCTGCATTGCATATATCCTCCCATTCTCGATGTCTCCGCTTGCCAGATATATACTTGCCATATCCTTGGAAACATCCGCTAACCCTGGCTGAAAGCCTATGTTCTCGAAGATCTGACCTGCCTTATGGCACATATCTATGCATTGATCCTTCCGAGATGGATCCACTTCTAAAAGAAACCTTGCTTCGTGGCGAAACAGGTGTCCTCTTAAACGGCAATCACCCGATCTTTCTACCGAATCATGTACTCTGCTAAAACTCTCACGAGCCTCATCAAGATAGCCAAGTGCATATAGATTTTTGGCGATCAAAAGATAGAACCACCCGCTCTGCCTGCGCAAGCGCTGATTTTGGGTGGAATGGAGAATATCTATACACCTTTGGTAGTACTCTATGGCCAACCGGCGGAACTCTGGTTGCTCATGAAGGAAGGCTAGTCGCTGATATGTTTCACCTTGAGCACGCAGGGCTACAACCTGTCCATATTCACGGAGAAAAGTCCTCTCTTCCTTTTCCGCTGAGTGTTGAGCACTCTGTGCTTTATCAAGCGCCTTTTGGAACTCTCCTCTGGCCAGATGGATTGTCGCGAGATGCGCACGGGCAACAGCCCGCACACCCTCGTCAGGTATTCTGTCGTAGAGAAGCCCCATGGCTTCCCTTGCCCAATTCATCTCACCAATGTATTGGAAAATCCTGCTCAGAATATAGAGACGACTAAACAGATCAAGCTGGGGGGAAGCCCCCCAATCCACGAAGAATTGCTCCAGATACGAAATATCGCGAGCTTCTCTCGCTACCTGGAGCGAGATACGCGGTGAAAGCATCTGCCCAAGGTGGCGAAAGAATGCGACGATGTCTTGTTCTATTACGCGATAGTCCTTCCCCTCCAACACCCAACGAACTCGCTGTGTTGATGAATGTGGTTTCACTAGCCAGAAAAGGCGGCGGTCAGTAGTGGCTGTGCGAATGACCTCTGAAATGTCAAGATCATATCCGCTATAACCGATGAAACACACATCGAAATTCGCGAGTAAGCGTTTTAGGAATCGTCGCTTGTTGGGCGATAATCCTTGGCCTACCTGAAACAATGTTGCGATGAACTGTTCTTCGCCAAGCTCCTCGATAGTTCCATGGAGCTTGTACAGGGTAGGAAGTCCATTTCCTGTCTTCGTTTTTTCAGAGAACTCATCCTCTGTGATATGCCGTTCATAACACATATTTTCAATTTTGAGCGCCTCCTCAATGAGCACATCGAAGTTCGTTGTCAAAACAAGGGGCACCCTACAGCTCCCCATGGCTTTTGCAAGGAAGAAATGATTGCTGTTTGGTGCTCGACCATCATATCGCGTGTCAAGCACTCGCAGAGCTTCAAGCACATAACGATAATTCTCCAAGGGAGAGTCATATGCAATCTGATAGACGGTCTCAGGTGCTAGGCATTTGAGTCTGGTCAGAAACCCTCCATCAATTTCGCCTTGGTTATTCGAGGACGGATATCTGATCGCACCATAGTATGGTCTGTACCTTGTGGTAATGCTCTCGTCGGGTGGGAATAGCGACCAGATAAATTCGTTCTTGAGTTCCATACCAAGGGGAAGGTTTGAAGGAGGCCCTGCTGACAGGGCAGAACCCGCGAAGAAAGCTAGTTGACCCTTTTGCAGACGCTCAGCGATTTCTCTTTCTTCTTCGTTCATCGAACATGTTCTATTCTGACAGCATATTAACTTCTTGAGGCTTACACATCCTATTGTCGATCGTGCTCCACAGGATGAGCTCTTGATCCCAGATGCCTGTCCTTCTAAGCTCCTAGAATCTTCGGTAGCGCCCTCATTTCATCTTCTGACGACGCCAGGATGTCGGAGAATCTCTCTCTCCTCTGCGCACTTTCGCGCAACTTCAATGTGATAGCAAGTCAAAAGCATTCAGATAGGAGGGCCAACGGGTGCAAGAGAATAGTATCACAATTGGGCTAGGTTTGCCTACTGTGCGGGTTTTGGGGCGAGAGGAGCTACCTAGGCTGTTGATGGTGACGGTTGTCTATCGGCAGGGGGAGAGGATCTGCTCCCTCTCAGCCCCCTCCATCCCCCCTGAAACCCACAGCAACTCACCTCACCCTATGATCAGACCCTCTCTGACAAGTTCTCTCAGGCGATTCTTGCAGTGTAGGATGAGCATAAGACCAGGGTGATTTCAAAGGGTCAGAACAAGCCGCATGGATACTCTTATACCTAGAAAAACCCTGGCAACGGGGGCTCAGGGGGTTCTGGGCAGATAATGAGGAAATTGAGTGGGAAACCTATGAGAATGGGGTTTTCTGGCGGAATTGGGATGTGTACGGAGCCTCATTAGAAAGGGACTCTTCTAGCGGGACGGGCTCGTGGCCGGCAAGTCGTTGGTTACAGGGCGACACGCTGGTATCCCTTC
The DNA here is from genome assembly GCA_964383935.1 of uncultured Anaerolineales bacterium. GTDB lineage: Bacteria > Chloroflexota > Anaerolineae > UBA7937 > UBA7937 > UBA7937. The sequence goes on along the minus strand of CAYLIE010000001.1, from coordinate 107,445 downwards.
TCCCACTCTGGAACCAGGTGGTGAACTCTGGGGCAGTGTACGTAAACGATACTAGCTCGACTCCGATCGCCTGCGAGCAACGTAGTACAGAATCATCTTCTCTCTCCGAGAGTGCCACGGGAAGCGAGCCGCGAGCCAATCGAAAGCACCACCAAACACTGTTACCCCTTCATTGGCTATTAGTTGATAGACCTGATCAGTGACGGGCAAGCGACTTGGAAAGCGGACTCGATTGAAAACTCCGTTAGCATCCGTAATCATCTTTCCTTCGATGTTAACCCTCACCTCGCCTGTCGCAAAGAGATTGTCCACAGATCGAACAGGCAATGGACTGACCTCCGACAACGATTCCTCCCAAGGCGAAAAGAGAACTGGGGTATCGCCAGTGGACTCCATCGAAGGGAGAATGAGGTAGAGAACCTGGAGAAAGTCTGTGCGGGGAGGGTGAGAAACCTCGACCACTAGCTGAGCATCTTTGTGTTTGTACAACTGGAAGCTCTCGGCAAGCGAAGGGAAATTGTGCTCTACCATTGCCCGGTAGGCGTCAAGAATCAAGGGAAGGAGATCCTGCAACAACTCTATCGTGCGTTCGTAGCTTCCAGTTTCCAGGTAGGAAAAGAGTTCGTGATGGTCAAGCCTGGGTGGCTCTAGGTGTGTTCTTGTCTCAGCTAACTGTTTCAGATGAAAGGCAACAGGGAAAAGCTCATCTAGTGCGATCTCATACCATCGCCTGAGAGGGCCAGGTCCTTCGGTATGCAATGAGGATGCAAAACGCGCCATGAGCCCCTCCACTCGCTCACACAGCTCAGACACAGAGGCGGCATAGACTTCCCTTCGAGCGTTGTAGCCCAGATGCTCCCAATAGAGTCCACGTGGGCTACCTTCAACCCCAATATTTGGCCTTCCAAACAGTGTTCGAAGGATTTTCTCCTCAAGGATGCACGGAGCACGCGACTCGTTTAGGAATTGCTCCGTCAAGCACTTGGTGAGTTGTTCAGTTACAGCTGTCCAAGCCACCCTTTGCGGAAGGCCTTGAACTAGCTGTTCACTGTGACTGTTCGTGATATGCCCATAGCGCAGATCTTCAAGAATGTGCGGAGCCTGGCGGCTCATCACGAGGCGGAAGTCATCGTCTTCAAGAAACAACAGAGGCTCCGGATGATCAGATGTGATCGGACGGAAGGCATAGAAGGGCCAATGAACCAGCAAGCCGACTTCGTGGCGCGTGCACGGATCGAAGCGATCGGCAAGATTGGGAAAGTGTGTATGAATCAATATTGAATAGGTTGCTGCAAACTGAACCAGACGCTTCGTGACAAGCTGTCGCTGTTCTTCCGCAGACAATACGGATGTCGCCGGGCTTTGCAAGTCCTGATCGCGGATGAGACGAAGGAAGAGAGCAAGATCCTGGCGCGCTAGATGGCTGAGCAGACCAGAGGTCCCGCGATCAACGACCGTCAGGAAGAAGTTGATCGCCTCACGTCCGAGACGTGAAGAGAGTAGACTCCCGAATTGGTCGATGATGTCTTCATACTCTGCGGAATGTTGCCATCTTCTTGAGTGGACGGTAAAGACATATGGACGCAACAACTCGAAGCGGAAGGCTAGGCGGGTCCTTAGCCGGTCGTCTGCCCGTCGTTCCAGCAACTGGAGACGTAGGATGGATGCATACGCCGCGTCAGCAAGTGGGCCTTGGACGGGCAGGGTATTCCGAAAGGTGCGCTCATCGACCTCTGGGGCGTCATGTAAGACCATAGTCTCCGCTGCATGACATAGTATCTGGTCGGCATAGTGCCTCTGATCTGCGTCAATCTCGGCTAGACGCCGCTCCCAGTAGGTCTGAAAGACCGCATAGTGGGACAAAGTCCCGGGAATATCTTGTCCACTTTCTGCGTACGTCTCGGCGACCAGACGCAGGAGGAAAGGATGACGGCACTCCTGTCTGGTCTCACCGGTTAAGGCTCCGGCCAACTCATAGGCACAGCGATATCGCTCCCAACTTCGCTCGAGCTCACGCTCGGTGAAGGGTGTGAGCCAGATCCCAACGCTCTGCGGTCGCGGTCTACCCAGGACTTGAGGTCGGTGAACCTCATCGCGTTCGGGGAAGGTTGCTTTCGCCAAGGTATTGTAGGTTGCCCCTGCGTCGATTACGAACTGTTCCCAATCAAACGCTTTGCAACTGAGGCAGAGTTTGATTCGGCTTCCCCCGATGTGACGAACGAGGTCAAGCAACTCAGATTGTAACTGCTTGAGGTTGCCAGGGTACTCGTCGAGCGCATCAATGAAGATAAGGAAGGACACGTCGTGAGCAGTGGCAATGGCGTCGAAGCGTTCGATAACATAGGCAATGTGGCGTTCCCTTGAGAATTCCCACACGAAGTCATTGGTAATAGCGTCGGTTATCCCTCGGTGTAGTCGTGCCGCCCAGTAGAAGAGCGCAGGGAATCGTTCGCCATATTGCTGTGCGAGAGCACAGAGCACATTCGTCTTTCCCAGCCCAGACTCGCTGATGACCGCAAAGCACGGACTGTCATCAATCACAAACCTTTCAAACGCCTCCTCGGCCGTCTCTCTGGGCTCGTAGAGTTCTGGAACATACCTCTTGCGCTCGTAGATCGAGCCTCGCAAGTCAGCCATGCTAGAATCGCGCTGCTTCGAACAGAACTCCATCAGTGTAGCGAAGTTGACCCCTATCAGCTTCCTGGCAGCCTCGTGCAAGAAATCCTCTTCGATGTCAGGGATCCTTCCTTGCGGCCAGAGTGATTCCTTCAGTGATTCCTCCAGACGCTGACCAGTGTAAACATCGTATATGCGGACCTCCATCCCATTTGTCACAATCGCCAGTGGCGCGATTTGCCTCAGAAGTCGAGCATAAGAAATCGCCTGATCACGATCAGCTTCTGTGATCCTACGGCCTGGCCGCTTGGTCTCCACAATAGCCAATGGTTGGCCATTGCGGATCAATAGCATGTCGCTCCGACCAGTAGCACTATCGCGGTGCTGGGCTCCTTTTTTGACAAGGAATGTATTCTGACCCAGGGTAATCGTGAAAGAGTCCTCGAATCTCATCTCATCAGGCTCGAAGCCTAGCCCAGCAAAGTACCGAGCAACGACCATGCGTACATCTTCCTCTGATTCTGGATCAAACGGCGCAACAGGTTCTTTCAGAGACATATGTCCTGACATCCATAAGATAAGACCGGTTCCATGGCGCCAGCCAGCATGCCTTGCACACCCTCATATACGAAGCAGCTGGGCTTGACGCCCATCCCTCTTACCCTGCCGCGGAGAAGAGGGGCTGGTGGGCGTCATCACATATTCGGAACGCATTGAGCTACAAGCGCATGCTGTCCGAAGCTAGTCGCCATTGAGTTCCGTAAAACCTTCTTCGAGTGCCCGGAAGACTTCCGGCGTCGTATCTCGCACCAATCTTCTGATGCGATTAATCAAATCCTTGTCTTCCTTCAACTGCTGCTTAAGCCAAATCACAAAGGGCAAGTCATCAATAAGCTTTTGGTCGCTGCCCTCGTATCTCAAATACCTCTCCCACGCATCTATGTCGCCATCAAACAGATGGATGAAGATATGATAACCCCAGAAATCAGCAACCATTGTCTCTTCTTCAAGTTGCTCAAGAGCCATTTCGTAGGACTTGAGCCGCTCCTTGTATGCTGCAACAACATCTTCGATCCCTTGCAGGGTGTCCGGCAGCGTATTCCGTATAGGAATCTTCACCTGAGTGGTCTTTTGATTGCGCCAATTGGATCTGACTACAGATAATGTATCACGAATATAGGCCTTTACGTCAACCCAGTAAACTATCCTTCGATCGACATCGACGACGAATAATATCACTGGCAAGGGCACTTCCAACCAATAGTTCACACTGGATACGTTGACTCGCTCTACTATGTGGTCTGCTCTCGGATGGGCCTGTTTGTGCCCTTTGATTTGAAACTTAAAGATGTCGCCCCTCACAAGACCATCTTTAGGGACAATTTCGATCTCTCCATCCAAGCCATAGTCTGTTCCGCTAGTCCTAACTATCCAGCTGCGCGGCAGCTGGTCTTGCACAATGATCAGCGAAGCATGCTCTATCATGTGTGATTGCGCGCGAATAGGAAACTGATCGCTATCGCCGCTCTCCATTGCGCTATCTCCAGATTGAATCAGTTAGTACGCAGCACGCCAGTGAGTTTGGTCAATGTCCAATCCATCCCAAGATGTATGCAAAAGCCAGACAAACTTGACTTCTATCGTATTCCACCTAGAGATCTACAATCCCTACTCCGTTCCTCCTCCCCTCTCAGCCTGCCGCGGAAGAGGTGGGGGCCCTAACTACCTTCATGAAACCTCGCCTGCCCCGCTTTCCAAGCGAGAACGAGGACTACGATAAGGGCCCAAACCGGCACCATTAGAGACTACATCTGTTGATCCCCTGGACCAAGCTCGATCTCTGGTGGAAACGTGGCAACACCTGAGGGGGTGACGACGCTACTACCAGATGTGCTCGCATAGCTGACGATGCCGGGCGTCCACCAGATGGAACAAGTAGCGCGGTCTGCACTAGAAACCCTAGATCGCTCCTCGTGATATCGGCATGAGTCCGCAATGTCCTCGAACTCCTGAACCACTACCGCCCAAATTCGATCCAGAACAGCTAACAATCGTTCCAGATCGGAACGGCACTGGTCTTCAGGGTCTACAAAGTGCGCCCTTATAATCCCTACACGATTCGGTGACACCAATGTGTCCAGAACGGTTCGAAGGTCGTCGTACTGGGCTAGCCATTCCCGCCGAGGTATCATTCCCTCAATCACGGCGAAGAGGCCAAGGTGGAGAAGTTTCGTTCTGTATACCTTGATAGCCTCGAGTATTTCCTTGTAGTTTGTAGCCAGATCGCTGTCGCCGTATCTAGACATTCTTCGATCCTGATTTGGAATATACGTTGGCCCGTAAATATCGAGCACCTTGTTCGTCGCCTTCAGAAACTTGCGGCATCCATCCTGTCCGGCGCTCACTAGATAGCTATAGAAGCTATTCAGTCGACGTAGAGGATTGGCTAACCAGTCCTGGGCATGCAAATCTTGGCATGCGCCAGCTAGATGCCAAAGGACATAGTAGTTGGTGTTCGCCAGGTCGGCTAGATGGCGGGGAACGCCAGGCCGCATGAAGATGTTATCGGGATTTACTACTCGACACGTCAGCGGGACAACGTGCTCCCTCCAGAATACCTCATATTGTGGAAAGTGCGGCTCGATAGAGGACCACCATTTTCGTTCTTCTGCATCACCGTGTTCATGAAGATTCCATTCAGACATGTTCCCTCGAACCCCGCCTACTTCCCGAAGACTATTCCCCTCTCACCCTGCCGCAGAAGACGTATCAAACCCCTATCTGAGAGCACAGGATCCATCTCTTGCTGGTCTACCGAGTTTCTCTATCCGAGCCGCACTAGGCGGAGGCCATCTCGGCCAGCGATCGTACCACCTCTTTCAGTTCAGGTGAGAAGTCCGTCTCACGGAGCCGCGCAGCGATGCTCCCCGGAATGTGTTCCTTCTTGCCTTTTGGAGTGCCTCTCCATTGGAAATTGAGCCCTTTGCTGCCTATGTATTTCCGCACCTCGTTCAACGTGTCATCTACTTCGCCGCGGTCCAAAGCTTGTATCCATCCTCCCTTTTTGCTGGGGGAGAGACCGAGAATCGCCTTCTCACTCAAGGTGTCGATTGCCGTTCGTATGGATTGTTCATTGACCAGAGCATATTCCAAATCAACGCTCAGAACATGGCAGTTGAATTTTCGGGTGACGCGATTGATATCTGCCACAGATTGCGCAACAGTCGGCGTTGACACTGAACGATTTGCGTGCCTGGTAACTAGTTTCTTCTCGCGATCTGACATCCCAGCAACAGAGGCCAAAGCTCCCAGGACGTTCCTCTCCGTTCGGACGCCATCCCTGTCACAGGCCAGGAGCCAGGGCACGCCGAAGCTTTCACACAATTGCAGAGCGGGGCCAAAATGACCAGCTCCGCCCACGTCAAGAACAACCGCGCCAAGGGCATCGATATCTATTCCGAGCTTTCTAGCCAGCTCAACAAACACGTCCTTATCAGATCTGCCCTCGACCAAGAGCGCCGCGCTCGCAAAGAACACTTCGCTGGCTCGGACGTCTGCGTTGCGTTGGAGAATCTCGCGTTGTCTCGGCGACAGGCGAGCCTTCTGAATGACAGTGGTATGAGGAGGCGTACCTGCCTGTCCGGCGCTGCTTAGGGTGACTCTTACTATCCCATCGAACAGCTCCGATGGTATAGAGTCCACTACGACGGTGGAGTGAGTCGACACAAAAACTTGAGAAGACTGAGCCACCTCACACAAAGCTCTCATCATTCTGCGCTGATTTGCGGGATGCAAATACGCCTCTGGCTCTTCCAGCGCGAGTATTGGCCTCGAGCCCCCGCGTGCCTGTCCGGTCTGAGCCAAGTATCGAAGCGCCGCAACTAGGACCGAGCTTTGCCAGCCTGTGCCGGCTCGGACAATGTCAGTCGGCACGGGCTCTTCGATGATTATTGAGACATCGTCGAAAATGTCGCTGACTGTCCCCTTTTTGGCCTTGAACCTTATGTTGCCTATTGGGGTCTGTTCCGCAGCCAACTGCTGGATCTTACGCCCTACTGCTTCAAACTGCTTTTGCGCAGCATCAAACAGCGCATCGAACCGCGTTTCAACCGTTGTTCTTCTCCCTCGTGGGCGCTCCTCTCGAAACTCAACTGCGAGGAGTTCTCTAAGAATGGATCCCTCCTCCAAAGAGCATTCTGCCCACGCATCCCTTATTGGCCCGATGTGGATGAACCGCTGTCGACTCAGGATTAACTCCATCACTTGAAAGGCTTCGTCGCTGTCTCTCGCAGCGAGTCTGGGCACGGTGATCATTCTAAGGTGGCTGCCTCTCTCGTAAGCCACTGTCACCCACAGGCCCCGAGAAATGTCCTTGCTTGACCTGGTGATATCTTGAATCGCTGTGACAAGCGAGTCGCTCAAGTCCACAAACTTGATCTCGATCTTGATAGTGCGCTCACGCTCGGCAAAGGTAGAATAGTCCTCTGCATCCGCATAAACATCGCCGTTGAAGAAGAGGTCTATTGCTGCCAGGATGTTACTCTTGCCACAGTTGTTAGGACCAACGAATACTGTCAAAGCACCGGGTTCGAGTGAAAGGCTTTCGATTGATCGGAAATTCTGGATCTTTATCTTGGCAATCCTCATAAGGCATTATCTCCTAATGCACTCAATTTCCAAGCTTCACCACATTGAACATCCGCGCCTCACCCCACCTATGATACCATCCCTCTCTCACCAAAGCACTTACTGTCTGTTGACGCCTATGCCCCTCTCCTGCGCAGAGCTTCACGTTCACGATCAACAGAAAAGGCCCGCCTGCCAGGTCCACAGACGAGCCGCTATGATACAGCGTATATGCCAGGCGTCTGTTGTCCTGGCTCAAGCCTCGATGGTTAGATGAAACCATAAGGCTTTGCTGTTTCTGATCTGCAGCCATTGTACCGAGGCGTCGCGATCATGTCAAGGTAAACGAAAAGCGACGGGCAAAACCACACGACCGTCGCCTTGCGAATAGGGCGAGATGACCTATTATGTGCTCCTCTGCCACCTGACATAATCCCACAGCTGTTTTAGCAAGTCCAAATCCTCCAAGTGCTCCTCGATTCCCTTGGCAATCTCATACAAAGTCCTACCTCTCGTGAGCATATTCTCGTCATGTAGTCCCAGGAAGTAACTCAGCGGCGCGCGGACTTCTCTTGCTATCTCGATGAGGGTCTCAAGCGGGACCGACCTTGTTCCACTCTTATAGTGAGAGATCGCTGTTTGACTTGAACTTATGCGGTCCGCAAGGACCTACTGACTGATCCGGACCTAGGTGTGCGTCTCCATCAGAGACCCCTCGGAGTGTTACAAAGCGACCTACGTTGGCACGGAAAAGATGCCATAAGAAAAGAGTAGGTTCTTCAGATCGACAAGACAGATGGATATCTATAGCTATGATCGACATATCCCACCAATAGAGGATCACCACCGTCTTTACCGTACACTGGACTTCGAAAAGCTGATGCTGGGTTCTTTGGCTAGCTGGAGATGAAGAGGATCACCAGGGGAGGCACGGTTATCGGTGGAGGCAAGGAGGGGTGTGGTGGATGTGAGTGCTAATTAGATACTATAAGTCTCGCGCCTACTGTGGGTTCTCATTACCGATTTCCTACAAGGAAGGCATCGCATCTCGCATACTCCTGAAGCATCACATGAAATTTACGCCGTAAAACCTCTAGAGTGTGGGAGTCTCACAGAGCAACCTACATGACCAACCACTGGATTCCACAAGAAGAGATGAGGTGTTTACATTGACAAGACAGATGAATATCCATAGCCATGATCGATGTATCTTACCAGGAGAGAATCATTAAGGTCTTGCAGTGTATTAGACTTCTAGAGTCCAATGGTGCGTTCTTAGGCTGATAAGGGATGGAGAGGATAACTGGGGGCGGGAACTGTCAGAGGTGAAGCAAGGGAGGTCTGTAGTGAGTGTGAGTGCTAGTTAGATACTATAACTGTCAGCCCTACTGAAGCCGACCACCATGTATCTTCTGCCAGGCAACTATCCTTCTTTGCAGACTCTCCAAAGCGCCATGCAAGATTTACGGCGTAAAGCCTATCAGACTGTCTCCCTCAACGGCGAATAGGAGCCCCCGAGAGATTTACGGCGTAAAACTCGTCACTCTCTCTCTGGCCGGTAGGCAGCAGGACCAAAGAAATTTACGCCGTAAATCTCTTGTTCGTGTCTCCCTCTGTGCTCGCTTCACCGCGATGCGCAAGAGCTCGCTAGCCCCGATCGGACTTGCCTACGGGTATCAATCGGGCTGTCTTTTTCACTGAACCCCTTGACAGATTAGCACACCTGTGCTATACTATTGTTAGTCTATGTGAATGGGTTTCTGTGCGGCTCCCCGGAAAAGCTGCATAACAGGAGGGATGGCCCAAGAGATGGTTTCCCTTCTGAGGGTTCTCATCGGTCCGGAAGATGCGAATCCGGTAGAGCTCAGCTCCCGATGGAATCCCAAGGATCGATCACGATTGCCAAATTCACCAGCAACGTGATCATCCAAGACAGAATCTCAAGGTAAGCCGGAGAAGGCTGAATGAGCTCAGCTCCCCTGAGTGACTGTCAAGGGCGAACAGACCGGAGGAAAGTGCCTATAGACTGAAAAACGGACCCAATGGTCTTCTCATAACTGAATAGAGAGAACACCTTCCCCGAGGCATCGCTCCCCACACGAGGCGCAATTGCGTTGGGTATAGGTGTTTGTGTGAGTATTGTGCGAGTGAAAGCCCCTTCGAGGTGGGATCTTTCCCCTTCAAGGGGCTTTCGGCATTTCACGAGAGGAGGTGATGAGCAAGTGAACCCTGGCGCAACGTGCAGCGCGCAGACCCATCAATGAAATAGGAGGTGAACATGTCAGAGTTAGTAGTCGAACGAAACGGCAAGCTCGTGGGAAGAGGGCTCCGGTCCCTAGCTGCAATCCTATCCCTACCCGATGGGAGCACAGGCCACGAGACCGACGAAATGGCGCTTGACTTGTTTGAGGCCCTGAGGGGAGAACAACCCCAACCTCATCCCGACGGCCCTCTGTCGGCGCTGCAAGAGGAGATCGCGCAGGCCGCGGCACGTCGAACCGAGGCGCAGTCACTCGTCCAACAGCTCGCAGAGATAAGAGAGCTGCAACGATCAGCAGAAGCAGAGCTGCGCGAGGGAACCGCCAACCTGGGGGAAGCGATTGAGCCCCTCAAGGAGATGGTGGCTCAGGGAGAGGCGCTCCTCTCCTACGGTGTGCAGCAGGAGAAAATTTACGCCGTAAAACTTCAGATAGAGGAGACGGAAGAGGAGCACCAAGCGATATGCGCGCCCCTACGTGAGAGGCTCACCGAGTTATCCCAGAGGATCGAGGAGATCGAGAGCCTGCCGCATGTGCAGGCTTATCTCAGAGAGAAGGAGGCAGAAGAAGCGATGGCGAAACAAAAGGCCCGAGCCGAGGCCAAACGCAAGCGACTACGTACCCTGCTGGCCAAGCCACAAGAGGACATGAAAGCCGGGAAAAGGAAATCCGCCGCGGAGGTGATTTCTGAGGTCGTCTCCGAGGCGGATCCCATGTCTGACGAGGCCAAAGAGGCCCGTCAGCTCGATACCATTTTAGCACAAAAGTTCCAAGCTGTCAAGAGGCGCGAGGCGGCCATCGCCGACCGGGAGGCCAGGAGAGCTTTCTCCATCTGGCTCCGCCGGGAGGTGAAGTCAAACCTAAAGCAAGGCGACCTCGTGCTGACACTGGCTCTCGGTGAGGCGATCCACTTCCGCCCGGCCCGAGAGACGAACAAGCCCACCCGGATATCCGCCACCGTGGTTTCGTCGCTGGGGGTCGACTTAGACTCCGGCACCTCTCTCTATCTCACACGTGTGCCTAATGGCCCCAAGCCCGTCTATCGCATCTCACGGTCAGGAGGCGGGAAAAACCTCATCGCGAGAGAGTGGGTCTGGGAAGGAGACCCGGAGAAGGCCAAAGCGTCCTCTTCCGGATGCGCCAGAAGAGAACCAGCGAAACCTCAGATACGTGAAACTGAGCCTGCCTATCCGGTCGAGCCCATCGTGGTCTGCACCCTCGCCCCCGCTGACGGTGACCTGGAAGAGACCCTCTTCGGCCGCTATTGGAGCTATGCCATGAGCGAGGCTCTAGGACAGGTCGGCTACCCTGTAGCAGATGAACACCCTCTCATCCCAGAGGATGGGAAAGCTTACCTCTGGGGGACATACTGGGACGGAGAGGTCACCTCCCTTGAACTCTTCACAGAGGCGATCCCCCATGGTTTGACCATAGAGTCCCGCATCCGCCGTAGGGATCCCGATATCCGCCTTCGTGCTAGAACCGCTCACCTTCAGAAACAGCTCCGCTCACAAGCCTCTAACCTCTTCCCCGCCCAAGAGCACTAAGTGCTTAATCCCCTCATCGGTTATCCGCCTTTTCGCCCCGGGGCCTGCGGGCCCCGGGGTCAGACTGCGTCCATCTATTCCCAAACCGCGGCCTAAGCGGCCGCTGGGGGCTCTCTGTCCCTGCTGCCATCTGGCCGTCAGAAAGGAGCAACCATGAGGGGAAGAAGGATCGTCATACGCACCCGCCTGGTCCTGGCGATCATCCTGGCGGTGACGCTCTACCTCTCCCTGCGCTGGGTGGCCTTCACCTTCCAGGCAGAGATCGAAGGGCTGAGGGTGCGGATCGAGTATCAGCAACTGGAGAAGGGGCCGGCCGCCCCAGAGGGGTTGCAAATCGTGCCCACCCCAACCGTCGAGTAGCCGGCTCTTTCCCACAACTGAATAGGAGGTGCTTCCCATGGAGAAGATCGTCCTGACGATCAGCCCTGCTGAGAAGAGGTGCTTAGATATGACCTCTACCGAGAAGCGGAGCGTACACGAGAGAGCCCTCTCCCAGATGGGTTTCACAAGCGAGGAGATCGCCCTGGCGAAACTCTTCTACAACCGGGCCACCCCTGCGGGTGTGACAGATGCGGTGAGGTATTCCATATGGGCTCTCAGCAACCTCCCGCGCGCCGACGCGAAAGGGATAATCACCCCGGCAACCTACTACGAGGCTACCAGGGGAGGGATACGCATGGGAGGGAATAGGCTGGCTCACTGGGCCCAAGCCGCCTTCCGCGCCTACAAGAGAGAAGGCAGTTCCCCGCAGCCTGCCCTCTTCGAGATCCTGCGCAAGGCCCTCGACTGGTGCGCCAGTTTCGAGGAAGAGAACCCGCCCGAGGAGTGGCCCCACGAGCGGATCGAGGAGCTCCTTCATAGCAATAGACGGAGGAGGAGTATCACCAGATCAACTCCACACAGCCGGCCAGGCCGCGTCACAGTAGAGGTCTCCCCGGAGGAGCGGATACCTGAGATCCGAGTGGCGGGGGATCAACTCTCCCTCTTCTCGGAATAGGACCAAAGGAGAATGAGAGATGAACGATATTGCAGTATCGCCCGAGGTGATAGGGGCCGTATCCTGGGAGGGTTTAGAGGCCCACTGCCTGGGATATGTCTTGGACAACCGGTCATACGGACAGCTGGTCTACCTCAGCCTGGTTGGGTTCCGTACAGCCGTGCGAGGCATCTGGGCCGCGCTGATGAGCAACAGGTGGCTAGAGGTAGATGGGCGGTCGATCCATAGAGGGCCGGTCAAGTACCAGCGGATAACCATTCGCCTGCCCGAACAGGGCCTTGACCATCTGGTGTTGATTCACCCCCAGGCCACACTGAAGTTCATGGAGCCGGGAAAGCCCTTCTATGTCTTCTCTGAGACGGAGGAGCCAGCCCTGGCTCGCTTCCTGGCCATGCTCGACAAAGCCACCCGGACGCCTCTCTTGCCAGACTGGGCTCGGGTTCTCTATCAGCACGGGCTGAAGCGAGACTTGATCGAGGCTCTCGACGCCAGTCGCGGCACACACGCCTGGAAGGTCGAGGCGAGCGATGAGGCCTGGCTGGAGCTGGTGCGAGACGATCTAGTGAGGAGGAAACTGCCAACATGACCAGACTGGCCTCTATCGAAAAGGCGGGGTTCTATCCGACCCCGCCTTCTGTTTTCGAGCGGATCGCCGGACACGTCCACCCTTCCACACATGGCGGACGCCTATTGGACCCGTGCTGTGGGGACGGCAAACCTGCTGCCTACCTTGCGAGAGCCTGGAACCTAGAACCCTATGGCATCGAGATCGATGGAAAGAGAGCCGACGAAAGTGCCCGAAGACTCAAGAGGGTGCTCCATTCCGACTACGCCAAGGTAAGAGCACCTCACGGCTCCTTCCAGGTTCTCTTCTTGAATCCACCCTACGACTACGACGAGGGCAAGTTCAAGCGAGTTGAGTACAGGTTCCTGCGCGAGACCACCAAGTGGCTCCAATCGGGAGGGGTCCTGATCTACCTGATCCCCCAGCACCGGCTAGATACCAGGGTATGTAAGTACCTCGCCACTCACTACAAAGAGATAACCGTCTACCGCTTCCCCGATCCGGAGTTTGCATCCTTTCGCCAGATCGTCCTCTTCGCCGTGAGGAAGGGACAGCCCCTGCTTGATGGACCTCTGGCGATCGATCTACCCCAGAGCGCTACGTCGGAGCTCTGTGTGCTCCCCGATTCCACCGACGAACGCTACTCCCTCCCTACGCCTATGGAGAAGTCCTTCTACTTCCGGGGAGCCCAGGTGGATCCTCAGGAAGCCCTGGAAGAGGCTCTCACCAGTGGTGCCTGGAGAACCCGCGAGTGGAGGGAACTCCTGGAACCCCGATCGACCGCCCACACCCTCCGACCTCTCATGCCCCTCAAGAAGGGCCACCTGGCCATGCTCATCGCCGCAGGGCTGATGCGCAATCTCCTCTTAGACAGGGATGGGGAGCGACTCCTCATCAAGGGACGCACCCGCAAAGTACAGGAGGAGGTGGACTCCGGAGAGGAGAACACCGAGATCGTACGAGACCGCTTCCTCACCGAGATCACTTCTCTGGACCTGAACACGGGAGAGGTCGAGGAGCTGGACGAGGCAGATAAACTCACCGGGTTCATCGATTCGTGGAAGGAGATCATAGCCGAGCAAGTGGTGAGCACACTCAGGCCCATCTACGACTTCGACTACCACCAGATGGGGAATCAAGTAAAGAGAGTGCTCGATACCCTCAGCCGCTACCGTCGCCTCCCCGGGAGAGCCAGGACCGGCCTCTTCGAGGCCCAGAAGCACGTCACCGTGGCTATCTGGAAACGTCTCCTGGAAAGCGACCACGCCATCTGCGTGGGTGAAATGGGATGCGGGAAGACAACTGTTGCTGTGTCTGTAACAGCTCTCTTAGGAGATGAAGGGTACCCAGCGCTCGTCATCTGTCCGCCCCATCTGGTGAGGAAGTGGGTGCGAGAGATACGGGGCATCGTCCCCGTGGCTCAGGCGGTGGTGTTGAAGCGAGTGAGAGAGGTGGACCGCTTCGTCAAGGAGGCTCCCTACTACCAAGGGAGACCTCTGTTCGCCGTTATCAGCCGGGAGATGGCAAAGCTAGGCTCGGGCTGGAGACCAGCGGTCTCTTCCAAGCCCGTCCGCCTCGATGCCTCAAACGATCATCCGGGACGCATCGCTCGAGTCTACACCTGCCCTCACTGCGGTGAATCCCTCCTCGATCATGAGGGGGGAATGATAGAACACGAAGACTACTTCGACAAGAAACGCAAATGTGACAATTGCCAGGAACCCCTCTTCCAGTTCACCCGCCTCAACGATGAGAACGAGACCGGTTTCAAAGAGTGGATCCTAGATCATCACAGACAAGGAGGAGATCTCTGGGGCCGTTCCAAGCCCCCAGCCCGCGCTCGATACCCCCTGAGTGACTACATCGCCAAGAGATACCCAGGCTTCTTCAAGCTCCTCATCGTCGATGAAGTGCACCAGTTCAAGGGGCAATCCACCGACCAGGGGTACGCCATGGGCACCCTGGTGAAAGCCTGCCGGAAGACCATCGCCCTGACCGGTACTATCTTCGGGGGGCGAGCCACCAGCCTGTTCTACCTCCTTTACAGGTTGTCCCCGGAGGTGAGGAGACGCTTCGGGTGGAGCGAGGCCCAGGCCTGGGCGGAACGGTATGGCATCCTGGAGAGGGTCACCAAGTACGACGACAGCGATGATGGATACGGCTACTACACCGCCAAGAGAAGGAGGCGGACCTACGTGCGTGAGCTGCCGGGCATATCCCCGGAACTGGTCACCTTACTCTTGGACAGCACCGCTTTTCTGAGACTGGCCGATCTGGGGTTCGAACTGCCAGACTATCTGGAGATCCCCAGGATCCTCTCCATGGACCCAGAACAGGCCAAGGCCTACCAGCAATTGAGAGACACTCTCGAATCGGTCGTCCGTGCCAGGCTGGCTCAGGGAGATCATTCCCTCCTGGGGGCATACCTGCAAGCCCTCCTCTCCTACCCCAACGCCTGCTTCCGGGAGGAGGAGGTGACCGACCCAGAAGGGACAGTTGTAGCTATCGCACCCTCCCTGGGGGAGGAGAGACTCTACCCCAAAGAGAGGTGGCTACTGGAACTGACCAAAAAGGAGAAACAAGAAGGAAGGAGGGTGCTGGTCTTCTGCCGCCAGACCGCCACCCGGGACATCACACACAGACTGGCCGAGATCCTTCGCAAGGAGGGACTGAGAGCGGCGGTCCTATCCGCCAGCGTAGGCACTCAAACCCGAGAGCGCTGGCTCAAGCGGCGGGTGAGGAAGGGGATCGACGTGCTCATCACCAACCCTCGCCTAATCGAAACCGGGCTGGATCTGGTCGCCTTCCAGACGAGCGTCTTCTTCGAAATCGAGTATAGCCTCTACACGTTAATGCAAGCCGCCAGACGCACCTGGAGGTTAGGGCAAATTTACGACGTAAAGGTCTACTACGCCGTCTACGCAAACACCATGGAGTACCGGGCCATGACCCTCATAGCCCAGAAGCTTGCCGCAGCCCTGCTCCTCTACGGGGATGCCGTGGAGGGAGCCCTGGTACAGGAGGCCGATACAGGCAGGGGCTTCCTGGCCGATCTGGCCAAGAGCGTGATAGAAGGAGCGGAAGTACCTGACCTGAATCAGCTCTTCGCCCAGCAGAACCAGGAACGCATCCCCGAAGGGGACGGTTTCCTGACCGACAGGCCACTCTCACTCCAAGATCGCCCGGTCGAGGAGCGAGGTCGCGAGCCCATCAAGGAGGTCGATATGGAGAACTACCGTCAGATGCCTCTCTTGTGAGCCGCTGTCAGACTCCTGCTCGGCTCCGAGGTAGGCGTGCAGTACGACTGCCTCAACGAGGAGTGTTGGAGCAGATTGTGTGAAAAAAGACAACCGATAGAACGGAACAGGGCCGCATCATATATACCGATGCCGGCCCAATTCTTTAGGAGGGAAGAATCTATGACGCAGGGTCATGATGACCGACGCCCCGCATGGGAGAACACTCTTCTCCTGGGCGCACTGAGAACGAACCTCTGGATCCTGCACAGGCTGGCCGAGAGGCTGGAGGTAGGAAGACCGCCCAAGGTGGTAAAAACCAAGGCTATCCTCACCCCTGCCGATGTGGTCAAGTTGCTGGCCAAGGAGATGGAGGCCCTGGAACAGGAGCAATTCCGGGTGATCCTCCTCACCACGAGGAACACGGTGATAGATACCATCCTCCTCTACCAGGGCAACATCCACACCATCCAGGTGAGGGCCGCCGAGGTCTTCCGCGAAGCCGTGAGGCGGAACGCCTACTCCATCATAGCTCTCCATAATCACCCTTCGGGCCTAGCGAGTCCGTCAAGCGATGACCTACGCATAACAGAGCAACTCGAGAAAGCGGGGGATCTCCTGAGCATCGCGCTCCTGGATCACATCATCATCGGGAAAGGGACGTACGTCTCCTTGCGAGAGAAAGGGATGATGAAGGAGGTGGGCAGTGGAAAGAAGAAATGATGCTCACGAGGGCATCCCGAGAGAGCAGGTAGGAAGGCTCCTCTCCGAGCGTGTGAAAAGCATCCTCGGCAGTAGATCGATAAGAGAGCTGGACAGGACCCAGATCGCCCAGCTGAGGACCATCGACGACCTGGCCTGGGAACTACTGGGAGTCGCCCTCGGAGACATCATCCAACGAGATGCCAGCTCTAGCGATGACGAGCAGCTACCCCTCTGGAGCGGCGATGGATGAGATAGCGCAACTCACCAAGGTCGAGACGGAGGAGGTAGCACCACTCGTCCCTCGCGATCTCCAGGTCGATCACCTCAACGAGCGTCAACTGGAGGCAGTGTTCCTCACCGAGGGACCGGTTCTCCTGATCGCAGGGCCGGGGACGGGCAAGACCCGCGTCCTCACCCAGCGCATCGCCTACATCGTGAATGAAGGCTACGCATCCGCACACTCGATCCTGGCCATCACCTTCACTCGCAAAGCAGCTCAGGAGATGCGCACGCGATTGACTCACATCCTGGGCCCTGAAGCCGATGAGCTGAACGTCCTCACCTTCCACGCACTGGGGTTGGAGGTGATGAAAGCCAACCTTGAGTACTTCGGCTACGTCCAGGATGGGTTGTCGGTCTTCGACGCACAACGTTCGAAGACCCTCCTCCGCCGAGTGATGAAGGAGTTAGAGCTCTCCGAGGAGCGGTACCCCCTGGAGGAGATCCAGCAGACCATCGTCAGGGCTAAGGAGCGCCTCCAAGGACCGGAGCTCTTTCAGGGTAGCTCCAATGACCCAGCCCGGGAGGCTCTGGGGAAGATCTACTCACTATACCAGGGTCGCCTGCTGGAGAATAACGCTGTGGACCTTCCCGACCTCATCCGGCTGCCGGTTCGTCTCCTGGAAGAGGATGGGGAAACACTGACCTACTACCAGAACAAGTACCTCTACCTCCTGGTGGATGAGCTGCAGGATACGTCGGCCGCCCAGTACCGATTGCTGAAACTGCTGGCCGGGCAACACCAGAACCTCTTCTGCGTCGGGTCACCGGCCCAGGCCATCTACTCCTGGAGGAATGCGGACATCCGCATCATCCTCCAGCGCTTCAGAGAGGACTTTCCTCTGGCAACTACCCTCCTCCTGGAGCGCAACTACCGATCGACGGGCAACATCCTCTCGGTGGCAAGCACCGCCATAGCTCGTCTCAACTATCAAGAGCGAGAACTGGTGCCCTTAAGACCGTCTGGCGACCCGGTGCGAATAGTCACCGTTGTGGGGGAAAGGCAGGAGGCACGCTTCGTCGCTCAAGAGATAACCACCCTGGTAAACAACGGCCTCTTCGAGTACCGCGACTGCGCAGTCCTCTATCGGGTCAACGCTCAGGCCCGACCACTAGAACAGGCCTTCCTCGCAGCGGGGATCCCTTACGTCTTGGTGGGGACCCTCCGCTTCCTGCGCTGGCGGGAGGTGGCAGACACCCTCGCCTACCTCCGCCTCATCCACAACCCTCAAGATGGTATCAGCCTGGAGCGGATCACCAACAGGCCGCCGAGAGGGTTTGGCAGGAAGAGCATCGAGACCCTCCAGGGGGACGAAGCAGGGCTGTCGATAGAGGGGATCACCGACCTCTACGCGAACAACGCTCTCCCGGAGAAGCTCATGGAGAAGGTAGCTAACTTCTTCGACCTCCTCTCCGATCTCCAACAGGCCAGCCAGGAGATGTACACACGTGATCTGATCGACTACATCCTTTCAAGGACGGGATACCTCGACTGGCTAGAGAAGGATGTTCTCTTTAGGGAACGAAACGAGAACCTGGAACTCCTGAAACGCCTGGCCGAGCCCCATACCCAGGGACCCCCAAGAGAGGCCCTCCAGCGGTTCCTGGAGGAGATCGACCTCCTGTCGGAGGGAGACCTGGTGGACTGGGACAGAGAGCGGGACGCGGTAACCCTGAGTACGGTTCACGGGGCGAAGGGGCTGGAGTTCCCAGTCGTCTTCCTGGTGGGACTGGAGGAGGGCACCTTCCCCCACTACCGAGCGTCGTACCGGGGCACCCTGGATGAGGAGAGAAGGCTCTTCTACGTGGGCGTGACCAGGGCGATGGAGAAGTTATACCTGCTTCACGCCCGGAGACGAGAGATCAATGGCGAGCTGCGAATGAGGGACCGGTCTCGTTTCCTGCGAGACCTGCCGAGAGAAGCCCTCGAATACCAGTATGCCTAGAAAGGAGATAGACCATGCACCACCCCAAACCTGTCGGCATCACGAGCCGCGAGCCCTGCGGGGCGAAACGCACGGATGAGACCGAACCCGTAGCCGGTCTCTTCTCGATGCTGTTTGCCCGCGCTCTGTGCGAGCTCCTAGAGGTCGATTCGGAAGCGACTACAGTTCAGGTGGAAGATTTCACACCGTCAGACATCCTCGAGACCCTGGGAGAACTGGTCGAGAGCCTCTCTCAAGGGGATGCCTTGGACACAAGAAAGGGACTTGCATTGGAAGTGGCCCGGGAGGCTATCCGCTGGATGGAGGGATGGTGAGTAACCTGAAGCGGTTCAACTACTACGGACCCGAGTGGCAGCTGATCCGGAGGCTGGCCAGGGAAAGGGATGAGGGCCAGTGCCGGCTCTCCTACTATCCCATCTCTGGCTCCTGCTCCGACGGTTCGGCTAACCTCCACGTGCACCACGACAAGGGGCGCCGCTCCCTGGTGAAAAGAGCCTACAAGATCGCCGCTACCGGGGATGAGGAGAGGCTGATGGCCTTCCTACAGGAACACCCAGACCTCTTCCCCACCCTCTGTGGGCGGCACCATTACATGGCACGAAAGGAAGGAAGACAATGGTTGGAGGAACAACTGGCCTACGCGCGATGGCGACGCGAGTCCGAGAACGGCTGTTGTCTGACAAGGCAGAGCAGCCATCGCCGGACGACAACAAAGGCAAAGAACAGGGTGAAACGATGACCAGAGACGACATCGTGCAACTCTTGGAGAAGGCAGGTCCGGTAGGGACGGTCCACCACCGGGACTTCATCGATTTCGTCCTCCTGCTGGACAAGCATCAGAAGGTGAAGGGTCAATGGATCACCGTCCAGCAGCCCTACATGACGGTGGACGGCAGGATAGCGATGGCTTGCCGAGACCACGCCAATCAGGGGAAGAGGCTGGACTTCCACGATCCTCAGGTAATCGAGAACTCGGAGCTGAGGCTCACTCTACGGGTCACCGTGGAGAGCGAGATCTACGGAAGGCGTCACGGGATCGCCTCCTCGAGATTTGACGGAGCGAGCTCACCATTCGAGCGGGGCCACCCCTGGGAGGTGGCGGAGACGAGCGCCTTAGGCAGGGCCTTAGGGGCCATGGGATACGGGCTACTGCCCCGTGCTGGGTTCGTCTCCGGCGAGGAGGCTATGCTCGCGACAGAGGAGGAGCCTAGCGCAGTAAGGGATTCAAAGGGGCCAAGACCCCGCCTACCCAAGACACCGTCACCCTCCGGAGACGGCCGCCGACCAAGAAAAACGAAGAAGACCTCTCCTTATCAACGAGAGCAGATAGCAACCATGTACGCCACCGTCCATGGGATTGAGCGTGAGGAGGCGAGGAAGCAAGTAGAGGCTCTCTTCGCCCAACGGTTCGGTCACTCGATGGAGCGAGCCTCCTACGACGAGGGGAGTGAAGTAATAGCCGAGCTCCTACCCGAGTGGAACAAGAGGAAGGAAGGGGCCGCGGCCTAAGCCGCGGCCCTGGCCCCTCTTTTTACCAAAAGTGAAGGAGGAAGAACGATGGAAAGGATAACCAGAGATCAGATCGAGGCCATCAAGAGAGCGAATGCCATAGAGTCCATAATCGCAGCCTATGTGAATGACCTCCGACGCTACGGGGCAAGGCTGGTGGGAAGATGCCCGTTCCATGAGGACAGAGAACCGAGCTTCAACATCTGGCCCGAGACGCAGAGCTTCTACTGTTTCGGATGTGGTGTGGGAGGAGATGTGTTCACCTTTCTGGAGAAGATGAACGGTATCACCTTCCCCCAGGCGTGCGAGTTGCTGCGGACAGGGGGCGTGAAAAGGAGAGATATGGCTGTCCGCAGAGGCAGAGGGCCATATCACAGGATGGGACGAGGAACGATGGCGCGACTCGACGAAGAAGATAAAGAGATCCTGGACGCAGCGATGGATCTCTATCACGCGCAACTGATGCGATCTCAAAACCATCAGCGCCTTCTTGCGACAAGAGGTATCTCTCTAGAGATGACAAAGAGGTTCAAGGTTGGATGGTGTGACGGAAAGGGACTGAGGAGCCATCTCCAGAAGAGGAGGTTGAGTCCGGCCAAGGCGCGACGTGTCGGTCTCCTGGGAGAAAAGGGAGAGCACTTCAGAGGCAGGATCGTAGTGCCCGAGATCAGGAAGGGGCACACTGTTTATCTGATAGGGCGAGCTGGGACGGCCAGTCTGAAGCCCAGGTATCTCGCTCTTCCCTTGGCCAAGCCACTGTACGGAGTGGAGAGCGTCAAAAGGAGAGATGAGGTCTTGGTGGTGGAGGGAGTCTTCGACTGGATGACGCTATCATCATGGGGCTACCCTACGATTGCTCTTCTGGGGACCAGGCTGGGAAGAGAAGGGAGATCGTATTTGGAGAAGTTCGAGAGCGTGTATCTAGTGCTGGATGCTGACGAGGAAGGGGCCTTGGCAGCGAAGAGGATACGCCGAGAACTGGGAAAGAGAGCGAAGGTGGTCAATCTGCCCGGTTGTGTGAACGATCCGAATCAACTTGCGCATCTGCGAGCGGGCAAAGAGCTGTTCGCTCAGGCTGTAGCAAAAGCACGAACTCAACACTGATACACTACCTCTGCGGCCGCAAGGTTTGTCTCCCTCTAGGAGAGGACTATGCCGAGGCCACAAGGGGTGAGAACAAATGCTCGCCAGTTGGCTGGGATACAGCCTGAAAGGCAGGCCTATGCTAAGAGGAAGATGTTGTGCACTGTGTTCTGTCGTACTGAATTATATCCAGTAAAGCCTCGTTGAAGATAGTAGACATCTACGGCACCCACCAAGGTATATGGTTGGAATGGACTCCGCAAAACGCTTTTGCCTTGAGGGCTATCGGTTAGTATACTACCTCCAGACCATGCTCGCGACTAAACGCCCCAACAGATGATTATCTTTTCGTAGGACAGAAAGGGGAGCCGCTCAGACCTCCGGGGATATATTACCTTGTCAAGAAGTATGCCTACAAGGCGAGATTTGAAAACATGAGTCCGCACACGCTACACCATACCTTCGGCAAGAACCTCGTAGATGCCGAAGTGCCTCTGGATAGAGTTGCGACACTGCTGGGCCATAGTAATCTAAACACAACGCGCATCTACACGGTGCCAAGCCAAGCGGACTTGCAGGATGCGGTTGAAAGTATAGCCACAAGCCAGCCGAGGGCAAGCTCCTGACGACCTTCTTCATGGAAGTAGGAATCTTCCCCGATCATGGGCTGATCAAACACACGATAGC
Source organism: uncultured Anaerolineales bacterium (assembly GCA_964383935.1). Classification (GTDB taxonomy): domain Bacteria; phylum Chloroflexota; class Anaerolineae; order UBA7937; family UBA7937; genus UBA7937. Next base: position 85,391 of record CAYLIE010000001.1, on the reverse strand, counting down.
GAGGCGGCTTCAGGAGGCAGACAGCGGCGGCACCGGGGGTAACGTTCGCCAAGTGTGTGCGGACCCGTCAGAAGCCTCGTGGTTGACGGTCAGTTTCGGCTAGCCCGACTCCGCTCCTGCCCAGTTCCTTCTCACGATCTCTTAACTTCTCCCAAAACGCAAAATGTGGTAAGATAAATGATGTCGAGGTCGGGCCTTGAAGGCGAACGGCGCCAGCATGGCATTGTCTCCTTGCTACCATCATCACGATCGTGGGCCTTTGGCTACACGACGATCCTGGACCCTCTCATGCACATCGAACCCCTCCACGCACAAGGGTCTTCTCTGAGCCTGATCTGGCCCTCGTCCTACACACGGTCCCTGCTGGCTATCCCGAATGGCAAGAGGAGCATGAAGCCGAGGAGTTCCATCCTTGTTCCACGGAGCGGATTAGGAAGCGAGACGGTGCTTTTGCTCTCCGTGTCAAGGGAGACTCGATGATCGAGCGGCGGATCTTCGATGGGGACGTCATCTTCGTTGATGCTAACCGCCAACCAAAAGCTGGCGATATCGTAGTGGCCCGGAAGGACGAGGAAGTGGTCTTGAGGATCTACAAGGAGGATGCGAAGGGGCCCTATCTCGAGGCAGGTAACAAGGGCTATCGCATCCTCCGATTGAAAGAGGCCCGGGTACTGGGAGTGGTAGTGGGGTCGTACAGGGGGAAGCCGTAGGGAGTGATTTGCAGGGCTGGGGATCAGTGAGACGATACGAGATGCGTCCTGCGTGCGGTTGGCTGATGGAGCGCTGTTGTAATTTGTCGGCACTACTCTTTGTAGGAGAAATGAGTTGGGTATGACCTCGACGCGAGACCCACAGCTTCGCACTCACCTCCGTCGGTTCACAAAAGAAGCGATATCACGTCTTCGGGAGCTGGGTGAACTGCCGCGGCCACGTTCTGCACCTCTAGAAATCGCTGGTTACTTCTGGTTGGAGCAGAACCTGCGCGAATTGGCCTTTTATAGGGATTTGGACAAGTATCTTGCAACCAGCGGAATAGCACAGAAACTCATGAATGCCGGCCATTGCTGGATATGGCACCGTGAAGTATTCCCTTGGCTGTTCATCGAGCAGTTCGTCAATTCAGCACGTGGTAACGCGTACGATCCAGGCGTCTTTAGAACCATCTACAGACGGGCGGAATCTGAGATCTTCTCCGAAACCGTGACTCTACGCCGGGTCACGATGATGCACGGAATTCCCCTTCCCGCGACCAAGATCCATTTGGAGAGGGGCCTCACTCTTGTGCGTCATACTTTTGAGGAGTCGCGTGAGGCCCTACCGGACTTGCTCTGGTTACGCTTTCAACTGCGCCCGTTAGACTTTTGGATCTCTGGTAATGGTGCTCTCTTGATCAACGACGTTAAAGCACCGAAGGAAGATGATGGGAAAGCCGTCTTGCGGTACCGAGACGCCGCCAGACTTGATGAGAGCCTCTCCTTACTTGCTATGCGGCTCTCCTTCAACACCTTCATTCATCCTGGCCCGCTGTTCCAAATCCAGCTGTCAAGGTTTCCTTTATGGCCGCCCTCTCGCTGGGATCCAGAGGAGTCACGACTCAAGTACCATGAATCCAAGCGACATCTTAGCCACGCGGAAGCAAGGCACTTGCGCCTCTCACGAACAGCTTTGAAACGATTGTCGGAGCAGGCTTCACAAAGTCCTGCTCGGCCACACGCCCTATTGCTGGCCCTTACACGGTTTGACGAGAGCTTTCGACTACTTGATCAAGAATCAAACATCGTTGACCTGATGGTCGCGCTAGAGGCACTGTACCTGCCACAACCAGGTCGGGAATTGCGCTACCGTCTGGCCACGAATGTTGGCAATCTTCTTGGGCGCAGTGACGAGCATAGGCTCAGCATTTATGATCAGATTCGCTTTGCCTATGATATTCGGAATACGCTTGTTCATGGGAGAAAGAAATTCTACAAGGCTTTGAGAGATCAAGTGAGGAAGTTCTTGTCGGCGGCTGGCATGGCAACGACCCAAGTGCGCCTGCCCCGAGATGTCCCGAAGGTCGCAAGGAGGCTAAGGCAAGTAGTCAGGGAATCGATATGGGCGTACTTTAGAGTGACGCAGGCATTTGACAGTCAGCCCAAATTGGATCGATGGCCAGACACAGAAGCGTTTGACAAAATCCGCTGGGATGCGAAGGCTCGTCGGAAGTTTCAGGATCTGGCTGGTATCTCCAAGCCCTAGCAGGGATGGCAAAGTGATTCTTCAGTTGGAACACATACCATGACCTTCCGCACCATCATTGGCGTCTCCTCTTCCGCGGCAGGGTGAGAGGAAAGGAGAAGATCAAGAGACTTTGACAAATGACAGACGAAAACAAAGGTACTTCAACGGCGGCAAAGGAATACCTTGAGGATATGGTCCGGGTGATGCAGGGAAATGACGACTTCCTTCGCAACAATGCAAAGCAGGCCTATGACGAAGCTATAGATCTCATTAATGACGCTATTGACTATGTCGGCTTGGCGGTCAGGAAGGTAAACAGCGTGGAGGACTACGTCAAGTGTTCAATGCCTTTCTTCTTGCATCATATTCTTATGCCATTCAGTTATGCAATCTACCTAGATTTGATGGCCGGTAACATCCCCGCTTGTTTCATGGAACTCAGACTCATGCTTGAATCGCTGGGCAAGTGCTGTCTCGCGGATCTGAAGTATCCCGACCAGGATTTCTTTGAAACCAAACTCCAGTTGTTAGAGGGAGAAGAGCTGAGTACGTCCAAAGTCTTAAGGGAGTTGGGAAGGGAACTGGGATCGGGAAATGACTTTGTCGCTTTATGGGGCAAACTCTCCCAAGATTGGATCCGTGCAAGAGGGATCATGGATAGAGTCATAGATCAAATCATCGAGAAGGCAGATGTGCCACCCTGGGGTCTGGTAATACCTATGAACTATGCGGAGAGTGATCTGGACAGTATCGAAGAACTAAGCAAGCGTATCTCTCGGTTCCGACGTCTACTAACAGCGGCCATGCACAGTCGTTGCAGTCTATTCACCTCTTCTGCGGCAGGGTGAGAGGGGAACGGGGCGGTGAGGGTGAGGAGGAGGCTGAGCTGGGTGGGCGGGACCACCGGGCGGCCTTCCATGATCAGGGAGCTCCAATGTCACTGATTGAAGAACATCCTCATATAGAGGTTGGTGCTAAGGTTAGGGTTGGCGGTCTCCTTGGGGAAGTAGTCAGGGCCGAGAAAAGAGGAGAGGCCACACTTTATCGAGTCGCCTTTGCTGAAGGCCCTCCAAAAAGCTTCCTGGTGCCGCCGACCCACCTTGAGCGGATCTCTTCGCCCCTCGAACTGGTATCTGGCCTCTCTTTCGATCCCGGCTCTCGCTTTGACCTCCTGACCGAGGGAACTCGCCTGTCCCTTGCGTACGAATACGATCGTCTTCTTTCGCTAGCCGCTTCCAGAACCAACCTGGAGCCGTATCAGGTCGAGGCGGTCTACCGAGTGCTCAACGGGTACAAGCAACGATTCCTCATTGCTGATGATGTTGGACTCGGCAAGACCATCGAGACGGGCATGATAGTCAAGGAACTCGCTGCTCGTGGCAGAGCGAATCGGGTGCTCGCAGTAGTCCCTGCTGCGCTGCAATTCCAATGGCAACGGGAGATGCGAGACAGGTTTGATGACCACTTCATCATCTACAATTCTTCCTACCTAAAGGAGCTCCGTCAAGCCCTTCCCAAGAACGCCAATGTGTGGGAAGCCCACGACAAAATCGTCACCTCGATCGACTATGCCAAGCGCGAGGACGGACCTCTTCCCGAGCTGTTGCGCACAGAGTGGGACGTAACAATCTTCGATGAGGCCCATAAGCTCTCCGTCACTAAATACGGCAGCAAGATCGATCGCACCCAACGATATAGGCTGGGCTATGCGCTACACGATAGGACAGACTCTCTGCTTCTTCTAACGGCCACTCCCCACAAAGGAGACCCCTACGCCTTCTACGCGCTGATCTCTCTTATCGACCCGTATCTCTTCGAGGATGAAAGCAGCGTGGAGCCCGAGCGCCTCAATACTGTCATGATAAGGCGGGGCAAGGATGGCATCAGGGACATCGATGGCAAGCCGGTCTTCAGGCCCCGGGAGGTCCGAACCATATCGGTGAGGTTCACCAAGCCCGAGATGGATCTCTATGGTGCCGTCACCGATTACGTTCGAAACGAGTACAACCTCGCCAAGTCTCTAAGGAAGCGCGCAGTAGGCTTCGCTATGATTCTCCTCCAAAAGAGGATGGTTTCTAGCATCGCCGCCATCAAAAAGTCACTGAAGAACAGAATGGCCCGCCTCATCACTGGAACGGTCGAGGAGTTCTCTGCTGAGGAAGAGCGTCTGGTGAAGGAGTACATGGACGACCCGGATGCGTTGACCGACTTCGAGAAGGAGTTCATCGAGAGCAAGCTAGAGGTGGTGACCGCAGAATCCACCAGTGCTGGCCTACGAGCGGAAATGGCGCGATTGCAAGCCCTCGTTGACATGGCAGATCTGATAACCGTGGATTCAAAGGCCACGACCTTGCTGAGCTTCGTTGAGGGCATTCTCGGTCAGGACCCAACAGAGAAGGTCCTAATCTTTACGGAATACCGTGACACTCTGGAGTATCTTTGCTCCTTGTTCCGAGAGCGCGGATGGCAACCGGTTGTCATCCACGGAAGCATGTCCATGACCGAGAGGAGGGAGGCCGAGGAGAGATTCAAGCAACCAGATGCGAACCTGATGGTGGCTACTGATGCTGCTGGGGAAGGGATCAATCTGCAATTCTGTCACATCATGGTCAACTATGAGTTGCCTTGGAATCCAAACCGCATCGATCAAAGGATCGGAAGGCTTCACCGCTATGGTCAGAAGAGAGATGTCAAGGTCCACAACCTCTTTGTGGCGAATACGAGGGAGGGGGATATTTTCCTGAGGCTTTTGCGGAAGATCAGGCTCATCGAGCAACAGTTGGGCGGTAGATTGTCTGAGATCATGGGCGTACTTCTCGAGGGTGTAGACCTCGAAGCCCTTCTCATGGACGCTCTCGCCGAGAATGTGGATGTGGAGGTCACCTGGCGCGACATAGAGCGAGCCATAGAGGAGCGGCGTGAGACCTACCAGCGGGTCGAAGACACCATGTTGATGGACCTCAGAAAGTTCGACTTGGAGTCCACCCTCAAGGTCATCGAGAAGAGTCAGGAACTTGCTGCCAGCGAGGTTGACATCGAAAGATTCGTACAGGCCTTCTTTGAGCATTTCGGAGGCAAGATCGAGCGAACGCGCCGAAAGGAAGTCTATCGGCTCACACCTCCACGAGAGGTTGTCAGAGAAGGGGTGGAGCAACGGTATGACTTCGTGACCTTCTCCAAGGAAGTAGCCAAACGGCTGGGAGAGGATGTACAGTTCTTGGCCTTTGGCCATCCCCTCCTTTGTGGCATCATCGACTTCTGCCTGGATAAAGACTACGCCTTTGGGGGACGCGCTGCAATCAAGGCGGTAGAAGAAGAGACCGAGGCTCCCGGCGCTCTCTTCAACTTCATCCTCCGTTACACAGATGCCAAGGGCACTCCCGTCAGCGAGGACTTGCTACCGATCTTCGTGGGGTTGGATGGACAGATCCTGCACAACCCTGATCTGAGCGGCGAGCACTTGGGAGTCACCGAGCCAGCACAGGTACCCGATGACCTTCTCGTAGACGTGGCTGCTGAGATCGAAAGGCTCTACCGTGAGGCCTTTGAGGAGGCTCGACGGATATCGGAAGAGTACGCATCCAAGGCCAAGAGCAAGCGAGGACGCGAGATCAAGATCAAGCGGGGCGATGCTGAGCGATACTTCGCTGTGCGAATAAAGGAACAACGTACCAGGCTGCAGGACTATGAAAGGCGCCTAGCAGAGGGCGAGGATATGGAGATCGCTATAAGAGGTGTGCGCAGCGAAATCAGGAATGTAGAGGAGCGGCGTGAGGGCGTACTACAGCAGCTGAAAGCCGATCAAGTCATCATCGAGGAGGCCCCGGAGTTGCTGAACATCGCGCTGGTTGTTCCGCGGAAGGATGGAGGAAATGCAGCAACCGCTGTTGCCTGAGATGAAGCCCTACGTCAATCGTAACCTCTTTTCTGACCACTTCCTGAGGGAACTCCTGCCCAAGGATGAATCTTGGGCGGTGGACGACGACAAGGTGCGTCTAGCCATGCAAGGGACGCTGCACCTGTACGCCCGTCGTAAGGAGGAGTTGCCCCACTTGAACGAGGCCCAACTTGAGCAGGAGTTCGTGCGTCCCCTGCTTGAATTGCTGGGCCACGTCTTTCAGGTTCAGCCTTCTCTCCCCACGTCCGAGGGTGTGCGCCGACCCGACTATGCTTTCTTTGCAACTCGCGAAGACAAGCGACAAGCCCGGAAACACAAGGGCAAACTAGACTATTTCAAAAAGGGCATCGCCATCGGAGACGCCAAGCAATGGGGGCGGCCATTGGACAAAAGGCAACGCCGCGGAACAGATAAGTTCGACATGCTCAGCCCCTCCTGGCAGATAGACTACTACCTGCGCACCAGCGAGGTGCCTTGGGCAATTCTCACCGACGGCCGCCTCTGGCGGCTGTACAATCGAGAGACCAGCTACCGCCTGGATGTCTACTACGAGATCGACTTGCCCCAGATTCTAGGCGCTCGCGACATAGAGGCCTTCAAGTACTTCTACCTCTTCTTCCGAGGCCAAGCCTTCATCCGTGATCCAGAGGGCCTCTGCTTCCTTGATCGGGTGTTCCGAGGCAGCCTTGAATACGCTCGAGAGGTAGGTGATGATCTCAAGGAGAACGTATATAAGGCTTTGCGCATCCTCGCTGAAGGCTTCGTTGAGACCCCAGACAACAACCTCGACCCCAGTCGCGACCTTGAGACGATCCACGGCAATGCTCTGATATACCTGTACCGGCTCCTCTTCATCAACTACGCCGAAGACCGCCGTCTCTTGCCGCGTGACAACCCCCTCTATAAAGAGACTTACGGTCTGGTCTCCATGGAGGGCGAGATCGCCAGCAAGTTGGAACGGCAACGGGTGCTCTCCCCGCTGCAAGCCACCTATTGGGAAAAACTTCGTGTGCTCTTTGACCTCATCAATCAAGGCAGCGAGGCTTTCGGCATAGACAAGAATACCCTCTTTGTCCCCCCATACAACGGAGGGTTGTTTGACCCCCAGTACCACCCCTTCCTGGAGGAAAACAAGGTCGCCGACCGTTGGTTGGCCCAGGTTATGGACCTTCTCGCCCGCTCCGAGGGTGAAGGCCCGGGCAAGGCCTTTGTCGACTACTCCAGCCTGGATGTGAGGCACCTGGGCTCTATCTACGAGGGACTCTTGGAGTACAAACTCCGGGTAGCCGATGGAGAGATGGTGGCCATAAGGAGACGGGGCAGAGAGCGATGGGTTTCAGCCAGAGAGGCTGAGGGCAAGAAGGTGCTGGAGCGAGTGCAACCTGGCCAGCTCTATCTGGCCACCGATCGCGGAGAGCGTAAGGCTACCGGTTCCTATTACACTCCCGAGTACATCGTCAAGTACATCGTGGAGAGCACCCTGGGGCCGCTCGTTGAAGAGAAGATGAAACAGAAGGACGCCATCGAGGGGATCCTCTCTTTGAAGGTGCTTGACCCAGCCATGGGCTCTGGCCACTTCTTGGTGGAGGCGACGGATCGTCTAGCCCACGCCTTGATTGAGGCGCTCGGAGGCAGCCCCGATGCTGAAGATGACATTCGCTGGGCCAGACGAGAAGTGGTGGAACGCTGCATCTACGGGGTGGACTTGAACCCTCTAGCGGTGGAGTTGGCCAAGTTGAGCCTCTGGTTGCATACCGTGGCCGAGGGCAAGCCCCTCAACTTCCTTGACCACCACCTGAAGGTGGGGAACAGCCTTATAGGGGCGTGGGTAAAGGATCTAGGAAGCCTGCCTGCCAAGAGGAAGAGAGTCAGGCTCACCGATAGAGAAGAGATCTCCGCACGGCAAATGAACCTTCTTGAGCAAAGATTGAATGAGAAGTTGCCGGTCATGTTGGGCAAGGTTCTGGATATCACTGAGCGGCGCAGCGAAAGCCTAGAAGATATCAGGGCGAAGAAGGCCGCAGACCAAGCCATCGAGGAATTGAAAGCCCCCTTCAAGGCCGCAGGCGACTTATGGGTGAGTACCTACTTCGGGAACGAGGTGAAGCCCGGTGAGTACGACGAGGCCCTGCAGCATATTGGAGAGCCGAAGCAACTCCTGGCTCTGCCTGCCGTCAACCGGGCACACCGGATTGCGGAGGAGAAGCGCTTCTTCCACTGGGAGTTGGAGTTCCCGGAGGTATTCTACGAGGACGCATCAAGAAGGGAGGCTCCAGGCTTCGATACGGTCATAGGCAATCCGCCTTATGTGAGACAAGAACAACTAGGGCCTGCAAAGATATTCTTCAAATCGAACTATGAAGCATATCATGGAGTCGCGGACCTCTACGTGTACTTCTTTGAACGAGGACATGCTCTATTACGGGATGGAGGCGAGTTCGGATTCATCTGCTCGCGCAAGTTCATAGTTGCCGACTACGGTGTTCCGCTCAGGCGGCTATTGAGTGAAAAGTCGTATATCTCCCACATCATCAACTTTGGAGATCTGCCAGTTTTCGGCGACGTCACGGCCTACCCAGCGATATTTCTGTTCCAGAAAGGCCAGGCAAGGGGCAGAGATGCAACCTATGTAGAAGTGCCGTCACTGGCCGTCCGCTCTCTTGACAGCGTGGTAGCGAGCGAGGGGATAGTCCTGCCTTCGAATGCTTTGAGAGAACGCAGATGGCTATTGAGGAGTGCGACTGAAGTTCAGCTCCTGAGGAAACTGGAAACTAAGAGTGGGTCGTTGAAGGAATACTGTCCGCGACCAATTCGCCGTGGGGTTCTGACTGGCTACGATCAGGCATTCATCATCACCGAGTCAATTCGCGAACAACTCGTCAAGCACGACCCGAGAAGCACGGAAATCGTCAAGCCGATGGTAGCCGGCGAGGACGTGCAACGATACCAAATTGATTCTCGCAACCTGTATCTGATTTTCACCCGGCGAGGAGTTGCGATAGATGACTATCCGGCGGTGCGAGCCCACTTGAATCGCTATCGGAACCAGCTGCAACCCAAACGTCACCGCCTCGACAAAATGGGAAGAAAACCAGGACGGTATCAATGGTACGAAATTCAGGACACGATTGACTACTACAGCGACTTTGAACAACCCAAGATTGTTTACCCTGAGGTATCCAAGTCCAATCGCTTTAGCATTGACGATAGCAAGTACTATCCACTAAAGACAGTCTTCTCAATTCCGACAGCGGATTATTTCTTGCTCGCGATTCTCAACTCTAGGCTGCTCGAAATGTATCTCCACACGATCTCGTCTACGATGAGAGGCGGCTACTACATGAACAGTGAGATATACATTCAGCAACTTCCGGTGCGCCGCATTTCTGTCACCACCCGCAAGAGCAACCGAGTACAGGTGGTCAAGGAGGGTAGGGAGCTCCTCAAATTGCGAATACCAGAAATGCCGACGAAGGGTGCGGCGGAACAGTACCTGGAATTTCTCGCATCACAGCTGGGCCGCTGGATCACCACCCGGCTCGACGCGCAGCCAGAACAAAGCGACGTGATCCATGACCTCTTGGCCCACTTGGCAGAGCAGATCGTTGCCATGAACAAGGAGAAGCAGGCGGAGGCCAACGGGTTCCTGGACTGGCTGGCGGGGTATACCGGCCTCCCCATCGAGGAGTGGCGGCTGAAGACCATCGTGAAGGCATACTGGGAGCACGACTGGGATGAGATTCGGCGAGCGTTGAGCCAGAACCAAAAAGCCATCGAGCAAGCCAGCGGCCGGAATGTCGAGGGACGAGAGGCCCTGGAGGCCATTCAAACCGAGTTCGAACAGTCTGTCGCCAAACTCCAACCTCTCCTCCAACGTATCGCCAGCACCGACTGCCTCATCGACCTCATCGTCTATCGCCTCTACGGCCTGACCGAGGAAGAGGTGGCAATCGTGGACGAGGGCGTCAATAGGTAAAGAAGGGGGCTGCCGCACTTGATCTTCTGGGAAGGAGACCGGGGTGGCTGGGTAGGGTGGCCAAGGCCGCATTCAATAGTCACGCGGAACATTCAACGCACACGGCAGGTGCTCAGCGTGCCCAGGTACGAGGAGCGGGAGAGCACGCTTTCCATGCAGAATGAGCTAGATGCTAGGTCAGCAACACAACCCTCGAGCCAGGAATGACTTGCTGCACCCTCACAATGTGCGTACAATATGTCTATAGCCTAGTTTGGTATGGACATAGTAGATAAGGAAGCGAATACCAATCGCATGGAAGTCTCGCGCACTGGATTCCTGGCAGACCTGACCACGTCAGAGGGGCAATTGCACCGCTTCACGGGAATTTGCCACATCATGCGCCCCGAAGGACTTATGGAAACTGATATGCTTGTGCCCTTGATTCAGAAAGAGCTGGGTCTGACGAATGTCAAGGTGATCAAGAGGCATTTGCGCGCCATGGAATCACTCGGACTAGTGACGCGCGAGAATGGCGGCTATGTGCTTTCCAGCGAGGGAAAAGCGCTTTGCGCTCTGGTGCCTGCAAAGTCAAACAAAACCCTTGAACTTGCAGAAAAGGTATTCTATTTTCGCGCTCTTGCCCTGTACCTCCCGTTGCAGTTCAGTTCTGCTCTAGGAGCCATCTCTCAGAATGCAGGCGGACCCATAGAACGAGTCATCACGTCTTACGGCCAAAGGGTCTTGTCCAATAGCACCTGTAGCACCTGGGAGGACAAGGCGTATTTGTCCTTGCACTTCTCTAGGCAGCCAGACTCCCCACCAAGGAAAGTGCGGAACAACTTTGATTGTTTCCGATTTTGGTTGCAGCAACTGGGCCTCGTGAATCCTCAACGGCTTCAGTTAACAAGCATGGCACAGAAGCTGCTCGGTCTCTTCTCCAAGGAGGGCGCTGAACTGCAGGAGAAGATCTATTGGGCAGCATCTGCCTACGTAGGTGACGCGCCTGGATGTCTCCCTGACTTTCGATATGAGCACAAGCCTAGCCGCGCGCGTTTTCTCGAGCTGTTCCGTAAGGCCTACGCCCTCTTTGAGAGACCACAGCTGCGCTTGTCTGACGTACGTTCCATCAGTGTATATGTCTGTATGAGCCTACTGATAGAACGGTACTGCGTACTCGAAGAGAAGACTTTGCGGCGGCTAATTAGGCGATTGGCGAATGAAGGCATAGTGCAGTCAGCCATAGCTGGTCGGGACGGCAAGCTCTCCTATATAAGTCTGGACTCTGGCCCCAGGTATGGAAAGACTTCCCGCTTCTGAAACGCCGTCGTCTCCACAAAAGTCTCGTCTATCGTATCAGCACTTGCTTCACTCGCTAGACGCCCTAAGACTCCACAATTAGGGAATATGAACCCCGGATACCACTTTTCTGGCTCCATTTCCCTCAACAACCTGCGTAGTGCTTGCTCCGTGAAGGGAGCCAATTGATCGCCCTCATGTCCAGGCTTTCGGTACGTGCCATGATGGACCCTAAAAACGCCAGGAGCGTTGTCAGGCGTGATTGGATCAAGCTTTACGTGCCACTCCAAGCGCCTGAACAAGAACTCTCCGTATCCCCTATCGAGCAACTCGTCCGCCGCTTGAGCTGTGTAGCTGCATGCCAATGCGAATCGCTCGGAGAAGCTATCCAAGAGGTCTCTGAGGGCATCGCCGAGCGCCCGAGCGAGTGACCCAGGAGCATTCTCAAGCTCATCAACCATGAGGACGCATGTGCCGAAAGCCTGCAAGGCTAGGTCCAATAATTGGACAAGGACGGAATACCTCGAGTAGTCGCGATCCAGTGAAGCCGTTGCACCGACTTGGCTCAGGTCACGAACCGGAATCTTTGTGCCCCTTAACCAATGCTCACAAAGGCTGATTGTTACCTTTTCGTCAGCCTTGTACTTTAGCCTCCATAGACAGCTTGCCAAGTCAGCGTCTCCTATGTGCTCCTGCCATGCGGATTCCACGTCACCGGCTGTCCTTGCGATGGTCTCTAGGATTCTACTTCGATGGTCGAGCCAACCCTTCACTACCATGTCATAGAAGACCCAGAACGTGGGATCAAACCGCGGAATCTTTCCATAGAGAACAACTACCTCGTCACCAAGCTGCCGCACCAATTCTTTCTGGAGATATCTCAGCAACCAGGTTTTCCCACTGCCACTGGCGCCATACACCTTCAATCCAACGCGATAGCCACCTACGACATCCCTTATGAAAAAGTCAAGATTCTTCTTGTGTACGAGGTCCTCCCTATCCCATTGGATGAACTCTAGTGAAGTCTCGAATGGATCGCGCACCACGTAGGGATCTTCTTTGAAGTTGTACCTCTCGAACCACATCATCTAAACTCCTTCCCAAGGTATAGGTCTGGCTGCACCGAGTACTCCATCGGTGAACTTCTTTATGCTCTGTGCCAGGATTGGGCACGCCTCTAAGTCTTCGAAACCGATCCCCAGTTCAAAGTTGCTACCGCCAATACCCGTCTCCGTGAAGTTCGCGCTACTCACCAACGCACGACTCGTTCGCCCGGCACCCGGCATTTCTTCCTCAACATATAGGACTTTTGCGTGTAGCAAGGGATCTGGTACGTGCCACACGTTTGCCCCATAATCCTCGATCTCCTTCAAGAAGTCGAGGACTTGCCTACATAACTCGTTCCTGGGGCTGCCCGTCTCCGTGTCCCAAAGCCTGTCTCCAAAAGCTACCGTTACTGTACAATCTGACCCCAATAGCCTGATTAAGCGCAATCCTAGCGAAGAGCTGATCAGTTGGACATCATGAACGTGTAGTGCGTACAGCCGCACGCGGAACGGCCTTCCTTCCAATAAGCGTTCTATCACTCCACGATGATGCTGGTTTGCCACAACTTCCACTTGCAAATCAATCTTTCTCCTGTAGTAGACCCTTTAGGTAGAAGGGTTTGCCATCAAAATAGGCGTAAGCATACCCACTTGTAAGGGAATCCTCCAGTTCCACCAGTTTCATGAAGAAGTCCCTATCCACATCCCGCAGTTTCTCAAATTCACACTTTCGCTTGAACACACCACACCAGCACTCCCAGGAACTGAATCCCATTTCGTACGCTGGATTGATAGGCAAGTCCCTTGAGGCAATGAAATCTTCAACTCTGTCCTTTGTCCAATCTATAATTGGGTGAATTACCAGCCCAAAATGGGGATGATCGTAGGTGGGCGGATACTGGGAGCGCTTCCGTGATTCCTGCCTTCGCATCCCGTCCAAGACCACGTAATTCTTCTGCCCATCAAGGAACAACTTGATCGGCTCTATTTTCAGATGGAAGCAACACCACCTCGCCCTAGGGCGCGGCACGCCCCAACGCTTCACTAGACTAAAATAGTCCTCTTCAGGCCTCAAAACCGTAAGAGGCACGCCAACATGACTACAGAACTGCTTTGAGAACTCTTCAACAGCAGGAAGTCCCGCCGTCGTATCCACATGGACCGCTACTAATCGAGGAGATTCGCAAAACTCGTCACTCAGCTCCTTGGTGTACACCAGGGCCGCCGAACTGTCTTTGCCGCCCGAAAACAGCACGTACGCGGTTTCAGCCTCTTGCAGATGCCCCAGCCACTCTGGTACCTGCATTCACCTGCCCGTTTCTGTAGCGTGCGAGATTGCGAACCTGCAGAGAAGGATTTAGGTTTGCAACCAGTATAACCTATGGCACCGTAACAGTCAACTATTACCAAGAGTCATACAAAGGCGCATAAGCTCCATCCTGATCAGACTATTACTCAGGGACACCTTGAGCATTTCTCATTAGCGGATGTCAGTGGAATCGGATTGCACATAGGCATATCGTCTACCCTCCCCCAGCTCTCTCAATCCCCTCTTTCGCGCGGGCGCGAGGGAAAACAAAATAAGGAAAAGGCGGTAAAGGGGGGAAATGTAGACCAGATCGCTATGTGCAGGTCGGCTGTCTATGCTTCGCCTAGGATACTCCGTATTGTGGTATTGACAGCATCTCGCTCAATGTGCTAACATCAGAGTGCATGGTTATCCGCTTCAACGAGGATCATCGAAGGCTTTCTGCGGACAAGTTAGTCGATCTGGCAAATATAGCGATTGGAGCCCTCGTCTTCGGACAGATTCTTTCCGAGCGAGGGTTTTCCTTTCGAGTGACACTCATAGGACTGACCCTGTTTATATCTGGATACTTGATGAGTTGTCTCTTTCTCCGAAGGAGGTGATTGAACATATGGCCTTGACGCCTCTAGAATGGCTTCTTGTAGGAATCACGGTCTTCATATGGTTACTGGCTCTTCCGGTCATGGTTGAGAAGGGACGGAAGAGAAAGCCCAGGTAGGCATCAACGTGGCCTGGAGGCTTCTTCCTTCCCAGCTCAAGTCTGGCTCTTTCTATTCTCCCTCGCGTTCGCTTCTTGAGAGGGGACCTTCCTCAGCATAGCGGCGCCACTCCTCAAGGGTGACCACTGCCGGTGGCGAAAGGATCGCCCTTGAAAGGGGGAGCTCTTCAAACTCCTGGACCGCCTTGCGATAACCGGCCTCCTTGACCAATTCCTGGCGATCGAGGAGCGACCGTGAATGGCAACTGATCCCCACCAAAATAAAGGTGATTCGACCATCCTCCTTGCGCCGCTTGGCCAGGAACTTGATACCAGTGCCTTCGATCATGTCCATCACATGATCCACAAGCTCCTCCGGAGGGATCTCAGCAAGATTCTCACCCATCGTCTTGGCTAGCGAGCCAAGGAGAAAAGAGAAGGTCTCCGGGCCAGGCCTGAAGTGATAGGCGCGACTCTCGAATATCTCTTCGGTCTCCTCATCAATGGTTATGACAGTTGGGTCTTTCTCGAGACCTTCAAGATCTTGCTCCTTTTCCGCGGGACCCTCTAAGGAAGGCCCTATCAGCCAGGCCCGTATCTTCTCGTTTTCGAAATCGGGTTCACGTTCCTTCATATATATATAATAGTATAAGTAGCTCGCGGCCTTTCTCGCCCTGCAAAGGAACAAGTTCCTGGGAGCCTGGGGTCTCCTCTGTTCCCTGCTCTCCCCTAGCTGAGGTCCTGGAGCGATTCTTCTCTATCCCGTGGCTCTTCAAGCAAGCGGGAGAGAAGATCAAGGGCTCTGCGGAGTTCGTCAGCCCGCCAGCGGCTTTCCTCTTGCAGCCTGGGAATGTCCTCTTCCCTCACCTGCCGTAGCAGGGTCTCAAGTGCCCAGGCATCACCGCCGAAGAGCCTGGGTCCGCCCTTGAGCCTGGCTTCAGCAATCTGATACCAACTCTCCAGCTCCTTCACCATCTCCTCTTCACTATCCCAGTAGAAGTTCCACGCCTTGTCAGAGACGGTCAACAGAGCTTTTTCTCCGGCCACCATCACGGCAAAAGAGGTGTCCGTGTATGAGGGTTGGACAAAGATAGAGATGAACTCCTTTGCCTCTGTGCGCTCCTTGAGCTCCTCCCTGACGGTGGAGAGGGGGTAGTAGAAAAGACTCATGATGTCCTCCATGATCTCGCCGCTAAGCAGATGTTCGGGGATGCACACCCGTCGCTCTGTCAGGTAGAGGGTCTTGAAGGTATCCTCGTCTTCCTCCACCAGCCAAGAGTCCCACTCTTCGTTGAGTGTTTTCTTGAGCCGTCTAACGATGCTTCTGCCGAGGGGATATTCTTTCCTCTGCTCCGATGACACAGCGTGTTCGTCAGATGTGTGGTGAACGGGTTGCTTTTCCTTCATGAGAACAGATTCGGCTTCCCCGGGCGGCTGGTTGTGGCACATTGCATGGCTGGTGCGCCCTCCAGAAGCCCAATGGATAGCTCCGGGCATCCCCTCCATTCTCACAGTAGCAAATTGAGGATACCCCTGTCAATGATCAATTCGCAGTGGGCCGAGGTGGTCTCCTCCGGTGGTCCCATCCCTGACTTTCCTGCCCTAGTTGCGAACACCTCTTCATATTGATCGGCCCGTTTTCTCTATGCTACGATGAGAGAGGAAGGAAGTGATGATTCATTCCAACTATCCCTGGACTGTTGCTGGGCATGCTGCTTTCCACAATACTGATCTGGCTGGCACTGTCTATCGGCAGGAAACGAAAGTAGATGGGCGGGGCCGGTGGCTTTCGTGAGCGCGCTTGACCGTCTGTGGCATGCTGTATATACAAGCATGCCATCGTGGTGTTAAGTCTCTATAGAGGCGCGCCGTCGTGGTGGCAAGTGGCAGATCGGTTGGGTTGATTTTGAAATTTTGGCTTGGGCTTCTACTTCTGCCTTAGAACCCCCGGGGTGCTCCTCGCTAGTCAACTTGTTGAAGTAAGGGGCTGGGTGCTATAATAGACCCATGGCCCATCTTTCTCGGGAAAAACCCAGAGCAAAAGTATATATTGACGGCGCCAACATGTTCTACACCCAGCGCAAGCTGGGCTGGAGTATCGACTGGGAGAAGGTCAAAGCCCTTGTTCAACAAGAGTTTGACGTGCTGGAGTTTCGCTACTACACCGGCCTAAAGAAGGGCGATCGCAAAATGCCCAAATATTTGCGGTATTTGGATAAGATCGGCTTTACCACCATCACTAAACCTCTCAAAAAGATCGCCATTGACAAGGACCATCCCTATTGGAAGTTGTATGGATACACCTTTGTATACAAGGCCAATTTCGATGTGGAGATGACCGCTGATATTCTTCTAGAGAGGGCGGATTTGGATTGCGTCATTTTGTTCTCGGGGGACAGTGACTTTGCCGATCTTGGAAAGCGCCTGAGGGATTTGGGGAAAACGCTGGTGGTTTTCTCTTCTCGCAAAACCCTCTCTTGGGAGCTAAAGCTTGCCTGCCAAGAATACCGATTCCTTGAGGATATACAACAAACGGTTCAACGAAGATAAGTGATCCTACTTGAAAAACTTGACAAAAATGTCATGCTGTGATATAAATATATTGGTTTAACAGAACGCACCCTTCGGGGTGCGGTTTTTATTTCCTGCAAAGTCTTTGAAAAGAGCGAGAGGGTCAATTCTTAAAAGGCGAAGCCGTCCACTTCACCCGGCCTGGTTTTACTGGCTCTGGCAAGATGAGAAGGTTTGAAAGGATCGGAAAGCGATCGCGGGCCCACGGGCTTTTTGTTCGTCTAAGTGTCATTTGACGAAGAAACGTGTCTCTTGGCCGACTGGCTATTCGAGCTGAATGAACGTCTATAGTTCTATGGGCCAGCGCAGTTCAAAGCGCTTGTCGGTGAGTCGCACTTCAATGATCTTGTCAACCAGGAAGTTACGAGTTCCCTTGTGGAGCAGGCAGTAAAAGAAGAAACACTCCGTGGTGCCTGATGGACGAAAGCTATAGGGCTCAACCTCTCTGGGTTCGATTGAGCCATCGGCTTCGTATGCTCGTATCCAGAGAATTGTTTTTTCTCTTCCGGCACGTCTTATGGTGTCGACGATTTCGTTTCTGTTCATGGCCCCTCCTAGGAATTCGCCAACGCCAGTGCGTGCTTAAAACACCGTTGGATTTGAGCGGGGATCTCAGTGGGGTCGGCTACACGCTTCGCAAGTTCATAAGCTATTTTGGGCTTGGACGCTCGGAATGCGGCGCAAAGGCCATCGGAGAATTTCTTGTCTTGGGACCTGCGGCCTGAAAAATCATCCGGTTGCCAAGGTCGCCCGTCTTCTGGAGGCCATCTAGTATTGCCGACTCTGGCCCAAAGCGTGTCACTGAACGCATCCTCGAACTCCCTATCTCCGACGAAGAAGACCTGGCGATCGATATCAAAACCTGCGCGACGAAGGCTTTCCTCAGAGAAGACGCGGCCTGTGGGATCTGTTCGAGAATCCGAATCGAGCATGAAGACGACATTGCGATTATTGTCGTTAAGGAACTTGGCGAAATTCCTCGCTCCAACGTTGTTCTGACCGTTCAGCAACCGGATACCAGCAGATGTTAGACTGAGCCCGTCCTCGTGCCAAACGCGAAAGAGCGGGGGTAAAGCGTTCATTTCACTTGGGCCCTCCACAACGAGAAAACAACGCTCGTGAAACATGAGGCTGTTTTCCAAGCCCATATTCTTGCCTATGTCGTCGACGAAATACTCAAGCGTGGCGGGATCATCGCTCTGCAAAGCGGTCACCCGCGTGCAATAGTGATCGTCCAAGCAGTAATGATTTATGTTGGTTAGGGGGACGCGGTTTATGAGATTAAGCGAGTGGGTGCAGACGACTATCTGAATCCCCGGTTTGACGAGACTCCGTATAATCTCAAATATCTTGCGCTGAGAGTAATAGTCGAGATGACTATCGGGTTCGTCGAAAGCCAGGAGGAGAGGGCGGGCACCTTCCTCCGGACGAGCGGCTAGAAGCTCCGAATTCCACTCGTAGACAGCCAGTGTCACTTGGCGCTTGATGCCTTCTCCGCGTTTGTCAAGGCTTATGGGGTGGCCATCCTGTCCGATGAGTTGGAGGCGCGACGTGGCTAGCCCGCGCGAATAGTCGAAACGAGGATCCACGCGTACTTCCGTGATCTCAGGACGATATTTTTGAACGACGGGTGTTAACCTGGACACACGCTCGTTGAGGCTAGCTTCAATTTGAGCGGATATGTCACCCAGTTTACCCCGATATGTTTCACCATCTATCTCGGCAACGAAGACAGTTCGGAGAACAGCGTCTACCTCTCTCTGCGGGTCAAGTGCCTGTGCTGACCTGAACACTTGAACCTGGGGAAGCAGGTCGCGAGCGGCACGCGGCAACTCTCGGTATCCCTCAAACAACGGCTGAGTGGCGAGCCATGTCTCGATAGCATCGACGATGTCGGCCTTTGGACTCAAGGGGACGTCTATCCCGTGTTCCTCCGCTATCTCACGGAGTGTAGCTACGGTATAGGCGGCCAGATCTGCAGACAGCCTTTCATCAGCGTGAACCATCGTTCTATATGTCCATGGCCCAGCAGAATCCGGGGAGAAATCCCGACGAATGATTAGCTGCTCGCTACTGTACCTGCAGAACTCCTGCAACGCAGAAACGTCGTTCGACTCAAGGGTGAATTTTGCCTCCAAAACCATTTCCTGTTCGTGCTGCTCCTGGCTCCCTGGCACGAAAGAAAAATCTTCTGTGTCGGGGGGCTTAATGGTGAGCAGAATCTCAAGGGCATCAATCGTTGCCGTCTTGCCTCCATCGTTCTCACCGATCAGAACGGTCAAATCGTGGATTGCTATCCAGTCCGTATCATAGAGGCAGCGAAAGTGCTTAGCCCTGAAGTGGGTGATGTGCATTCGCCTTCCCTCCATAGCTTTGCATGTATTGTAGCATAGTTAGAATTGGAGTCAAATGGTAGAAGCGCGCGAAGGAGAGAACAGCCCGTCATCTCCGCCTGGGAAGGGGGAGTTGCCCGCCGAAGGCCGGAGGGTTGTTTTCAGCACCCCGTGAGCGAAGCGCAGGGGCAAGTGAACCCTAAGCAAGCTCGGGGTGCTTTCCTGAGCACGGTCGGCCTCCTAGAAGCCCGGAGAGCCCCGAAAACCGGGGGGGATAAATCCCTCTTGGGATATATCCTTCGAAATCCGCTCTCTTTGACATCGAAAAGTTGACGGCGGTGGGGGATATGGACGCCTTCTCGCCCCCTGCGAGAGGCCTCCTCTCATCAGAGCCGAAAGTCCGCCCGCTCCGAGTCGGCTGTCGGCAAGCTGTTTTCGACCTCTGCTAGGCTTGCCAAAGCCGCCGCTCATCCTCCTATAAGAGAAGATTGATCTACTAAGTAGCCCTCTGTCTCGGGAGCGGGTTTCCAGCGGGGACTTCGGCTCCGGCCCGTGGGGGTGGGCGCGGTGCACCGCCGCCTTCAGGCCCCACAATGACGAACCGTCTGAGACTGACCCTTGACCGCCGGACACGCTTTTGCTAAAGTCGAAAAGTAGTAAGGAGGTGGTGATCTATTCCAACTATCCCCGGCCTGTTGCTCGGCATGGTGGTTGCCATCATCCTTATGGCTCTAGCCCTGAGTTTTGGGAAGAAGCGGAAGAAAGACGGCCCGTAGGAGAGTCGTGCCTTGGAGTCTCACAAAGCAATGTACATGACTACCAAGGGAAGACCACAAGAAAGGAGGAAATGGTGAGATTGATAAGGAAGATGGATATCCATATCCATGATCGATGCATCTTACGAGGAGAAGATCATCATAGGCCTTACAATGGAGTGGAGTTCCAGAATCTGATGCTGGATACTTGGGTCGATGCAGGAGGGAGAGCATCACTAGGTGACGGGACGGTTGTCAGTGAAGGAAAAGAGGCGTGTGGTGAGTGTGAGTGGTAGTTAGATACTATAACTGTCAGCCCTACCGAAGCCGACCAGCATGTATCTTCTGCAAGGCGGCTATCCTTCTTTGCAGACTCTCCGAAGCGCCATGTAAGATTCACGGCGTAAAACCTATCACAGTGTCTCCCTCAACGGCGAATAGGAGCCCCCGAGAGATTTACGGCGTAAAACTCGTCACTCTCTCTCTGGCCGGTAGGCAGCAGGACCAAAGAAATTTACGCCGTAAATCTCTTGTTCGTGTCTCCCTCTGTGCTCGCTTCACCGCGATGCGCAAGAGCTCGCTAGCCCCGATCGGACTTGCCTACGGGTATCAATCGGGCTGTCTTTTTCACTGAACCCCTTGACAGATTAGCACACCTGTGCTATACTATTGTTAGTCTATGTGAATGGGTTTCTGTGCGGCTCCCCGGAAAAGCCGCATAACAGGAGGGATGGCCCAACAGATTGTTTCCCTTCTGAGGGTTCTCATCGGTCCGCCAGATAAATGGTCGGTAGAGCTCAGCTCCCGATGGAATCCTAAGGATCGATCACTATCGACTAGTTTACCAAGGAGGCGACGATCCGAGACAGAAGCTCAAGGTAAGCCGGAGAAGGCTGAATGAGCTCAGCTCCCCTGAGTAACTGTCAAGGGCCGAACAGCCAGGAGCAAACTGCTTATAGGCTGAATACGCGACCGAAAGGTCTACCCATAACTCAATAGAGAGAACACTTTCCCGAGGCATCGCTCCTCAAGAGAGGCCCAACTGCGTCGGACAAAGGTGTTTGTGTACGTCAGTGAAAGCAAAGTAGGCCCTCAAGTGGACTGGGCTGTCGTGCCACCGATATCTGGCCAACCAAGCGCGGCTGGCCCTGTTCATCCTGGGGTACAACCTGGGCAACTTCCTCCGGCGGGTGGGGCTTCCTCGGGCCGTAAGGGACTGGTCGCTCCGCAGCGTGCAGGTGAAATTGATCAAGGTTGGGGGTCGCCTGGTGCGCCACGCCCGGCGGCTGGTGTTCCAGCTGGCCGAAGTGGCCATGTCCCGAGACCTGTTCCAGGGCGTGCTTCGCTCAACGGATGGACCTCGCGGAGATGGCCGATCACTTTCAGGTGACCGAGATCTTCATGTAGGCCCGATGCGAGAGCGTGTCCTTGGCAAGAAATCTATCATTATGACCAAGGTGGACCACAAAATCATTGGAGCGCCAACTCATCATGCCGACATCGTCAACAAAGGCGCAGTTCCAGAGAAGAAACGTTGACGGTCGTACGAAAATCCCCCGGAGGCGGGCCCGCTTTGGCTCCCCAGCAAGGCTGGCCCTAGAGGATGCGCTGATCCGTTGCCTCGCCGAAATGGCGAGGTTTTTTGTTTGACAGCGAACGGGCGTTTCCGGAGAGGAACTACGATGGCCACCCTGGTGCGAGAAGTATCGCACCAGGTCGCTCGTGACATCGGAAGAGACGCAGGGGAAAGGGTGTCGCCCTTGAAAGCGTTACTCATCGGTCAATCTGTGGAAGAAGATGAACATAGAAGACCAAGAGCCGGGGGGTCGGCGAGGTTGACGGGAGCGCGCGGCCGACCAGCCCATAGCGCTGACGTAGCATCGGCCCGCGCTCGAGGCGGTCCCGGGGCAGTACCTTCTCAGTCGGCTGCTCATCCAAAAGTTGACGTACGGGCGGATGTCCCAGTTTTACGACGTAAATTTCTCGGTTCGAACCAGATGCAGGATGAGCTGTAGGATCAGGCACAACAGGAAGAGACTTGACATTCGGAGAGCTCTAAGAAGAGAGAAGGGTGATCCTCGTCCTGAGTGCGAGAAAACCTCCAATCAGCCGTATGGCCCTCTTGTAGTTTGCCGCGTGGATTAGGAGGCTTGTTGAGACAATGAGGCGTTGCACCTGCCTGGAGGGTGCCGAGGTCTATTGAGCGGAAAAGATGCGGCCCGGGACCTCATTTTCCGCAAGAAGGCCGACAGGAAGGACAACCGTGGCCTGAGGAAGAGACTGCTGACTTGGTGCCAGTGAGTGGCATTGATGCGTTCTGACATAGCGAGATGATTCGGAAGCGGAAGTGTGCGCTGCATACGGATGGTTCAAGTAGCCTAGTCACGGCTGAGGTGAGATGTGAGAGACGAGGCCGGGCTTCCGCCTAAAGGGAGAAAACGGCAGAGTAGAAGAAGGCGATGGAATCGAGGTACCCCCGTTGGAGGTACAGGGAACTTCGGGTTCCCTGGTGTGGCGTCGCTGGTGACGGCTTGGCTTTGAGGCGGGATCATGTCGGCGGAAGTTGAGCAACTTTGCAGGTTGATAGCGACAATCCTTCGAAGGGTGCTTGACCAAGGGGTTGACAAGGTGCAACCTTCCGGGTAGAATAGCCTGGGGTGCAATCGTGAGGGCTGTTCTTTACGCGCGTGTATCAACTGAAGAGCAGACCGAGGGCTATTCACTTGACGCCCAAATAGGGCGCTGCCGGGAGTATTGCGAGTCCGAAGGCTGGCAAGTAGTCTCCGAATACCTTGACCCTGGCTTCTCAGGAAGGTCAGCTCGGCGTCCACAGTTCGAGCAGATGATGAAGGACGCAGAGGCTGGCCTTTTTGATGTCTTGGTAATCCACAAGTTGGATCGTTTCAGCCGCAGCCTCCGAGATACGATCACCTACCTGGGGCAGTTGGCGGACCACGGTATCGGCTTTGTGTCGATCCAAGAGCGTTTCGACTACACCCGGCCCGAGGGCCGACTGCAAATGCACATTCTTGCAGCCCTAGCCCAATGGTATTCGGAGAACTTGGGCCAGGAGATCAAGAAGGGGCTCAGCCAACGAGCCAGGGAAGGGTTGTGGCTCGGCAATCTAGCAACCGGATATTGCCTTGGCCTGTGCTCGAACTGCGGAGACCATCTTTGCCCCAACTTGGGCCACGAAGATCAAGGAGATGGGCGGATTCCGATTGTGCATCCTGTGGACAGTGAAGGGGTGATAAAGCTTTTTGAACTCTACGCCACAGGGCAGTATTCCTACAACAGTGTGGCGCGTGAATTGACTCGTTTGGGCTATCAGATGAATACTCGCTGGGGTAGAAGACTCTGGATAGGAGATACCGTAAAGAAAGCCATCACGAGCCCAATCTATCTCGGCTACGTAACCCACAAGGGCCAGAGGTTCCCAGGCAAGCAACAGGCCATTGTCTCTCAAGAGTCGTGGGACAGGTGCCAGGAGATTCGCATTCGCAACCGGAGGAGGGCACGAACTTTCACTCCTAAGTTTCGCACCTATCTCTTCCGGGGGATGCTTATCTGCGAGGGCTGCGGTAAGGCTATGACGGGCGAGACTAGCCGCAGCGGGGTCAGTTTCTACCGTTGTATGTCATACTTCAAGCAAATCCCTTGTACCGCTCCCCGATGGCGGGTTCACGAATCAGGACTTGAGGAGCAAATCGGGCAGATTATCACTAGACTTGAACTGCCCCCTGACTGGCAAACTCGCATAGAGGAATTGGTCAATGCAAGGGAGCAGACAACGAACGTAGAGCAAGAACGAGCGAGGCTAGAGGAGAAACTGAAGAGGCTTAAGAGCCTCTATTTGGAAGTTCTGATAGACGAAGAGCAATTCCGGCGAGGCAAGGCGGAAGTCGAAGCGGCCCTAGCTAACTTGAATCCGCCCCCGAGAGCCAAGATTGACATCACGGCGGATCAATTGAAGACAATGAGGATGGCCTGGCAAAGTGCGACCAAAAAAGAGAGGAGCGAGATTCTCTCTGCTCTCTTTGAGGCGGTCTATTGCGATCCGGTCCAAAAGAGGCTAGTCGCCCTCAGACCCAAGCTCGCTTTTATGCCGCTTTTCCGAGAAATCGGGATATTGAAAGAAAATGCGGAGAAATTCGAGATAAAATGCGACTAGACGACATTGCGGTTATCTACGCCCTCATCTCCAGTCGGGGGCATAAGTGCCACGCCCCGAAGCTTCTAGAGTGGGTGGCAACGTGAGATGGGCGGCCGAAGAGGCCGCTCATTTTTGTTGAGCGTATTATTCCGGCGGGAACCCAAGCAGATCGGGCAGCGGGAGAAGGTTCAGCTCTTTTGCCCTGGCGTAGCCGTCTGCCACGAGATTGAAGACCAGGGTGATTTGACATCTATCCTAGCCAGAGGTAACGACGCTGGCTTCAGCCAGGGCTGGATTGCAGATCCCGCCAGGCTAAAAGCCCCCCAGTGCTTTTCGCCTGGCGCACAGCAGAGAGGATGGCTGCCGACATAGCCTCCGCGCCGTACGCCCCTACCAGGTTGACATCAGCCTTCTTCCCGCCGGTGGCTAGGGCGAAAAGTGTGTCCCCGTCGAACATGGTGTGAGAGGGACGAATGGCCCGGGCTACACCGTCGTGGGCCATCTGGGCTACCTTATTCACCCCCTCTTTGTTCAGCCGGGCGTTGGTAGCCACCACACCTATAATCGTATGCCCCCGGCTAGCGAAGCGCATGATGGCCTTGCCCACAAAACCCCTCATGGTGCTTAGGGTATCGGCGAACCCACCCCCGCGCAACCGCCTGGCCCCAGCGATGATCTCCCCTGTGGAGGGATCGATCACATCGCCAAAGGCGTTGACCGCCACTAAGGCGCCCACGATAAGCCCCCCACCCAAGTCGATGCTCGCTGTCCCCAGCCCTGACTTTGTAGCCCGGCCGGGCCCGAGGATCTTACCCACACTGGCACCCGTGCCGGCACCAACGTTCCCCACCTCTATGAGACCTGATGTCGCCGCTTGGCAGGCGGCGTATCCCATCTTAGCATCGGGACGAATGCTGGGATCTCCCACATCCAGGTCGTACAAAATAGCAGCGGGCACGATAGGCACTCGAGCCACACCAGCATCGAAGCCCACCCCTTTCTCCTCTAAGTAGCGAACTACACCGCTGGCTGCATCTAGCCCAAAAGCGCTCCCACCTGAAAGGACCACCGCGTGAGCCTCTTGCACCAGATGCAAAGGTCGGGCCAGATCCGTTTCGCGCGTGCCAGGAGCCCCACCTCTCTGATCCACTCCTACCACAGCCCCTCTTTCACAGAGCACCACGGTGCAGCCGGTCAGCGCTTGAGCATCGGTGATGTGACCCACGCGGATACCGGACACATCGGTGATGGCATTATATAGTTTCTTAGCCATTTCCCCCTCCAAGATATGTTATTCGGAAGCCAGGGGAGGATCACCGCCAAGGTGATGAGAACGGTGGCTCCCCCCCCAGCGTCCTGATTCTATTCCCTCGCTATAAAAGCCCCTCTATAGATCGAAATGGCCTCCCAATGCTCCGAGAGGCCAAACTTCATCCCTATCCCCCACCGTCTCGGTCGCGATTGCGATCCAAGCGACCTTTTGTCCCGCTTTTCCTCACCGCCGCCAAGGTCGGCGGCTAATTTTATCATATCATAGGAGAGCAGGAGCCTCAAGCATAGGCGCCCCAAGAGATCGAGACCCTCTGCCCTACTTGTCCCCCCTCTTTGACTCGATAGCCAGAGCAGGATATGCTATAATCTGACCAGTATCTGAGCTGGAGGTCAGGAGTATGGCACGTTCGAAGGGAGCGATTTCGCTCCTTTTAATAGGCTTTCTGGTCACCCTCCTTGGGGGCTGCGGGCCGAGCGGTCCCATCGCTACCCCTACCCCCACCAAGACCCCTCGACCCCTGGTCACCCCCGTCGCTCCCACCAACACCCCAGAGCCACCAACTCCTACACCGACCCCACAATCCGATCGCTGCCCCTTGACCGGGGAAGCGATGGAGGAACCGGAAAAGGCGCTGCGCAGGCCTCTGATAGTCAAAATAGGTAACGACAAAAGATCCCGCCCCCAGTCCGGGCTCCATAAGGCGGATATAATCATCGAGCATCTCGCCGAGGGGGGGATAACCCGCCTCGATGCTGTCTATCTTTGTCAGGATTTCGAGAAGATCGGGGCGGTGAGGAGCGCTCGTCTCATCGATATCCCCCTAGCCTATCTCTTCGACGGCATCGTGGCCCATACTGGGGCCAGCCCGGGGGTGCTCTGGGTGCTCAACAACGAGACCAACTTCCCCAGGTTAGATGAGACTCGCGGCGACCCCGGATTCAACAAGGGCCCAAAGGAAGGATGGCCCTACAACACTTTCACCAGCACCTTCACCCTCTGGCAGATCGCCGAAGAGAGGGAAAAGTGGCAGCACCCTATGCGGGTTCCCCCGCTTCTCTTCGGCCCCCTGGACCCTGCCATCTCTAAGGAGACCAGAAGTGAGATCATCATCCCCTACTTCGTCGACAACCGCGTGGGCTGGCGCTGGGATGCTGCCTCGCAAAAGAACCTTCGCTTCCTCAATGAGGCTCTTTCCTTCGAAGCCTCCAGCGGGGAACAGATCAACGCCGCAAATGTGATCGTCATCTGGGCTGAGCACGAAGAGACTGACATCATCGAGGATGAGTACAACTATGTGCATTCGCTTCGCATCGTCCTTAACGGCGAGGGGAAAGCGGTTATCTTCAGGGATGGCTATCTCGTCCCTGCCCATTGGGTCTGGGCGGGCACGGGGAATATGCTTTCCTTCTTCGACGAGGCAGGAAACCCCATTTCCTTGGCCGAAGGTAACTCCTGGATAGAGGTCGTCCCCCCCACGCTGGAGATAGAGACTGAATAGATCATGGCTGGGCGTTGCTCGCATTGTGGGAGATCTTCCCCTCTCATCGCTTCCACACTAGGGGCCTGTGTGGATTGTATCCGCGCTTTCCCAAATGAGGTTCTTCCCTCCATAAGGGAGGTGCAGCACGCCACGCGCTGGGAGTTCAACCTCTCCCCGGAGCCGCCCCGGGATGATAAAGGGGTACGATGTCCCCTTTGTGTCAATGAATGTCTGATCCCAGAAGGCGGGCGGGGGTTCTGTGGCCTGCGCACTAACGAAGGTGGAAAATTGGTTCACCTGGCGGGAACCGCCAAGAAGGGGATCCTCCACTGGTATTATGACCCCTTGCCCACCAACTGTGTGGCCGCCTGGGTCTGTGAAGGGAGCAAGATGTACGGCTACCATAACCTAGCCGTCTTCTACGGGGCCTGTTCTTTCAACTGCCTCTTCTGTCAGAACTGGCATTACCGCCAGATGTCGCCTCGGGACAATGGCCTGAGCGCTCAAGAGTTAGCGGAGAAGGCCGATTCACGGACCTTCTGTATCTGCTATTTCGGGGGCGACCCTACGCCGCAAATCCCTCACGCCCTGGCTACCTCCCGCATCCTGGCCCGACGGGGGGTGAGGGTTTGCTGGGAGACCAACGGCTCCCTAGAACCGAAGGCCTTAGAGCAAGCGGTGAGGTTGTCTTTGGAGACGGGGGGATGCGTGAAGTTCGACCTTAAGGCCTATGATGAAAACCTACATCTGGCCCTCACGGGGGTGACGAACAGACAGACGTTAGAGAACTTCGCCCTGACTGCCAGGTATATCTCGCAACGCCCCGAACCGTCGTTGGTGGTGGCTAGCACCCTTCTAGTTCCAGGGTATGTCGATGCCCAAGAGGTAAGTGGTATCGCCCGCTTCATCGCCTCCCTAGATCCAAATATCCCTTACTCTCTCTTGGGGTTCCACCCCCACTTCTATATCCATGATCTGCCGCGCACCTCAGTGCGCCATGCGGAAGAGGCCGAACGTGCAGCTCGCCAGGCCGGTCTGACTAACGTTCATATCGGGAACCGCCACCTCCTATCGCGGGCATATTAAAAAGCCACCGCCTGTCGGCGGTGGCTTCTCTTAAACCTCTGTCCTTAAGTCTCATTCTCCCCCAGAAGATCGTAAAAATCGCCTTTGAAATCTCTCAAGAGCCGGTGCATATCCAGAACATCGTCGGCATCGATGGGGGAGAGTTCCGGGATTCTGGCTAACTCCTCGGGCGTCATCTCCGTGATCACCTCTGGGGGCTGGCCCTCGCGCACCACGGCGAAGATCATCCCCTGCGTATCGCAATGGGCACAGGTCACCCCCATGATCCAGAGGTCATCCTGGCGGCCCAGGATCCGCACATCCTTGGGCTCATACCGCTGGCTACAGACCGCACACCTGATGTTGCTGATGAGATGCTTGATGAGAAAATACCGCTCTCTATCCTCTTCCACGCTACCCTCCCTCCGAGGCTTCCTCCACCACTACAGTGACCTCAGGCGAGAGATCTCCCATGAGCCGTACGGCCACCTGATAGGTTCCCAATTCCCGGATGGGCTCTGGAAGGTCGATCTTTCGCTTATCGATGCCCTCTCCCAACTCCCTCTCCAGGGCTTCCGCGATATCCCCGCTGGTGATCGAGCCGTAGAGTCTCTCCTTCTCGCCCACCTTGGCCTTGAAGTTAAGGGTTGTCTTCTCCATCCGCGCCGCCAAGTCCTCAAACTTGGCTCTCTGCCGCTCTTCGCGCCGCGCCTGGGCCTGGCGCCAACCCTCCGCTTCCTTGAGAGCGCCCTCGGTAGCCACCACGGCTAGGCCTCGAGGGATGAGGAAATGGCGGGCGTATCCTCCAGCCACAGCGCGAACCTCACCAGCCTTCCCTACCCCCTCCACGTCTTGAAGGAGAAGTATATCCATACCTTTACTATCATACACCAAAAGGAGAGAAAACTCAAGTTTTCTCCCTTACATCCTGTGTGTTATAATACAGCCCGATATACCTATGAGAAGATATTCGATCCTTCAAAGAGTACCTTTGGCCTATTGGCTCACCTTGATCACCTTTTTGGCCTTCGCCCTCCGCATCGCCAGGCTGGAGTTTCAACCTCTCTGGTGGGATGAGGGGTGGACGGTCTATTTCGCCACCAGCGATATCCTCTCCATGATGGCCCGCACGGCCATCGATATTCACCCTCCCTTCTACTATCTACTTCTCCACCTTTGGGTACTACTCCTGGGGCCTAGCCCTTTCGCCATCCGCTTCTTCTCCCTCCTGGTGGGCGTTCTTTCGGTCACTGTCATCTTCCTCGTGGCCCGCCGCCTCTTTAACCCCTCGATAGGTCTGCTGGCCGCTCTGGTTTGGGCTGTGGCCCCCTTTCCTATCTACTACTCCCAAGAGGCCCGCATGTACGCCCTGGTCACTTTCCTAGGACTCCTATCTACTCTTTTCGCCTTGCAGATATGGAAAGGGTTGAAAGAAGGCCAACTCTCAATAGGTCTCTGGGTAGCCTACATCTTGACCACTACCGCGGCGGCATACACTCAATACTATGCGGCCTTTATACCCTTAGCCCAGACGCTCTTTTTCCTCATCCTGGCTCGTCGTTACCGTTTCCTGATCTTCAAATGGCTCGTCGCTCAAGCGATCTGGCTCCTCCTTTATGCCCCTTGGATCCTCTTTGCGGGGAGCAAATTGATCGATTACGTGGCTACCAAGTTAGTGAAGGAGGCCGACCTTCCCCTGGGCTTCGCTACCTATATGGGAAGCCATCTAGCCGCCTTTGGCATAGGACATCTGCCTGAGCCTACCTATCTGGCTTGGTTGGGCATCATACCCTTGCTTTTCGCTGCTCTAGGGGTGGGAAGCGCTCTTCTTCCCGCTTCGAGGGTTTCCCTGGAGCAGGAGGGAGAAGAAGGCATCGTTTTCCTCCTCCTCTACCTCTTCGTTCCCCTACTTTCGGGGTTTCTCATCAACCTCCGCTTCCCCTTTAGAGCCATAGGGATAGAGCGACTCCTCCTCCTGGCCACGCCGGCCTTCTATATCTTAGTGGCTTTGGGTCTCTCTTCTCTAAAGGGAAAGAGAACCCTTCTATATTTGACGGGGTTGATCTTGATCGCCGTTTGCGGCCTCTCTCTTTTCTATTTCTATACCATCCCGCGGTATGCAGAAGACGACTACCGCCCCCTTATCGCCCGAATGGAGGCGCTAGCCCAACCGAAAGATGTGATCTTGGTCGTCCACCCTTGGCAGGTGGGCTACTTTCGCAGTTACTACCCAGCCCCCTTGCCCTTCCTTTACCTCACCCCCAAGGAAGAGACCGACGTGACACAGGAGCGGTGGATGGAGCGCCCCCATCTCATGGGCCAGGGGCTAGATGGGCTACTTTCCCAACACCCCCGTCTCTGGTTCCCTACCCATCAAGTATTGGGGAGGATCTTGGAGAGCGAGGTCGAGGAGTACCTGAGTCGAGAATATTACCCCTTCCTCGCCGAGTGGTATAGCCAGAGCACGAAACTTGCCGCCTACGCCAGCCAAGCCTCCCTCACCGCCAGCGATCGGTCACTGGAATTTGGAGGCCTGATGCTTCTCCAAGCCTATGGGATAAGTGCCCAACCGGTGGAAGCCGCCTGGGGGGTGATAAGGGTGGATCTCCTTTGGCAAAGGATAGACCATTTCCAAGAGAGGTATCGAGTAGCCTTGCGTCTGACGGACAAGAGTGGCTATGTATGGGCCAGTCACGATAGCGAGCCCCTCGCTGGGCTCCGCCCTTTCTCCGAACTACCCCTGGGGGCCACTCTTAGGGATAGCCAAGGCCTCTTGGTGCCCGCCGGAACCCCTCCCGGCACCTACCAACTTCGCCTCTCCCTTTACAGTGCCCCCGAAAGCGCTCCCCTGGAGGTGACATCGCTAGGAGAACCTCTGGGGGTGGAAGCGATATTGGGAGAGGTGAAAGTCGTTCTACCCGCTCGCCAGCCACCGGTGGAGGCGCTCCCCATCCAGTACCCTCAGCAAGCCGACTTCGAAGGAGGGATGCGGCTCTTAGGCTATAGCCTGGGCGAGGGTCCTTACCTTGCCGGCGAGGAGACAGAGGTGACCCTCTTTTGGCAGGCTTTGACTGAGATGGAAGAGTATAAAGTCTCCTTGCATCTGGAGGATGAGAGCGGCAAAACCTGGGTCCAGGAAGAGAAAGCCCCCATCCATGGCACCTACCCTACCAGTCGGTGGCCGGTTGATAGTCTCACTCGCGATCCCTATCGACTGCTGCTACTGGCTAATCTGCCTCCTGGCCACTACCGCCTGCTTTTGGGACTCCAACGCTCAGAGAACGGAACCCGTTTGACCATCGGTCGCTGGCCCTTCTGGCGAGCCCAGGAACTGGCCCTTACCACTATCGAAGTGGAAGGAAGAGCCCATTCCACTGAGCCACCTAAAGCCATCCAACACCCGCTCTGGGCCCGCTTGGGGGACAGCGTCCTCTTCTTGGGCTACGACCTGACATCGACAGAAAGCCGTCCCGGCGGGAGTTTGCATCTCACCCTCTACTGGCAGGCCCTGGCTCAAATGGGGACCTCTTATACCGTTTTCACTCACCTCGTCGATGAAGAAGATGGCATCTGGGGACAGAAAGACGCTGTTCCCGGCGACTGGACCCTCCCCACCACCAGTTGGATCGAAGGGGAGTACATCGTAGATGAGTATGAGATCCCCCTTAAAGAGGATGCACCTCTCGGAGATTACCTCATCGAGATCGGTATGTACGATGCTTCGACCTCAATGCGGCTACCCATCTACGACCAAGAGGGGAACCATATAGGAGAGAGGCTCCTTTTGGGGGAGACGCCCATCCGACTGGTGCGCTAAGAGGCTGGCAAAGCGTATGGTCTCACAAACCTCTGTGTCGAAGATCGCGCTTCTGGTCTTGGCTATACTAATAGCCACCTTCTTCCGGCTGTATGAGACTTGTTACACTACGATGAGGCTTTCGATATCCTCTTCGAGGGAACTTTGAGTAGAACTCTATTAGTCTCCTGCGCAACCATATCTACCCCCTAGTCACGAGGTTTGTTATAATCCTTCATGCGTTCCCAACGATAGGAGAGAGCAGTTGCAAAAGAGCGGTGTTCAGACCTCGGCAAATCGACGAACCCTTTGGCTAATCGTCGTTATCCTTCTCCTGGCCACCTTCCTTCGGACTTACCGTTTCCAGGCCGCTCCCCCTGGCCTTCAGCACGATGAGATATTCAAAGCCAACTTCGCCACCTATATCCTTAAAGGAGAGTTCCCCGCTTTTTTTGATGCCAACGGCGGGGAGGAGGCCCTCTACCCTTATCTAACGGCTCTTTCTATCACCCTTCTGGGGGAGAACTATTTCGCCCTCCGCCTGGTGGCCGTCTTTTCAGGGGTCGTGAGCATCGCCATACTCTACCGCTTGACCAAGGAACTCTTCGGCTCAGAGGTAGCCCTCCTCACCGCCGCCGGGGTAGCGATCTCTTTCTGGCATATCTTCGATAGTCGCGTGGGGTTGCGCCCTATTACCCTCCTTCTCCTGGAACTCGCCTGCTTCTACCTCTCTTGGCAGGGGCTAAAGAGAGGTACGACATGGTTCCTGGCCTCGGGCTTCATTTTGGGCCTGGCTCAGTATACCTACACCTCGGCTCCCCTGGTGGCTGCAACTCTTGCCTTCTTCGTGCTCTACCTTTTCATCTGGCACAGAGATCTCCTCCGTAGCAACCTTAAGGGTATCGTCCTCCTCTTCATCGTGGCCTCGGTGGTCTTTCTCCCCATGGGCTATCACTTGCAGAGAAATCCCCTCGCTTCCACGGCCAGGGTGCGCGATCTCAGCGACCACCTCCACCTCCTCTTCCAAGGCGACCCCCGACCTGTACTCAAAGACGCCTTGAATGTTCTAGGGATGTTCAGCCTTCGCGGCGACCCAGAGTGGCGATACAACCTGGCGGGGCGTCCGGTCTTCGACCCCCTAACTTCTCTCCTCTTCTATGGAGGTCTCCTTATCTGTCTAGCCAGGTTCAAGAGACCAGAGTACGCTTTTCTTCTCCTCTGGCTGCCCTTAAACCTCATAACCAGCGCCATAACTCGGGCCAGCCCTTCTACCCTGAGGGCCATCGGCGCCCTGGGAGCGATATATACCCTCCCTTCGATAGCCATCGTGGCCGCTTGGAGGTGGCTCACTCAGAGGAAGGGGGAGACCGCCAAAAGGGTAGCTATGGGGGCTATAGGTGCCCTCTTCTTGGCCACAGCCCTTTTCACCTACCGCGATTATTTTCTCCTCTGGGCTCAAAACCCTGGGGTGCGGGAGATCTATCGAGCCGATCTGACAGAGGTGGCCCGGTACTTGAGCCAGTTAGAGGGGGGTACCATCTGCATCTCCGCGGAGTTCGCCGCCGATTTAGATCAACAAGTCCTAAACTATATGTTGGGGAAACCCCGCTTCATCAGATGGTTCAACGGACAGAGGTCCCTCGTCTTCCCTGCCCGCGAGGAGGTGACCTATATCTTCCCTGCCACCGGCCCCTTGCGAGAGGAATGGAAAGACGACTATTTCTCTAGCCTGCCAGTAGCGGATAGCGTCCTCGACCCCCAGGGAGAGCCAGCCTTTCAGGCCTACCGCTTGGATTTAGGAGATCTGGCTGGTCTCCAAAAGATCCAACCCCACTATCCCCTTTCAGCCAATCTCGATAACCAGATCGAGATCTTGGGATATGATCTCGTCTCCCTGCCTCGAGCCGGGGAGCCCTTACAACTCGTCCTCTACTGGCGCGCCCTCAGCAGGGCAAGAGGGGATATAGATTACTCCTTCTTCCTCCATCTGGTGGATCTGCGAGGCTACCTTTGGGCCCAAGCCGACTCCTTGGGCTATCCCCCTTCCAGTTGGCAAGAGGGCGACCTGGTAGCAGAGTGGTTCACTCTCCCCATCCCCCCCGATACGCCGCCCCGAGAATATCGCCTCCAAATAGGCCTCTATGACCGGGCTACGGGAAAGAGGGTTAAGATGGCGGAAGAACCCTACCTGGACGCTCTCTCCTCCGAACCCCTCGTCGTAGCCAAGGCGACCTCCGTTCCTTTAGAGGCCTTGGAGATACCCCAGCCTCGTCGGGGCAACTTGGACCATAAATTGATTTTCTTGGGGCGGGGGGTCAGCCGTCGCCGGGCGGGCCCTGGGGAGAGAATACACATCTCCCTCTGGTGGCAAGCGCAAGGCCAACCAAAGAGAGATTACGCCCTCTCCGTCTTCCTCGCCGATGAGGAAGGAAATGGGTTCGGGGAACTCCGCCGCCAACCCTTAGATGGGGATTACCCTACCAGCCGCTGGAAGGCCGGGGAGATCGTCCGCGACCGTTTTGACTACGCCATCCCTCCCGAAACCCCCCCAGGGGGATATCGCCTCTTGCTTCGGGTTTTCGATATGGAAACGGGGGAGTATCTTCCTCTAGTCGGAGATTCAGGGGAGAGCATCGTCCTCAGTCCCGTTCGCATCTTGGAGCGGCCTAGAGAGTTCGCCCTCCCCTCCCCGGAGCACCCCTTAACGATCAACCTGGGAGAGGTGGTTACCCTTCTGGGATATGATTTGCAGAGCAAGGTGGCTAAGCCAGGAGGGGAGTTGCACCTAGTCCTTTACTGGCAAGCCCAGAGGGAGATGAGCACCAGTTATACCGTCTTCACCCACCTTCTGAATGAAGGAGGGCAACTCTGGGGTCAGAAAGATAACCCGCCACAAGGGGGCAAACACCCCACCACCGGCTGGCTGGAAGGGGAGGTGGTA
The DNA here is from genome assembly GCA_964383935.1 of uncultured Anaerolineales bacterium. Classification (GTDB taxonomy): domain Bacteria; phylum Chloroflexota; class Anaerolineae; order UBA7937; family UBA7937; genus UBA7937. Next base: position 50,600 of record CAYLIE010000001.1, on the reverse strand, counting down.
CGAGACGAATACGAGATCCCCGTCCCCCCCAATGCTCCTTCTGGCTCCTACCTCCTAGAGGTGGGGATGTACCAAGCCGAAACGGGGACGCGCCTTCCCGCCTTCGATGAAGAGGGAAACCGGCTAGAAGGGGATAGGGTCATCTTAGCCACGATCCGAATCGAGGAGTAGAGACCTACTCAACTCCCAGAATCCGAGCCGCGTTTCCCCCCAATATCTTTCTCTTGGCCTCCTCGCTTATGGGCAAGGCTCTCAGGGCCTCGATATTGGCTTTGATGCTTTTCACCCCCGGCCAGTCGGAGCCGAAGAGCACTTTTGCCGAGTTCCTCTCCAGATCAGGGAAGTAGGTTAAAAGTTTCTGAGGCGGCAGCCCGGCTATCTCCATATAGACGTTTTCATGGAGCCGGGCTAAAAAGAGAGCCCGGTCGTACCAGAAGCCTCGGCCACTATGCACCTGGATGAGCACTAGGTTAGGGAAATCCACGGCCACGTCGTCTATGAAGAGGGGATCGCCGTATTTTAGCCGCGATCCGCGGAAAGCAGAAGAGCCGGTGTGGATCATCACCGGTATCCCCAGTTCCTCAGCCCGGGCATAGAGAGGGTAGAGCGCACTCTCGTTAGGGTAGAAATGCTGATAGGTAGGGTAGAGTTTCAGGCCCCGGAAGCCAACTCCCTTCACACACCGTTCCAGTTCCTCCGCCGGGCTGGCCACCAGATAGGGGTTGATGTTGGCGAAAGGGATGAGCCGTTCCGATGCCTGGCAGAACTCCGCTATCGTTTCATTGCTCATCATACCCGTGGTGATGGGGCTCAGTTCCGCCAAGACTACGGCATAATCCACTCCGCTCTCCTCCAGCATCTCCACTACTGCCTCGGGGGTAGCCATCCGTTCGATATACCCCTCCAGATCCTCGCCGATGACCGACTCCAGATAACCCTTAGCCCCGGGCTGATAGGTCTCGTATTTCACGGGGTGCAGGTGAAAATCTATGACCGGCATGTGAGCCTCCTATCTATTCTATAACAACGAGCCGCAAGAATTCGGTGGGGTTGGCCACTAACAAGAGATCACCGGGCTCCAGGGAGCCGAAATCGAGTTCGTTCTTCTCCTTCAAGAGAGGGTTGGGTATATCACGATATCAAGTATACCACCCTTTGAGGAAATGCCAAAAGAGGATACAATAAGAGGCATGGTCGAGAAATCAATGATAGTTTTAGCCTCCAGTTCACCCCGGCGAAAGGAACTCTTCGCCCTCTTGGGCCTGCCCTTTCAGGTGGTCGATCCCCAAGTAGAAGAGACCCCCTTGGAGGGGGAAAACCCGAAGAGCACCGCTTTGCGTCTGGCCTCCGCCAAGGCTCAAAAAGCGGCAATGAGCCACCCGGAGGCTGTCATCGTGGCCGCCGACACCCTGGTCATACTAGGGGATAAGATCCTGGGAAAGCCAGGGGATGGAGACGAAGCAGTGGCCGTCCTAGAGGCGCTGAGGGGGAAGAAGCATCGGGTTATCAGCGGCGTGATAGTTCTCAATGCGGCCACAAGAGAGAAAAGAGAGGAAGTGGCCGATACGCAAGTATGGATGAGGGACTATTCCCAGGAGGAGATAACGCGCTATATAGGGCGAGGGGAGCCTTTCGATAAAGCAGGAGGTTATGCTATACAAGATAAGGAGTTTCGACCGGTGGCTAAGGTGAAGGGGTGCTACGCCAACGTCATGGGGTTGCCGTTGTGCCACCTCTACACAGCCTTAAAGAGGGTAGGGGTAAAAGCACCCGCCACTCCTCTTGAAGCCTGTATAGGTTTCACAGGCTATAACTGCCCAGCAAGCATAACTTAAAAGATAGACAACCCTTGCCTACTCCTCAAACAGAGAGACTATCTTGAACTGGGTCACATCCACTAGCCCCTTGTCTGTCAACTTGAGTTCGGGGATGACGGGAAGGGCCAAGAACGACATGGCCATGAAGGGGCTATCCACCTGACAGCCCAGACCCTGGGCCGCAGTCTCTAATTCATCCAGTTCAGTCCTCGTCTCCTCGATCGACTTGTCAGACATGAGCCCGGCGATAGGCAAAGGAAGGGTGGCTAGCACCTCACCGTCAGCCGCTACGACTAACCCCCCGCGCATCTTCACGATCTCCACCGCCGCCTTGAGCATATCGGCATCGCTAGTCCCTACCACTATGATATTATGGGAGTCGTGAGCCACGGAGGAGGCCAGAGCCCCTCGCTGGAGGCCGAACCCCTTGACAAAGCCCAACCCTATGCTCCCTGAGGCTTGATGCCTTTCGACGACCGCTAACTTGAGAATGTCTCGCCCCACATCGGCCACCGCCAGGCCATCCTCTATCCTCACCTCCTCCACCAATCTCTGGGTCACCACTTGCTGGGGAGTCAGCCCGATTACCCTAGCCCGCTTGCCCTCCGCCTTTATCTGGAAATCTTCTAGGTATATCCTGGCCACATTGATGGAACTCCGCAAGGGCACCTCCCGAGGCGCAAAGACCCCGGGCATGAGTTGTCCATCTTGGGCTACCAGTTGACCTCCCCGGAAGACCTTCTTGATGTTGAGATCTTGGAAGTTGTCGAAGACCACCAGATCAGCCCTGTAGCCGGGGGAGACGGCCCCTCGATCATTCAAACCGAAGTACCGAGCGGTGTTTATGGTGGCTAACTGAATGGCGAGGAGGGGGTCAAGTCCCAAACCGACCGCCTTCCGGATTATATGATCGATATGCCCCTCGTCCAAAAGGTCCCCGGGAAGGAGGTCATCGCTCACAAACATGAATTGTCCAGCGTTTTTCGGGGTTACTAAGGGGAGTAGGGCCTCCAAATTCCTGGCCACACTCCCCTCCCGGATCATGATATACATCCCCAGGCGTAACTTCTCCCGCGCTTCCTCCAGGGTAGTGCATTCGTGATCGGAGGAGATACCAGTCGCCACATAAGCGTTCAGATCTCGACCGGTGAGGCGTGGAGCGTGTCCGTCTATACGACTATGCTGACCGATCCTTATCTTCTCCAAGACATCTGGCTCCCTCTCTAACACGCCGGGGTAGTTCATCATCTCCGCCACCCCCAAAACCCATTCATCGCTCAAGAGGGGCCATATATCATAGGCCGTAAGGTGAGACCCTGCCGTCTCCATCTCCGTAGAGGGGACACAGGAAGGCACCATTACATAAACGCTTAAGGGGTTATGCTTGCTCGATTCCAGCATATATCTTATGCCGTCCAGGCCCATAACGTTGGCGATCTCATGGGGGTCGATCACCACCGTAGTAGTCCCATGGGGCACCACCGCCCTGGCGAACTCGGGGACGCGGATCATGGCACTCTCGATGTGTACGTGGCCGTCGATGAGGCCGGGAGAGAGATAATCGCCCTCCAAGTCTATTACCTCCCGGGCCTCGTAAGCCCCCAGGCCCACGATCAAACTACCGAAGAGAGCCACGTCAGCCTCATGGATCTCCCCAGAGAGGACGTTCACTAGTTGGGCGTTCCTGAGAAGCAGGTCGGCCTTCTCTTCGCCGCGCGCCACTTTGATCAGCTGGTCGAGTTCCATTTTCGCCTCCTTCGCCCTTGAAGGTCCTTTATATCAAGACCCCATACCGATGCTGTAGCATGGGGTATATGGTGTCCGAGACGACACTTTATAGAGGGCTGGGCATGCCAGTTCAGTCGCCATGGGCTCTCCTTAGAAGAGTAGTTGATTGACTACCCATCGATAGAGATCGCCCCGCCAGTGGCCAAAGAAAAGGAACGCCAAACCTGTCGACCTGCGTGTTTGCGAAGCCCCGCAAAGCGAGATTCGGGTGAGCCCCGCTTTCAGCGGGACGGACCGCAAACACGCCACTACTATATGAAGTTGTGCTCTCATACTCTCAGACTCAGGAGCGCAAGCAAACCAAACCCCGTGATGATTACGCCTGAAATCCTGTTCACCCACCGCAACCCATGAGGGCTGAACTTTGCCCGAAACACGCCGACACCACCGCTTAGGATAAGCCACCATAGGGTTGAGCCGATAAATACACCTAAGACAAATACTCCCACAGAGAGATAGTTCCCACTTGCGCTTGCCACCCCCAACCCGGCAACTATCGCCGCAAAAGCAAAGATGCTCATCGGATTTGTGAGCGTCAGGAAAAAAGTTGAGGCATAGGCACCAAGGAGCCCATCTCCTTTGGCTGAGGCCGCTTGCTGAGCAGGCCGAGCCAGGAAGGTCTTGAGGCCCAGATAACAGAGAAACATACCGCCGATAAGGCGAAGCCATACTTGTCCACTGATTAAGCTGCTCGAAATGAAGGTCAGACCGAATCCAGCAATGCAGCCATAGATGGCATCAGCCGTGGCAGCCCCCAGACCAGAGACGAGACCAGAGGTGCGACCTTCAGCCAATGTGCGACGTATGCATAACACACCGATGGGCCCGACAGGGGCAGCAATTGAGAAACCGATGATGAACCCTCTAAGCAGGAAACCGATCTCCATCTCTCTCTCGGGGTAGAGCGCGATTTCATATAACGGGAGGTTTGGGAGATTATAGCCCTCGAATGGCTCTTTGTCAAACCTTTGGCCAGGGAGGACGAAAGGTGATAAAATGAAAATATGAATATCTTGGAAGGTCTTAACCCCGCTCAACGCCAGGCTGTAGAAGGCCCTGAGGGACCCATCTTAGTGGTGGCGGGGCCGGGCAGCGGCAAGACCCGGGTGCTTACTCATCGAGTGGCTTATCTGGTCAAGGAGCGAGGCGTAAAACCCTACCACCTCTTGGCCGTTACCTTTACCAATAAGGCGGCCCGAGAGATGAAAGAGCGTCTCTTCCAACTCCTGGGCCATGGGCTTCGGGAGATAACGATAGGCACTTTTCACGCCACCTGTGTCCGCATCCTCCGCCGGGAGAGCGAACGAGCAGGGATAGAGAGAAGTTTTGTCATCTATGACGAGAACGACCAGGCTAACCTAGTAGCCGAAGCGATAGATGAATTAGGGCTCGACAAGAAGAGCTATCGCCCCAGAGCGCTCCTGGCCGCCATCTCCCACGCCAAGTGCGAACTGATCCCCCCTTCCGCTTTCCCCTCTCCCACCTACTGGCATGAGATAGCAAGGAGAGTCTACCACCGTTATCAGGAACTCTTGGCCACAAACAACGCCCTAGATTTCGATGACCTTCTCACCAAGACCGTAGATCTTTTTCGAAATGAGGGAGATGTTCTGGATAAGTACCGAAGGCGCTACCAACATGTCCTGGTGGACGAATTCCAGGATACAAATATGGTTCAATATGAACTGGTGAAACTCTTGACCTTAGAGCACCGGAACCTCTTTGCAGTAGGGGATGAGGACCAGAGCATCTACACCTGGCGGGGGGCCGATTTCCGCAATGTCCGCCGTTTTCGGAAGGACTTCCCAGAGGCGAAGATCATCCTCCTGGAACAGAACTACCGCTCCACCCAGAACATCTTGGACGCAGCCCACGCGGTCATCTCCAAAAATGAGGCGCGGGTGGAGAAGAGGCTCTGGACAGAGGAAGAGTGTGGTCTCCCCCTCACCATCATCGAGGCCTACGACGAGGAAGAGGAGGCCCAATACGTCCTGGGCGAGATACAACGGTTGGAAGCACGAGGGGTATGCGATCTCGGCGACTGCGCGGTTATGTATCGTACCAACGCCCAATCTCGGGCCCTAGAGGACGCCTTCGTGCGGGCTGGCGTGCCCTACCGTCTGGTGGGGGCCACCAGGTTCTACGAGCGGCGGGAGGTGAAGGATATCATCGCCTACCTGCGCCTCGTCCATAACCCTTATGACGCTCTTAGCCTGTTACGGATCATCAATGTGCCCCGCAGGGCTATAGGGAAAAAGACTCTAGAGCAACTTATGGTGTGGTCTAACCGGCTAGGGGTCCCTATACACACCGCCCTAGGTCGGCTATCCGAAGGACGGGAGAAAGAGGAGACACCCTTTCACCCTCGCAGTAAGCGCATCCTCTCAGGATTCGCCAATCTCCTAGAGGAGCTAGTCGATGCCGGCCTGAGGTTAGATCTCCTTGAACTTTTCGATCTCATTTTGGAGAGGACAGGATACGCCGAGTATGTAAGGGACGGCACAGAGCAAGGCGAAGAGCGATGGAATAACGTGATGGAGTTGCGGAGCGTAGCCAGCGAGTACGCCGATCTCGCTCCCCAGGTGGGGTTGACGACCTTCTTGGAAGAGGTGGCTCTGGTCTCCGATGTAGACAACTATGATGAGCGGGCTAACGCCCCCACTTTCCTCACCCTCCACATGGCCAAAGGGCTGGAGTTCCCGGTGGTCTTCATCGTGGGCTTGGAGGAAGGGGTCCTCCCTCACAGCCGCTCCTTCGATGATCGGGAAGCGATGGAGGAAGAACGTCGCCTCTGTTACGTGGGGATCACCCGGGCCAAGGAACGGCTTTACCTGATCCACACCTTCCGTCGCACCTTGCGAGGCCTCTCCCAAGTGAATACCCCTTCCCGCTTCCTCCTCGACATCCCCCCTCAGTTAGTGAGGGGAAGCACCGAATATGAGCGCGCGACTTGGCTTCCAAGGGGTCCCGCGGCTGTGGAAGTGCGCCAGTTCAATCCTGGCGACAAAGTCCGCCACCCTCAATTCGGAGAGGGGGTAGTCGTCTCCAGTAAGTTGGCAGGGGACGATGAGGAAGTAGTGGTGGCCTTCGTGGGGATGAAGCCCAAAAGGCTTCTGGTCAGCTTCGCCCAAATGGAAAAACTACTCCCCACCAGGGGCTAGAGACAAGGCGAGAGCCTGAGCCAGATCGCGGAGCCTTTGGCTTTTGGCAAGATCCTCCTCCTGCCTCTCCAAGAGAGTCAAGATAATATCCCCTATCTCCTCTTCGTTAAAATCTCGCAGCCGCTCTCTGGCCAGTTGTACGTCCCCATTAAGGCCAAAGGAGTCGGCCACCAACGAGATATAGACCTCCTGGTGATTCCGCCGAAGGTCGGGAGGATCGGTATCGCAGTACTCCACCGGCCATAGAACCCATCCTATAATCAGCCAACCCAAAAGCAGCCCTAGGCCGAATATGGCAGCCCCCTTGACCCAGGAGGTCTGGCCTAAGGAGAGAAGATAGGCGACCGGCTTCCCTTCCTGGAGGTAACGGGGCAGCCAGTTGGGGCCCAGCATCGCCCATTGCAGGAAGATGAAAGCGCCCAGAGCCACCAGGATGTCGCCGGGACTGAAGACCTGGGCCGAAGGCAAGGGGTACCCCAAGACGATGGTATCCCCCAGAAACCAAAGTTTGGTCCCCTCATCCATAAGAGCCATATGCCTGTGGCGGCCCGTAGCCTGTAGCGTGGCTATCACGTCGAAGAGTCTCGCCCGACGCGCAGCCTCGACGGAGATAGGCATGAGGCCGCCGTTGGCCGCTATCACCAAGAGGTTAAAAAAAAGCCCTAAACCGAGGAGCCTGATCCCCGGAAGATCCCGATTAAGGGCAACGGCCAGGAGAAGGAGAGCCAAGGAGGTTGGATAGAGGTAGCCGATCCAAGGCTCCCAGCGAGCCCCGAGAGGGGAGAAGACGAACAACTGCAAGGCTAGTCCCAAGAGGATGAGGTAGCCGTGGCGGAGACGGAGTTCACCCAGCCGTAGGAGACCCCCTCCCCTCAGCAGGGCGACGAGTATGGAGACGACGATAAAGAAAGTCATACCTCGCTAGCCTCAGAGAGAGCCTCCGATTTTGACTGGGCTACGCGCCTCTCTTGTTCTTTTCCCTCTAGGACCGAAAGGAATGCCTTCACCACTTGGGGATCGAATTGAGTGCCGCTTCCAGCCTTCAGTTCCGCTATCGCTTTCTCTTCGGACATGGCCGGGCGGTAGGGACGATCCGAAATCATCGCGTCGTAGGCATCGGCCACGGCCAGGATCCTGGCCCCTAGAGGTATCTCCTCGTCTTTCTTGCCGTTAGGGTAGCCCCTACCATTAAAATGCTCATGATGATGACGCACGATGTCGCGACCGGCGCCGAAAGCGGGGAAATACCCCACCAGAGACTCCCCGATAGAGGGATGCCGCTGGAATTTCCTCCGCTCCTCGTTGGAAAGGGAACCCGGTTTGTATAGCATCGCGTTGTCCATCCCTATCTTTCCCAGGTCGTGTAACCGAGCGGAGGTGAGGATCAGTTCGACTTCATCATAGGGGAGCCTCATCTGGCGGGCGATCATCTCCGCATACTCAGCCACTCTTTGGGAGTGCTGGTAGGTGCTAGAATCCCTAGCGTCGATGGTGTCCGCTAGGGCTATCAAGGCCTCTTTGGTTTGATCCCGCAACTGGCGCACCAGCCCCATCGATGAGCGAACGACGAACACGGGGAGGATGGCCAGCACAACGCTCCAAGGCTGGATTTGCCAGAGAAGGGCGAACATAGCCCCCAAAGGGATCATGGCCACATTGTGCCAAGCCACATCTCTAAAAGCCGTCCGCCAAACCGTTAGGACAGGGCTGTGTTCCGCCAGAGCCACTGCCACTACGACCAGAGAATCGTTCATAAAATAGTAGACTAGCCCGGCTACCAAGAGAGCCATCAAGTCGGGCAAGGAGTTCAAATGGGCGGGGGTCTCATCGGCGAGGCCCATATATATGATGCCCGCGGTAGCCACCGTGATAACAAACTGGGCCGCGTTGAAGGCTGCCTTGTACCAAACCCTTCGCCTGATGATCTCGGCGGCCAGGGTACCCAGTATGGTGGCGAAGGCGGCGAAAGCCGGCCCGAAGAGGATGATGGAACCGATCTGAATAGCCGTGGACATGACGACCTCTCCCCTCTCTGCCAGCATAACGATGGGAAGGAGATCAGCAAGGCACAACATGAGGGCAAAGAGGCCCAAGGTGGCTAGCCCGGAGGGGGTGGTAGGCAAGAGCGGGATGGAGGTGGCTATGATAAAGCCCGCTATAAGGACTAGAGCAACGATATATAGTTTAGCGGCTCTGGGCAAGGCTCTCACTGGGATTCCCCTCCACTGGGCAAAGGGAAGAGCCTCCCATTGGAGGCTCTTCCTATCTTACCATATATTAGCCCACTATCAACCTTGATGAAGAGACTCGCCTGGGCAGCAAGAAAGAGCCGGTGAGAGCCTGCCAGGGAGGCTCAGTTCCACTTGCTGCCGGCGCCGCTGGCGAGCACTAGTGCTGTGATGGTGAGCAACACATATAGCGCTCTCAGGTAGACGGTGCGCCATTTCATGTCGGGGAATCTCCTTTCGCTCATTTTGGGCCCCTGAAGAGCCCAAGTTAGATTCCCCTTCTCTCCGCTTCAGGCTTCCGCCTGCACCTCCCTAGGAGAGGTTAGACCACCCAGGCACGCCTCTCACCGGCCTATTGCATTCTATCATATCCTGAAGAGGATGTCAATGCCTCAAAGGGACTAAAAAAGAGGACCTTTTTCTATAAATTAGAAGAGATGAGTAACGGGATAGCGCTAGGAAAGGTTAGGAAAGTCTCATCACCGGTAGGCGGCGGTTCACAGCGTCTAAGGCCGCCCTTGCGCTGGCCTCCTTCTCTCCCTCGCCTCCGACGAAACTAACTCCCAAAAGGGTCTCTTCGCCAGCGGGGAAGAGGTAAGAGACCTGCACCACTATGATCTCTCTCCCTCCCAAATCGAACCGCTCCACTCCTTGTAGAGCCAGTTCCGCTTTGGCTCCCACCACCTGCTGGAGGGCGTTAAGAGTGGCTTGGACTACCAGTTCCGCTTCCCCTATCCCCTCACCCTGGGCCAAACCCACATGCAACCCTTCCGGGCTCCCGATTTGAACCTCCGCCTCCGCGCCAACTGGCCCGGCCTGGCAATGCACAGAGATAAGTTTGAGACGGGAGAGACCCAACGGCAAAATCTGTTCCTCCCCCAACTGGACGAGACTTATCTTCCGGTAGTCGACTCGAAAACCGAACTTGACGAAAAGCAGCGACTCGATGTCCCTGACGATCTGCTTCGGAGCCCGCTCCGTGGAGGCCATAACATGGATCTCGGAGAGATCGTCCTTATCGCCGGGGACTACCCGGTTGGCGACCACACCTTGAACCTGATTGATGGCCCCCTCCAACTCTTGGGGGTCGAGTACGCGGCTCCGTTTGGCCATGAACGACCTTTCTTCCCGATCCTTTCGCCTATTATAACCCAGAAGTCAACCCCAAGCAAGGTTGAAGATCACCTCTTGTTATGATATTATGATTTTTACCATTCATGGGGAGGGAGGATACCGATGCGAAGGCTCGTGGAATGCGTCCCCAACTTCAGCGAAGGGAGAAGGAAAGAGGTCATCGATCAAATAATGGCCGAGATCACAGGAGTTAGGGGGGCCCAACTCTTAGATCTTCAGATGGACGCCGATCACAACCGGGCCGTGGTGACCTTTGCTGGCGAGCCAGAGCCGGTGGAGGAGGCAGCCTTCCGGGCCGTGAAAAAGGCGGCGGAACTGATAGATATGGAAGAGCATCAGGGAGAGCACCCTAGGGTCGGCGCCACGGACGTCGTGCCCTTGATCCCCCTGAGGGGGGTCACCATGGAAGAGTGCGTCCAGATGGCTAGGCGGCTAGGGGAGCGGATAGGCGCCGAACTCTCGATACCGGTCTACCTCTATGAGAAAGCCGCCACCAGGCCAGAGAGAAAAGATTTGGCCTACATCCGCCGCGGCGAATACGAGGGGCTCAAGGAGACGATCGAGACCGATCTGGATCGAGAGCCAGACTACGGCCCACGGCAATTAGGCAAGGCCGGGGCCACGGTGGTGGGAGCCCGCGACCCTCTCATCGCCTATAACGTTTACTTGAATGCCGACGATGTGGAGGTCGCCCAAAAGATCGCTAGAGCCATCCGCCACTCCTCTGGAGGCCTAAGATATGTGAAAGCCCTAGGGCTCTATATCGCCCAGCGGGGGCTGGCTCAAGTCTCTATGAACATGACCAACTACCACCAGACGCCTCTCTATCGCGTTTTCGAGATGATCAGACGAGAGGCAGCCCGGTATGGGGTAACAGTGGTGGGAAGCGAGATCGTGGGGCTGGTGCCGGAGGGAGCCCTCCTAGAGAGCGCGGAATACTATTTGCGACTGGAAGATCTCTCCGAGGAGCAGGTTCTGGAGAGGCAACTGGAGGTGCCAGAGGAGGCTCTGGTAGCGGAGCCCAAAGCGGATATGAGGGCCTTCTTGGAGGAGGTGGCAAGCCCTTCACCCACCCCGGGGGGAGGGAGCGTAGCCGCCCTCTCCGGGGCTTTAGCCGCGGCCCTGGCCAGCATGGCCTGCCAATTGACGGTGGGGAAAGAGGAGTACGCCGAGGCGGAGAAGGAGATGAGGGCGGCCTTGGAACAGGCACGAGGTCTCCAAAAGGATCTCTTCGCCTTTATCGAGGAGGATGCCCAAGCCTTCGAGGCGTTGCTGGCGGCCTACAGCCTGCCTAAGGATACAGAAGAGGAAAAAGAGAGCCGGACGATGGCCGTTCAGATGGCCCTCCGTGGTGCGGCTAGCGTCCCTTTGGCCGTGGCCGATAGGGCGGTGAAAGTCTTAGAGGTCTTGCTCACCGTGGCCGAGAAAGGTAACCCCAACGTCCTGCCCGACACAGGGACGGCGGCCCAGATGGCGAAGGCCGCGGTGCGCGGCTCAGCCCTCAACGTGCGCACCAACGCCACCTCCCTCGCCGATGAGGACCTGGCTAGAGCCTTCGAGGAGCAGATAGGAGGCTTCGAAGATAGGACAGAGGAACTGATGGCTCAGATCGAGGGGTTGCTGGAGACTCGCCTATAACCGCTTTAGAAACCTATGAGCACACCAGATGATGTATGTGAGGCCGGCGAAGATATAAGGAGTTCGCCGGCCAAATATTCGGGCCTGACGGAGGTTTTCTAAGAACTCTTGGGGGGTAGAGGAGGGGGCTATCTCGATACCTGCTCGCCCGATCTCCCAGGGGAAATGGGCATCGCTCCCTGCGGCCACGGCGATGCCGTGCCTTTGGGCTATCTCTTTCGCCTCTTCGTTATCGGATTTATGCCGGATGCGAGCGTTGAAACCTTCGATGATATTTATCCTATCTATGATCGACTCCAGAGCCTCGCGCCCCACGCTCTTGGGCACATCCCGAGCCAGAGGGTGGGTGGCATATACCAGCCCCCCTTGCTCCTTGATCCTATCCACCGTCTCTTTTAGAGGCAGCCCTGGAGGGATCCTCTCCTTAAGGAATATCCCCCCTATCTCTCCCTCTTTGGTGAGCACCTCCTCCCCCACTATCACCGGAAAGGGGGCGACCTCGGCCAGCCTAAGGGCCCCTTCTATTTCGTCATGGTCCAGGACGGCGATGGCGTCTACCTTGTTATTCCGCTGCACGGCCCTCATCACCGCCTGAGGGGACATCCAGCAATCGTAGGAATAGGCGGTGTGCACGTGGAGGTCGATTCGCAAGGTCAGTCAACCTCCTGGGGCCAGACAGATCGACCTCCCTTGAAGGCCCCGGCCACCAGGTTGCCACCGAAGCGATAGGCCAAATCCCGGTAGTCGGAGGTCTCCAAGATAAGGATGTCGGCCTTCTTCCTCTTCCTCCAATTCATTATATCACCGAGACGAGCGAGCGGGAAGCCAAAAAAAGAGCCGCCTCTCATACGATAGGCGGCTCACACCCTTTGAAGAACCCGCTACTCCAGAATCTCCATCATCTCACCCGCTAGATAGCGCCGGACATCCTCCTTCGCCCGACGAAAACGCTCTATAAGTTTCATGTCCGATTGCTTGAGCATACCGATCATCCGTCGAGCGCAATCAGAGCAGCCCAACGAGGCCTTATAACTACCTGGGTTGCACCTGAGGCAGCCACAAAGCCTAATCATCATCAAGGAGAAGGCTAGACTATCCTCATGGGTGTCCGGCAAGGAGGCCACTCGGGCTACTAACTTCTGCCACTTCCCGTCCCTTATATCCATCAGGTCAGAGACGCACTCGTGAGGGAAAAGCAATTCGCTCCTGAAATAGACCGTCTTCATCTACTCCATCACCTCTAAAAACATAATCTCCAAAAAAGGTGGGGTATAACACCCCACACCGGCGAAAGGTCTAATTAAATTCTACTACATTTTCTAGGCTCTGTCAAGATCACTCTTGACAAATAAGACCAAATATGGTATTATTATTTCCGACTATTTTACTAGGAATTAATTATGCGCATCACTACTAAAGGGGAATATGGGCTTCGGGTGATGGCCGAGTTGGCGCGCGATTTCGGCCAGGGTCATACCTCCCTCTCCGAGGTGGCACGACGCCAGGGCCTTTCCCTGGCCTATCTGGAACAGATCATCGCTCCCTTGAGAAAGGCTGGCCTGGTGAGGAGCAAGCGCGGGGCTAAGGGTGGTTATGCCCTGGCTCAGGAGCCTGAAGCCATTACCATGGGCGAGATAATGCGAGCCCTGGAGGTAGCCATCGCTCCTGTGGAGTGTCTATTGGAGTCGGTAGAGTTGGAGTGCTGTGAGATGAGCGAAACCTGCTCCACGCGGGTAGTCTGGAAAAGGGTGCACGACGGTATTGCCGAGATACTGGATTCCACCACCTTAGCGGAGTTAGTGTAAAAATGGTCGAGTGCGACAGGGTAGAAAGGTTAACCCCAGAACCAGCCGAGGAGAGCGATCCTCGCTCCAGAGGGGTTCTAGGTCGGTGGCAAGAGATGCTCGCTTGGCTTCGAGAGGATATCGACACCGTCTTCGCCAAAGATCCGGCAGCCAAAAGCACACTGGAGGTACTCTTCTTCTACCCCGGCCTCCACGCCATCTGGATGCACCGGGTAGCCCATCTCCTCTGGGAGCGTAATTTGCTCTTTTGGGGCCGTCTCCTCTCCCATATCAACCGCTTTCTTACCGGTATAGAGATCCATCCCGGGGCTAAGATCGGCCGCCGACTCTTCATCGACCACGGGATGGGTATAGTGATCGGGGAGACGGCGGAGATTGGCGACGATGTCCTCATGTATAAAGGGGTGGTATTGGGAGGGACATCTCTGAGGAAGACAAAGCGCCACCCCACCATCGGGAATTGTGTGGTTCTGGGGTCGGATGCCATCGTCTTGGGAGCCGTTACCATCGGGGACCATGCCAAGATCGGCTCTGGCTCAGTAGTGGTTAAACCCGTGTCCCCAGGAGCGACGGTGGTGGGCGTGCCCGGAAGGGTGGTGAAGGGAGAAGGGGCTGAGGAGCCTACCTTTCTGACCCTGGAACATGGTAAACTCCCCGACCCGGTAGTAGAGGCGATCAACGGCTTGGCATCGAAAATTACCACTTTGGAAGGGAGGGTTCAGGAGTTAGAGAACGCTCTCGCTAGCCAAGAGGGGACAATAGAGCGAGAAAGTGAGGCCTGAGCATGGGAAGGATCTACGAAGATATCACTGAAACTATCGGCAACACACCTCTCGTGAGGTTAAACAAGGTCACAAGGGGGGTGGAGGCCACCGTGCTTGCCAAACTGGAGTCCTTCAACCCTTTGGCCAGCGTCAAGGACAGGATCGGAGTTAGCATGATCGAGGCCGCGGAACGGGAAGGTCTCATCCAAGAGGATACCATCATCTTGGAACCAACCAGCGGCAATACGGGCATCGCTCTGGCTTTCGTCTGCGCAGCAAAGGGGTATAGGCTGGTTCTCACCATGCCCGAAACGATGACGGTAGAGCGGAGAAAGTTGCTTAAGGCTTTCGGTGCGGAACTCATCTTGACTCCCGGAGCCGAAGGGATGCCCGGGGCGGTAAGGAAGGCCGAAGAGTTAGCGGCCCGGGATCCCAGGTATTTCATCCCCCAGCAGTTCAAGAACCCAGCCAACCCGGAGATCCATCGCCGAACCACGGCTAAAGAGATCTGGGAGGATACCGAGGGGAAAGTAGATATTGTCGTGGTCGGCGTGGGAACAGGAGGAACCATCACCGGCGTGGCGGAGGTGATAAAACCTCTCAAACCCAACTTCAAGGCCATCGCCGTGGAGCCAGCCGCCTCCCCGGTCCTCTCGGGCGGAGAGCCAGGGCCCCACCCTATCCAAGGGATAGGTGCTGGCTTCGTCCCCGACGTCTTACAATTGGACCTCGTAGACGAGGTCTTCCAGGTAAAAAACGAGGATGCCGCAACCATGGCTCGGCGGCTAGCCAAGGAGGAAGGGATCCTGGCAGGTATCTCCTCTGGCGCTGCCGCCTTCGCCGCCTTAGAGGTAGCCAAGAGGCCAGAGAACAAAGGCAAACTGATCGTCGCAGTCCTGCCCGATACAGGGGAAAGGTATCTAAGCACCGAACTTTTCGAAGGAGTCTGAAAGATGGCCAAGCGTACGGTATATATGGATCATGCGGCTACCACCCCGGTGGACCCCCGGGTGGTGGAGGCTATGCTCCCCTACCTCACCGAGGGGTACGGCAACGCCTCCAGCGTCTATCGCCTAGGACAGGAGGCACGCAAAGCGATAGATGAGGCCCGGGCCGATGTGGCCCAGATCTTAAACTGCACTTCCAGAGAGATAGTTTTCACCAGTTGCGGCTCGGAGAGCGATAATTTGGCCATCCGAGGTATAGCCTTCATGGACCGGGGCAAGGGGAACCATATCATCACCTCTTCCATCGAGCACCACGCCGTGGGTCACACCTGCGAGCAACTGGAGAGGCATTTTGGCTTTCAGGTCACTTATCTGCCGGTAGATAAGTACGGCCGTGTCGATCCCGCCGATGTGGAGAAAGCTATCACCGAAAAGACGATCCTCATCACCATTATGTATGCCAACAACGAGGTGGGGACCATCGAGCCCATCGCCGAGATAGGGGAGATCGCTCGAGCCCACAAGATACCCTTCCACACCGACGCCGTCCAGGCGGGAGGAGCCCTAGACCTAGATGTAAAAGCCCTTAAGGCAGATCTTCTCTCGCTTTCGGCCCACAAGCTCTACGGGCCCAAGGGGGTGGGGGTTCTCTACCTGCGGCGAGGAGTGCGGCTTCTCCCCACCCAGACCGGCGGGTCCCATGAACTGAACCGACGGGCGGGTACGGAGAACGTGGCCGGCATCGTGGGGTTGGCCACGGCGCTCAAGTTGGCCCAAGAGCACCGGGAGGAGAACAATCGCAAACTCGTAGCCCTCCGAGACCGCTTAATCGAGGACATCCTCTCCTCCATCCCGGACACCCAGTTGACCGGTCACCCTAAAGAGAGGCTGCCCAATAACGCCAGTTTTACCATAAATTACGTAGAGGGGGAAGGGATGCTTCTGGGCTTGGATATGATGGGCATAGCCGCTTCCAGCGGTTCCGCCTGTACCTCGGCCTCCCTGGAGCCCTCCCACGTCCTTTTGGCCATGGGCATCCCTCCCGAGGTAGCCCATGGCTCTTTACGCCTCACCCTGGGCCACGAGAACAGCGAGAAGGATGTGGGCTATCTACTGGAACTCTTGCCGGGGATAGTGGAGCGGCTCCGTTCCATGTCACCCCTCTACACCACGGCTCCGTAAACTAGGGAGAAAGGAACCCTCTTGATGTACTCTGAAAAGGTGATGGAGCATTTTATGAACCCCCACAATGTGGGGGTAATAGAAGATCCAGATGGTGTGGGGAAAGAAGGGAACCCCGTCTGTGGCGACCTGATGGAGATCTTCATCAAGGTAAAAGATGACCGCATAGCGGATATCAAATTCCGCACCTTCGGCTGTGGGGCGGCTATCGCCACTAGTTCCATGGCTACGGAGATGGTGAAGGGGAAAACTATAGAAGAGGCGATGGAGATAACTAACAAAGCGGTAGCCGAGGCTTTGGACGGCCTTCCCCCCATCAAGATGCACTGCTCTAACCTGGCGGCCGATGCCATCCATGCGGCCATTGAGGATTACTTGGAAAAGCAGAAGGCGAAACAGCCGGCCTAGTTAAAACCTCTCCTAACCCTGCCATATAAGATGCCCCTTCCTACCTTGGAAGGGGCTCTATCTCTCGGCGATATCTACACCTCCCACCCAAGGAGCAGTAGGCGCAGGGTGACTCCTCTATGGAAGGAAGAACCTCCTCTCCCAGCCCCATGGCCAGGGAGAGCGATTTCAGAGGGGTCATCTGGTAACTCTCCTTTAACCGGAGCCCTATCCCCTCTGCGGGCAAGAGAGCGAAGAAGACTCGCTGCTCCTCTAGATCCCAATCCAGGTTCCCCGGGCTGAGGGGGGCGCTGGCCTCCCAACCCTTCTCCTTGGCTATCTCCGCTATGAGGCGGCAAGCTTCCTCCGCCAACTCCTCGAGGGCGGCGGTCCCTATAGCATCTAGGACCAGGCCCCCAAGGGGGTCGGAGGCGATGAAGTAGGCGGAGACCTGCTCATCCAGGGCCGGCCCGATGGTGCAGAGGATCAAGGCTATCTCACGGGCCTGAACCCAAAGTTTGGCCAGCCCCTTGCTCCTCAGTCTCGCCTCTTTCAACACCACCTCTCCAGGGTGTATCTCCTCCACGGAGAAGAGGTCGTAGAGGATCACCGGCTCCAGGAGTCCCCGGGCCCGATGGATCATCCCCTGGATCACTTGTAGATAGCGCTCCTCCTTTAGGGTCGTGCCGCCCAGGAGCTCCAGGATGCGAGAGGTTTCCAACTCCAAGTCGAAATCTAAGAGTATCTCCAACTCTGGCCCTTCTGCTTCTCTGGCGGTTCTTCGCGGCGGTAGGGGAGAGGGATATACTCCACCGAGGGTCGCCGGCCTGCTGCCTGGGGGAAAAGTTCCATCAATTGATAGACCTCGTTCGGCAGGTCGGAGGAGACAGGTAACCCCAGTTCCTTCGCCTCTTCAAAGGTGATGGGGTAGTCATGGGTCCACTGGCCACAACTTAGGGTCGTGGCTATCTTCTCCGCCTTATCCTGAGGCATATCGTTGGCCACAAGGATCTCCACCAGACACGCGTGCACCTGTTTCTGGGCTTTGCGAGCCATATCGGAGAGGATGAGGGTTTCATCGTCCATCTCGTTTATATCCTTAACCTCGGAGACGGTGAGGATGGAAGCGGCAGGGTATTTCCCCAACTGAGGATCGACGGGGCCCAGAACGGCGTTCTCCTCCATCACAATCTCATCCGCCGCCAAGGCCACGAAAGTCCCTCCCGACATGGCGTAATGGGGCACAAAAACCGTGACCTTGGCCTTATGCTTCACCAGGCCGTGGGCGATCTGCTCCGCAGCCAAGACCAAGCCTCCCGGGGTATGGAGGACGATGTCTATAGGCAGATCCTCGGGGGTGAGGCGGATAGCCCGCAGAACCTGCTCCGAGTCCTCGATGTCTATGTACCTAGAGAAGGCTATCCCCAAGAAACTCAAGGCCTCTTGGCGATGGATGAGGGTGATGAGCCTCGATCCTCGCTTCTCCTCCATGGCCCGCATCAACCGTTGCCGGCTCCTCTCTACGAGCCTGCGGTTGATGGCCGGGATCAAGGTCATGATAATGAAGACGATCCATAGTAGGCTAAAGAAATCTATCTGCATCAAAGGCCTCCCTTCTGACCCTCAGACGGACTACTAAACCACCACTTTCACCTCTCCCAAGAACCTACGCCTCTATCCCCAGAAGTCTCGCTAGCTCTTCGTCCGAGGGCTCAGTGACGATATGCCCCTCGATATCCAACGTGGGGGTGGAGAGGAAACCTCGGTTCCACTCCTTCACTCTCTGGGCTGCCTGGGGATCTTTGTCCACGTCGATGAGGGTGAAAGGAACACCATGGCGGTTGAGGAAACGCCTGGTGCGGATGGTGTCGCTACACCAGTATGTGCCATAGACCACGATGCGAGGCCAGGGGCTACCCTCCTCTCGGATAGGTGGGCTCTCCATCTTCGGCGGTCGATAATCCTCGCTCACGAAGAGGTGGCAGATGCAATGGCCGGTCTCGGCGATATCTTGTTCGTGGCGGTAGCAAGGACAGATGAATTTGCGATCCTCCACGGGATCGCCGGTCCGCTCCTGTCAAGGACAGTAGGGCCAACCGAAGGTATAAGCCTGTCGACCTATACCCTTGACGATCCCCTCCCAGATATCCTGGTCGGGGTTCAGGCGATAGGGGCTCACCTCCACGTAGCGGAGAGCCATCCGCCGAGCCCGGTCCGTCAACTCCTCCAGGCTCTTGTCTGTGCTGGGCGTCTTCTCCACATCATCCTCCCACAAACTCTTAGAGCCGCTCTGAGATGGATTTGGCTTGGGTGAAGAGCAAGAGATAATCTCGGCCCCCGGCTTTGGAGTCAGTGCCGCTCATATTGAAGCCTCCAAAAGGCTCCACCCCCACCAGGGCCCCGGTGCATTTGCGGTTGAAGTAGAGGTTGCCTACATGAAACTCTCGGCGGGCCTGCTCCAGATGTTCTCGGTTGCGGCTATAGACCGCCCCCGTCAAACCATACTCGGTGGCGTTGGCAATCTCCAGAGCATGATCGAAATCTCGGGCCCTTATAATGGAAAGCACCGGCCCGAAAATCTCCTCCTGGGCGATGCGAGCCTCAGGGGGCACATCCCCGAAGATGGTGGGTTGGATGAAGTAACCTTCCTCTATGGCGCGCTGGCCACCTGCCAATAAGTTGGCCTCCCTCCTCCCGATCTCGATATACCCCATTATCTTGTCAAAGGCCGCTTGGTCGATGACTGGACCTAGGTAGTTATGGGGGTCTGTCACCGGGCCGATGGTGAGTTTCGCCGCAAGGGCCACCACTCTATCCACCACCTGATCATAGACATCATCCAAGATGATGGCTCGAGAGCCTGCGGAGCATTTCTGCCCCTGGTACCCAAAAGCGGAGGTGACGATCCCTTCCGCGGCCGCCTCCAAGTCAGCACTGGAATCCACCACCACCGCATCCTTGCCTCCCATCTCCAGGATGGTGCGCTTGATCCAAACCTGGCCCGTTTGGGGCTTGGCCGCAAGTTCATTGATCCGCAGCCCCACCTCCTTGGAACCGGTGAAGGCGATGAACCGGGTCTTGGGATGTGTGACCAAGGTGTCACCTATCACCCCGCCTGGGCCAGGGAGGAAGTTCACTACCCCTGGGGGGAGGCTCACCTCCTCCAATATCTCCATAAATTTGGCGGCTATGGTGGGCGAGGTGGAGGCCGGCTTCAAGACCACCGTATTGCCCGCCACCACCGAGGCCATGGTCATGCCTACCATGATGGAACAAGGGAAGTTCCAGGGAGAGATGACCGCCCCCGCCCCAAGGGGGATATAGACCAGTTCGTTTTCCACTCCTTCTATGGTGGTCACTGGCTGGGGCAAAGCCAAGCGGAGCATCTGGTGACCATAGATCCCCAGAAAATCTATCGCCTCGGCGGTGTCGGCATCCGCTTCCACCCAGTTCTTGCCTACCTCGTAGACCATCCAGGCGTCGAACTCCAGCCTTCGCCGCCTCAGTTCAGCCGCCGCTTTGAAGAGGTAACGGGCTCGCACCTCTGGCTCTACCCTCTTCCACCTCTGGAACGCCTCGTTAGCCACCTCCACCGCCCGCTTAGCCACCACCTGAGCCGCCTGGGCGAATCTCCCTACCACCTGCCGGGGGTGGGAGGGGTTTGTGGAATCAAACCCCTCCCCCGTTTCCACCCTCTCTCCGCCCGATGATGAGAGGGTACCTTCTACCCAGTTCTAACTCCACCTGGGCCAGGGCTTTCTCCATCGCCTCCCTGTTGGCCGGCTGGGAAAAATCGATTATGGGCTCATTCTTGAACTCAGGTCTCATTTGTAACTCCTTGCTCCGAATCTTTTGGGAGGTTGCGGGGTCAGGATAAACTCCGCGAATCGCAAACACTGTTCATCCATACCACCTGGTAATGTCGCCTCACTAAGCCTTAAAGAGGTTCCCCAAAAGGAAAAAGAGGTTGGCTGGCCGCTCAGCCAAGCGGCGCATAAGATAGGGGTACCAAGAATTCCCATAAGGGACATAGGCCCGAACCCGATAACCCTGGTCTGCCAACTCCTGCTGTAACTGAGGGCGGATGCCGTAGAGCATCTGGAACTCGAACTCCTCTTTGCCGATACCCTCTTTTTGAACGTGCTCCTTGCACCAGTTGATGATCCTCTCGTCGTGAGTGGCTAGGGCCGGGTAGCATCCTGCCCTCCTCGCCTCTTCGGTGAGGAGCATCTCCGTCAGTTTTATCAGGTTGGCGTCCACATCCCTCTTATCGGGGAAGGCGATGTCGGGCGGCTCGTCGTAAGCCCCTTTGCACAAACGAACGTTTAACCCCTGGGGTATCATCTGCCGTACATCATCCTCTGAACGATAAAGATAGGATTGGATGGCGATCCCCACGTTGTCGTACCTCTGCCGCAAGGCTCTATAGACCTGGATTGTCCTCTCCGTATGGGGTGAGCCCTCTATGTCTATCCGCACAAAGATACCATACCCTTTGGCTTTCTCCACGATCTGGCCTACGTTCCCTTGGCAGAAACTACGATCGATATCAAGCCCCATCTGGGTAAGTTTGAGGCTCGCCCCCGAATCCACCCCCGAATCCGCCAACCCATCCAGGGCTCTCAGGTACTCCTCCATCGCCTGATGGGCCTCCTCTTGGGAGGTGACGTTCTCCCCCAAGTGGTCGATGGTGGCTAGGATCCCCCTCTGGTTCAGAGACCTGATCGCCTCGATCGCTTCCTCCAGGGTCTCCCCAGCCACGAAGCGGCGACTCATCCGCCGGGAGACACTGAACCCCACGATGAAATCTCGAAGGGTCGTGCTGCGGGAAAGACGCAAAAGCAGGCTTCTCAAGAGTGGCATTCCATCCTCCCTTGGATCGTTTCCCCACAACTATGTGAAGACAGTTCGCTACTGTTGTTCATTATATCACAAATGGCTCCGACAGACCTAAAGGGAGGTTCCCTCAAGTGAGAGAGCCTCCCTTGCCGAGGCAGATATAACCCCTAACTAGAGACTAGGCGGCGATCTGTAAAGGCCTGCCTGGCCCTAGGGGGCGCAAACGAGGGGCAGATCGGCCATAGTCACCAGGCCCGGCGGCGCATCGACCATCCGGGGGATGGCGTTCACCACCATAGCCGCGGTGGCGATATCGCCCTGCACCCCCTCAATAGTTAACTTGACAGAGGGTCTCCCCTCCACAGAAATGGTATCTTTTGCCCCCTCCAGACCCACACATATCTCTAGGTCAAGGGTTATCACCTCTTGTCCATCCTTGATCCCCCGCCCGATCTGATGTACACCCGCTACTTGACCTGCTTCCACCTCCAAGAACTGGGTACGCATCGGCCGCTCAGCGATCACCGGCTCCAGGCTCTCCTCTATGGATTCTAGTTCCCAACCCAGGGCCCCAGCGATGATGGCCACCGATTCCCGCAAGCCTATATGTCCCACCCGGCGAGCCTTCACCCCATCCTGAAACCCAGTCAGGGTGAGCCCCGCTCCCGCCTTCCGCTGCAGGCTGAGCCGGCGGCGACCAGCATCCACCCTCCGCCTAACATAGATCCGTTGGACCTCCTGGCAAGCCCCGGTGATAACTAGAGGCAGGGTGTCCATTATGAATCCAGGGTTAACACCGGTGCCTAAGACCGTAACCCCTCGCTCCTTAGCCAAGGCATCGATCTCGACCGCAAGTTTGGGGTGCTGAGCCGCGGGGTAGGCCAGTTCCTCACAGGTGGAGATGATATGGAGGCCAGCGCTGATAACCTCCCACAACTGGGAGATCACTTTCTCCAAGAAGGAGCCTGTGGAATGGAGAACCACCTCAGCCTCTTTCCCCTCCAGAGCGGAGGCCAAGGTTTTAGAGACGGGTATATCCAAAAGTCGGTCAAGACCGATCACCGCGCCCAGATCCCGGCCCGCTTTTCCCTCGTCGATATCGATGGCGGCCACAGACCGCATCCCTTCCCTGGAAAGGACTAGCCTGGCTATCTGACTACCGATGGCTCCCAGGCCATAATGGATAACACGGATCTCCCGAGACATACTCCCCTCCCTAAGGTCATCGAGCCACCAGGCTGTTCATAGCCCGGAAGACCTTGTAGATGGTTAAATAGTCATCATCAGCATACCCTGCCCGGCGGCTCTCAAGACGCACCACGCCGGGAATCAGTCCAGCCATCTCACTCTGTACCCCCCTTGCGAAATCCACACTCAAAGTGAGGGGAGAGGAGGGGAAACCCTAAAGGGCTTCCCACCCCCCTCCAAAGCACTCTCTGCTGCCTCCCTGATCAGTTGTTGTGCCCTTTGGGGCGACAGGCACTTGGCGGCCCGAGTGCCATACCCCTCTTTGACGATCACCGTCTCCAAAGAAGGCTCCAGAAAGGTCTTAGCCTCCTCGACTAGCAACTATCCCCTGTGACCAAGACCACGGGAACGCCAAAGTAGCCAGCTAGAGCGGCGTTGAGCCCTGTCTCGCCTATCGGCTCTCCGTTGAGTCTCACCTGATAGATGCGGCCGCTAACGGTATGAGCGATGACGCTATCTCTCGTCCCCGCCTGAGCGTGGTATCCGATGAAAAAGGCGGTGCCGAAGGTTCCGTCTATCCCTTGCGTCATGCCCCAAGGCCTGGGGGCAACCCGATATGAGTCGGGCCTGGGGTTCAACCCCTCGATGAGGATATTCCGTCCTTCCCCCTGGACGTCGTTAACCACGACCTCCGTCGCTCCGCCAACCAACGCCCCCTCGATGGCCGCATTAGCCTCCTCGGTCATAAGTTTGCAAGCCCGTTCATACTCCTTGTTGCCCATGTGGGTCTGTTCGCCACTTACTACTCCAGAGATGCCCTCCATATCGCAGGAGATATAGACTTTCATTCTACTCCCCTCCATAACGCTCAGCCATTATCTGGAAGAGGAGGTCGGTGTCGATGTTGCCCCCCGAGAGGATCGTCGCCACCTTCTTGCCCTCAAGGTCGATCTTCCCCGCGAGAAGCGCCGCTACACCTACGGCCCCAGCCCCCTCCACTACCAGTTGGTCTGACTCCAAGAGAGCCAACACCGCTGCCCGGATCTCCTCCTCGGTGACGAGAACTATCTCCTCCACACGTCCCTTAATCAGTTCCAAGGGTAGTCTCCCGAACCCCCCTGCCAACCCCTCGGCTATAGTAGGGGCTGCCTCGTACCTCTCATAGGCACGGCCATCCCTCAGAGAGAGATAGCCCGACGGCGAGGCCTCTGACTGAACGCCGATCACCCTCACCCCAGGGTTAATCGTCTTGGCAGCGATAGTCACCCCAGAGATGAGGCCGCCGCCACCTACAGGCACCAGAAGCGCTTCTACCTTCGGTAGGTCGCTCATGATCTCCAGCCCCACAGTGCCCTGCCCAGCGATAGCCTCCGAATCCTCATAAGCGTGGATATAGGTAGCCCCTTGCTTCCGGGCGAATTCTTGCGCTATCGTATCCGCCTCGTCGTAGTCCTTGCCCTCCAGAAAAAGTTGCCCTTCGAACCCTTGCAACTTCTCCACTTTCGACCGAGGAGCATTGGTGGGAACGAATACCGTTGCCTTCAAGCCACCGAGGGCCCGAGCAGCGTAGAAGACCCCCAGTCCGTGGTTCCCCGAGGAGGCGGTAACTAAACCCTCGGCTCTTTCCGCCTCCGAGAGGCTAGCTACCTTGTTAGTGGCCCCCCGCACTTTGAAGGAGCCGGTCTTCTGCCAATTCTCCAGTTTCAAATAGAGTTGGCAGCCGGTTTTGCGGCTGAGGAGGGGGGAATATTCTAAAGGTGTCCTCCTTATGAGTCCCCCCACATTTCGTTGCGCAGCCAAGATATCCCTAAAGGATGGCCTGATCACCTATTCCCCTCCCAAACGTTGCTCCGAGCGGCCTGGCCTGATCTTCACATCCCCTATCAGAAGAGTGGCCTCGATCCGTGCATACAGAGAATTCGCTCTTCCTCCCCGCCCCATGGCAACTCTCGCTAGTGTACCACAAGAGTCATCTCCTCGCCATCTTTTGACCAACTCGTAGCTGAAACGATGCCAGTTGAATTGCTTAGTATCAGTCCATTCTCCAAGGACCAGTAAGGTAATTTGAAAATTTTTTCTCTCGGCCTCTGGCCATTGCCAAATATGGCGGATTGTGCTACACTTCAGTTTGGAGGGCTCGAAAGAGCGACTAGGCTGGGAGGCTGATGCGGCCTGAGATAAGGTTCTGCGCCTAGCAGCATTAGCAGGCCTCAAGCAGCGAAAGGGAGGTGATAGAAGGGAGCGGAGAGCAGAGCACTGAAGTGGGTCTATTAGTGCACTTAAGGAGGGAGAAGATGTCTAAACGTGTCATTGGCCTATGGGCGCTTCTAGTAGTGGTGGCTCTTCTAGTAGCAGGTTGTGCGGGACCAGCGACTCCGGCAGCCACCCCTACCCCCGAGGAGTTCCTCTTCGGCATCGTTCTGGTGGGCCCCAAAGACGACCATGGATGGAGCGAGGCCCACTATATCGCGGCTGAATACGCAAAAGAGCACGTTCCCGGGTCGGATTTCATCGTCTATGAGAGCCTCATCCCCGGAGGCGAGGTGACCCTGGAACAGGTGGTGGACGATATGGTGGCCCAGGGGGCTCAACTGATCCTCACCACCTCCGATGCTTTTGAAGAGGACACCATCGGGGTGGCCGAGAAGTACCCGGAGATCGTCTTCATCAACGTCTCGGGCGACGATGTGCTAACCGGGGAAGCCCCATCCAACGAAGGCAACTTTATGGGCCAGATGGAGTATATGAAGGGCGTCGCTGGCTGCACCGCCGCCCTCATGACCGACAGCGGGACCATCGCTTACCTGGGCCCCCTGATCAACGACGAGACCCGCCGGCTAGCCTCAGCGGCCTATCTAGGGGCTCGCTACTGCTATGAGCACTACCAGGGATTGGACCCTGACGATCTGCGCTTCATCGTGACCTGGATCGGTTTCTGGTTCCATCTCCCAGGAGTTACCCTCGATCCCACCGTGGTGGCCAACGGCTTCTTCGATGAGGGAGCCGATGTGGTGATCTCCGGGATCGACACCACGGAGGGCCTGGTGGTGGCCAAACAACGGGCTGATCAGGGCGCGCGCGTCTTCGCCATCCCCTATGACTACATCTATGCCTGCGACGAAGCCCCTGATATCTGCCTGGGGGTGCCCTACTTCAACTGGGGTCCGGCTTACCTCTCCACGGTCAAGGCGGTGGTGGATGGCACCTGGAAACAGAGCTGGGATTGGAACGGCCCCGATTGGAGCGACATCAACAACCCCGACACTAGCCACGCGGGCTTCCTCTTCGGGGATGGGCTGCCCGAGGCTCAGAAGGCGCAAGTGCAAGAGTACATCTCGGGGCTGGCTTCCGGCGACATCAAGCTCTTTGTAGGCCCCCTCAACTACCAGGATGGCACCACCTATCTGGCGGAGGGCCAGGTAGCCACCGATGAGCAGATCTGGTACCTGAGGCAACTCCTGGAAGGCATGGAGGGGCCGAGCGAGTAGAGATCTTCGCTTTGAGGGAGGGGGAGGTGACGGCCTGTCGCTTTGCCCCTCCCTTGGCATTGGCAAGAGAAGCGATGAAAGTCGAACTGAAAGAGATCAAGAAATACTTTGGCAGCGTTCGCGCCAACGATGGTATCTCCCTGAACGTGGAGCCGGGGACCATCCATGGATTGTTGGGGGAGAATGGCGCTGGCAAGACCACCCTCATGAAAGTTCTCTCTGGCTTCTTGAGTCCTGAGGGGGGAAGGGTTCTTCTAGACGGAAAAGAGACCTTCTTCTCCTCTCCAGCCCAGGCCATTGAAAAGGGGATAGGGATGCTTCATCAAGATCCTTTGGATTTCCCCCCTTTGAAGGTGCTAGATAACTTCCTTTTCGGACGAGATAGCGGTTTCTTGCAGAAGAGACAGCCGGCGAGGAAGGAACTTTTGGAACTCTCGGAGAGGTTTGGGTTCGCCCTAGATCCTGAAGCCTACGTGAATACCCTTGCCGTGGGGGAAAGGCAGCAGTTGGAGATCGTACGGTTACTCTCCCTGGGTGTGGAGGTGTTGATCTTCGATGAACCAACCACCGGGATCTCCACTCCGCAGAAGGTGACCCTCTTTGCCACCCTGCACCGGCTGACGAAGGAAGAGGGTAAGTCGGTGATCTTCGTCTCTCATAAACTAGAGGAGGTGCTGGAACTCTGTTCTGAAGTCACCGTCTTGAGGAGGGGGAAAGTGGCCGGGGAAATAACCATGCCCTGTACCTCCGAGGAGCTGGTGCGCCTTATGTTCGGACAGGCAATCACCACGCGTGTCGCCGAGGAGGTTTCCCTGGGCGAGCCAGTTCTTGAGTTGAGGGAGTTGGGTGTGCACACCTATAGATTTGACCTTTCCCCCATCTCCTTGCGGGTAAGGGCTGGTGAGGTGATCGGGCTGGCGGGCTTGGAGGGTAGCGGGCAGAGGCTCCTCTTGCGAGCCTGTGCGGGCCTCATCAAGCCCAGTAGAGGCTCTCTCTCCCTCCAGGGAAAGGATATGAGTGGCAAATCGTACCAGAGGTTCTTAGATGCGGGAGGGGCTTACCTCCCTGCAGGGAGACTAGAAGAGGGTCTGATCCCAGGCTTGAATTTGACGGAGCATTTCGTGCTGGCTAGAAAGGGAAGGTCTCCCTTCTTCATTAACTGGGCTTTGGCTAGAGGGGATACCGCGCGCAAAATCGAAGAGTTCAACATTATAGGCAGCCCTTCCACCCTCGTGGAGGGGCTCTCCGGCGGCAACCAGCAGCGAGCACTTTTGGCTCTACTTCCCGATTCCTTGCGGCTTCTTCTCCTCGAGCACCCCACCCGTGGCCTAGATGTGGAGTCGGCGCTGTGGGTTTGGGATAGGTTGCTGGAGCGTAGAGAAGAAGGCACAGCCATACTCTTTACCTCCGCGGATCTGGACGAGATCTTGGAGCGCAGCGATAGGATTCTGGTCTTTTCAGGGGGAAGGATGCTTGAGATCTTGGATGCCAACCAGACGGACGTGGAGCAACTGGGCTACTTGATCGGGGGAAAAAGAGGATGACCTACTCTCACAGGTTAGCGAATCTGCTCCTTGGCCTGGCTCCTATCGCCTTGGCCTTGATGCTCTCTACTCTCGTTCTCATCGCTGCTGGCGCTCCTCCCTTGGAGGCGTATAAGCATCTTTTACAGGGGGCATCGGAGAGCCCGGCCAAGATAGCCGACGTCCTGGTAGTCTGGGTGCCCCTGGTGCTCTGTTCTGCAGGCCTTCTCTTTACTTTTACCGCTGGCCTCTGGAATATCGGCGTTGAGGGCCAGATCATCTTTGGAGTCATATTCGCTACTTGGGTAGCCCGTAACATCTATCTCCCAGTAATGCTCTTACTCCCCCTCATGATAGTGGCCGGGATGATCGGAGGTGCTCTCTGGGGATTCTTGGCCGGGACATTGAAGGTCTACGGGGGCGTGCACGAAATATTCGCGGGACTGGGCCTGAATTTCATAGCCATGACCACCAACATCTGGTTAATCGCCAAGCCTTGGAGGCCGGACCTGGGGGCCACCATGCAAGGCACGGACCCCTTCCAACCGGCGGCCTGGCTGCCCCGCCTGGCCGGGTTGCGGCTTAGTCCGGTTTCTTTGCTCCTGGCTGTCATGGCCGTGGTGGTGGTTTTCTTCATCCTACGAGGCACCTTATGGGGTTTGCAGTTAAAGGCTATAGGCAAGAACGTCCGCTCAGCCTATCTCTTGGGCATAGCCACCAACCGGCATATGCTTTTGTCCTTCGCCCTCTGTGGGGCCCTGGCTGGACTGGCAGGGGTGGTTCAGGTCTCCGGTGTTTGGGGGAGGGACATACCTCAGATCTCTGGCGGTATCGGCTATCTGGCCCTTTTAGTGACTATGCTATCTGGTTTCAGGGCCTTAGGGGTGGCCCCCGTGGCCCTCTTCTTCGCCGCCATCGGGGTGGGCGCAGCCCGGCTTCACCTACGGATGCAACTGGACCCTTCACTGGCGGGTGTACTGGAGGCCGGTCTGGTGCTCTCTGTGTTGTTGGTGGCTGGCCTTAGGACGAGGCTCCTTAGAGGGGACTGATGGAGATCGCTTTTCTGATTCGCATTCTAGGCTCGGTGTTGGCTGACTCCTCCCCGCTGGTCATAGCCGGCATGGGTGAGACGATCAGTGAGAGGGCAGGGGTTATAAACCTCTCCCTGGATGGCTCCATCATGCTCTCGGCCATGAGTGGCTTCGCGGTGGCCTATCTGACCGGAAATGTGGTTTTGGGCTTTTTGGCCGCCATGATGGTGGGAGCCCTTATTGCGCTCCTCATCGCTTTCGCTAGTATTACCTTGCATCAGGACCAGGTAGCGGTGGGCTTTGTGCTCACCCTCCTGGGCGCTGAATTGGCTAACTTCCTGGGTGAGCCCTTTGTTCGCCGACCGGGCCCTAGGGTTCCCCATATGCCCATCCCCCTGTTGCGTGATATCCCTGTCGTGGGGGAGATATTCTTTAGACATGATATTCTGGTTTACGCCAGTATCGTGCTCATAGTCGTGGTCTGGTTCTGGATATTCAAGACCCAGGCAGGGCTCAGGCTACGAGGGGTTGGGGAGAGGCCAGAGGCGGCCTTTGCCCGGGGGGTTAACGTCAACCGACTGCGGTATCTCTACACGATGACGGGCGGCGCCTTGGTAGGGATCGCCGGCGCTGCCTACTCCTTGAGCGTGAAATTAGGCTGGAGCGAAGGACACACCCTGGGCAATGGCTGGATCGCTCTGGCTATCGTCATCTTTGGAGGTTGGCACCCACTTCGAGTGGCCTTTGGAGCCTACCTCTTCGGGGCGCTAATATCACTAGGTGGCATTCTACAGCGGAGCATCCCCGGGGTGCCTACCCAGGTCTTCCAGGCAGCGCCTTTTGCTCTCATGATTTTAGTTCTTCTCTTCGTAAGTGGGGGGGCTCTGGAGCGTCTCCTTTCCCTCTTCCCGCCTCGGATACGCCGCCTGCTAAGGGAAGCGTTGCGGGTAGCCCCGCCGTCAGCCTTGGGTAGGCCCTTCGTTACAGAGTAGCGAAGAGCCGAGGAACGCTTGCTTGTGCGCAGGCGCAGGGCTGCATTCCCCTCTTTCCCTCAGCATCGACTACAGCCAACTGGGAACACGACCCACAACCCCGAGGAGGGTTGAGCCTATCCTGGTTCATATCTGCCTTTTGGCCGATACAGAATAGCCTCCGCCAGATGAGCGGTGGTGATCTCTTCCCCTCCAGCCAGGTCCGCTATGGTACGAGCCAACTTCAAGATACGATGAAAGGCCCTGGCGCTCATCTACAACCGGTGCATCGCCGATCTAAGAAGGCTCCTCCCCGTATCGCCGAGTCGGCAATACTCCCTCACCTCTGCTGACCCCATCTCAGCGTTGCAGGTAAGTTGCATCCCCTCGAACCCCTCTCTGCACCTCCCGAGCCGCCTCTACCCTTCTGAGAACCGACTCCGAGCCCTCTAAGAGCCTCTCATATAACCGGTCCTCCCTTAAGACGAGATGTTCTCTTAAACACCCCCTGGTCCTGCAAGAAGAGCGGTCACCATCTCTTGGCTTACCTACGCACGCTCCTTGACGGTAAGGTAAGGCGGTGGTATTATCTCTCCATGTAGTTCGAGAGGAAAGATAGTTGGGAAAAATCGATAGATCTTTCAAGCGACGATTGATGAAGGAGCCTGAGGCCAAGGTTCGGCTCCTCGTGCGCACCAGAGGCGAACCTAAAGCCTACCGTTCTCTCTTGGCTAGGAAGGGAATTAAAGTAAAGCGAGAACTGGCACTCATCAAGGCTCTAGCCATCGAATGTGAGGCTTCCTCTGCCTTGGCTCTTCTGCGAGAGGGGTGGGTCGTTTCCCTGGAAGAGGATAGGGAGGTGCGAGCCCTAACCTAGCCCTATCCCTGATATGAAGGGTGTTATGGAGAAGATCGCTCATTCTCTGCTCCGAGATATGAAAATTAAGCCCGTGGATGCCCAGATCCCGGTCATCGTCAAATACGGGAAGTTCCGCAAGCGCCCCCTGGAGACTCTTCTGGTCGGCATACGTCCCTCGCGCACCTTCCGGATCATCCCCGCGGCGGCCCTCACCACCACCCCGAAAGTTATTGAGAGTTTGAGCCGTGATCCGGATGTAGAGAGGATATGGCCAGATCTCCCCGTCCGCGTCTGCCTCGACGCCTCGGTCCCTCTCATCGGCGCGCCTCGGGTGTGGGAAGCAGGCTATACCGGGAAAGGGGTGAAAATCGCCATTTTGGACACGGGGATAGACCCCTACCATCCCGACTTCGCAGGACGGATCGTGGCTACGGCCGATTTCACCGGCGAAGGGCCACAAGACCGGGATGGCCATGGTACCCATGTAGCAGGGATAGCCGCCAGTAGCGGGCGCGCTTCAGAGGGCAGGTACCGCGGCCTGGCGCCAGAGACGAGCCTCTATATCGCCAAGGTCCTAGGCCGGGAAGGGGCCGGCCTGATGAGCGATGTGATGGCCGGCATCGAGTGGGCCGTAGGGCAAGAGGTAGATATCATCAACCTCTCCTTGGGGGGCGCCCCCCCCTGCGATGGCACCGATGCCCTCTCTGAGACCTGTGACGTGGCGGTGGAGAAGGGGTACGTGGTCTGCGTGGCGGCCGGGAACGGAGGGCCCGCACCTTATACCATCGGCCCCCCAGGATGCGCGAAGCAAGTGATCACCGTGGGGGCCTCCACCGACCAGGATGAGGTGGCCGATTTCTCCTCCCGAGGCCCTACCACCGATGGGCGGATCAAGCCGGATATCCTTCTCCCCGGTGCGAGCATCATCTCCTGCCGGGCTAAGGATACCTCTTTGGGCAACCCGGCAGGCGAAAATTATACCGAACTCTCGGGAAGCAGTATGGCCACCCCCCACGCCTCAGGGATAGCGGCCCTCATCCTGCAAGCGAAGCCGGAGTTGACCCCCGCCCAACTGAAAGCCCTTCTCATGGAGACGGCTCTAGATTTAGGACTCTCACCCAACGACCAGGGGTCAGGCCGGGCCGATGCTTACGCCGCTTACCTAGAAGAACTAACCCCGGTTACGCCCTCTCCCGGGGGAGAGGGCTGCCTTCTTCGCCTCCTAGGTCTATAGAAGAGGCCTCTACCGATGCCCATAGATGATTTGATTTATAACCATATAGAAAGTGGGCGGAGTGATTAGGGCTAGGCAGAGGGTAGGGGTTTCGCTCAGCCGCGATCTGGGGCTCTTTGATGTCACCATGATCGGCGTGGCAGCTATGATCGGGGCTGGCATCTTTGTTTTGACCGGCATCGCCGCGGGCGAAGCAGGCCCCGGTCTACTTCTGGCCTTCCTCCTCAATGGGTTGGTAACCCTTTGCACCGCTGCTTCTTACGCCGAACTAGGTTCTTGCTTCCCCGAGGCTGGAGGGGGCTACCTCTGGATCAAAGAAGGTCTATCCAATATCTTCGGGTTCCTCAGCGGCTGGATGTCGTGGTTTGCCCACTCTTTAGCCTGTAGCCTCTATGCGCTAGGTTTCGGGACCTACGCTGCCCATCTCCTCTTTTTAGGAAACCTCTCCCTCCTCGGTCTTCCCGAACCCCAGGCGGCTATACTCCTAGCCATATGCATGGCTCTTCTCTTCGGTTATATAAACTACCTGGGGGCCTCGGAGACGGGGGCGGTGGGCAATATCGTAACTTTGGCTAAGATAGTCATCCTGGCGGTTTTCGTACTCTTTGGTCTCCGCGCTATGACCAATCAAACCTGGCAAGGACATTTTTACCCCTTCTTGCCCCGCGGCTTAGGGGGCATCTTGGGGGCTATGGGGTTGACCGCCATCGCTTTCCAGGGGTATGAGATCGTGGCCCAATCGGGGGAGGAGGTCAAAGACCCCAAGCGCAACATCCCCCGCGCCACCTTCCTCTCTGTGGCTATCGTGGTCTTCATCTATCTGGCTGTAGCCTTCGTAGCCTTGGGAGCCATCGACTCCGGGGATCTCCCCACCTGGCTATACTTGGGAAAGCACGCAGAGGTGGCATTGGTGGAAGCGGCAAAGCAGTTGCTACCTGGGGGGGCAGCGGTGATAATCATCGGGGGGCTGATGTCCACCATGTCCGCCCTCAACGCCACCATCTACTCCTCCTCTCGGGTATCCTTCGCCATGGGGCGAGACCGTAACTTGCCACCCTTCTTCGCCCAGGTTCACTCTAAGCACAGAACCCCTCAATGGGCCATCGCCGTCTCTACAGGCTTGGTGATATTGATGGTGACTACCTTGCCCATCAAAGATGTGGCCAGCGCAGCCGATATCATGTTCCTCCTCCTCTTCATGATGGTTAATCTGGCCCTTATTAGCCTCCGCAAGAAGCGGCCGGACCTCGATCGCGGCTACAAAGTTCCTTGGCTCCCCTTTGTCCCTCTGGCCGCTATAGGCAGCCAAATATTCCTGGCCCTCTATCTCTTCCGGCTGAGCCCTATCGCCTGGTACACTACTCTCCTTTGGATAGTGGGGGGGCTCCTCTTCTACTACGTCTACGCCTCCCGCACCGAGGCCATGGAGGAACTATTTGAGATCATCCACGAAGAGGTAGTGGCGGTAAGGGAGTATTCGGTCCTCATCCCCGTCGCCGATGAGCAGCAGGCCCATATGTTGAGCATCTTGGGAAGCGCCATCGCCAAAGACCAAGCCGGAGAACTCTTCGCCCTCCATGTAGTAAGGGTGCCCTTGCAACTCTCCCTCTCCGAGGGTCGCCATTTCTTGCGCGAAGGGAAACCTCTCTTAGAGGAAGTCATAAGGCACGCCAAAGAGGTGGATGTCCCGGTTCACACCATGATACGCATGGGACATGATGTAGGGAAGGCGATCATCGATACCGCCATCAAGAGGGAATCTAACCTCATCCTTCTAGGTTGGCTGGGCTACACGGAGAGCAAGGATAAAGCCTTCGGCCAAGTGATAGATTACGTGAGCAGGAACCCACCTTGCGATCTCGCTGTGGTCAGGTTCAGGAAGAGGGAAGGGTTGAGCCGGATCCTAGTCCCCACCGCCGGAGGGCCCAACACCTCCCTGGCCTTGGAGTTGGCTATCTCCCAAGCCCGTCAATACGAAGAGCAAGAGGGGATCAAGCCCACTATAACCGCACTATATGTAGTTCGAGAGGGAGATGAGGAAAAGGGTAGGTGGGCAGGGAAAATGTTGAAGCAGACCATAGCCCCCTATGATTACCCCCTGGAAACTAAAGTGGTCACGGCTCCCGATGCGGTCGCCGGCATCCTAAAAGAGGCTGGGGGGTACAACCTAGTGATCCTGGGGGCCACGCGAGAAGGGCTCTTCGACCAATTGCTTCTTGGCGCTATCCCCCGCCGGGTGGCTGAGGAGTGCTCTAAGACGGTGATCATGGTCAAGAGGTATCAAGGGCCGGTGAGATCCTGGATACGGGAGATCACTATACGGGGGTAATCCGGAGGGCTCTCAGACAATGGTGGGGTTACACCTTTTTGAGCGTCGCAGTTTACCTGCGACGGTTTACTATCTGGTAGTAGAGCAGGTTTCGCCCGTCCTGGCATCGTTGGGCCAGGGAAACCCGCCGTACCGATTCTCTGGCTATCGTTCACCCGCGGAGCGAAGGCGGTTAAGCCAGGCAAGACCGGAGCGATAAAGACGTGCTTGCAGTAGTTGCCACTTATCACGCTCGAACTACCAGGGAAGGCTAATTTCAGTCCCCAGTTGGCTTTACCGAACTCGCCTCCACCATAAGGATGGCCGTCCGTTCCGGTGCTCTGGTACGATGTACGACCCCTCTCGGGATAGTATAACCCTGGTGGGGTTCAAGTGTTATCGTCTCATTTTCTAGATCGATTAGAAACTTGCCCTGGAGGACGAAAAAGAACTCGTCTTCTTCATCATGTTTGTGCCAATGAAATTCCCCTTGCATGACGCCGAGGCGAACTACACAGTCATTCACCTGACAAAGAGTCTGGTTGTACCATTGCTCCTGGCAGGCGGCAACGAGGCTTGGTACGTCAATTAGCTCAAGGAAACCGAACTCTGAATCCAAGTTGATAGTGTACTTGTGTTGCTCTTTCATGGTAAACCTCCTTTTGGGGGTCTACGCGAATGGCTGAGTGCCATCCCCGGAATGTGTACTACGCCGCCTAACTCGGTATTAGGCCGCGATTTTTCCGTCTATTCCCCCCACCGGCGTATTAGACGGACATCTTTCAAAATGACGACCTCCCCCTCCCTAGAACTCCCTTTCGTGTTTGGGTTAGATCATCCACCTCATGTCAACTGCCCGACCATTTTTCAGGTCGGGCTCGATATGGAAATGGCAACCGCCTCTTCGCTAATCCCCGTATAGGTCGGCGATATCTTTGAGAGCCTGCCTCTCTTTCCCTTCCCTACCTCTAGCCCCCATAGCCCTATAGAACCCCTCGTCGTACTGACGGGTCCTGAGAACGATGGGCATGGGGACGGCGTGGCCTAGAATGAGGATCTCTTGACGGGTATTTAGACTCTCTAAGGCCCCACGCAAGAAACTCCGCCCTCCTACCCCGGTGAAAACGCTGTCGATATCCCGCTGGTCAGTGAGTTTCCCCGTCACTCGAGTCCCTAACTGGCTCATCACCTCCGGGTCTATCCCACTGGGCCTCTGGTCGATCACCATGAGGGTCACATAGAACTTCCTCAATTCCCGGGCGATGGTGCCGAAAATGGTCTGTCTGGAGACCTGGGGGCTCAAGAACTTGTGGGCCTCCTCTAAGGTGATGAGGAGAGGTTGCGGCTTGTCCGCCTCGTCTCTCGTCCCCTCGTACCTGTTTACCTTCTCTTGATATAGCCGGCGCACCCTTCGAGCCACGATATTGGCTACCAACATATAATCGAGAGGTGTGTCGTGGCGGCCAAAAACCAAGACCACATGTTGCCCCCTATCCAAAGCGGCCACCATCTCATCGATGGCGGAGAAGGCCACCTCGTCTCGCACATACTCCCGACCGGCGATCCGCTTCACCCTACGTTGAAGGGCTTTCAGGGACTCCGATTGGGCGCCCGTGAGGTCGCAAAACTCCTTCAGCGCCTCGCTATCGCCACTCTCCAGCGCCACCAGCCTTCTCATCCAGCCCCTTCCGAAGCGGGCATAGACCAACTCGGCGGTGGTGACCGCCGTGGGGCTCAACTCTAACTCCTCAGCCAGGAGCAAGACATCCCCCAACTCCATCTGGTTGAGCCCCACCTTCAAGGTCACATCCACATTCCGCCGGGCTCCCCACTCCTCATCTAGGGAGTAGACAAGCACCTGGGGGCCGAAGAGGTCGCGCAACCCCTTGACCCACCCCCCATCCTCCGTTTGGGCTCCGAAAGCGTACTCGTTATGCATGTCGAAGACCAGGTTCACCGCCGCCTTAGATTTGATGATCCCCGCCAGGAGAAGGCGGGCCAAGAAACTCTTCCCCGTCCCCGTCTGGCCGAAGACGCCGTTGGAACGCTCCACGAATCGATCCAGCCGGAGGCAGATGGGGAGTTCCATGGTGAGGGGAGCCCCCATAGCGAAGTTCATCCCTCCCTCCTCGCCGAAGACGGTGGCGAAATCGAGTCCCGAGGCCTCGTAGAGTTCGGCGAAATGCATGGGGATGGTGCGCACCGGCTCCGGCGGGGTCTCCTCTCCCACTCCTTTCGATATATCCAGCATGAGATGAGGCTTCACCTGTACCGTAGCGTAACTACTTACCCCCGCCAAGGCCCTGGTGACGAAAGGAGAGGCATCACGAGGTGGGTCAGCCAGAAGTCCGGGATCTGTGGCTTGCAGTCGCATATCGGTGATGGTGCAGAAGAACCTATGGCTACGTCCCTCCACAACCACGAAACTGCCGATCCGCAAATCCTCGGTGGAACAACCCGGATCCAGCCGCACCGTGAGCCCCGCCTCGAAGGCTCCATCGGTTACTACACCTAAGCGCTTACGTGCCATCAGTTTCTCCTACGGACTTGCCTCTAGTGATCGCTTTTTCCACTCTAAACACTGCCGCGCAATATCCTTTATTACTGGCACCCCTTTGCGAACTCTTCTCACATCCCTTATCCTGTCTCTAGTCAAAGTCGGTTGCTTACCAGCATGGGCTAAAGCGCACCGGGAATCCTTGTATATCTCTTTTGCCTGGTCTTGGCTGATACGCTTACTATCAATAGTGACGCCAACCTCGTTCAATTTCTCGTGAAGGACATCCACGGTCTTCTTTCCTTTCTTCCCCGGCGTGCCCTTCGCGTCCAAAAGATTCTCTATCACCTTGTAGTAGTTCAGGTACTGATGAAATTCGTTGGTAGAACTTCTGGCCTCCCTATAGCAAGCTAAGGCAACTTGCATCGATTGATATTTAGCAACATCGGGTAAACGGTCTATGCGCGCTGAGCCAGCAATATACGCCCTTGCGGTCTGCGAAACGCTGCGAGTGGTTCTTCCACTAGCGGCAGGCGAAATTTCGTGGCAGCTAGGTGGGTCTGAGATCCGGATGGGGCAGTCATATTCATAAGACAAAATGCTGAGATAGCCTGATAGAGTGTCATGCGCTTCATCCCACGCTTGCTCCATCGAACGAGCTTCAATTTCAACGATTCCTTTGTCAAGCAAGTTATTCCTGTCTGGATTTGGAACTAGTCTGATACCCTTGTCCTGCGAGCCAATTTCTTTGCCCGAGGTAAGGAATGACTCCAAAGGGAATTCTAATCTATACCGTCCTTTTGCCACTTCAATAGCCTCTCACATCTATTGCTCTGGCTTAGCTCAACTAGCTGACTCTATCCCCAAAAGCACGGTCATCAACCGGTCATAGTCCCGCTTTAACAATCTGGCGATCTCCCGCGCCGCCCTCGAGAGCCACTCCTCATCTTTGCCCCGAGCCCGATAGACCTCTCGCAGGTGGGTTACCAAGAGTTGCTCCTTGGGAACCGGTCCCTCACCAGTCAGAAGGAGACGGAGGTAGTAGAGTTCCTCGGTGAAGCGATGTACCTCCTCCGACTGGCATAAATAGACCGAGTAATGCATAGGTGGAGGCTCAGAAGGCAACCCCTGCCTCGCCTCTTCTCCCTCCACACTCCCTACGGGGAGAGCGGTGAACTCGGTGCGCAGGGTGCGCCTCAGTTCTGGGTGCTCCTTATAGATCGCCTCATCGAAGACCTCATCGGTGCTCCAGCGCACCGCTCGTCGGCCGGGTTCGATGCCCCCCGTCTCCCCATAGGAAACCACGGCGTAGATCTCTCGGTGATCATCCACCTTAACTTTGACCAGGCTACCCAAGGCGGGAGGCTGATGCAACTGGTAACTCTCGGCTACGAAACCGGTGCTTCTCGTCTGGATGATCTCCCCAATCCTCATACCCCTCGCTCCCTTTTGCTGGTGGCTTTCCCCGACCTGAAAAACTCCACCCCCTCCCTAGCCAATGCCTGCTCCACCAGGCTCTCCACCACCCGTCTCTCGGGCCCGGTGATGACCGCCTGCTCATGAGCCTCCTGCAAGGCAGAAGGGTACCCTCGACCCCGCCGAGATTGGTCGTAAACCAAGGCCTGGAGGAGGTTCAACTTCTCCTCATCGCCGGCCACCCATTGGGGAATCTCCAATCGGACGATCTCCTGCCCCACGTTCAAGTAGAAGAAATATATCCCCTGCCCGCCGTATCCCACTCGAAGGATCTTCGATGAGCCCTTATAGATATCCGAACGCTCCCCTGGCTTCAAGGTGGCGAAAATCTGACGGTCTAAGACCCCCGCCAAGTGGCTGCAGATAGGCCGCTGGCGCTGGGCCACATAAGAGCACTTATCGCAGTTGACCGGGTCGTTATCGCAGATCTCAACTCGCAATGAATTAACCACATCTTTGCTCTGAGGCTGACTGAGGTAACTGGCTACCGGTATGCCCTGGGCCCGCAACTTTTGGAGGGCTCCCAAAAAAGGATGCAAGAAATGGTCTCGCACCGAGATATCATCCGGGTCATCGGTGGTAGGCAGCCCCCAAAGGATGAGGCTACCGTCTTGAAGGCCCACCACCGGTTTTGTACCTTGGGCGGCGACCTCTACCAAAGCCTCTAACTCTAAGACCGTCCGTCTGGCCCCCAGAAACTCTCCCTCCAGATGAAGGTCTTTGAAGGGGTGGGGGATGCGGAGTTCCTCCTCCCGGAAATAGAAATGGCTCTTCGAATCTAGCCGCGCCATAGGGTCATCGCCATAGGTGAGTAGCGCCGAACCTATATTGATGACCACGAAGCGAGCCGGAATGTGTCGGTCTGGTCTGATATAAGAGCCATCGGTGGCCGCCACGCTGAAGTTCAAAGGAGGCTCCGGGGCAGGATAGGCTCCAGAAAGGGTGTTTTCAGGCCAAGCCAGGAGCCAAGAGGTCTTGGCTTTCTCTATCTTGGCCCTCAACTTGTCAGGGTCGGTCTCCCTCAATAGGAGGCGAGCCCGCTCTATCTCCTGGCTCTTCATCCCTCTTAAAGCACGAGCCATCTCCTCCAACTGTTCACTTATGAGGCCTAACTCAAGAGGCAAGGTCTCCTCCTACCTAAGCACTCTCTCATCCCCCGCCCTTCTGGTGATCCCTTGGGCATCCAAATCTTCTAGGAAGGCTTGGGCGTACTTGCGACTGGTGGAGAAGAGATCCCGCACCTGAGCCAAAGTGATGGTGCCCTCTCTCTTCAGATATTCCACCACCCGCTCCACCATCACCTCATAGGTGCTCACCAGAAAGAGGGTGTTTTCGCTCACCTGGACTAGCCTTCCCTGCTCCAAGAGGGCGTTTAACACCTCCTCTCCTAGCGCAGCCTGGCAATCAGTCACCGAGGGAGTAGTGTAGGGCTCCTGGGAGAACTTAGAAAGAAGCCTCTCTACCCGCTCCTCTTCCTCTGGAGTGAAGCGCACCTCGTGGCCCGGTAACTTCAGAGCCGCCCCCTCCTGGGTCACGGCTCCCTCTTTGACCGCCTGGCCGATGAGGTCGTTGAAGAGACGGGAGGGGAAACGCAGTTTGCTCTTCACCTCCTCCCGAGGCATCCCCAAGCGAAGAGGATAGCGACTATGATACTCCTCGATAAGATGAACCAACCGGGCCAGAAAGTCCTCCCACCAGGTCGAAGAGACGAGAAGTTGACCCTCACTGGCTCTTAAGACCAGAACCCGGGAATCTTCGACAAGCCGCTCTAATGCTTCCTCCACTGCTTCTGGCTCCAGATGGCTATCTTTGACCAACCTCCCCATCTCCTGGGGGCCCTCCTCCAAGGCCGTTAGAAGCACCTCCTGGGGCCTGTCCGAAGCCAAGACCTCTAACCTCTCTATCACCCGGGGGCGGAACCTCTTATGGCGGCGACGGGGGTGGGGATCTACCACCATCCCGCCCCCCATGGTGAGGCTGGGAGAGGGCTGGCGGATTATGAAGCGATCGTGAGCCAAAAGTGCCGTGGGGCGGGTCAACACCAACTGGACCCACCCCTCTTCCCCCGCCTCGATCGCCTTGGCTCCCAGAACGCGTGTCTTGGCCGGCATCTGGGCTGCGCCGCTGTAAAAATCCACGGAGGTGTTATGTCCAAGGGGCTTGGGGACGCTACCTAGCATACGGAGACGAACATCAATGAGCCGCGTGGGTTCGAGCCATCCGGGGCTAGTCACTACATCCCCCCGCTGGAGTTGATCTTTACCTACCCCTACCAGATTTATGGCCACCCGACCACCAGGCATAGCCACCTCTAGCTTCTCCTTATGAGTCTGCAAGCCGCGAATCCGACTCTTGAGCCCCCGGGGCAGGATCTCTACCTCCTGACCCACCCGAAGTCGGCCATCTATCAGTGTCCCCGTAACCACAGTGCCGAAGCCGGCTAGGGTGAAGGCTCGGTCGATGGGGAGCCGGGGATGACCTCTCTCTCGTCGCGGGGGTGTCTCGGAGAGCAATCTATCTAGTTCTTCGATTAAAGAAGGGATCCCTTGCCCCGTCACCGCCGAAAGGGGGAGGATCTTAGAATCGGTCAGAGTTGTCCCCTTAAGCAACCGATCTACATCGGCAGCCACAAGTTCTAGCCACTCCTCATCTTCCACCAGATCCTCCTTGGTCAGGACTGCCACCCCCCGTCTCACCTCCAGAAGGTCTAAAATGGCTAGATGCTCCACCGTCTGGGGCATCACCCCTTCATCGGCAGCCACCACAAATAGGGCGGCATCGATTCCCCCCACCCCGGCCAACATGTTCTTAATGAAATCCTCATGCCCTGGCACATCGATGACGCTCACCACCAAGCCCGAGGGTAGGGTGAACCAAGCGAAGCCCAGATCGATGGTCATCTCCCGTTCCTTCTCCTCCTTGAGCCGGTCGGGATCGATGCCTGTCAGGGCCTTCACCAGGACTGATTTGCCATGGTCAACGTGGCCAGCCGTACCTATTACTCGGGTCCCACGATCTTCACCCACTATCCTTGAGACCCCTTACTCTGCTCTTCCAACTCCTTAATCCATCGCTCCAACTCAGCCATCTGCCGTCGAGCATACTCCCGTTGGACTCGCCATATCTCCCCGAAGCGCCCCTGACGCTCTGCCTCTTCCTCTCTTTGCCTTTCCCAGTCGGCGGCGCTCTTGGCCCACCGCTTCTCGTTCTCCTTCCGCCACTCCTCGAGCTGCCGCTTCAGACGCTCCTCTCCCACCCGCTGCAGATGCAACAACTGATCTCGGCGCACCCGCAGTTCCTTCTCTAACTTATGCAAACTGGCCAATAGTTTTGTCGCTTCCTTAACCGGCTCCTCGAAACGGTGCGTCTCTTCCTCTTGCTTGGATAGTTCCTGCTGCCAGGCTGCTCTATCCCGGCGCAACTCCACTATCTCCTTCTGACGCTCATCCTTCAACCGCCGCAGCTCCTCCAGGAACTCCTCGCCATCTTTCCGCATCTCCTCCCGCATAAGCCCTAACTCTGCGATCTCTTGAGCGCTCTTATCGACCCTGCTCTCCAGATACCCTATCTTTCTCCCCTGAGCAACGGTCTCTTCTCGAAGGCCGGAGATCTCCTGCCTCAGACCCGCGATAGCCTCCGACAACCTCTGGAGTTCGGCCCTGTGAAAATCTAGGGGCTCCATTGTCTTCTCTAGGAGAAAGGTGAGCTCCTCTCGCAGTTTCTCCAGGGCCTGGGCCACGCTCTCCCTTTCCCGCTGGCGCAACGCCGCTGCTTGCTCCTCCGCTCGGCGGCGTTCCTCTCGAGCCTCGCGGACCACGAGGCTCGCCTCCGCTCTCACCCTCGACAAGGTCTCATCCGGGCTGGGGAGTTGGACTATTTGACCCTGTAGACGAGCCAATCTACCCTCTAACTCTCCGAAGCGGCTAAGCAAATCCTCAATGTGAGCCGCCTGGTCATCTGCCTGTTTGCGCAACTCCGCAAGCGCAGCCTTCTCTCGCCGCTGCTCCTCATCAAGCCAGGTCAAAAGCTCCTTTGTCTCATCCATGCCTAGCCTCCGTCTGGGGCGGAGGGTTGAGTTCTTCCACCTCGCCCGTTACCATGAAGACCACCCGCTCGCCGATATTGGTGGTGCGGTCTCCTATCCGCTCCAGGTCGTGGGCCACCCAGATGAGATGGGTAGCCCGGGTGATGGTCCGAGGGTCATCCATCATGAAGATCAGCAGTTCCCGGTATATCTGATCGTAGAGAGCGTCCATCTCGTCATCCTGCTTGGCTAAGGCCCTGGCCCTCTCTGCATCGTGGGCCAGGAAAGCCTCCAGCTGCTCCCGTAGGAGCGACCGCCCCTTCTCCGCCATGCGAGGGATATCGATCAGAGGTTTCAGATGGGGCTGGGGGGCCAAACGTATGGTGAGTTGGGCGATACCCTTAGCGTGGTCCGCCATCCGCTCTAATTCCGTAGCGATGCCGGAGATGGCTAGGATAACTCGTAGATCGCTGGCTAGAGGCTGCTGGGTGGCGATGAGAACGAGACACCTTTCGTCGATCTCCCGTTGAGCCTTGTTGATCTCCTCGTCAGCAGCGATCACCTTCCCAGCCAAACCCTCGTCCCTCTCAGCCAGGGATTTGACCGCTAGCCTTATCGCCTCATCGACCAGAGCGGCCATCTTCAAAAGATCCCCCTGAAGCGCCTTAATCCCTTCATCTAACGTCTCTCTAGGCATGCGCACCTCCCACGGCCTTTGTACCGCTATTCTACCACAAGTAGAAAGATTTCCAAAAGAGTGAAAAGGTGAGAATATGCCCACACTGGGCGTAGTGGGGAAGAAGGTACGTCCATGACCTTTTTCTGACCATCCTCTTTTGACCGGCTTGTGGGCAGAGTCTCGGACTTTTTGAAACTCCGATTTGCTTCCCAAGGTGGGGGAGGTTATAATAATTCTTATCTGATCTTCAAAGGGTGTTCGCCTATGCGCGTCGGCATAGATGCCCGACTGGTCTATTATAGCCAAGCGGGCATCGGCCAATACATCTTGAACCTAGTCAGGGAGTTAGCCCGCCTTGATAGAGAGGATGTTTTTTTTATCCTCCAAGGCCGCAAGGATAAGGCGCTATTAACGGAAGGGGAGAATTTCTCCCGCCGCTCCCTCTGGACCCCCAGCCACCATCGCCTAGAGCAGTGGACTCTACCCCTAGAGATCGGCCCCCTGGGCCTCGATATCCTCCATAGCCCTGACTTCATCCCCCCTTTCCGTCGCAACTGTAAATCGATCATCACTATCCATGATCTGGCCTTCCTCTTGTATCCCCACCTCCTTACCGCCGAGAGCGCCCGCTACTACGGACAGATCGATCAGGCGGTGCGCCATACCGATCACATTATTGCCGTCTCCGAGGCCACTAAACAGGACGCCATCCGCCTCTTGGGGGTCCCCCAGAGCAAGATCACCGTGGTCTACGAGGCCGCTAACCCCGCCTATCTCCCTTTGGAAGACACGAAAAGAGTTCAGGGAGAGTGCGCCCAAAGGTACGGGGTATCCACCCCTTTCATCCTCTTCGTGAGCACCATCGAGCCTCGCAAAAACCTCCCCACCCTCCTCCGCGCCTACCGCCGACTCTTAGATGAATACAAGTCAGAGGCGAAGTTGGTCGTGGTGGGGGAACGGGGTTGGCTTTACGACCAGATCTTCACCCTCACCGAGAAACTGAATCTGAAGGATGAAGTGCTTTATCTGGGCCGGGTCTCTGTGCAAGATCTCCTCCTCCTTTATAACGCCGCCCAACTCCTCGTCCACCCCGCTCTTTATGAGGGGTTTGGGCTCCCGCCCCTGGAAGCGATGGCCT
Source organism: uncultured Anaerolineales bacterium (assembly GCA_964383935.1). Taxonomy (GTDB): domain Bacteria; phylum Chloroflexota; class Anaerolineae; order UBA7937; family UBA7937; genus UBA7937. Next base: position 6,494 of record CAYLIE010000001.1, on the reverse strand, counting down.
GTGGTACACCCACCATCGTAGCCCACGTCTCTTCCCTCCCCGAGGTGGTAGGGGACGCCGCCCTCCTCGTCGACCCTGAAGATGAGTGTGCCTGGACCGTAGCCATCTGGAGGGTCCTGACCGATGATTCGCTGCGAGCCGAACTCCGGGAGAAGGGGCTAAAACGTGCCCGCCTTTTCTCCTGGGAGAAGGCCGCTCGAGAGACCTTGGGCCTCTATCGGAGCCTAGGATGAAGATCCTCTTCCTCACCCCGGAACTACCCTATCCGCCAGACCGAGGAGCCAGTATCCGCACCTTCAACCTTATCAAGAACCTATCCTCCCGGCATGAGATCCATCTTCTTTCCTTCTCTACCAAGGAAAGCGCTTTAGCGGAGGCGGGGCCTCTCCTCGACCTGTGCTCACAAATCGAGACCCTCCTCGCCCCCCATCGCTCCACCCTGCAACGTCTCCTCTCCATTCTCCTTTCACCTCTGCCCGATATGGCCTTGAGGCTCCCTTCAGCGGAGTTCGAAATTAGACTAAAGGCCCTCCTTCGAAAGGAAGATTTCGACCTGGTGCAGGTGGAAGCGATAGAAATGGCTAGATACATCCCTACGGTCATCGAATCGCAGAGCCCCCCTCGATTGATCTTCGATGACATCAACGCCGAGTACCTCTTGCAGAAGCGGGCCTTTGAAACGGACCTTCCACATCTCCGCTGGCTGGGAGCGGTATACTCCCTCATTCAGTGGCACAAACTCCGTCGCTACGAAGCATGGGCTTGTCGCCGAGCAGATCAGGTGGTAGCGGTCTCTGAGCCCGATGGAGAGGCCCTCCGCCGCCTGGTTCCGGGCCTCCCGGTGAGCGTTGTCCCCAACGGCGTAGATACCCAATACTACCAGCCGGTGGAGGGGGAGGCCGATGGTAGCCTGGTCTTCACCGGGAAGATGGATTTCCGCCCCAACGTGGATGGCGTTCTTTGGTTCTTCGAGCGGGTTTGGCCTCTGGTGAAAGGGAGGCTTCCCCAATCTCGGCTCTTAGTGGTGGGGACAAACCCTTCGCCTCGACTCTCGCCCCTCCTCCAAGACCCACAAGTCACGGTGACCGGCTTCGTCCCCGACGTGCGACCCTACATCGCTCGGGCCAACATCTATCTGGTTCCCCTCCGCATGGGAGGAGGAACCCGCCTCAAGGTGTTGGAGGCGATGGCTATGGGCAAGGCTATAGTCTCTACCTCCTTGGGTTGCGAGGGGATCAAGACGACGGGTCAGGAGTTGGCCATCGCTGATAACCCTTCGGATTTCGCCCGGCGAGTGATAGAACTGTGGGGCGACGAGAAGCGGAGGAAAAGCCTAGGGGTAGCCGCTCGCCGCCTGGCAAAAAAATACGATTGGAAGGTTATCACCCCCCTTTTGGAAGAGGTATATGAAAAAGTGGCTTAGACGGATAACCTTACGAGCCCTCGCCTACTCCTCAGCCCCTTTCCTCCCCCGGGCCCGAAAGCCCTCCGGGGACCAGCTCTCCCGCATCCTCCTCATCCGGCCCGATCATATAGGCGACCTCCTTTTCACCACCCCCGCCCTTCGACTTCTCCGCACCGAGTGCCCCCAGGCCCATATAACCTGTCTGGTGGGGCCTTGGGGCTCGGAATTGATGGAAATAAACGCTAACGTAGACCGGGTCTTAGTGTGTCCCTTCCCCGGTTTCACCCGTCAGCCCAAGCCCTCTTTCTTTCAACCCTACGCCCTCCTGGGGAGGTCTGCTCGCCTCCTGCAAGAGCAGGAATACGATTTAGCTCTCGTTCTCCGCTTCGACCACTGGTGGGGAGCCCTTCTAGCCTACTGGGCTGGTATCCCCCAGCGGATAGGCTACGCCCTGCCAGAATTGCGCCCTTTCCTGACCCAGCCGGTCCCCTATACGCCAGGACGCCACGAGGTGGAACAGAACCTGACCCTCATACGAGCGGCCTGGCAACGAAAGGAACCTCCTATTGAAGAGGCCGGCCCTTTAGAATTCAATCCCTCCGCGGAGGATAGCAACTTTGCTGCCCGATACCTGGTGAAGCGAGGTATCGAGCCTGAAACCCCGCTCATAGTCATCCACCCTGGGGCTGGAGCCCCGGTGAAACTTTGGAGGGCTGAGGGGTTCGCCCAGGTAGGGGATCGCTTGATGGAGAGGTATAAGGCCCACCTTCTCATCACCGGTTCCTCCCAGGAGGAGGGGTTGGCCCGAGAGATAGCCAGCCATATGAGAAGCGAGCCCGTGATCGCCACTGGCCAGACGACCCTGGGGGGGATGGCGGCTCTCATGGCCCATGCCGACTTGGTCATCGGGGTCGATAGCGGCCCCATGCATCTGGCTGTAGCCCAGGGCGTCCCCACGATACACCTCTACGGCCCCGTCGATCACCGCACCTTTGGCCCCTGGGGGGATTTGAGACGCCACCGAGTGGTCATCTCTGATCTGGATTGCATCCCCTGTAACCGCCTGGACTACACCCCAGAAGAACTGGAGGAGCACCCCTGTGTACGCCTCATAACCGTAGAACAGGTACTGGATGCGGCTTGTTCCCTCCTAGAAATGAATGGTTGAACCAGAGATCCTATGCTATAATAGCCCTAGTTTGAAGTGGGGAGCAGACGATTACAGAGGGGACCTCTTCTTTAACTCAAGAACAACTGGAGGAAGATGCACACTGGTGGTTCGCCAGTCGCACTAGGGCTCTCTTCGCCCTGCTGGATAGAACCTTTCCTCGCCGCGACCTTGAAATCCTGGATGTGGGATGCGGGGCGGGCAACATGATCCACCACCTGGGCCGATATGGGCGGGTTTTAGGCATCGATAACAACCCCAAACCTCTGCAGATCGCCCACCAAAGGGGATATGACGCTAGACTCGCCTCCGCCGAGGAGATGCCCTTCCCGGACCAGAGTTTCGATCTAGTGGCAGCCCTGGATGTGATCGAACATTGTGAGGACGACCTTTTGGTCCTGCGCCAATGTTACCGTGTCTGTGCCCCGGGGGGGTTCTTGGTGGCCACCGTCCCCGCTTTCGGCTGGCTCTGGAGCGCCAACGACGAGATCAATAAGCACCACCGCCGTTATACCAAAAGTGAACTTCATGAGAAACTAAAGAGCGTGGGCTTCACCCCCCGGCGCACCACCTATAACACTTTCTTCGTCTTCCCCCTGGCTTTCCTCCGCCTCCTCTGGGAGCGGCTGTCGGGGAGGAAGCCTCAACTCAAAGCGCCGGATACCGATGAGGAGGCCTATCAGGTAGAGATGGAACCTGCCCCCCCTCTTCTGAACACCGTTCTTACCGGTGTGGGCTGGCTGGAGGCGGCACTGCTCCGCTTCTTAAACCTGCCCTTCGGCACCTCTATCATCTCTATCGCCCAAAGAGTAAATGGGGTAGATTCTTCGAAGGGTTGCTGATTATGGATAGGTTTATCATCGAAGGTGGATACCCGCTACAAGGGACAATAACCCCCAGTGGTAACAAAAACGCTGCCTTGCCCATCTTGGCCGCCACCCTCCTCACCGATCAAGAGGTGGTCATCCGTAACCTCCCCCAGATCAAGGACGTGGAAACGATGCTGGAGATATTGGCCCACTTGGGGGTGGAGATCCATAAATTGAATGACAAAGAGTTGGCCCTTCGCGCCCGTAACGTGAGGCGCACAGAGATCGATCCCCAACTAACGCGGAGGATCCGGGCCTCTATCCTCCTATCGGGCCCTCTTCTAGCCCGTTGTGGGGGCATCAGTTTGCCTCCGCCTGGCGGCGATGTTATCGGGAGAAGGAGGGTAGATACCCACCTCATGGCTCTCAGATCCCTGGGCGCTCAGATCGAGGTGGGCTCTCGTTACGAAATGAAATGCTCGGGACTCATGGGGCGGGAGATCTTCCTCGACGAGGCCAGCGTCACGGCGACGGAGAACGCCCTCATGGCCGCCTGTCTGGCCAAAGGGACCACCAGCATAAGGAACGCCGCCTCTGAGCCCCACGTCCAAGACCTGGCCCGTTTCCTTAACCGGCTAGGGGGCAAGATCTCAGGGCTGGGGTCCAATACCTTGGTCGTAGAAGGGGTAGATAGGCTGGGAGGTGGCGAGTTCGAGATCGCCCCCGACCACATCGAGGTTGGGAGTTTCGTCGCCTGCACTGCCATCACCGGAGGGGAACTCCTCATTAAGAACGGCCAGCCCGAGCATCTGAAGATGATACTCCTCATCTTCCGAAGGTTGGGCATCGGGGTAGAGATCAGGGGTAACGACCTCTTCGTGCCCCATCATGGCTCCCTGAAGGTGGTGGCCGATGCCCATGGGGCCATCCCTAAGATAGATGATGCCCCCTGGCCTGGCTTCCCCGCTGACCTGATGAGCATCGCCATCGTGGTAGCCACCCAAGCGGAGGGAACAGTGCTCTTCTTCGAGAAACTCTACGAGAGCAGGATGTTCTTCGTGGATAAACTGATCGCTATGGGGGCCCGCCTCATCCTCTGTGACCCTCACCGGGTAGTGGTAGTGGGGCCGGCTAGGCTTCACGGGGAGATAATGGAGAGCCCCGACATAAGAGCGGGGATGGCCCTGGTTGTGGCTAGCCTCTGCGCCGAAGGGCAAAGCGTCATCAAGAATATCGGCCAGATAGACCGGGGATACGAAAGGATAGACGAGAAACTCAGGGCCGTAGGAGCGAGGATAGAGAGGGTGAAAGACTGACAGGACAAGACTCGACTGAGCACCGAAGTCTGTGCTCGCCCCTGCGCGGGGGCGTCAGAGCCTTCCTGCTGGCCCCACAAAGAGATCCTCATTGAATAAATGACTGGTCCTGGATTCGAGGTTTCGGCCGGTTTTCAACCCTAAAGGCTCTAACCCACCTATTGGCAGATGGCTATAGCATTCCTAGGCCTGGGGTCAAACCTGGGCCACCGAGAAACAAACATCACCTCTGCCCTCAAGATGCTGGGGAAGGAGGCGCGGATACTCAAGGTATCCGCTCTCTACGAGACGGAGCCGGTGGGTTATAAAGACCAGCCCTGGTTCCTCAACTGCGCCTGTGCCGTAGAGACCGACCTCTCTCCTCAGGCTCTCCTGAAGTTAGCCAAAACTATAGAAAAAAAACTGGGTCGGAAACCAACTCACCGTTTCGGCCCTCGACTTATAGATATCGATATCCTCTTCTATGATGACCTAATTCTCGATTCCCCAGACCTCACCATCCCCCACCCCCGTCTAGCGGAGCGGGCCTTCGTGCTTCTGCCCCTGAGAGAAATTGCCCCAAAATCGATGCACCCTCTCTTGGGAGCGACCATCGAGGAACTCTGGCAAAAGGCTGAAAACCCGGAAAGAATACGCCTCTACTCGGAGTTCTCCAACCAGTAGTTCAACCAGTAAGCGAAATCCCGCAGGTTGTAACCACCCCGCACCCGGATGCGCTGCAACCCGAAGGTGCAATCCGAAGATTGATGGGCTCCCTGGCTAATAGCCACCGCCCCCCAGTAACCCGTGCTCTTGAGAACCTCCACCACCTGCTGGTCGTACCCTCCCGAAGGGTGTGCGAATAGGCGCACTGGCTCCTTGATCCGTGCCTCTATCGCCTCCTTGGATCCCAGAACCTGCCAGACAACATAGTCGTAGGGTTGCCCTCTCAGATCTGGATGGGTGTAGGTGTGGCTCCCTATCTCCATGCCTGCAGCGTGAAGGGCCTTTATCTCCGCCCAGGAGAGATACCCCTCCCGACCCTCATCAACAAGCCGGGTGATGATGAAGAAAGAAGCCACGAACCCATACTCCTTCAAGAGGGGATAGGCGTTAGTGAAGGCGTCGTGGTATCCATCGTCAAAGGTGATGACTATCGGCTTGGGGGGGAGACGACGCCCCATCTGTAGATGCATGATTAGATCGCTCAGGTGGATCGTTTGGTACCCCTCCTCAGATAAGTAGGCCAATTGAGCCTCGAACTGGGTGGGCAAAACGGTGAGGTCTCGGCGGATGGCATCCGCACCAGGAGGGGGTTCCCCCACATGATGGTACATGAGTATGGGCACCGTGGCCTCCCGTGGCACACCATCGGGAAGGAGATCTCTTATCGCTGTGGGCGTAGCGGTTGGGGTGGGGGAAAAGGAGAGTGTCAGGTCTCGCACCAGGCCCCGCGGGGTGGAGGTCGAGGGGTTCCCTCGGGGCCTCTCGCTCCCTTCCGAGACGACCGCTAGAGGGATGAAACTCTTATGGGCCTCAGGGGTCAGGATGGGGAAGGGCGTCGCTGTTAGAGGGTTGAACTCCCTGGTGGGCGTCGGGGTCACCACCGGTTCAGGCATCACTCCCTCGGAAGGGGGCTCGCTGCAGGCGACTAGGAAAAGAAATAATAGAAGTATGCTGGCTTTCAAGATATGTTTGAACAAAGTCAACTCCGCCCCAAAATCGAAGAAAGGATACCCCTGTCGATTTGAGATGTCAAGTTCCGGCATTGACTCGTCTAAAATCTTACTTTGCAGATAATCGTTAACTCATCGAGA